>JAXMHO010000001.1:0-292628 GCA_046346715.1 Verrucomicrobiota bacterium
TCCCGTCGCCTGCAAACTCACCTGGCCGCCGGCCGCGATGGAAGTCAACCACGGCGTCACCGCCGGGTTGACGGTGACGACAAACGTGTTGGTCGCGCTCAGGGACGGGGTGCCGCTGTCGCTGACTTTCACCTGCACGACGTTGGTGGAGGCGGACTGGGCGATGAGCGGGCGCCAGGTGAACACGGCGTTGGATGGGCCCAGCGGCGTCAGGCTCGCGTTCGGCGGCGCGGTCAGCAGGGCGAAGGTGAGGCCTTGCGCGGGCAGGTCCGGATCGCTGGCGTTGTTGGTGAGACTGATTGTTATGCCGGGGTTGACGGTACGGTTAGAAACCACAACCAAGGACGGTGCGGTGTTCGCCTCGCCAACAAAGGTCACCACGCTCAAGCCGGGCAGCGTGTAACTGAACGTCGCGTTGCTGACCACGAAGGCGGACTGCGCCGACAAGGAAAGGCCGGGGGACGTAATCCACGGCGTGACGGAAACACCGGCGGGGAAATTGGACAACGCAAAGCTCGTGGCCAACGGAAGGCCGGCGGGATTGATGGCGACAATGGCAAACGAGGTCGAATTGGTGTTGCGATAGGCCGTGGTGAGGATTGCGCCGGTGTAGTTCGCGCCGACGCGGTGAAATCCCGGACGGACGAAACGGCTGAACTGACCCATCACGTAGCCGCGCTTCTGCGCGACCCCGGCAGCGTTCAGCAGACCGTTGGCGTTGCCCATCACCTTCCACCAAATGTAGGCGCTCATGTTGCCGGTATTGATGCAGTCGTGCATCTGCTGCGCGGTAATGATGGCGGAATCAATGGTCTGATCGTTGATGAGATACTCCGTCATCCAAGTGGGCTTGCCCTTGGTGTGCGCGAGCGGATAGTCCGTGATGGCTCCCACCCCATATAAATGCCCGCCGACATAAGCCACGTTGGTGACGGCGGTCAAATCATTGAGCGTCGCATCGGAATAGCTGGTGTTGAAGGCCAGCGACTCCGGCATCATCACCGGCGCGTTGGTGATGGCGACGGCGTTGGTGCGAAAGAAACTCAGAAACTGGCTGCCGCTCCACAGGCATGATTCGTAGGTGGCGGGCCAGTCTGGTTCGTTCTGCACCGAAATGGCTGCCAGTGGTGCGCCGTTGGCCTTGAGGTAGCCGGCAAAGTTGTTCAGATAGGCAGCGTAGTTAGCATACTGCGAGGGGAGCAACGCACCGCCATTGGTCAGCGCGTTGTTGTCCTTCATCGAGGCGGGCGGCGTCCAGGGCGTGGCCAGCACCCGACCACCGCGGGCCACCGCACGCTGGGCATCGGTCAGCGCCGTGGTCCAGTTCGTGTCCGGCGAGATCCGCACGCGCAACAGCGTGAGGCCCAGGCTGGAGCCGTTGGTGTTGTACAGCGTGTCAAAGTGGGTGGTTGGAATCGGATCCGGCACGTCGAGGAAAACCGCGCCGCCGCCGAAGCCGTCCATGCGCTGAAGGAGGTTGGTCCAATTCACAACGCTGCTGCCGGCGGAGGGCGGCGTTCCATCGAGGCCGTTGTCCAAGGCGGACACCGTGTAGGTGTAATAATTCAGCCCGAAGACAAAGGCGTCCAGGTCCAGTCCGTTTTCGCGCGCGCCGATCTGGAATGTCTGGGTGAGATTCGTCGTGGTCACGGAGAAGGTCGCGCCCGGCGCAAACACCGAGAGGTTCACCCATTTCCAAACGCCGGAACCAAGGGAGCCGCTGGTGTTGACGACGTCGGCAGGATTGTTCCAGCCCGCCGCAGCCAGACCGTTGACAAAGATCCAGTCGGCGTTGTTCGTCGGACTCTTCACCCCAAAGCCGTTGCCATAAAACATGGAGTCGTCGTTGAAGGTGCCGGCACCGGTGCGTAGGTGCGCGTAAAGCTGATAGGTGCCGGGCGTGGGAAAGGTGACAGTGTAGGTGGCGATTCGATTCGAACTGCCGGGATTGTTGCCGGAGCCGTCAGTGCCGATGGTGATGTAGGCGGGAGCGACGGTATTGCTTACAAGCCAATCCGTCCCCAACGTGGCGGACTCGGATTCGAACTTGGCAAGCGAGACCGGCGCCGATGAAACCGCCGAAGATTGGAACTGCCACGAATTGAAGTTGAACAGGTTAGTGCCGGTCGTGCCGGTGAACTTGAAAAACAAATCGTGAACACCTCGTGCCGTCGTGTTGTTGACCGCAGCGGAAACGCCCGCCCACGTCTGCCAGCCCCCCGTCGGCGGCACAGGACAGCTGCCGATCAAGGTGCCGTTGGTGGCATCCAAGCGAAGTTCGATGTTGCCGCCCGGGCCGGCGCCGGCAATGCGGGCGGTGAAATTGGTCGCGCCGGCGCTGGTGAAATCCACGCCGCGAACTAGGATCCAATCGCCGTTCGCGATGTTCGTCACATTCATTCCGCCCTCGGCGCACACCTCCGTGGTGAGGCCGTTCTGCAGGGAGATCGTCTCGGCTTCCACGCGCACATAGGGGCTGAGGTATTTGATCTGCGCCAGACCGTTTGTGGTCGGCACGACCGGCTGGATGGAGCCGTCCGCGTTGTAGGCGAGTGCGTCAAGGCAAAGGCTGCGATGTGTCACCGCGTCGGCGTCGGACCTGCCGTTGGCTTTTGCGACGAACCGGTTGTGATAGGCGACATACCAGCCGCCCTTGAAGGAAACGATGGCGGCATGGTTGTTGTTGAAAACATTCACCGGCGGATTGGGCAGCACTGTGCCGGAGGGAAGAAAACCGTTGGTGGGATTGGAATTCGTCTCGCAGTAAATCACCATGCCGGCGGAGGGCGTGGTGGAATACGTCAGATAGTAGATGCCGTTCCGCTTGTGCATATAGGCGGCCTCGAAAAAATTCGTGGTGAAGGGCGCGGTGGCGGAACCGTTGACGCTGGTGAGATTCGCGCCAAGCTTGATGACGCGGGAATTGGTGGGCGCACTGCCGCCGAAATAGAGATATGCCTGGCCGTCGTCGTCCACGAATCCACACGGGTCGAAATACCACTGGGTGGAACTTGCCGCACCCGGCGTGCTGGAATTGATGAGGGCGCTGCCTTTGGCATCCTTGAAGGTGCCTGAGGGATTGCTGTTGGTGGCCACGCCGATGCCGCTCGCGCCGTTGGCGAAATAGAGATACACCACGCCGTTGTTGCTCACCGCCGAGGGCGCCCAGGCGAGCGACGCCCATGAAACATCGCGCGGCGCCTGCAGCACCTCGCCATGGTCCGTCCAGTTCTTCAGGTCATCCGAGGAGTAACAGCTGATGCTGTGCATCTGGTAGCTGTTGGTGGCATTGTCCGAATCGTTGGAGCAGTAAAGGTAGAGCCGGCCGTTGAACTCCATCGCCGCGGGGTCGGCGGCGAATTTATGGCTGACGATTGGATAATCAGCGCGAACCGGATCAAGGCCGGCGAGCAAAAGGCCCAGCCAAAGCACGAGGCAAAGGTTGGGCGAAAATTGGTGGTCAGATGTTCCAAGAACAGGTTGCCGCGCGGGAACGACCGATGCATTGGGCGGAACCATAAGGGTGTCTGTGATCTTCGTAGGCGGTTCTGGCGCGATTGAACGGCCGCGCCGGCGGCGGCTTGTGGTGACCTTCCGCGACCCGCCCGCCAACCGTGGCGGGCGAGGTCCCAAATCTGGCGGTTGAGTCAGGCCGCGGAGATTGTTTCAGTAGAAAAATCCCGCCGGCTGGTTGGGATCCAGCCAGACACAGGTGATCTGCTGCTTGTTGTGACGTTCCACGTGACCGTCGGCAAACGCCAGATTGACGGATCTGAGCTGGCGGCCGGAAACGTGCCCCGAATACTTTTTGGCATTCGGAAAATTGTTCATGGTGTTGATGTTGATGTGGCTCACGAATTCATCGCCGATGGTGCCGTAACCCGAGAGGCAGGTGTCGCTCAGGAAGGGAACGTTGCGGCTGGCCTTGTCCACGGTCTTTTGGGGAAAGCCGTACTTGGCCGGGTCCGTGTTCGGCACGATGTAGTTGGGGCTGGGCACCGCCGTGAAGCCGCTGCCCCGCGCCACCCAGAGATTATGGTTCATCACATAGACGCCCCCGACGAGACGGGCCATGTAGTTCGTGACGTCGGTCAGATTGGCGATGGGATTGTTGTTGTTGTAGGCGACCGCCGCGGTGACCTCCTCGGGGCGCGCCGGGCAAAACCACATCCCCGCCGTCAGCCCGTAATTTCCCATGGTGGGCACAAAGCTGGCGCCGATGTCCCAGGGATTGCCCGCACCGCTGCCAAGCATGTCAACGCCGGGCAGCCAGTCCTTGAACTCACCGGCATACATCGACGACATCACGCCCCACTGCCGGTAATTGGAGGTGCAGTTGATCACCTTGGCGCGAAACTTCGCCTGACCCAGCGCCGGCAGAAGCATGGCGGCCAGGATGGCGATGATGGCGATGACCACGAGGAGTTCAATCAAGGTGAAGCCAAAGCACAAACGGCTGCCTTTTTTTTGAGGTGAGCGGAATGTCATGGGCTGTCCTTTGATTTAAAAAGGGGTCGCCGTGATGAACACGGCGACCCCGTTGGAATCAGTTTTCGATCACGGATAAACCATCCGGAAGAAGACGTTCGCCTTCGAGCGGTCAATGGTGATGCTTAGGTTGGTCACCGAGGCGGAGCCGCTGACCGGGAACCAGGAGGCGGGCGAAGCCAGACCAACGCTGTTGGTTTGGAGCGTCCAGCCCAGGTTGGTGGGCCAGGCAAGGTTCAGGGTGTTGCCCGCGACCGAAGCCTGCAGGACCGGCGGATTCGGGTTGACCGTCACCGGCACTGTGAGAGCCGTGATGGAGCCATCCGTCGCCAGGTCGTTCTGCCAGGTCGCACCCGCGCCGGTGACGGTGGCAAAGCCGCTGACGGGCTGGTTGAAGATGTAGAACTTGTCACCGACCACAAGCGGCGCGCCGACGTTGGTCACCGCAAGCGAACCGCCGTTGCGGGTGATGGCGGCGGCGGAGCTGATGTTGGTGACGGACAGCGAACGGTTCAACGGCACGAGCACCGAGCCGGCATTGATGTTGACTGCGCCCAGCAGGCTCAGCCCGCCGCCCGTGGCGAAGGAGGACGGAACCAAGGTGCCGCCTTCGACGTTGACCCCGCCGAGGAGATAACCTCCGGTGAGCACCAGCGTGCCGTTGCTGACCGTGGTCGAACCGACCAGGTTGTTCGACGCGGTGAGGGTGAGAACACCCGAACCCGCCTGCACCATGGTGCCCAGACCGTTGATCTGGCCGCCAAAGGTGACCGCATCCGAGCGGTTCCAGACGAGCGAACCGGTGATGTCCACCGGACCAAAGCCGATCGAACCGGCGGTGCCACCGTTGCCCACCTGCACCACGCCGTTGCTGATCATCGTGCCGCTGGCGTAGGTGTTGTTGCCCAGCAGCGTCAGGACGCCGGTGCCGTTCTGAATCACCACGCCGCGATTGTTCTGCGGGCTGGTGAAGTTGGTCACGATGTTGCCGGAGAACGTGATGTCATCGCTCCGGTTGAAGATCAGCGTCCGGGCGTTGTCGTTCGGCACCTGCGTGCTTCCGGTGAAGGTCACGTTGCCCACGATGGAGCCGTTGACCCCGCCGTCGCCGACGACCAGGCCGTTGTCGCCGATGAACGTGCCGCCCGTGTAATCGCAGGTGCCCGTCAGGGTGACGTCGCCCGGATTGAAGTTGTTGGCGTCCACGAGCACCTTGCCGGTGCCGGTGACGGGACCGCTGTAGATGAAGACGCCGTTGTCCTGACGGATGAGGAGGAGCGTGCCGTTGTTCGTCACCACCGAGCTGGCCAGCGCGCCCTGGTTGCCCTGGCAGGGCTGGAAGGTGGAACCCGCAGTGATCAGAGTCCAGCCGGAGTAGGAGTTCGCGCCGAGGCTGGTGATCTTGCCGCCGCCCCGGACGATGACGTTGCCGCCGCCGGCGATGCCGGTGCCGCCGTAGGAGAAGGTGCCGGAGGTGTTGAAGTCCAGCGTGCCGTCCACGGTGATCAATGAATTGGGATTCAACTGGCCGGTGGCGCCGCCCACGCCCACCTGAAGCGTGCTGTCGCTGTTGATGGTGGTGGCGCCGTAGATGTTGTTGCCGGGCATGACGACCGTGACGCCGCCGCCGACGGTGACAGAACCCGTGCCGGTGATGGTGCTGTTGGTCACCGAGCCCGTGCGGTTATAGACCAGCGAGCTGCCCGCGGGGTTGATGGTGATGCTGCCGGTGCCGACCGAGCCGCTGGCACCGCCGGTGCCGACTTGCAGCGTGCCGCCGCTGATCGTGACCGCGCCTGAGTTGGCATTGTTTGCGCCAAGCACCCAGGTGCCCGCGCCGAGTTTTGTCAAAGCCGTGGCGCCGCCGTTGTCGTTGAGGGACGAATCCAGTTCGTCGCTGCCATTGCCGGACAGGGTGAGCGTCCGGGCGCCGGTGCCGCTCAAGGCGACCGCGCCGGAATTGTTCAAGATCAGCGAGCCGCCGCCTTGATTTTCGAGCGTGCCGCCGGCGGTGCCGAGGGTGAAGAGGCGGTTGAGCGTCTGGCCGCCGCCGGTGTATTGGAGCTTGCCGCCGTTGAGCACCAGGTTGGCCGCCGCATTGCCGGAAGAACCGATGTCGCTGGCCGTCCCGCCGTCCGCCAAAGTGCCGACGCTCAAGGTGCCGCCGCTGATGACCGTTGCGCCGGTGTAACCGTTCACACCGCCGGCAAGCGTGAGGACGCTGTTGCCGTTCTTGGTCAGGGAGCCGCTGCCGTCGATGACGTTCGCGCCGCTGGAGGTGATGCTGTAAGTCTTGGCGCTGGAGTTGACCGTAACGCTGGACGGAGTGATGGGAGCGTTCAACGTGATGTTGGTTTCACCCGTGGACGTGTCATCGAAGAGCGCCGTGCCGCCGTTGGCCCAGATCTGGGAGACACCGTTCACCTTCCAGTTGTTGGCGGTGGTGGTGTCCCAGCTGCCGTCCGTGGTGCCCGTCCAGACGTAAGCCAAGGACGTGATGTTGAGATAGAGCGTGCTGCCGACCACGGAGAGATTGCCGCCGGCACCGGTGAGTGTGCCCAGCGAGAAGGTCGGCGCGGAGCCGCTGGTCCAGGAAAGCAGCGGATAGCTGCTGCCGATGAGGAAAGAACCGCTGTTGACGTTCACCGTCACCGTGCCGCCCGCCGCAATGGCGCCCGCCGCAATGATCGGCGTCACCGTGCTGCTGACGCTGTTGAATTCCAAAGACGCACCGGCAGAGGTTCCAATCGTCAAAGCGGTCGGGGCCAGCTGCGTGCCGCCGCCTGTCGCGCCCAGAGTGGCGCTGTTCGAGACGATGATTGCGCCGGAGCCTTGGGATCCCTGAACGAGAAGCTTGCCCGCGCCAACAATGCTGGTGCCGGAATAGGTGTTGGCACCGGACAGCGTGAGCGTGCCGGAGCCGAGCTTGGTGAGCGTGCCGCCGCTGCTGACCAGGTCGTTGGTGAAGGTCACGTTTTGCCCGGCCGTGTCCACGCGGATGGCCTGCGCCGCCGAGTTGGTGAAGCGCGCCGAATAGTCATAGGTGTTGACCGCGCTGAACTGGAGCGTGCCGCCGCCGAACGAGATGAACCCGCCGTTGCCGAGCGGGCCGTTCACGCCGAGGTTTTCCGCACGGTTCGCGATGGTGGTGCCGCCGTTCAAGAACGTGTCGCCGGTGAAGGTGTTCTGGCCGCTCAAGGTCAGCGTGCCGTTGTTCACAATCAGGGAGCCGACGCCGTTGACCGGGTTGGCAATGGTCTGGGCGCCGCCCGCCTGGGAACTGGCCGGCGCGTCATAAACCAAGATGCCGCCGTTGTTGTTGATGGTGGTGGTGGAGGGAAACAGCCCGCCGCTCTTCAGCACCAAGGTGCCGCCGGAGATGGTCATCGGCGTGGAGATGGTGGTGATGGTGCCCCAGAAATTGTTATGTCCGGCCGTCCAATACATGGTGCCGGAACCGTCCTTTTGAATCAGCGTCGCCGAGCCGTTGACGTTCGCCAGATCGTTGGTGATGTACCAATCACCAGTGCCGGAGAACACATAGGTATGGGCGCCGCCCGCGCCGAGACGGAACCGGGTGTCGAAGTTGACGATGGCCGGGTTGGCGGAATTGTTGGTGAAGCCTTGCGCGGAGGGATTGGCGGTTCCCAGCAGGATGTCCAAGCAATTGGTGGTGAGACCTTTTCCCAAGCTGAACGTGCCGGCACCGGAATCAATCGTAATGCTGTTGAAGCGAAGTCCAGCCGAGGCGCTGTTGGCCACCGTGGTGTACATCGTCACGGGGTTGACCTGGTTGGCGGTCATATGAAGCCAGATGCCGGCAATTGAGCCGCCCACCGAACTGCCCGTGAGACCGCCTGCGTTGATGGTGGAGATGGCAGACACGGGACCGGATGATTTGCCATCAAACAACATCGTATCACCCTGAACCCCGGCCCCATTGGCCGTCGCAACCGGAACACCATTGGACCCCGTGACGGCGTTCGTCCAGCTGGAGGCTGCGCCCACATCGGCTTGGACGCTGTTGGTCCACACCCAGGTTGCCTGACCGAAGGCGGAGGCAAGGGTAAACAGGCCGCAAACCGCGGCACCGATCAGTTTGAATCTGGTTTTCATGTTTGAGGGGGTTGTGCGTTTCGGGTCGAGGACAGCGGTCAGCTGCGCGGCCTGATGCCTTGCAGACGCTGGGGGGGTTGTTGATGTTTTCATGGATTGTCTTGAGACTGGATTAGGGTAACCGGTCACCAAAAGTGAAACTGCACGGGCAACCGCTGGTCGCAAACGGGCAGAAGGCTCTGCCACAACCAAGCACGAAAGCGCACAGCTTCACGGGGAACATGCCTGCCACCATGTCAAACCATGCGGAAGCCTTCCATACGACGTTCGTCGTATTTTGGGTGAACCCCGGAATCCGGCGGCGGTTTCATACGATAAACGTCGTATGGATTGCCCCGCGACGACGGCTATGTTTGGCCATTCAATGTTGCCAGGCGTGCTTAAAAATCATGCGATGAATTTCCTGTGCCGGTGGCTTGTCTTGGCGCTGGCATGGGCTTGGGCCATGACCAACGTTCGGGCCGGTGAACGGGTTGAAGCGGGCAAAAATCTTCCACTGACAGCGCCCCGCAACCTCTTTGCTGAAAATGGTGAAACACCGGCGGCCATCCGGGCCAAAATTGACAAAGCCTTCAACCAGCTGTTTCACGGCCGGCCGGCCGATCAAACTTTGTTTTACCCTGCCGGAACCAACACCAGCGGACCGCTCGCCTACATGCTCGACGTCATCAACCAAGACGTCCGATCTGAAGGGATGTCTTATGGGATGATGATTGCCGTGCAACTGGATAAAAAGGCAGAGTTCGACGCCCTCTGGAACTGGAGCCGCTCGTTCATGCACCATCCCGCCACCAACCATCCGGCGGCGGGTTATTTTTCCTGGTCGATGAAAACCAACGGCGTGCCCAATGATGAGATGCCAGCCCCGGACGGGGAGGAGTATTTCGTCACCGCGCTTTACTTTGCCGCCGGGAGGTGGGGCAACGGACAGGGCATCTTCAACTATCAGGCGGAGGCCGACCGCCTGCTGACCGACCTGAGGCATCGCCCGCTTTTGCAGGGCGAGACCATCCGCGGCAGGCAAACCGGCCAGGCCGTGTTTGATCCCGTTCATAAAATGGTGCGCTTCACTGCGGACCTCGAAGGCGACGGCCACACCGATCCCTCCTATCATCTGCCGGCGTTTTATGAACTGTGGGGCCGGTGGGGGCCCGCCGAGGACCGCGCGTTCTGGTTTCAGGCGGCTCAGGCCAGCCGCGATTTCTTCCAGCGGGCGGCTCATCCGGCAACGGCCCTGTGCCCCGAGTATGCGCAATTCGACGGCTCGCCCTGGCTGGCACCGCACAACTCCGGTTCCGCAGATTTTCGTTTCGACGCCTGGCGGGTGGCGATGAACTGGGCCGTGGACTGGTCCTGGTGGCAGGCGGATCCCCGCGAACAGGAATTGTCCGACCGCCTGCTTGCCTTTTTTGACCGCAACACCACCAACTACGGCAACCAGTTCACGCTGGATGGCCGACCGCTTTCTGCCGACCATTCCCCCGGCCTCGTCGCCATGAACGCCGTGGCCGTCCTGGCCAGCACCCGTCCCGAGGCGAAGCGGTACGTCACCGAACTCTGGACCGCACCCGTGCCGGCCGGGAAATATCGCTATTACGACGGCCTCTTGCATATGCTGGGCATGCTGCATTGCGGCGGAGAATTTCGGATCTGGCCGCCGCGCCAATTGGTAGCCAGCCAGCATTAAAAATGAACCTGTTCAAACCCGCCCGGCAAATTGCCCTCCTCCTATGGACTGCGTCGGCCCTGGCCGCATTTGCCCTCGGCCAGACACGCTACGTGGAAACAGCCCCCCCGGCCGGTGGCTTCAACCTCTGCGATCACGATTCCATCGCCGCGATTCTGGCTGACACCAATGACTTCGCGGGAGTGGTTCGGGCGGCGCGCGACCTGCAAAAGGATCTTGCCCGCGTCACCGGACAAACGCCGGGGCTGATGTCAGCCACAGGTTCCCCACACCCGCGACTGGTCATCCTTGGGACGCTGGGCAGGAGCCGCACGATTGACCTGTTGATTGCCGCCGGCAAACTCGATGTCTCGGACATCCGGGGAAAATGGGAATCGTTCCTGGTGCAGACGGTGAAAAACCCCCTGCCGGGCATTGACAGCGCGCTGGTGATTTGCGGCAGCGACAAGCGCGGCACCATCTACGGCATCTATGACCTGTCCGAGCAAATTGGCGTGTCACCCTGGTATTATTGGGCGGACGTTCCCATCCAGCATCACAAGGAGCTTTACATCCGTCCGGGAAAGTTCGTCCAAGGCCCGCCCTCGGTGAAGTATCGGGGAATTTTTCTAAACGACGAGGCACCGGCATTGACCGGCTGGGTGCAGGCCAACTACGGCACGGTTCCCGGCCATAAAGGCTCCGCCAATTATGGTCGTGGCTTCTACACCAACCTGTTTGAGCTGATGCTGCGGGTGCGGGCGAATTATCTCTGGCCGGCCATGTGGAACAACGCCTTCAACGAGGACGACCCGGAGAATCCTCGGCTGGCAGACGAATACGGCATCGTCATGGGAACCTCGCATCAGGAGCCGATGTTGCGGGCCCAGAAGGAATGGGACCGGAATCTGGGCCGGAAATACGGCAACTGGAATTACAACAACACGAACCAGCAGCCGGTGCTGCGGCAGTTCTGGCGCGAAGGCATTCATCGCAACCGAAACTACGAAAGCATCATCACCCTGGGACTACGGGCCGAAAACGACAGCGGCATGCCGATCGGCCGCGAGCTGACCGAGCAGATTGTCAAAGCCCAGCGGGAAATCCTGGCCGAGGAGCTAAACCCCGACCTGACGCAGGTGCCGCAGATGTGGTGCCTCTACAAGGAGGTGCAGGACTTCTACCATGAAGGTCTGCGCGTGCCGGATGATGTGACGCTGCTGTGGGCGGAGGACAACTGGGGCAACATCCGCCGCCTGCCCAGCGCGGCGGAGCGCAACCGCCGCGGCGGCGCGGGAGTTTACTACCACTTCGATTACCACGGCGGACCGCGGAGCTATCAGTGGATCAACACCAGCCCCATTCCCAAACTGTGGGATCAGTTGTCGCTGGCCAAGCAATATGGCGCCGACCGCATCTGGATCGTCAACGTCGGACACTTCAAAGGATACGAGTTTCCGCTGGAGTTCTTCATGCACCTCGCCTGCAACACAGGGCGTTGGACAAACGAAAACCTCGAGGAATACACACGTTCCTGGGCTGAACGTGAATTCGGAACGGCGCAGGCCGAAGCAATCGCACGGATCATTGCCACCTACACCCAATACAATGGACGGCGCAAACCTGAACTCCTGAATGCGAACACCTACGACCTGGCGGGCGGCGAATTTGAACAGGTGACGGCTGATTACCTGGCGCTGGCAAAACAAGCCGCGGCCGTGGCGGAAAAGCTGCCGGCGGAAAGCCAGGACGCCTTTTATGAACTGGTCTGGTTTCCCACCAAAGCCTGCGCCCAGTTGCACGCGCTCTACCTGGCCGCCGCCAAGAACCGGCTCTACGCCAAACAGGGCCGCGCGAGCGTGAATGACTTTGCGGCGGAAACGCGGATGCTGTTTCAGGCGCAGACCAATTTGATGGATCACTTCAACCGCGTGTTCGCCAACGGCAAATGGAACCATTTCATGGACCAGGCACATCTGGGGTATGTGAAGTGGAACGATCCGCCGGCCAACACGCTCAATGCCATCAGCCTGACAAACCTGATTGTGCCCGAACCGGCGGCCTTGGGCGTGGCGATTCAAGGCAGCACCAAGGCTTGGCCGGGCGGCGCAGACGTGCCGGCGCTGCCGCAGTTTGATGCGTTCCACCGGCAGACGCACTTTGTCGAGGTCTTCAATCGCGGACAAACCCCGTTTGATTTTTCGGCGGCGGCCGCCGTCCCCTGGATTCAGGTGAGCCCTGAAAAGGGCCGGCTCGAAAAAGACAAACGTCTGCAGGTGAGCGTGGACTGGAGCCTGGCACCATCCGGCATCAGCCGAGGAGAAGTGAAGATTACCGGGGCCGGCAGCGACGTGCGGGTGATGGTGGAGGCGTTCAACCCCGCAGCGCCAACGCGGGAATCACTGGATGGTTTTGTGGAAAAGGACGGCGTGGTCGCCATCGAGGCGGAACACTTCACTTCCAAGATCGATGCGGAGAAAGGGCGCTGGATTCGAATCCCCGGCTATGGTCACACCTTGTCCGCCATGCGCACGGATGGTCCGGCCGAAGTGGAATTTAAGCCGGGACCGGGATCGGCCTGCCTGGAATACAAGATGTATCTGTTTGCGACCAATGCCTGGGACGTCGAAACCACCGTCGGGGCGACGCTGAACTTCATTCCAGGCCGGGCGTTGCGCTATGGCGTTTCCTTTGACGATGAGCCGCCGCAGACGGTGACGGTCGTGCCGGCCGGTTTTAACGCCCAAAATGGAAACCTTGATTGGGAGGAGTCCGTGAAAAACAATTGTCGCCGGCTGAAAAGCCGCCATGTGATCACCCGGCCGGGTTATCACACCTTGAAAATCTGGATGTTGGATCCCGCCTTGGCTTTGCAGCGCATTGTCGTGAACAGTGGCAAGGTCCCGGCAAGCTACCTCGGACCGACGGAGAATTTCCACTCATCAAAGGCCTCCGGGAGGTGACCTCTCAGCCACCGATCCAAATCCCTTTCCCTCCTCGGGATCAAAAAAAGATCCAGCAGCGGCAAGGGTAGAACAAGGCCCTGCCGAACCGACCTCTCGACCGGCCCCCATTCGCACCGCCCCAAGTGCAAATACTGCGCCACGCGGACCGGACTGGGCCAAGATGCTTGAACCAGGAAAAGCCCCGCCGCTCCATGGAAGAGCTGGTCAATGGCCTGCACAACGACAATTTCAACGCAGGGGATCGGGCGTTTGGCATTGCTTTAGACGCGATTCAACCGGGCAAAAAAAATACCAGTCTTGCCTTTTGTCAAAGCCACCTCCTTGGCGCTTCTGGAAGATTTGGGCAAGACTGGTATAAAAATCAGGCTTTGTTTATATATACGCAGCGGCAGGAACCGATCTTTCAACAAAATGAAAAATAATTTTTGTTTTCCATTTTTGTGAAAGATTCCCGCCGTTCGCCACGTATAATCTGTAAAGACTATTCGATGACAGTGGAAAACGACATCATTCCAACCCGGCAATCCCTGCTCAGCCGGTTGAAGGACTGGGAAGACCAGGAAAGTTGGAAGCTTTTCTTCGACACTTATTGGAAGCTCATTTACACCGCCGCCACCAAGGCCGGTCTAAAGGACGCCGAAGCCCAGGACGTGGTGCAAGAAACCGTCCTTTCCGTCCTCAAAAGCATGCCCAGCTTTAAATACGATCCGCAGAAAGGATCTTTCAAGAACTGGCTGATGCAGCTGACGAACTGGCGGATCATCGACCATCTGCGAAAAAACCGCCGGGAACCCCGGCTGGCTCCCGATGACAGCACCGAGCTGGGCGAGCTTCCGGCCATCGAAAGGATTCCCGATCCGCTGAGCTTGAAGCTGGAGGAAACCTGGAACCGCGAATGGGAGGAAAACCTGATGGAGGCAGCGGTTGAACGCGTCAAAAAACGGGTCGATTCAAAACAATTTCAGGCCTTTGACCTGCATGTCTGCAAGCAGTGGCCGGTGGCCAAAGTCGCCAAAACCCTGAACATCAGCGCCGCGAGGATTTATCTCGTGAAACACCGGATCAACAATTTGATCAAAAAGGAAATCGCGCTGCTGCAAGCGAACCCCATCCGGCCATGAACTCCCTCGACAAGAATTCCCGCCCGCGCAAATTCCCTCTGCTGGTCGGTGCCAGCGCGGATTTGATGGAGAAATCCCAGCCTGACTTCTCTGCCACCCGGCGCAAAATCTTGAGAAAACTGATGCGGGCTCTTCAACAGCCAGCCAGCAATCAGTGATCCCGCGATAAGAATTTTTCCAACAAACCCAAAAGAATCAGACCAGTTATGCCCATGCGTAAGCCTCACAAAAAACGTCCCGTCAAGAAAGCCGCCCTCCGCAAAGCTCCGGCTCAAAAGGCAAAAAAAATCAAGCCGGCGAAAAAAACGCAGCCGCGCAAGGCTCGGAAAGTCGGCAAAAAAACCAGCCTGAAGGCCGGATTCAGCCCCAAGCCGGCGGCCCGTCTGAGCCGTCTTTCAGCCCTGACCCGCGTCGCAAACTCCACCACCTTGAGTTCCTCCCCCAGCCCTGATCCCGGCAAATGATTCCGTGGAAAGCCACACCTGTCCCCGCAAGCTGATTCTGAAATGCGGACTGTCCCCGGGCGACATTGTGATGCTCACGGCTGCCGTCCGGGAGCTGCACCGCGCCCATCCGGGAGAGTTTCTCACCGACGTTCAGACGTCTTGTTTGGAGTTGTGGGAGCACAATCCCGACCTCACGCCGCTGGATGAAGCCGATCCGGAGGCGACCCTGTTGGATTGCGAATATCCGCTGATCAACCGCTGCAACCGGACGCCGTATCATTGCCTGCACGGTTTCATTGAATTTTTCAATGACCGCCTCGGCCTGAAGTTGAAACCCACCGAGTTCAAGGGTTTCATCCCCCTTTCCGCCCAGGAAAAGCACTGGCATTCACAAGTCCGTGAGATCACCGGGACTGATTTGCCCTTTTGGATCATCGCCGGTGGCGGCAAGCAGGATGTGACCATCAAATGGTGGAGCACCAAGCGCTTTCAGGCGGTCGTCGATCATTTTAAAGGCAGGATTCAATTCGTGCAGGTCGGAGAGATCGGCCACTGGCATCCGCGGCTCAATGGCGTGATCGACCTGCGCGGCCAGACCCGCCTGCGGGAACTGGTCCGCCTAGTTTATCATGCGCAGGGAATTCTCTGCCCTGTCACGGCGTTGATGCATCTGGCCGCCGCCGTGGAAACCAAGCCCGGCCAGCCTTCCCTGCGTCCTTGTGTCATCATCGCCGGCGCCCGCGAACCAGCCCACTGGGAGGCCTACCCGGGACATCAGTTCATCCATACCAACGGCGCGGTGCCCTGCGGCGGAACTGGCGGCTGCTGGAAAGACCGCACCTTTCCGCTGCGCGACGGCGACCGGCGCGATGCTGCGGCCAACCTTTGTGTCAACGTCGTGGCCGATCTTCCGCGTTGCATGGACTTGATCACGCCCGCCGTGGTCATTGAACGAATCGAATCCTACTTCAAGGGCGGAGTGGTTCATTACCTTTCGGCCAGACAACGAAAAGCCGCCGAACGCGCCGTGGCGGCAACCCGCGACAACCCTTTCGATTTGGTGCCATTGAACCTTCATTTCGCCGGCCTGGCCTGCGACCGTTTCATTCAAAATCTCCCGGCGTATCCGGCTCATCGGTTTGCCGGCCGCGGCATTGTCCTCTGCGGCGGCGGGCTGACGTATTTCACCAACGCCTGGGTTTGCATTCGTCTGCTGCGCGCGCGCGGCTGCAACCTGCCCATCCAGCTCTGGCATTTGGGACGCCGCGAGATGACGCGGGAAATGATCGACCTCCTGGAGCCCCTCGGCGTGGAATGCCGCGACGCCGGCCGGATGCGAAAACAGTTTCCCGTCCGCCGGCTGGGCGGCTGGGAGTTGAAATCCTACGCCATCCTTCACTCCCGCTTCCGCGAGGTGCTGCTGCTGGACGCCGACAATGCGGTGGTGGCTGATCCGGAATACCTGTTTGCAAGCCGGGAGTTCGCCGCCACGGGCGCCATTTTCTGGCCGGACCTCCCGCAGCGGTCACATCCCCAAAAGCGCGACATCTGGCGAAGCTGCGGACTGCAAATTCCCCGGGAGCCCGAGTTTGAATCCGGCCAGATGGTCTTGGACAAGGCCCGCTGCTGGCCGGCGCTTTGCCTGGCGCTGTGGTTCAATGAAAACTCCGACTTCTATTACCGGCACCTGCACGGGGACAAGGAAACTTTCCATCTCGCGTTTCGGAAACTGAAGCAGCCCTACACCCTGGTGCGGAAACCCGTCCGCCGCCTCACCGGCACCATGTGCCAGCACGACCTGGCGGGCCGCCTACTTTTCCAGCATCGCAACACGGACAAGTGGAATCTTTTCCTGCACAACGAAACCGTCCGCGGCTTTCGCTTCGAGCACGAATGCCGGGCCGCGGTCGCCGAGCTGCAAAAACTCTGGCCGGGAAACTTGCCGGCCGCGCTGCGTAAAAAGCTGCGCCGCTCCTCCCGGGTGACCCGTTCCCCGCGCATACAGGCGGTGATGATCTCCTGCGAGCCGCGCAATGAACTGCGCGAACAAACGCTGGCACATCTCGCCACAACCGACTGGAATGACGCCCCGCTCATTCAGATGGACGATCAACAGGACGGCAGCCCGGTGCAGCGGCAGTTGCGTTCCACGTTTCAGGTGCTGAAGGCCGCCTTGGAACGACGGCCTGATTACATCCTGTTTCTGGAGGACGATCTGCAATTCAACCGTCACCTGCGCCACAATCTTCTTCGCTGGACGCCGCTCAGGTCGCGCCTGCTCGCCCTGGCCAGCCTGTACAATCCCGGCATTCGCGAGCTGCAGTGCGACGTCGAACATTCCCTTCGCATCATGCATCCCCGTTCCGTTTATGGCAGCCAGGCGTTTCTGCTCTCGCGGCCGACGACCGGCTATCTTCTGGAAAACTGGCACCAGGGCGGTTCCGGCCAGGATCTGAAAATCGCCCGGCTCGTGGGCCGGCGGCGCCAGCCCATTTTCTACCACGCGCCCTCGCTGGTGCAGCACGTCGGCCGACGCAGCATCTGGGGCGGACAGTTCCATCAGGCGCGGGATTTCGATCCGGAGTGGAAAGCCCGCTGAACCCCGCTGCCCGGGTCGGAAAAACTAAAAAGCATTGCGGCGACATCTGATTCGGACTCTAATTGTCCGAACAATTGGGACTTAACCACGATGGATCAAAATCCATTCAGCAGCACCCCGCCCTCCACGGCATCAGGCGAAAACCCTCCCGGAGATCCGGTCCTTCCGGCAGTTTCCATTCCCGATCACGAACTCCTGCGGTGCATCGGCCGCGGCAGCTACGGCGAAGTCTGGCTGGCGCGCAACATGATGGGGCTTTTCCGGGCGGTAAAAATTGTTTACCGAAAATCCTTCGACAACCAGCGGCCGTTTGACCGCGAACTCTCCGGCATCCAAAAATTTGAACCACTCTCGCGCTCGCACGAGGGCTTTGTGGATGTGCTGCACGTGGGCATCAAGCCCGGGGAATATTTTTATTACATCATGGAGCTGGGCGACGATGAGGCGTCCGGCCAGAACATCCAGCCCGGGCAGTATTCGCCCCGCACCCTTGCGAAGAGCATGGAGGCCGAGGGCCGGCTGACGTTCGACCAGTGCCTCAAACTCGGCATCGCCTTGAGCCAGGCCCTGGCCGAACTGCACAAACACCATCTCGTTCACCGCGACGTCAAGCCGTCGAACATCATCTTCGTGAACGGCGTGCCCAAGCTGGCGGACATCGGCCTGGTGGCGAACACGGGCGAGGCGCGGTCCTATGTCGGCACGGAAGGTTTCATCCCGCCGGAAGGCCCCGGCGCGCCGAACGCGGACGTGTACAGCCTGGGGAAGGTCCTTTACGAGTGCAGCACGGGCAAGGACCGGCACGACTTCCCCGAACTGCCCACGTTGCTCGATCAATTCCCCGATCAGGACAAGTTGCTCGAACTGAACGAGGTCATCCTCCATGCGTGCAAGGCCGATCCTGCCGACCGCTACCAAACCGCGTGGGAGATGTATTCGGACCTGCTGGTGCTGGCGAACGGCAACTCCGTCCGCCGCCTGAAACTCCTCGAACGCCGGCTGGCCACGGGCAAGAAGGTGGTCGGCTTTTCCCTCGCGGCGCTGGTGATCATCGGCGTCGTGCTCGCGCAGCTCTATCGCGAACGCCGCGCGTTTCTTCAGGAGCGCCAACGGCAGATCGGCGCGAACGTCGCGTATGGCAACAGCGCCGTGGACGCGGGCGACTCCCTCGGGGCGCTGCCTTACTTTGCCGAGGCCCTGAAGCTCAACCAGAACGCCGCCACTTCCCAGGATGACCGGCTGCGGTTCGCCTCGACGCTGGCGCACAGTCCGGTGCTGGCCCAGATGTGGTTTTTCCCCGACATGGTTTATGGCGCGCGGTTTCATCCGGATGGCCGGCGCATGCTGGTGTCCCAGGTTTCCGGACAGGCGCAGCTGTTTGACCTCCTGACCCGCCAACCGGCCTCGCCCCGGTTCGGGCCCACCAACAACCTGCGCGGCTGCTCGTTCAGCCCGGACGGACGGCTGGTCGCGGCGGCGAACGAAGATTCCGCGGCGCACGTATATCGCAGCGAGGACGGGGTGGAACTGCTCCAGCTCGAACACCCCGGCCCGGTGTTTTGCACGGCCTTCAGTCCGGACGGACGCCACCTTGCCACGGGGTGCAGCGACGGCGTTGTGCGGATCTGGAACCTCGATTCAAAGGAAGTCGAGCGCCAGTTCATCGGGCACCAGCGGAACGTGCTCTGGGTGACCTTCAGCCATCACGGCCGCTGGGTGGCCAGCGCCGGAGAGGACGGCAATGCCTTCGTATGGGAGCTTGCCACCGGACAGCCCTTCTGTCCGCCGTTCAAACATTCCTCCTGGGTAAACCATGTGTCGTTCAGTCCGGACGACGCCGAACTGGCGACCAGTTCCTTTGACCGCAAAGCGCATGTCTGGGAACTGGCTTCGCATCGGGAAATTTTGCCGGCCATGGCCCACGACGACGGCATCATCACGGTGGAATTCAGCCCCGACGGCCAGCGCATCGCCACGGCGGGCTATGACCGCATTCTGCGACTGTGGTCCCGGGAAGGTCACGAGCCGGATCCTTACAGCCCGGTGTTCCGGTTTCCCGACCGCGTCACCTTTGTCACCTTCGCATCCGACGGACACCGGATGCTGGCCACTTGCGCCGATGGTTCGGTTCGGCTCTGGGATCTGGCCGGCTGCGACGTGACGAGCGAACCCTCCCGCGACGTCTTGAGTTCCGCCGGCCGCTTCCGCGCCGCCACCAACGAACATGGCCTCCAAGTGCAGGGGATGCTTTCCCACTCGCCGCCGCCCGCGCAGCTCACCGACTCCCTGCCGGACAAACTGTTTTTCAGCGGTCAAGAGAACCTGCTCGTGACCGCCAAAAAACTGGAGGGCACCAACTTCCTGCAGTCCGTGAAAATTTTTGACGTCTTGAAAGGCCGGTCGTTGGCCCCGCCCTTTTCAATCGTGCAAACTTTCACCAACCTCGCCCTCTCTCCTTCCGGTCGGTTGCTGCTGGCGTGGGGCGGACGCTATGCCCAGATGTGGTCGGTGGAAGATGGGCAGCCGGCTTCTCCTTTGATGATGATTGACCCGCCCATTGCCGGCGCGGCGTTCAATCCGGACGGGACCCGCTTTGCGTGGTGGCACACCAACCAGGTTGAGATCCGGGACAGCGTCACCGGCATGCCCTGCTTTCCGCCGCTCGCCCACGAAACCTTCGTCAAGGGCGCGGCCTTTTCGCCTGATGGCCGGTCGCTCCTGACCTACTCGTCGGACGGGTATTTCACCAAGTGCTCCGCCCGGATCTGGGATGCGGCCACGGGCGGCCCGACCGGCATGCCGATCCAGCATGAGGACGGCGTCTTGTTTGCCACCTTCAGTCCCGACGGCCAGCGCATCGTCACGGCCAGCGAAGATTACACCGCCGGCATTTGGGACGCCAAAACCGGCCGGCAGCTGACCCCGTTGCTGAAACATAAAAACCAGGTCCGCGGCGCCGCCTTCAGCCCGGATGGAAATTGGATCGTGACCGCGGCCGGCAGCGACGCCCGGATCTGGAGCGCCGCCACGGGCGAGCCGTTGACGCCGCCCCTGCGTCAGGCGGCGATGCTAAGCAAGGCGTGCTTTGCCTTCGACCGGCGCAGCCTGCTCACCTGGGATGTCAGCCAAGCCGTGCGAACCTGGCGGCTCCCCACGACCGAGGATTCGCTCGACCAGCTGCAGCGCCTGGCCTTTCTCCTGAACGGCGGCACCGTGACACCGGTGGGCGCCGCCGGAACCATTCCGCCGGACGCCTCCAAGTCCATCTGGGATTCGCTGCAAACCAACCGTCTGGCCCACACGCAAATCACCCCAGGCCAGATCAAGGCCTGGCACGCCTTCCAGATTGAAAGTTACGAATTCAAAAAAAACTGGCCGGTTCGCGACTTTCACACCCGGCAACTGGCGGCCCTGTCGGAGGCCGGGCGGCACGACCCGTTGAAACCGCTCGAACCCTCAGCCGATCCCGGCAAGGCGGACTCGGCCCGCAAATAACAACCGGCACCGTCTCATGCGCCACGATCTGGGAATCCTCTTTCTGCATCACGATGTGGACGCCGTGACCCGGGCCAACCTCGCCAGCATCCGCCGGCAGCATCCCCGCACCACCATCGTGACCATGAGCGCGGGAAAATCTTTCCGGGGCGGCTATGAACTCGCCGCCACGCCCGAGGTCGCCCAGGCCCACGCCCGCAATATTCGGCGCGGCAGCGACTGGCTGGTCTGCTCCTGGTTTCTGCAAAAGCAGGAGCGCTGCGACCGCTGGTGGATTGTGGAATGGGATACCTATTGCCGCGTTTCCGCCCGCGAATATTACCAGGCCGTCTGGGATTTCCCCTTCGTCGCGTCCAGCGTCCGGCTGCCGCAACGCGAACCCGAATGGGCGTGGTTCCGTGCCGCCGGCGAACTGCCGGCGGCCTACCAACCGTACGCGCTGGGTGCCGTCCCGTTCCTTTATCTTCTGACCGAACGGGCGCTGGAACGCATCTGCCGGCGTTACCTGCGCGAACCGCTCCTGGCCGGCAACGCCGAACTGCGCTTCGCCACCGTGGCGAATGCCTGCGGGCTTCCCCCGTGCGGCTTCAGCCCGCCCCATGATCAAATCACCTGGATCGAATGCCGCCCCACGCGCCGGCGCACGATCTTTCATCCGGTAAAGCGCCTGGGTTGATGCAAAGCCCGGGCGAGATGACAGCCGGCCCGACGTGTGAAAGAATGTCCGCAGATGTTTTCACTCAAATCGAAACTCCTCCGGGTCGTGGTGAGCCTGGTGTTGCTGGGCGTTCTGGCGCTGGGCGTGGCCGGCTGCCTGATGCGGCATCCTGCCGGCGTCCAAGTTGAACGCAATCTCATCTATGCCGAGGTCGACGACCACAAGCTGCGGCTCGACCTCTATCGTCCAAAACACATTCAAAGGAAACTTCCGGTCATCATCTGGCTTTACGGCGGCGGCTGGCGCATGGGCAGCAAGACAATTTGTCCGCTAGCCTCGTATGCCGCCGAGCAGGTCGCCATCGTAAGCATCGATTACCGGCTCGATGACGTCGCCGTCTTTCCGGCGCAGATCCACGACTGCAAAGGCGCCGTCCGCTGGCTGCGCGCGAATGCCGACCGCTTCAATCTGGATGCGGACCACCTCGGGGTGTTTGGCATTTCGGCCGGCGGACATCTGGCCGCGTTGCTCGGCACCACGGAGGGCAATTCCGAAATGGAGGGCACCGTGGGCGGCAACCTCGGTTTCTCCAGCAAGGTTCAAGGTGTCTGCGCGTTTTATCCGCCGACCGACCTGAACCGCCTCGTCGCCACGCCCAAGCAGCGGAACGATGCCGGGCATCCCGTGGCGATGCTGATCGGCGGACCGGTGGCCAGTCATGCGGACGCAGCCAACTTCGCCAGCCCGATTTTTTACGTCAGCAGCAACGCCGCGCCGTTCTTCCTCCTGCACGGCGGCGCCGACCGGCTGGTGCCGCCGGAGCAAAGCCAATTGCTGCATGAGGCGCTGCTGCGCGTCGGTGTGGAATCGCATCTGGCCATCATCCCCAACAAGGGCCACGGCATCTTTGCCCCGCCTGAGGTCGCCCGCGAAATCCGCGGCTTTTTCGTCCGGCAGCTCGGCCGCTGACCGCATTTACTTTTGCCGTTGCCGGCCGGGATTTGCTAGCGTGGCCCCGACATGACTCGCTTGAATCATCTGATCCGGCCCTTGGTGCATTCCTTGCACGCCTATGTTCCCGGTGAACAGCCGAAGATCAAGGGCCTCATCAAACTCAACACCAACGAAAACCCCTACCCGCCGTCGCCCAAAGTCCTCGCCGCCGTGAAGGCCGCCGTCGATGGCCGGCTGCGGCTCTATCCCAACCCCACCGCCGAACGGGTCCGCGAAAAACTGGCGCGGCTGCATCGCTGCCGCCCGGAAAACATCATCGTCGGGAACGGCTCCGACGAACTCCTCGCCCTGGCGGTCCGCGCCTTCACCGAACCCAAGGCCAAGGCCCGGTCACGCGATTCAAAATCCCTGGTCCAGTATTTCACGCCGAGCTATTCGCTGTATCCGGTCCTCGCGGAAACCCACGGCGCGGCCACCAACAGCGTCGCCCTCGCCGCGGATTTCAGCCTGCCGGACGTCGCGGCGTTGAAGCGCGGACGGGTCTGGGACTTTCACGCGGCGCTCACCTTGGTTACCACGCCCAACGCGCCCGGCGGTCGCGGCTACGCCACGGCCGAGTTGAAAAAACTTTGCGCGGCGCAAAAGGGCGTCGTGGTGCTGGACGAGGCGTATGTGGATTTCGCCCGTGAAAATGCGCTCGAACTGGCGCTGAAGTTTCCGCACGTCCTGGTCTCCCGCACCTTTTCCAAGGCCTACTCGCTCTGCTTCCAGCGGGTCGGCTACTTCGTTGGGCATCCCGAGCTGATCGCGGCGCTGCACAAAATCCGCGACAGCTACAATGTCAACGGCCTTGGACAAGTCGCGGCGGAAGCGACGTTGGATGATCTGGGATACTACCGCCGGAACTTCAAAAAAATCCTGGCCACGCGCGAACGTCTGTCGCGCGAACTGACCAAGCTCGGCTTCCGGGTGCTGCCCAGCCAGACGAACTTCATCCTCGCGCAGCCGCCGTTGTTTCCCGCCGAGACCTGGCTGCAACAGCTACGCGACCGGAAAATCCTCGTGCGCTGGTTCAGCGCCCCGGAAGTGCGGAAACATCTGCGCATCACCATCGGCACCGACGCCGAGGGAAATGCCTTGCTCAAGGCCGTCCGGGACATCGCCGCGAAAGTTTGAGGGCTACTGGGACAGGCCGCGATAGAAGCGGGCCGGATAGCTGCCCGCGTCGGGATCAAGGAATAAAACCGGCGACGAGGTGCTGGAGATGTTCGTGACCGCGAGCCAGTCGAAGAGATTCGTGGAGGCCTGGATCTGGTAGCCTTGTCCGGGCGTCACGAAGGCGCTGAGTTCCACGGCGCCGTTGGTGTAACGCACCGGCCCGACAAATTCCAGCGGCGACTGGCAGCACACACCTTCGTTCACCATGGTCAGCGACAGTTCCCAACCGCCCGCCACACTGCCTTGATCTCCCGCCGCGTCGTCGTAGACAAAAAGCTGCCAGACCCCATTTGGGCTGGCGTTGGTGAAGGCATGCAGGCTGGTGCTGAACGGTCCGCCGGGCGCGGGACTCGGCAGCACGTCGCCGGTTTCGTAATCCGCCGGGCGATACACGATGTTTGTGATCGCAGTGCTGTCGGGCAAGGCCAGCGCGGCGTCGCTGTCCAGCGTCAGCGTGAAATTCACCGGATGCGAGGAACCGCCGGCGTCGGACATGAGCATCACCTTCTGGCCGCCGGGACCCGTCAGCAGCACATCGAGGTCATCCGTCCAAGTGTGGTTGAGGTTGATGAGCTTCACCGTCACCTTGCGGAGCGCGCCGGACAGATTCGACACCACGATGCTGGAAGGATATGGCGTGGCCTTGCCGGAGTCCGGAATGCTGATGAAGCCGCTGTTGGCAAAGGTCCAGAGGTTTGACGAATAGCCCAGCAGGATGGGAAACGAAACCTGCCCCAGCGCCGCCAGGCCGTCCTGCAGTTGCAGCGCGGGCTGAATGACCGTGCCGCACATCGCATTGGCCCGGAAGGAAAACAGGTTGGACTTCGTCGCACCGGGAGCCAGCACACCATACGATTGCGGTCCGCTCGGGGCATACACATCCGCGGCGGGCAGCAGCGTGGCGACGAGATTCGACGACGCCGACCGGCTGCCGATGTTGCGCAGGGCGAAGGCCAGCGTCACCAATTCGCCGGCATCCACGACGCCGTTGTGGTTGCAGTCATCCGCCGTCACCGAAACGCCGGCGGCGACCACGGTCGGCAAGGCGTCATCATCTTCGATCACACCCGCGCCTTGAGTGTTTGCCAAGGTGGCGTTCACCGGCGCAGAGAGATTCACGAAGAAAGTTTCGTTGGTTTCGTTCAGGGTGTCGCCGAGCACCGGAACCTGCACGAAAGCATTGGTGTCGCCGGGTGGAATCGTCACCACGCCGGCCGTGGCGGTGAAGTCAGCCCCCGCCGCCGCGGAACCGGTGGCGGTGCTGAATGTCACCGTGACTGGACGACCGCCGGCTGTGTTGAGCGAAAGCGGGAAGAGCGCATTGGTGACGCCGGCATCTCCTTCCAACACCGTCACGTCGCCAATGGACAGCACGGGAGCCACGTCGTCGTTGAGAATGGTGACCGCCGCCGTTGCCAGTCCGAGGATGGCGTTGGTGGGATTGGCGAGCGTCACGCGGAACGTTTCGTTGCTCTCAAACAAAGTGTCGCCGAGAACTTCGACCTGGATTGTCTGGTTTGTCTCGCCCGGCGCGAAGTTGATGACGCCGTTGGTGGGAACGTAATCACTGTCCGCCACCGCGTCCAAGTCGCCCGTGGTGTAGCTGACCATCACCGGGAAACTGGCCGGCTCCGAAAGCTGAACCGACAGAACTACGTTCGTGACGCCGGCATTTCCCTCCACCACGGTCGCCGGTTGGATGGAGAGCGCCGGCACAAACACGGTCGTGACGCCGGTGACGGCATTGTTGGTCGCATCACCGTCCGGTTCCGCACGCGAGACAAACGCCTGGTGGGTGATCGTTCCCGCCGTCAAGGGCGTGTAGGCGATGCCGATGGTGACGAAGCCCAGGCTGTTCAGACTGCCGACGTCGCAGATGACGGCGTTGCTTTCAATGGTGAAGCTTCCCTGCCCCGGCGTGACGACAATGTTGGAAATCCCTTCAGGCAGAAGGTTGGTGACAAGAATGCCGGTCGCCGTGGATGGACCGGTGTTGAAGAGATTCAAGGAATACGCCAGCCCGGTTCCGGCCAGAACAGATGTTGGCGTGCCGGTGAAGCTGATCGACAAGTCATCCGCGGTCAGCACGTCGAAGAATCCCGTGTCGCCGAGGTGGCCGTCCTGATCGTTGGCGTGGAGGAAAACGTTCGTGCCCGTTTGCTGCACGGCGACGGTTCCAGACCAGATGCCGTTGGTGAAATCGCCGGTCAGCGACGGCGTCAGCACGGGATGAGCCTGCGCGCTGGCCACGGCGACATCATCAACATACCAGCCCTCGAACGCGTTGCCGACGGCGTCCACGGAATTGAAATGAAACCGCAGGCGGATCTGCTGGCCGACGTAGGGCGTGAGATCCAGCGAAGCTGCGACCCAGACGCCGTGCGTGTTGTTGGTGAGAACTCCGCCGGTGTTGGCATCCGCAAGCGGCTCAAACGACACGCCGTTGTTGGTGGAGATTTCCACCAGCGCAAAATCGTAGTTGGGATCACCTTCGGTTTGAAGCAGGTAATTGAATTGCAGCGCGACCGGGGCCAGCGCGCCGGCGAGATTGATCAACGGCGAAACCAGCCCGCCTTCGCTGGTGCCGGTGTTGTAACTGCCGCCGCCGCCAAGCCCCTCACCGAATCCATAATAGAAGCTGTTCGAAGAACTGTGCCCGGCATCGCCGCCGCGGCCCGCAGTCCGATGCCACAGCCCGTTGCCGTTGCCGAGGTTGTTGTCCACCGTGAAACCTGGCAGCAGCGTTTCAAAGTCCGTGGCAAAGAGAGTTCCCGCCCCGGGAATGTGCGCGGACAGAAAGGCCGGCCCGGCAAAGTTCGTGGCCGTCTGATTGAAGTAGTCGAGCGCCGTCAGCGTAACCTCAAACAGCTGGCCGACATACTGCGGCGTGCTCACCGCGCTCCACGCAAAATGATCCGGTTCACCGGGCAGGCCGTCGTCGTTGAGGATGACGCCGGCCGCCACGCTGACGGCGAGGGTTGCGTTGGTCGGTTGGTCCAGGATGACATAGAAGGATTCATCGGCCTCGACGACGACGTCTTCAAGAACGGTGAGGCTGATATTCGTGCTCGTGGCGCCGGGTTCAAAAAGGAGGGTTCCCGAAGTCGCCAAATAATCGGAACCATCGACGGCCGTGTCATCGCTGGTGTGGTACTGAACCGACACGGGCGAACCGCTGGGGCCGGAAAGGCTCACCGTGAACAGGAGGTTGGTCAGCCCGGAATTTCCTTCGATGACGGAACTGCCGGTGATCGACAGCGCCGGCAGCGGATCGTCGTTGAGAATCGATCCCGTGGCCGCGCCTTGGAAAAGAAAACCGTTCGTGGGCGACGACAGCCCAAGCTCAAACGTCTCGTCGCCTTCAGGCAATGTCTCGCCGAGGACGGTTACGGCAATGGTGTGGTTGGTTTCGCCGGGCAGAAAGACCAGGGAGCCGTTGGTGGCGATGTAATCAAGCCCCGCCGTGGCGCTGCCGTTGGTGGTGGAGAAGCTGACCGTGACCGTGTTGGTCGAGGGCGGAAAGAGCCCGACGTCGAAGACCAGGTTGGTTTCGCCGCCGTCGCCTTCGACTACCGAACCGCCGGTGACGCCCAGGGCGGACTGGGTGGCGACCACCGCCTGCAACGCCGCCTTGGCCATGACGATGCCGTGGCCGGAGTCGCGGTCCACGCCCGCCGCCTCGATGTCCAGCGCGGTGCTTTGCAGGATGTCTCGGATTTCCGCGGGGGTCAGCGCGCGGTTGAAGGACTTGACCAGCGCGGCAATCGCTCCGGCATGCGGGGCGGCGGCGGAAGTCCCGAAGAAGGGGTTCAAGCCGCTGCTGCCCGGGAGCGAAGTGGACACGCCGTCGGCGGCGGTGATGTCCGGCTTTTGCAGAACCACGCCGCCGGTCGCCAGGAAATTTCCCGGCGTAATCGGGCTGCCGTCGGGATTGAAGAACATCCGCCGCGGGCCGTCGGAGCTGTAGTTTTCGACGGGATTGGACGCCCCGCCGGTGAAGGGCACCACGGGATTTCGCACCCACGTCGCCGCCACGGAAAAGGCGTTCGAGGCACCGGAGGCGTTGTGGCCGCGCACACAGCCGGCGGTGGTGATGGAAAGGACCGCGCGGCCGGTGTCGAGGTGCAGAAAGCGGTCCTCGCCGGAAAATTTCACGATCACAATGCGCTCACCGGCATTCAACGTGTCCACGGCTTCGTAAGGGTCGCCAAAACCGTCCTGCACCGTGGTGGAGCCGCGCAGGATGTTGCCCAGCGAATCGGTGATGTAGAGATCGTAGTCATTGGTCGAGGCGCCCAGCGGATCCGCCCAGAACAAATCCACGCGCCGGCTGCTGCCCCCGGAGCCGACGATGTTGAAGACGGTGCCGCCAAAGTTGTGCAGCCGGCCGCCGCGGCCGCCGCCGGCATCGCCGCCATCCACGAAGTTTCCCTCCCACGTGCCGGATGTGCCGTCGTTCTTGTTGCCGGAATTTCGCGCCGAGGAAAAAAACAGCGCGCCATCGGCGGAGACCGCATTCACCGCCTGCGAAATGAGCGCATCCTGAAACGGCGATTCGTTCAGGTAGGTGACGTCGTCGATGATGATGTCGCAGCCGGCGTTGCGGAGGTCGATGATGTTTTGCGCAAAGCTGGCCGGGCCGTTGAAAGCGGTGGCAAAGTAGAGATCCGATCCCGGCGCGAGGTCATGGACGATTTCCAGCATTGCCGTGCCTTCGCCGCTCCCGCTGCCGCCCTGGCCGGGCAGCACCGTGACCGGACCGAGATCGCCAAGCGCCTGGGCGTTGGTGATGAAATTGATGCTGTCCGAGAGCACGCCGACCTTCACGCCGGAACCGTCCACGCCAAAGAGCGTCCGGGCTTCGCCCGCCCGGTGCGTGATGTCCCCTTGGGACGTCACGCTGCCGACGTTGACCATGGCCGTGGCCGCGCGGCCGATGAACCGCACGTCAGTGTCATCCGCGAGCGATTCAACCGAGGTGATCGGCACCCAGGCGCGGATGGCGCGAAAGTGTTTGTAGTGATTCACCACCAGGCCACCATTGGCCTGGATGCGGTCGAGCAGGCGGTCGCTGACCGTGCCGTTGATGTCCACGAGGACCAGTCCGTTCGTCCGCAGGTTCAAATCGGCGCGCAGGCTGGTGACGCCGGCGATGGTCTGGCCGCGGGCGATTTTTCCGCCGTAGATCAGCTGGGAATCCAGCTTGCGCTGGGCCCGGGTGCGGCCCGCCTTTTCACCGTGCAGGGAGTTGATCTGGGTGAGCGTGCGCGGCGGCGGCGTGGCCGGTCCAACGGCCGGAGCCTGGGCAGGAACAATCTGCACCGTCAGCAAAAGCGCGAGGGCGCCGGCGATGAGGCGCGGACGCAACAGGATGGCGGGGACTCGGTTCATAAATGCCGGCGGCTTTTCAGAGCGCCAACGATACCAACGTTCGAGCGGAAACAGCTCATTGGTGCCGGGATGCGCATCATGGCACTACACGCACGCAAAACAGTCAATCCCAACTTGTTCTCTGACGTCCGCGGACCGGGTTGGTTCCCCAGCCTGACCGCTTACCGGGCAAAAAAGTTTCAGTTCAGGACACTTTTTGCCTTGTTGACGGCGGCAGGCGGCACTTTTCGCCCGGGCATCCGTCCTGCTCTACGCAGGGCGTGTATCTGGATTACTATGGTTTGACGGAAGCGCCGTTCGACATCACGCCGAACCCGCGCTTCCTCTTTTACAGCCCGAAACATCGCGAGGCCTACAATCACCTGCTTTACGGCATTCGGGAACGAAAAGGTTTCGTCCAGCTGACCGGCGAAGTCGGCGCCGGCAAGACCACCCTCTGCCGGGCGATGCTGGAACAGCTCAACGAAAATTTCTCCACCGCGCTCATCCTGAACCCCGTCCTGAACCCGGACGAACTGATGAAGGCCATCGCCACGGAATTCGGCCTGGACGTCAAGGGCATGGACCGGCTCGACACCGTCGCCGCCATCAACAATTTCCTGCTGTGGCAGGTGGAACAGGGACGCGACGCAGTGCTGATCATCGACGAGGCGCAAAACCTGACCGAGCAGTTGCTGGAACAGGTCCGGATGCTTTCCAACCTGGAGATGGACAACCGCAAGCTGCTGCAAATCGTCCTGATGGGTCAGCCGGAACTGCGCGACCGGCTGAACAGCCCCAGCCTCCGCCAGCTTCGCCAGCGCATCACCGTCCGCTATCACTTGTCGCCGCTGAGCCAGGCGGAGATCGCCCAATACATCCAGCACCGGCTGGAAGTTTCTGGTGCAAAAGGCGCACCGCGCTTCACCCGGCCGGCGCTGTGGCGCATCCATCACTACACCGGCGGCATTCCGCGGCTGGTCAACGCCATTTGCGACAAGGCCCTGCTGGCCGGTTATGTGAATCAAACCGAGGAACTCGACTACCGCGTCATCGGCAAAGCCATCCAGGAACTCGAAGGCGAGGTGGGCGCATGAGTCTCGTGAACGACGCCCTCAAACGCGCTTCGGAAGTTCAGAAAACCCGGGGCACCGTGCCGGTCGTGCATCTGCCATTGCGGCCAATTGATCCGCCCGCCGAGGGAAAAGTCGGGCTGGGCCTGGTGCTCCCGGCCACGGTCCTGACCATCATCGCCGCGGCTTTGTTTTCCCTGTATCTGGCCAACCGCGCCGAAAAATCCTCCAGCGTCCCGGCCAAACCGACCAGCGCGACACCCGTTGAAAAGACGGAGGCCAAACCGGTGGCGCAGATATTCGACCTCGCTCCTGCCCCGTTGGTGGTGGCGGCGAAGGAAGTGCCCGTGCTGCCGCCGGCTCCCGTTCCGGCTGAGAATCCCGCCCCGGCCGCCGCCATGGCCGTAGCGCCGGTCGCCCCGCCACCGTTGCGGTTGCAGGCCGTGTTCTATACCCCGCCGCAGCCTTCCGCCGTCATCAACGGCAAAAGCGTCCGCGTCGGTGACATCGTGCGTGAAATGCAGGTCGCGGCGATTGGCTCCTCCAGTGTGCTGCTGGTCAGCCAGAGCCAGACGAACTTTCTGACGTTGGAATGATTTCCCGCCGCCGGCATCAATGCGCCGGCGCGTTCTCCAGCAGCTCGCCCTTCTCCAGGTGAATGCTGCGTGAACCAAACGCCGCCGCCTTGGGATCGTGCGTGACCATGATGACGGTCTTGCCGGCCTCCCGGCTGAGGGATTGCAGCACCTTCAAAACTTCCTGCGCCGAGTGCGAATCGAGATTTCCCGTCGGCTCATCCGCCACCACCAGCGCCGGATCCGTCACCAGCGCCCGGGCGATGGCCACGCGCTGTTCCTGACCGCCGGACATCTGTTTGGGCAGATGCTTCGCCCGGTCGGCCAGTCCGACAATTTCCAGCGCGGTCTCGACCTGTTTGCGACGCTCGCTGCGGCTGAGTTTCGTCAGCAGCAGAGGCAGTTCGACATTTTCAAACGCCGTCAGCACGGGAATGAGGTTGAAGGTCTGGAAAACAAAGCCGACGTTTTGATTCCGCCAGTCCGCGAGCTGCGATTCATTCAACTGGGCCACGTCAATCCCCTGCACGCGGCATTCACCGCTGGTCGGCCGGTCAATGCCGGCTATGATGTGCAGCAACGTGGATTTTCCCGAGCCGGACGGCCCCATCAGGGTGAGAAACTCGTGCGTGGCGATGTCGAGCGAGATGTTGTTCAACGCGGTCACGTTGATTTCGCCCTGACGATAGAGCTTTGACAAATTGCGGATCGTGACGATGTTCTCAGGCGTGCCCATAAAGCGCCTAACAAGTAAGTGAACCTGCGGCGAATTGCAAACTCCGCCGGCTCCCCGCCCGGGCCCGCCGAAAATAGTTTGAAACAATTCACCGCGGTTCACGTCTGAAATCCCATGAAAGCATCCCGTGCCTTCACCCTGATCGAGCTGCTCGTGGTGGTTGCCATCATCGCCATCCTGGCCTCGATGCTTCTGCCCTCGCTGACCTCGGCCAAACAACGCGCCTGGGCCATCCAATGCGTCTCCAACCTCCACCAGATGGGCGTGAGCGTGACGATGTATTCCGACGATGCCAACGGTTCGTGTCCGGAATCAGGCGGCCACATCCCCTGGAACCAGCTGGATCCCGTCACCCACAATTTCAGTTGGATGCAGCAGATGTTCTCCTACCTGGCCAACACGAACCTTTATCATTGTCCCGCCAACAAGCTCGTGCCGCTCGAAAAGCAGTCGATGTTCAACTACTTCAACGGCACCCGCGCGGCCATCATCGCCGACGGCACCAACGCCCCGGTCCGCACCCGGCGCATTCTCTTCCCCACCGCCTTCGTGCTCATCGGCGACACGCTGGACTTCGAGCCGACCGACGCCGACAAGGACGACTACTCCCAGAACTGCGTCGGCGGCGCGGTCAACGGCTGGCCCTTCGAGGAATGGCAGGCGCACAACCAGGGCCAGAACATTCTCTTCGCCGACGGCCATGCCAAATGGTTCAAAGGCTACGTCAGCAACGAGATGACCTTCCGCTACGACTCCATGCACGGCTGGGATTGACACCCCGCCCGCCGGCCGCCCATTTCCGCTTTGCCTAGGCGGTGTTTTGTCGCTTTAATCTCCGCCGCATGAAAATCGTTCTCGCATACTCCGGCGGACTCGACACCTCGGTGCTGATGTCCTGGATCAAGGAAAAATACAACGCCGAGATGATCGGCTTCTGCGCCGACATCGGGCAGGAAGAAGAATTGAACGGCCTCGAAAAGAAGGCCATCAAGACCGGCGCTTCCAAGATTTACATCGACAACTTGCAGGAAGAATTCGCCAAGGACTTCATCTATCCGATGATCCGCGCCGGGGCGATTTACGAGGGCCAATATTTTCTCGGCACGTCTATTGCACGTCCGCTCATCGCCAAGCGCATGGTTGAAATCGCCAAGGCGGAAAAAGCCGACGCCATCGCGCATGGTGCGACGGGCAAAGGCAACGATCAGGTCCGCTTCGAACTCACCGCCGCCGCGCTCGCACCCGATTTGCAAGTCATCGCCCCGTGGCGCGACGAACGCTATCGCAGCGAATTCCCCGGTCGCCAGGAGATGATTGATTATTGCGCCAAGCACAAAATTCCCGTGCAGGCCAGCGCCAAGAAACCGTATTCGATGGACCGCAACCTCCTGCACATCTCCTACGAGGCCGGCATTCTCGAAGATCCGTGGTATGACAGCTACGACCTCAAGAACCGCGGCTATTTCTGCACGCTCTCCTGCCTGCCCGAAGACGCGCCGGACAAACCTGAGTTCGTCGAACTCGATTTCGTGAAGGGCGATTGCGTCGCGGTCAACGGCAAGAAGCTCAACCCGCTCGGCGTGATGAAGGCGCTGAACAAGCTTGGGGGCAAACACGGCGTCGGTCGTGTGGACATGGTGGAGAACCGTTTCGTCGGCATGAAGAGCCGCGGCGTGTATGAGACGCCCGGCGGCGCGATCCTGCATTTCGCGCATCGCCAGATGGAATCGCTCACGATGGACCGCGAAGTCATGCACCAGCGCGACGCGCTCATCCCGAAATATGCCGAGCTCGTTTACAACGGCTTCTGGTTCGCGCCCGAACGCGAGGCGTTGCAGGCCTACGTCGAGGAATCGCAGAAGAACGTCACCGGCACGGTGCGCGTGAAACTTTACAAGGGCAACATCATGGTCGCCGGCCGCAAGTCCAAGGTCAGCCTCTACAACCCGCACATCGCCACGATGGAAGCCGACCCGACCAAGGCCTACAACCAGGACGACGCCACCGGCTTCATCCGCCTGAACGGCCTGCGCCTGAAAGTCGCGTCGAAGGTGCATGGGAAGAATAAATAGCCTTCACCGACGACCGGCAAAAGATTCAAAGCCCAAGGTGAAAGCCTTGGGCTTTTTCATTTCCAATCGGAACTCTGGAAGCTACAGGATGGCAAATTCCGAGGTCACGCTGGGCCGGACATTTCCGCCAGTAGCGCATTGAGCTTCCGCTGCCGCGGTAACACGCAGCGAAAATACCGTGCCGCCACCATCGCCCCGCTCACGACGAGAACAACGCTGAAAAAGACGGCCATGTTGGTCTGGTCTTTTGCCGACACCTTGCCCGCCGCATGAAGTTGTTGCACTGCCATCACCACAAGTGGAATCACCAACGCCAGTAACGCGCCCACCAGTTTTAGATGCGTTTGCTCCGTCCGATTGAATTTTAGCGCCACCTGAAACGCGTCGGCTACCGGCACGTCGCCGCCCGCCACCAGATCACTCGACTTGAGAAATCGCCGCAGGAAGTAGATGGCAACAATCCAAGGCGCGAGCATCAGCGGGATCACGGCCCACTCACGGGCGAGGCTGAATTTGCCGGTGGCAATGGTTTGGATGACGGCCACGGTAATGAGCGTCAGCCAGACAAACGTGTTGGTCAGCCAGATTGCCTGAAAGCGGCGGCGGCGGATCATCTGGCGGATGAAGTGTTGCGCCAGTTGCTCTTGTTCGGCGCTGGGCAGGCGGTTGCGCGGCGAGTTCCAGGTGTTTTGCAGTTCATTCAGGTTCATGTTCGTTTCCTTTCAGGGTTTCAGTGAGTTGAGCTTTGATGCGGTTGAGTTTTACGCCGACGTTGCTTTCGGACAGACCAAGGACGTCCGCCATCTCGCGATAGCTCAAGCCGTCCAGCGACAGAAGCATCAGCGAACGATCCAGCGGTTTGAGTTGGTGGATGGCGGCGTAAATCTTCCCCAGCCGCTCGTCCGTCAGCGGGTCGGCGTCCGCCGTCAGAACTTCGGTCGAGGAGGTAGTGAATCGCTCGACACGCCGCCGGTAATTTTTCTCCGTGCGACTCCACAGCAACGCGGCATTGTGACTGACGCGATAAAGATAGGTGGTCGGCTTGGCCTCACCGCGAAACGCGGGAATGGATTTCCAAATGGCGAGCAGGACTTCCTGCAGCAGATCGTTGCGGTCGTCACCGGAGGCAAAGCCGTTTACAACATGGTGCACAATCGCGCCGTGGTCGCGCAGCCAGTCGGCGAATCGTCGTTGTTGTTCGGCAATGTTCACGAGTTATCTGTGATATAGGAAGCAACAGGTGGCGATTTCTTACAAACAATCTCGTAGGGTGAACGGTGGTGGGCACGAGTGAAAATTGTGTGGCATCCGACCCGGCGCCGTAGGCGCGTCATCTTTGTAGAAACCCCGCGCCCAGAATTTCCAGCTCCGTCAGGAGCGGTATCTTCCAAAGCGCCAGAGGACTGGCGCACTCCAAGACGCTTCGCGAGTTTGCGGGTCATGAAATCACGCGCCAGCGTCGTGGACTGCGGCGGCCCTCCGCCGCTTTTTATTTGGGCGCGACACCATCCGCCTATTCCGCTCATGACGGAACTTCCTCTTTTCCGGTTTGGATTCTATAACTATGCCACGCCTCCGGCGCTTTCCCGAATCCCACCGGGATTCCGTCCCTCAGCGCAAGGTTGGCGATCCGAGCCGGGCGGGCGAGGAACGACTACCCTGGGTCATCGTCCAAAAAATCCTCAACCCCAACGGGGTTGCATTAGAATTTGCCCCCGGTTTCAATGGCTCCCAGAAGAAAAGGGTGGGCTTTGGGGCTTTTTCCAGGTTTTAAGGGTGTTCCAGCGGTTTTTACGACTGTGAAACAGATTTTTACAGTTGTAAACCTTCGGACAACAGTCGTCACAAGGCATTTAACAATTGAAGAAACCCGCGCAACAGTTGTCGGAAAGGGTTCCACAGTTGTTGCGCTCTTGTGAACAGTTGTCGGGAGGCTTGCACCAGTCGTCGAAAGCTTTGGGGCAATTGTTAACCTGCTTTCCCCAGTCGTAAACTTGTTCCAAGCAGTCTGCGGAAGAGATTCTCCAGTCAAAAATCCTCTCCACCAGACTGGTCCGGTGAACGCAAGCGCGGTCCTTGGCCGGAGGCGGTATGGTCCAAACGATTCGCGCAAACAACCCGGCCCGGCGTCAGGCCTTGAGCTTGCGCTCCAGGATCTCGCCGACGAGGGCGGGGTTGGCCTTGCCCTTGGAGAGTTTCATCACCTGGCCCTTGAGGGAATTGAGCGCGGCGACTTTGCCGGCCTTGTAATCCGCCACGGGCGCGGGATTGGCGGCGATGGCTTCGTCGCAGAATTTTTCAATCGCGCCGGTGTCGCTGACCTGGGCGAGCCCCTTCTCCTGCACGATGGCGGCGGGGGCCTTGCCGGTCTCGAACATCTCGGCGAAGACCTGCTGCGCGGCGGAACTGCTGATGGTCTTGGCTTCGACCAGGGCGACCAGCTCCAGCAATTGTTCCGGCTTGAACTTCAAATCGGCGAGCGACGACAGCTTGAGGTCCTCGCCTTCGATGCCCATCGCGCCCTGCTCGGATTTCTCGCGCTCGTTCAACTCGGCCAGCTTGGCGGACAGGTTGTTGATGATCCAGTTCGCCACGGCCTTGGGATTCTTGGCGGCCTTGGCGATGCCTTCAAAATAACCGCCGAGCGCGGGATTCAGCTTGAACACTTCCGCGTCGCCGGCCGGCAGCTGATAGTCGCGCATGAAGCGCTGCTTGCGCGCGAGGGGAAGTTCCGAAACCTGCGCCTTCACGTCCGCCAGCCAGGCATCGGTCGGCGCGAGCGGCATCATGTCGGGTTCGGGAAAGTAGCGGTAGTCGTGGGCGTTTTCCTTGGTGCGCATCTCCTCGGTGATGCCCGCGACGTCATCCCAACGGCGCGTGGATTGGATGAGCTTGCCGCCCTTGCTGAAGACCTCGATCTGGCGCGCGATCTCGTATTCCGCCGCGCGGCGCACGCCGGAGAAGCTGTTCATGTTCTTGATCTCGATCTTGGCGCCGAGTTCCTTGCTGCCCTTGGGCCGCACGGAGATGTTCACGTCGCAGCGGACCATGCCCTTTTCCATGTCGCAGTCGCTGACGCCGCCCTGGTGCAAAATTTCCGTCAGGGCATTGAGATAGGCATAGGCCATGTCCGCGCCAGTGATGTCCGGTTCGGAAACAATTTCGAGCAGGGGCACGCCGGCGCGGTTGAAGTCCACGCCGCTGGAGCGTTCAAAGTGGGTGAGCTTGCCGACGTCTTCTTCGAGGTGTGCGCGCGTGATGCGGACTTTGCCCATGCCGTTGACGGAGCCGAGGCCGTTGAACTCGAATTCGACGAAGCCATTCGCGGTGCTGGGCTTGTCGTACTGGGTGAGCTGGTAGTTCTTCGAGGCGTCGGGATAAAAATAATTTTTGCGGTCGAACTTGGCGAAGCGGGGAATCTCGCAGTTGAGGAGATAGCCGGTGAGCACGGTCTTGCGCAGGGCCTCCTCGTTGGGAACGGGCAGCACGCCGGGCATGCCGAGGCAGACGGGGCAGACGTTGGTGTTGGGTTCCGAGCCAAAGGCATTGGCGCAACCACACCACATCTTCGATTTCGTTTTGAGCTGGACGTGGGTTTCCAGACCGATGACGGCTTCGTATTCCATATTGCTGGGCAGAATTTAGCCACAGACGAAGATGGGATGAAACACTGATTTTATGCTTCAGGACAAACTTTGAATGCGGGCCTGGCCGAGATGGCCGCGCCAGGTGACGGGTTTCGCAAAAGCTTGAACCCTTCGGCCCCTTAGCATATCAAACAGTCATGAAACTCTTGTCGCCGGTCTTTCTCCTGTTGGGCTTGGCGTTGCTCGCCGGCTGTTCCAACCGCTACACCATCACCCTGAACAACGGAACACAGATGGGGGCGCAGGGAAAACCCGTGCTCAAGGGAGGATCATATTTCTTCAAGGATGCGTCCGGTCAGGAAGCTTCCGTGGCGGCGGGGAGGGTCTCTGTGATTGAACCGGAATCGTCGGTTAAGCGATCAAGCAAGCCCGGATACATCCAATCGCAAGGCTACATCAAGTAGCCACTGGTCAAACGGGACATTCCCGCTGAACCCAGGAGGTCGCATACTGGGTGAGTTCCGATCCGCTGCCGAGGTTGAGCTTGTGCTTGATCTGCTCGCGGTAGTACTCGACGGTCTTGATGCTCAGGTGAAGTTCCTTCGCAATGTCGCTCGTCTTCTTCCAGTTGCCGATCATCTGAAAGACTTCGAGTTCCCGGTCGCTCAGGCTCTTGACGGGGGACTCGTTGATGGTGGACTGGCCGCGGACCTGTTGCTGCAACATTTTGGCCGCGAGGGCGTCGCTGACATAGATGGCGCCGCTCAACACGCGACGGACGGCGGTGACAATCTTTTCAAGCGCCTCCTGCTTCATCAGATAGCCCAGGGCGCCGGCGCGAAAGGCGATTTCGGCGTAGATGGATTCGTCATGGGAGCTGACAACCAGGACGGGGAGCTTGGGAAACTGGGCCTTGATGTTGCGCATCAGTTCCAGCCCGCTGCTGTCCTTGAGGGAGATGTCCGCGATGACCAGGTCGGGCTTGAGCCGTTCGATGGCGCTCAGCGCATGGGCCGCGTCCTCCTCCTCGCCGCACACTTCGAGGTCGGCTTCCTTGTTCAGCAGGGCGGCGGTGCCGAATCGGACGACCGCATGGTCATCCGCCAGCAAGATGCGCGTCTTGCCCTTTTTAAATTCCGGTTTTGCCTGTTTTAACTGTGGCATGTCGCGAAAACATTTGAATCAAAAGCCGCTGCATGAACTCCGGACCACACCGGGCAGGCGCTTTTTCATGGATTCTTATCGGTGCATCTGCCCAAGCGCTTAACGGACAAAATTCTCCGGGCCGTTCCTTGACTAGCGGGGGCTGCGCCATAAACTTGCGCCGATGTTGAACCAAACACCGAACCACCGCCGGAATCGCCTGCCCTGGTCATGAAACGGCAACCTTCCCTGCTGGTCATCTTCCTCACCGTCTTCATTGACCTGGTCGGCTTTGGCATCGTTTTGCCGCAGCTGCCGCTGTACGCGAAAAGCTACCATGCCAACGGTTTTGAGCTGGGCCTGCTGATGGCCTCGTTCTCGGCGATGCAGTTCCTCTTCGCTCCGTTCTGGGGACAGCTCTCCGACCGGAAAGGCCGGCGCCCCATTCTGCTGATCAGCACCGCCGGATCGGTCATTGCCTACGCCTGGTTCGCTCTGGCCACCCGGCTGGAAGGCTCGACCGCCCTGTGGATGATCATCGCCTCGCGGGTGTTCGCCGGCATCTGCGGCGCCAACATCACCGTGGCGCAGGCTTACATCGCCGACATCTCCCCGCCGGAACAGCGCTCCAAGCGCATGGGCCTGATCGGCATGGCGTTCGGGCTGGGATTCATCTTCGGCCCGTGGATTGGCGGACGCAGCGCGGACTGGTTCGGCGACGGCGGGCCAGGCTGGGTGGCGAGCGCCTTGTGCGCGGCGAATCTCGTTCTCGCGTTCTTCATTTTGAAGGAGAGCTGGACGCCGACGGCCGAACACGTGGCGAACCGTCCGCGCTTTGCTCAATGGCGTCACACGTTCGGCCGGCCGACCGTTGGGCTCCTGATCACGGTCTTTTTCCTGGCCACGTTTTGCTTCACCTGCTTTGAACTCACCCTGGGTCTGATCATTTCCCGGAACTTCGGCCTCGACCTAGCCAATGACGAGGACCTCAAAATCGCTCGGCGAATCGCCGGCACGCTGTTCATGTACTCGGGCATTGTCGGCGCGTTCATTCAGGGCGGGCCCATCGGACGTCTGGTTAAAAAATTCGGCGAACGCAAGCTGATCATCCTGAGTTTGCTGCTGACCGGATCAAGCCTCGCCCTGATTCCGTTTGTGCATGGAAACATCCGGGAAACCGGCGAACTGAGCTGGCATGTGCTCTTCAGCACCGGCAGTGGATCGTGGTGGGCCTTGCTGGGCGTGCTGGCGCTGCTGGCCATGGGCTCGGGACTGACGCGGCCGCCTCTGTTTGGATTGCTGTCGCTGCTTACGCCCGCTGGCGAACAAGGCGCCACGATCGGCGTCGCCCAAAGCGCGGGCAGCCTGGCGCGCATCGCCGGCCCCATCTTTGCGGGCATGGTGTTCCAGACCCATCCCAGCCTGCCGTATTTCGTGTGCGCCGCCATATCCGTGCTCACCGGCCTCATCGCCTGGCAGAAACTGTCCGGCCCCCAAACCCCGGCCGCCGCCTAGCGCAGGAACATCTCCGCGGCGGCATCGGCAAATCGAAGCCCCTCGCGGCTCAGCCGGAAACGGTCCTTCTCAATCACGCCCCAGCCGCGTTCGGACAAGGCGCGCATTTCACCAGACCACTCCTCGCGCAAATCAAAGCCGGTGGTTTTTGAAAAATCCGCGAACGGCCATCCGGCATTCATGCGCAAACCAAACGCGGCGGCCTCACCGGCCCGACGCAACGGCGGCAGTTCTTCGCTGGATTCAATCGCGCGCCTGCCCTTCTCCAGCTGGTCGCAATAGAGCTGGGTGTTGGACCAGTTCCTGGTGCGCACGCCACGAACGTATCCCGTCGCACTCGGACCCAGCGCGTAGAAGGAGCCGTGGCGCCAGTAATTGACGTTGTGCCGGCAGGCGAGATTCGGCAGATGCGGTTCGGCCGCCAGGCCCGTTCGATTGCGCGCAAAATTGGCGATCTCATATTGCACAAAACCGGCGGCGGCGGAACGCTGGACCAGCTCCTCATACATGTCGCAGGCGAGATCCTCGTCCACGTCGAATTCGCCGGCCTTCATCTGCTCAAACAGCGGCGTGTCATCCTCGTAAATCACCTCGTAGCTGGACAAATGTTCGCTGCCCAGCGCGATGGCTTCATCCAAGGTCGCCCGCCAGATGTCCATCGTCTGCCCGGGAATCGCGAACATCAAATCGAGGTTGAGATTTTCGAAGCCCGCGGCGCGAAGGATGTCGAAGGACTTGAACACCATCTCGCGGGAGTGAATCCGCCCGAGACGGTCGAGAAGGTTTTCATCCAGCGACTGCACGCCCATTGATATGCGATTGACGCCATGGGAACGGAGCAGTTTCGCCTTGTCCAGGGAGACGGTGGCGGGATTGCACTCGACGGTGAATTCTTCGGCCCCGAGCAGCTCCAGTCGCCGCATGGCCTCGAGGATTTGCTCCCATTGCCGGAGGTTCAACAGCGAGGGGGTGCCGCCGCCGAAGAAAACAGTCGCGGGTTTAGCATCCGCCGCGACGAGTTCCAGTTCGCGGATCAGCGCGGCGACATAACGGTTGATCAACTCGCCGCTGGATGCCTCCGAATAAAACGCACAGTAGGCGCATTTATGGGCGCAAAAGGGCACATGAACGTAAAGACTGGGAACGGGACTGGAATTTTCCGGCACGGACAGAGTCTAGGGGAGGTCTGGGGAAAAGAAAGCGGGCGGCGAAAGAAAAAACCACCGCCATTGAAGAGGCGTCGGGGCGCTTCCGAACTTACAGCGCGCCAGGACGTTTTACATTCTGGGCTTTCAAACCCTTTTCACCGGGGACCACGTCGAAGATGACGGGCTCGCCCTCGTTCAAGGATTTGAATCCCTGTCCCAGAATCGAGGAGTGGTGCACGAAAACATCCGTTCCCGTGTCCTGTGAGATGAAACCGAAGCCCTTTTTGTTATCGAACCATTTTACTTTGCCGCTGGCCATAATGTTCTCCTTTTTTTGAGTCGTGTAAAAAAAGAAAAACCGACATGCGCACTACAGAACGCCCTGCCGGTAAATACATTTTGATACTCATACGCCTCAGTTCGTTCCGACAATACCGCTACGTAAAATTACGGTCAAGCGTCAGTTTGCAAATTGGTCGAATTGCATTGCCTCGGAGACGGCTCAATCAACGTGCAAAGCCTGTTCCAGCAGTTCTGAAACATGGCTGAGGATTGCCACTTCCCCGGTGACCAGAGCCGCACCGGCGTTGAGGGCTGCTTGAAATGAATCTAGTGCTGCCTCCGGCCCGAAGGCAATCACGGGAATGTGCGAAGTGCCCGGGTTCTGTTTCATTTTGGAAATCAATGCCGGCACATCACAGGTGGTCGAGGTGAGATCAACGACGACGACCATTGGCATTTCCGCCTCGGCGCAACCGACGAGCGAATCAGGATGGGAAACAGCCTGGACGCGATAATTCAGATCCTGCAAACGATTTACCAACTGGGACCCCGGCAGAAGTTTTTCATACAAAATCAAAGCGAGCGGTTGCGTCATGCAGGCAAGCATGATTTGCCGTCACGTAAATTGCAAAAATATTACGTCATGACACGCGCCGGGGAAATCAACAGATGCAAATCCAAGGCCGGGGAAAAAGAAAAAGGGGCGGATCACTCCGCCCCTGTGCAAGAATTGAAATTGGAATCAAGCCCGCTTGCGCAGGAGCATTCCCAAAATACCGAACCCGAGGATCATGCCCGTCGCCGGTTCAGGAACCGAAGAGGTGAAGGGGGAGACATCCGTGAACGTGGTGCCGCCGCGGATTTCATCGACGTCAATCTGACCGTAACCGACAGTGGTGTTGCGGCTGCCGCCGAAGATGCGCAGAGCGGAGATGGCATAGTCACGGGTAGAGGCAAATTCCGAGGAGCTGATGGTGGTGTCAGCAGTTCCAATCGACGGTTCCACAGACAGGTCTGGCAGATTATACCAAACATACGCGGTGTCGGCATTACCCGCCGTTGTGGAAACCGTCCCAACATGGTCAATGCGGATCAGGATAAAAGCAGGATCCAGAAATGAAAGGTTGGATGCCTTCTGACCATTGGCATTGCCAGCGTTAAAAATGGACCAGGTGTCGTCCGGCAAAGAGCCGATAGTGGTTTCGCTGTTTTGGCTGGCGCGCCCCACGCTGAGGTTTTCCGAACCAGCACCACCAGTTGCGTTCACTCCTGAAAACAACTGCAAACTGCCTGCACGTCCGTGCAAATATGCCCCACCCGAGGATACAAAAGGCAAGTCGGTTCGTTGAGCCATCAAACTAATCCAGGTGGTAGCTACGCCATTGCTGCCTAAAGCAACTCCGCCCGGGTTTCCAGCAACACTGATTTGACGGACCACTTGTCCGTTGCCCGTGGTTCCGCCTGTGTTTGAGCCCGATGCCGTGCCATCTCCTGTTGACATGCCACGATTGCCAGCCGTGACCAAGGCGTGACCATTTTGATCTGTATAAGTCAGACTGCCGGACAATACCATCGCGTTACCATTGGCGGTGCTGTTAGCCTGCCACGCTGTTGAAAAACCACTGCCACCATTCTGACCGATGTAAGTCTGGTTGGCCGTGTAATCAAAACCTTCATAAAACAGAAGATTTGCCGAGGACTTGTTGGATACCAAAAGCACTGCACCAACAATGGCGGCTGGAAGAATGCGTGTGATTTTTGAGCACGGAAGAAGTTTTTTACACATAATGCGTCTAGTGGTTTCTGTGGCTGATTTGCTGCGATCCTATCAAACAAAAAAAATAAATCAACGCACTAGTTGATTCAGCACGCCACTTTTTTGCCACTTTACTGATGAAAAGTGCCAAGTTCTCATCCGTGACAAACACACTTCGCAGTGCACGTCTCAGCCACAACAATTTGCGACAACAATGGGAGCTGTGGTTTCAATTCTTTCCAAATCCAAGCCGCAATATTCTCACTTGTGGGATTTTCCAAGCCGGGGATTTCGTTCAAGTAATAATGGTCCAACCGTTGCCAGATCGGTTTGAAGGCCGCCGAGATGTCCGCGTAGTCCATGACCCAGCCCAGCCGCTCATCCACTTCGCCCGCGACGACGACCTCGACTTGAAAGCTGTGGCCATGCAGACGACGGCACTTGTGATCCGCCGGGAGCTTGGGCAGGAGATGCGCCGCCTCAAATTGAAACGATTTCCGAAGTTCCATTTTCATAATTCAAAATCCGTCCAGGTCACCAAATCACCCAACGCCGGCCGGCCGTCATGCCGCCACGTCAGCGGTGGATCCTGCATTTGTCCCAACGGACAAACCCGCGTGGCCCCCCAGCGCGCCAGGCTCAAGGCAATTGGCGGCATTTGATCCTCAGAGGCGGCAATGCCCACCGTCGACACCTGGCCGCGAACGGTGTCCACATTCTCCAGCACACCTTTCAAATCTGTGACGCCTTTCACATAGATGAACCGGTTCAGGCAGGACAGCTGGAAACGGGGATCCGCCTCGTAAACCACCGTCCAAGCGGTGGAATTGTCACTGCGCCAGCAGCGCGTGTCTGGCGAATGCGCGGCGCGCACCTCATAGAACGCCCGCCGTGAGGCAATGGTCGCCGCGGTTTCCACGGGAACCTCGCCGCGTGGTTCCAGCCCTTCGCGCCGGGCCAGCTCGTCCGCCAGCATCTGGGCAAAGTTCTCCGCCGAAACCGCGCCGCCGTGCTCCACGTAAATGACATGCGGCGAAAGGCAGCCCAGCTGATTCCAAGCCGTCACATCGGCCGCCGCCCGCGCCACGACCTTCTTTGCGCTGAAACTGGAAAGCGCGCTGCCGGCAACGAAGCCAAAGCTCACCCGGTGTCCATACCCCAGAAACCTCGTGCGCACCGGCAGCCGCTGGCGAACCGAAGCCAGCGTTTCATCCCCACCCGTCACTGTCACACAGTCAGACTCGGCGAACATCGCCGCTTCGAGCAACGGGTCGCCGCCGCGCCAGGAGGCCAGCTCCAGACAGGCGCCGAGCTTGTGGTCCGCCTCATAGAGCGAGTGCGCGAACAGGCGGGGCAGAAAGGCCGCGCCCTGGGCGCATTTCACAAACTGCGCCGAGCGCAGCAGCACGCCCTGCACAATGCTCATCAGCGTCGGATTCGGAATATTTCCCGCCGCAATGTGCACCAGCAGTTCCGGTCCGCGGACGGCGGCGGCGCGGGATTTTTTTTCCTCGGCCGAGGTGGCGACGATTTCATCCAACCGCTGGAGATGGCCAAATTCCTGAACCAGCAGGGCATTGAGATTCTCAACGGTGAATCGTTTGAAAAAGGCATCCAGGCCATTTGCCAGCGTCGCGGAGGAAAAACCGCAGACCGCCGGGCCCTCCTTCAAGGCGAACTGGCGGAACGGGTTTTCCGGCTGCAGCCACTCCTCCGCCACGCCGCACAAAGTCTCCACCAGGCTCGCGGTCGAACGTCGCAGCAGATACTGCTCGCGGTTGTGCTTCAGGGTCTGACACGCCTCGCCAATCATCGTGGGCGTCAGCGTCGCCTCGGGCGGCAGGTCGGCGAGAAAGTAGTTGGGCAGGTTCATGCAAGGCTAAGGTGCGGACATCAATGAACAACCACGCGGTTCGGACAACGCAGCCCGGCCGGCCAGTTCAAAATCACCCCCGCGGCGAACGGCCAGATCTTCGGTCTGAATTGCCATCACAGAAAAGGCGTTGGCCAGATCATAAATGCAGAGCAGCCCGGTTTCACCATCGGCCACTTCCTTTCCAGTCTCCGGCGATACCACCCGCACCCTGGCCCACGGCGGAAATTGAAAATGCCGCGCGCCATTCCTCGATGTGTCGTAGGCCTGCGAACTTAATTCGCTCATGCCGTATTCGCGGTGAATGAAACTCTCCTCCACTCCCAGTCGCTCGCTGATGAGCCGGTGCAAATCAGCCTTCGCCAAACTTCGCGACTTGTTTTTGTAGCCGCCGGTTTCCATGACGCGGGAGCCGGCCGGCAACCGCAGTCGCTGATTCTGTTCGGCCAGATGATCCAGCAGGTGCACAAAGGAAAACGCCGTGCCGAGCAGCGTCACGCTTTCATGGCGGGCAATGGCGTCCTGCAACTTCGCCAGGGCGGCAACAAAATCCACGCACCATTCGCCGTCCGCCGACAGCCGTCCAACAAAATCATCCGAGGTTGCCGAGGCTTCCCGGCTTATGCCGTCGAACATGTGAACGAGCGAGGAATGCGGCACCGCGGCCGGCGGCGGCGTCAGGATGACGAGCCGTTTGCCGCGGGGCACGTGGAGGCGAAACCAGCTCATCGCCGAGGTTTCATAAAGCGCCAAAGACTCGGCGCTGTGAAAATGCCGGCTGGGCTTTTGCCCCGTCGTGCCGCTGGAATGAAAGACCCGCGTGCGCTCGGCCGGCACCAGGCTGGTGAGGTCCAGCTCCTTGAACGCCAAGGTCGGCACGCACGGAATGTCCCGCCAATGGGAAATCTTCGCCGGCGAAATCCGGCGGGCCTCGCACAGGCGCCGGTAGGCGAGGTTGAACTTGAACTGCAGGGTGAACAGCATTACGGCCAGGCCGTTGAACTCGATGTCGGCGTGTTCAGCAAAGGCCGGGATGCGGGTGTGTTCCGAGGAAAAGTCATCGGCGCTGATGGCGATGAAATCGCTGAGGCGGCCGGCTAAAATGGAGATGTCGGACATCATGCGGTTTTTATTGGCAGGCTGGTTTTCCGCGACAGCCTGGCGGGTAAAATAGCAGACCGCGACCCTGTCTCAACGATTTATTTCGGGCTGCGATGCTTGGGCCAGCGCCGCAATCCGTTCTGCAGCCAAAGCCGCCAGACCAGCCAGAAGGCCTCGTTGATAATGCCGCCGCGCATCTTGGACTGGCCGAATTTTCGATCGACGAACGTGATGGGCGTCTCGACCACCTTGTAGCCCTGACGCCAGAGTTTGTTGGTCAGCTCGATTTGAAAGCCGTAGCCGACGCATTCGATCTTCTCGAGTTGCAGCGCCTGAAGCGCGCGCCGACGGAAACATTTGAATCCGCCCGTCGGATCGGAGAACGGCATGCCGGTCACGAGCCAGACATAAATGCCGGCAAACCGGCTCAACAAGAGCCGTTTCAACGGCCAGTTCACCACGCGGACCCCGCCGCAGTAACGGGAACCCAACACCAAGTCCGCGTTCTCGGCCGCCTTCAGAAAGGTCGGCACCTCCTCGGGGTCGTGTGAAAAATCGCAATCCATCTCAAAGATGAATTCGTAGCCGCGCTCCAACGCCCATTGGAAGCCGGCGATGTAGGCGCGGCCCAGGCCGTTCTTCTTTGCCTGATGCAGGACGTGAATTTCGGGATGCTTTGCCGCCAGTTCGTCGGCGACCTGCGCCGTGCCGTCGGAGGAGTTTCCGTCCACCACCAGCAGGTCCACCTTGACCGGCAGGGCGAGAAGACGCTGTGCCAGCAGGGGAAGATTCTCCCGTTCGTTCACGGTGGGCACGATGATGAGCGTCTGGTTCATTCTCAAGGGCGGCCAATAAATAGTTCTTCGGATGGCTGAAAACAAGGTTCCAGTTTGACCAGCGGCAGCAGGTCGTAATGGCCGAACACCGCTGCAATCTGCCGGTCGTTGTTGCCGTCGGCAAAGTTGTGGGCGCACAGCCGCTTTCGCTGCGTGCCGGGAATCGTGGGATACTCCGCGAACTCGGGCGACACCTTCATGGTCGGCACGCCGGCCAGGAGCGCCATCGCCTTGAACCAAACGTCGTCAGCCGTCGGACACAACCGCAGGTAAACCCCGTCATCAAAAACCTCCGCCGGCAAAATCCCCGGCGGATACAAAATCCCGCCGACCCCGGTCGGCATCAGCCGATGCGACGGCCCAAGTTCACCCGGCGAAAAGAAAGTCCATTCCAGGTAAGGCCGCAACGTCCCCAGCTCTGTTTCCAGCATGGCATGCGCGCGATGACAATGAACGCTGTCCGGCCGGCGCTGAAAGGAGTTCCACAACTGTTCCAGCCAGTCCCGGGGATAAAAAGTGTCGTCGTCCGCCGTGACGATGACGTCCTCGGGAAATTCCTTCAGCGCGTGGATGAGCTTGGTGTAGGACCGCAGGTCGCGCCGGAAGCGCACCTCCAACCCGCGGCGTTGCTGGCGACGCAACGCCAGCGGCAAGTCTTTGGGTCCCAGTTCATCCGACAGCCATAGGACAATTCGGCTGGCGGACAGGCTCTGTCGCAGCAGCGGTTCGATGGCGAGGTGAACCAAGGACAGCCGGGCGGGAATCGTGGTGAGCGAAACAATCAGCTGCGGACCGGGCGGCCTCGGGGAAACCCCGGCGCGCCGGCCGCAGAGGGCGCGCCAATGCCAGCGCCGTTTCTGCCAGCGCAGCCCTGCCGACTGCCGGCTTAGCTTCCACCAGGCCCGCCATTTCCCTGTTCGTTCCCTGCCCATGATTCAATCGTTGCCGCAGCTTAGCCGGTGGCGCCGTTGCGGACGATGGAAATTTGCCGCTGCCGGCTTGCGGCCGGGCCGCAAAATCCCAACCATGCCGCATGCCGGTATTTTATGAATGCGATCGCTGCACCGCCTGCTGCCGCTGGCCCGGGCAGGTGCGCCTGACCGAGGCGGAAATCTCCCGCCTCGCCGCCTTCCTGCAGCTGACCGAGCACGACTTCATCCAGCGGTTCACCCGGCTGCGCGCGGACCGGCGCGGCCTGAGCCTCCTGGACAAACCGAACGGGGAATGCATTTTCCTCGAGCAAAACAACTGCGCGGTCCAGGCCGTGAAACCGCAGCAGTGCCGCGATTTTCCGAACCTGTGGAACTTCCCGGGGTTTGAAAAAGTCTGCCACGCCATTCCGCGGCTCGTGGATGAGGCGGAGTATCGTCGGCTCGTCGCGCTCGCCACGAAGCGGCCAATGCCGTCCGAGGCTCAGGGGGATTAATTACTCCTCACGCAAAGGTCGCCAAGGACGCAATGAGGAAACCAACAAGCGCCTTTGCGTCCTTTGCGCTCTTGGCGTGAGGCTACCGCTCTAGCCCAGCCGCTGCCCGGGCTTGAGTGGACAGCCTGCCAGAAATTCCTGCGCCGACAGTCGGCGGCCGCCTTCGCGCTGCAGTTCCAGCACGCGCAGCGAATCCGCGCCGCAGCCGATGACGATTCCAGCCTTGTCCGCCGACAGAACTTCACCCGGCGCGCCGTTTTGGGAAACAACCTCCGCCACCCATAGTTTCAGCAAGGTGGGCTGCGGTGAACCGGGCAGAAAGGTGAACGCCCCCGGCCAGGGAGAAAGCCCGCGCACACGGTTCCACAACGCGACGGCCGGCTGATGCCAATCCAGCTGCCCGTCGCTCTTTTTGATTTTCGGCGCGAAGCTGACACCTTCCGACGGCTGCGGGCGCGGCTGAATGTTTCCCGCGGCATATTCCGGAATGGTCCGCACGAGCAACGATGCGCCGATTTCGGCAAGGCGGTCATGCAGGGTCTGCGCGTTGTCAGCGGGCGTGATGGGCGTGGTTTGCTGCGTCAGAATCGCGCCTGTGTCCATGCCGGCGTCCATTTTCATGATGGTGACGCCGCTTGTGGGATCGCCATTGAGCACGGCGCGTTGAATCGGGGACGCCCCGCGATATTTCGGCAGAAGCGAGGTGTGGACATTGAGACAGCCTAAACGCGGCAGATCCAAAATGCTCTGGGGCAAAATCTGGCCGTACGCCGCCACGGCGATGAGGTCGGGATGAAATTCGCGAAGCTGTCCGATGAACGGTTCGTCGCGCGCGCGTTCCGGCTGGAGCACCGGAATGTTCCGCTGCCCGGCGACCTCCTTCACCGGCGAGGCTTGCAACTTGAGCCCGCGTCCCTTTGGCTGGTCGGGCTGGGTGACGACGGCGACGACTTCAAATTCCGGATGTGCCAGCAGCGCGCGTAAACTGACCGCGGCCAGTTCCGGCGTGCCCATGAAAATGATTCGGAGTGAAGCCATCGGCCTAGGGGAGCGGCGAAACCAGATGCTACCAAGCAAAAAGCCGCGCGATCCCAGCAGGAACTCTCCGCTACGCCTTGAGGGTGTGCCGCAGAATGTCGGACAGCACCTTCACCGGAGACTGGTCGGCATCAATGTTGTGCACCAGCCTGCGGCCGTAGAAATGCAGCACGGGCTTGGTTTCCTTCTCGTAGGTCTTCAGGCGGTGACGGATCACGTCCAGGTTGGCGTCGTCGAGGCGGTTTTCCTTGAGCGCCCGGCGCTGGAGACGCTTGATGAGGTTTTGCTCGTTGGTGGAGCGGAGATAGAAAATGCCGACCACGTTCAAGGTGTTCTTGAGCATCTGCGCCTGATGAACGTTGCGCGGAATGCCGTCCAGCACCAGCGTGTCCTCCTTCGGATGAAACCGGCCGATGCTGGTGTTGCCCTCGATGGACTGCCGCCAGAGCTCGATCGTCGGCCCGTCCGGCACGAGTTCGCCCCGGCTGGAGTATTCGATGAACACCTTGCCGATTTTGCTGTTGATGGTCAGGTTGCGAAACACGTCACCGCAGGCGCAGTGATAGAAGTGGGGGATGGTGCCGAGAATCTTTCCCTGGGTGCCCTTGCCACAGCCGGGCGCTCCGAACAGGAGCAGCGTGCGATATTTCATTTGGCGTCCTTGTGTTTCAACTGCGCTTCCTTGATCTCCGTGAACGGAATCATCACTTCCTCGCTGGCATGACCCTTGTGCACGTCCAGATGCAGGTCGTTCGCCGAGATGCGGGAGATGCGGGTGCCGAGGTATTCGCCCCGGGCCGACTTGATGACCATGACCATGTCCTTGTCGGACTCCTTGCGGACCACGCCGAAGAACGCCGCAAACTTGGTCTCGAAAAACCGGCGGTTGAAGGTGAAGGCGCCGCGCTGGAAAGTCTGGGTCTGGGGCAAAGCCGCCTCTGCGGCGTGGGCCGCGGCCGACTCGTGGGAGATGTGCAGACCGCCGGTGTCGGGCGCGGCCGACCCGGCCGGGACGGCAGAAGCGGACATGGTGCGGCTGGCCGGCGCCGGCGCAATCGGCCCGGGCGCTCCGGGAGCACCGGCCGCCGGGGCATTGGCCGCAGCAGCGGCCGCCTCTGCTGCTTCTTCCGCAGCAGCGCCAGCCTCCTGCAACGCCGGCAGGCAAAGGAAAATGATCGGTCCAAGAAGGGGCAGCACCGCCGCGGCCCCGCAAACCACGGCGAACGGCCGCGCCTTGTACACCGCCACCTCAAACGCCGCATACAGGTTCGCCAGATACACCAGCAGCACGATGACAATGCCCAAACCGGAGGAAAAAATCCCGCCGATCAGCGAGCCCGCCGCCGGTTTTTCCAACCGCGGCACGGGATTGATGGTGACCTCGGTCTTCTTGAGCTTCTCCTCCTGCGACACCTCGATGAACGGCTCGACGTAGGTGGCGAACTTCGGATTCTGCATGAACTTCTTCAGGTCGTCCTGGGTGAAACTGCTCCACGGTATCCGCTCATACTGGCTGTCATCGACGCGCACCTGAAGGCCGTTGTCGTTGACCGATCCCATGATGACTTCGCCGGTGACGGTTTTGCCATCAGCGAGCTGAAAGGTTTCCGCCCCGACGCTCCAGCCACACAGCCACAACGCCAGACCAATGAAGATGAATTTTCGCACGGTGCGATTTGTTTAACACGCCGCCGCCAAATCTTCAACCACCCAATTCGGCTTTGTCGCCGTGAGCGCATCCGCCGCGGCGCCGTGACGCCACACCGCATAACGCACCGTTCGCAGCACCTCCCGCTGCAAGGCCGGCTGCGCCAGCAGGCCGGTCAACAGTCCCGCCAGCAAATCGCCCGACCCGCCCTGCGCCAGCAAGGGATTGCCCGAGGAGTTCACAAAGATCGCCCCGAACTCGCCGCCGATCAGCGTCTGATGCCCCTTCAACACCACCAGGCAACCGCCGAACCGTTTTGAAATCGCCCGCACCGCCGCCGGCCGGTCTGCCTGAATTTGTTCCGCCGTCACGCCGAGCAATCGCGCCGCCTCGCCCGGATGCGGCGTCAACACCCGCACGGCCCCAGCCGGAAAAGCCGCCGGCTCCAGCCAGTCCAAGGCGCTGGCATCCACCACCAAAGGTCCCGGCCACGTCTTCCACATCTCGCGCGTGAAGGATTTCAGCCTTTCCGCTTCCGCAGGTGCCGCCAGGCCCGGCCCGATGAGCAAAGCGGAGAAGGTCGCCGGAAGTTTTTGCTTCGGTTCCCAGGGATGAACCATGGCCGCCTGCAATTGCGCGGCGATGGGCAGGTAAACCGCTTCCTCGGCAAGCAACGTCACCAGCCCCGGCTGTGCCCGCTGCGCGCCGCGCGTAGCCAGCACCGCCGCGCCGTGACACCCCCGGCTGCCGGCCACAATGCCAACATGGCCGAAACTCCCCTTGTGCCCCGCCACCGGCCGCACCGGCGGAAAGTCCGTGAAGTCCGCGGGCAACGTCCACCACGTCTCCGCGGGATGGCCGTTCCAAAAATCCTCGACCATCCCGACGTCGTGCGCGACTTCCAAGCGCCCGACGTAACGCCAGGCACTTTGCTTCAACAGGCCGGCCTTGGGCGCGCCGACGGTGAGCGTGACCGTGGCTTGCACTGCCGCGCCAAACGGTTCGCCGGTGTCCGCGTTCAAACCGGACGGGACATCCGCCGAGAGGACGGGAAGCAGGGCGTCGTTGAGTGTCTGGATGAAATGCTGCCATGCGGCGTCGAGCGGACGGTTCATCCCGATGCCGAACAGGCCATCAATGACGAGCGCGGGCCGGATGGCCAGCAACGTCTGCAGCTCGGCCAGGTCGGCGGCGGGATCTTTGACCTCGAGAATGTCGAGGCGGCGGTCGTCGAAGAGTTCGAGCGTGGCCCGGACGTCCGCGCCGTTGTTGCCCCGGCCGGCAAGCAGGAGAATGAATTCCGTCGGCTTGGTCAACCGCAGCGCCGTGGCGACCAGCGCCCGACCGACACGCCGGATGACTTCTTCCTCGTGCCTGCCCCGCGCCCAACTCGCCTTTTCCCACTCGCGCATCTGCGCCACGCTGATGACCGGTGATGGCATGGAGGCATCCTTGCAAAGCACCAGCCGGGACAAAAGAAGAAATCAAGCCACGGTCGGAGACAATTCTTAAGGGCGAAGCTCTGGAGGTGTTCCGCCTTTTTCCTTTTCCAACTTCCGCCATCCTTGCATCCTCGCCGCCGTGGAACCGCTCACTCAGGAAGAAATCCGCCGCGCCGTGCAGGCCGCCCTGGCCGAGGACATCGGCACCGGCGATGTCACCACGCTCGCCACCGTTCCGGCCGACGCCCGCTGCATCGCGGTCATGCGTCCGCGCGATCCGCTGGTCGTCGCCGGTTTGGAATTTGCCGCCCAGGCTTTTCAGGAAGTCGCCCGCAGTCTGGCCGCCGAACTTCAGATTGAACATCTCGTCGCGGACGGCCAGCGCGTGAACGATGGCGAAACCCTGTTAAGAATTTCCGGTTCCGCCCGCGCCATCCTGAGCGCCGAACGCGTGGCGCTGAATTTCGTCCAACGGCTTTCCGGCGTGGCCACGCTCACCGCGCAGTTCGTGGACGCCATCAAAGGCACGCACACGCAAATCCTCGACACGCGCAAGACGACGCCGGGGTGGCGGCGATTTGAGAAATACGCCGTGGCCTGCGGCGGCGGACGCAACCATCGCATCGGCCTCTTCGACATGGTGCTGATCAAGGACAACCATCTGGCCGCACTTCGGGATGCACAGCCCAACGCCATCGCCGCCGCCGTGGCGCGCGCGCGTGAACAGTTTCCAAAGCTCAAGGTCGAGGTCGAAGCCGACACGCTGGAACAGGTCGAACAGGCCGCCGACGCCGGCGCAGACATCATCCTGCTCGACAACATGAATCCCGTTCAGCTGCGGGTGGCGGTGCAGAAAATCCGCGGCCGCGCCCAGACCGAGGCGAGCGGCGGCGTGAACCTCGCCAGCGTCCGCAGCATTGCCGAGACCGGCGTGGATTTCATCTCTGTCGGCGCGCTGACCCACTCGGCGAAGGCGGTGGATATCGGATTGGATTTTGAGAATTGAGCCACGGATGAACCCGGATGAAACACAGATTAGGCTCGAAGTTCGCAAGGGGTGCGTTGAAAATTTTCTCAACACGTTGCCGGGACTTTGTCGCATGGTGAAACCGTTTTTGAATCCGTGCTTCATCTGGGTTCCATCCTTGGCAAAAAACGAGTGACCACTGACGCCCAAATCCTTTCCGCCCTGCGCCAGGCCGGCGACGGCTCCGTGTCCGGCGCGGAACTTTCCCAACGGCTCGGCATCAGCCGCGCCGCCATCTGGGCGCGCATCGAAGAGCTGCGCTCGCTCGGCTACGACATCGAGGCGTCGCCGCATCTGGGCTACCGCCTGCTGAACTCCCCGGACGCGCTGCATGCCGACGATCTGCTGGCGCGGCTTGGTCAGACCCGCGTCGTGGGCCGCGACATCCGCGTGTTTCAGGAAACCAGCTCGACCAACGACATCGTCGAAAAGCTCGCCCGCGACGGCGTTAAAGAAGGCGTGGTGGTGTTTGCCGAATCGCAAACCAAGGGCCGGGGCCGATTGGGCCGCAAATGGATTTCCCCCACCGGCAAAGGACTTTGGTTCTCGGTCCTGCTCCGGCCCAACCTCCGACCGCAGGAAGCCACGCAGCTCACGGTCATTTCCGCCACGGCCCTGGCGCGCGCCATCCGGCAAAAGACCGGCTTGAAGCCCGAGATCAAATGGCCGAATGACATTTTGATCGGCGGCAAAAAGGTCGCCGGCATCCTCACCGAAATGAGCGCGGAGCTCGATCGCGTGAAGCAGATTATCCTCGGCATCGGCGTGGACGTGAATCTCCCGGCGACGGAATTTCCGCCGGACCTCCGGAAGATCGCCACGTCGCTGCGCATTGAAGCGGGCGAACCGGTGTCACGCCCTGAACTCGCCGCCGCCATCCTCCGCGAACTCGACTCCGACTATGGCCGGGTCATCGCCGGCGATTTCGCGGCGCTCGCGGATGAGTGGGAAGAACAATGCACCACCATTGGTCGCGCCGTGACCATCCACATCGGCGCGCGGCAGGTGCGGGGCGTGGCGGAGTCCTTGGGGGACGACGGCGCCCTGCTCGTCCGCACCGAACACGGCACGCTCGAACCGATCATCGGCGGCGACGTGACGCTGGAGAAGTAGCCTCCCCCGCTGATGACGCAGATGTTCGCAGATTCTTTTCTTTTCTGCCGCCCCGTTTTCTCTAAGCTCCGGCGAAGGCTGTGAACAACGATCTAAAACATCTGCGCACCTCGGCGTCATCTGCGGGCATATGATTCTCCTCTTCGACATCGGCAACACCAACACCCACCTCGGCCTCGCCAACGCGCGGCGGGTGATCCGGCAGGCGGCCATCCCCACCGCGTCGTGGTTCAACGGCCAGGCGGCGAAGCTGCTGAAGACCTTTGTCGGCCGGGCCAAACTCGAAGGCGCGGCGTTATGCAGCGTGGTGCCGAAAGCAACTCCGCAGGCCGCACACACGGTCAAAGAACTGTGGCGGCTCGACACGCTCCGGCTTTCGCCCGGGACGATCCATGGAGTCGGCATCGATTACCCCAAGCCGAATTCCATCGGACCGGACCGGCTGGCGAACGCCGTCGCGGCGCGGCGGCATTTCGGCGCCCCGGTCGTGGTGGTGGATTTCGGCACGGCGGTGACGTTCGACGTGGTGGACCGGAAGGGCAACTACGTCGGCGGCATCATTGCGCCGGGGCTGGCGGCCATGACGGACTATCTGCACGAGAAAACCGCGCTGCTGCCGCGCATCCGCATCCGCGAGGTGCAAAGCGCCATCGGCAAAAGCACGGAGCACGCGATGCTCGTCGGCGCGGTGCACGGCTACCGCGGCCTGGTGCGGGAGCTGATCGTGGAGCTGAAGCGCGAACTCAAGGCGAAGCGGCTGCCGGTGGTGGCCACGGGCGGTTACGCCCGATTGATCGCCGCGAAGCTGCCGGAGATTTCCAAAGTCGAACCCGATCTGACCTTGGAAGGGTTGCGGCTTGTTTATCTGGGACACGTCTCGTCCGGCGCTCCGCAATAATTTCAGCTTTGTGTTCCTTGTGTTCTTTGCGGTTAAATGAAGCCAATGAACCGCATCGTCGCGAAGTTTGCGCAGCTGAAGTCCGCCAATAAAAAGGGTCTGGTCGTTTACATCGGCGCCGGCGACCCGCATCTCCAGGCCACCCACGACCTCGCGCTTGCCTTTGACCAGGCGGGCGTCGCCGTGGTTGAGCTCGGCGTTCCGTTCAGCGACCCGCTTGCCGACGGCCTCGTGAACCAGCTCGCGGCCCAGCGCGGACTGGAATCTGGGACCACGCCGCCGAAGCTGCTCGCGACCATCACCCGCATCCGCCAGCAGTCCCAGGTCCCGATCGTCCTCTACATCTATTTCAATCTCATCCACAAGGTCGGCTTGGAAACGTTCATCGCCGATTGCGCCAAGGCCGGCGTGGATGGTTTGCTGGTGCTGGACTTGCCGCCGGAGGAATCGGACAACTACGAAGCCTTGATGAGGAAACACGGCCTTTGCCACATCTACCTCGTCGCCCCAACGACGCCCGAAGACCGCATGGCCAAGATCGTTTCGCGCGGCAGCGGCTTCATCTATTACATCTCCCGCGAAGGCGTCACCGGCATGCATTCCAGCGTCGCCGCCAATCTGCCGACGCAGATCGCCAAACTCCGCAGCCACACAAACCTGCCCATCGCCATCGGCTTCGGCATCTCGAATCCCGACCAGGCCAAGGCCGTGGCCAAGGAAGGCGACGCCTGCGTGGTCGGCAGCGCCATCGTGAACCAGATTGCCGCGCACGGCAAATCGCCGGACCTCGTCGCCAAGGTCGGTGCCTTCGTGAAATCGTTGGCCGACGCGGTAAAAACAATTTGAGCCACGGATGAAACACGGATTGAACACAGATGAAACTCACAGCTTTGAGGAAGTTTTATCTTTTTGAAGCGGCCGAAATAATGAAACAGTAAGTCTGTGTTTCATCCGTGTTCAATCCGTGGCTAAAAATTTATGAGCGCCAAAGCAAAGACCGACATCAAAGACCGTTTTGTCATCATCATGGCCGGCGGACGCGGCGAGCGTTTCTGGCCGTTGAGTCGCGAGAAAACCCCCAAGCAGCTCATCAAGCTGCTCGGCGAGAAATCCTTTCTCCAGCAGGCCGTGGCAAACGTGCTGCCGCTCGTGCCGTTGAAAAACATTTTCATCATCACCAACGACGCTCAGGCCGCCGAGGTGCGCAAGCAGCTGCCCAAGCTGCCCAAGGACAACGTCGTCGCCGAACCGGTCGGCCGCGACACCTGCGCGGCGGTGACGCTCGGTGCGGCGCTGGTTGGCGCGCGTTCCACCACTGGCGTCATGGCGGTGCTGCCGGCGGACCATGTCATTCCCGACGAGAAAAAGTTTCAGCAGGTCCTGAACGACGCCTTCGAAATCGCCGCCCGCGGACAGGCCATCGTCACCATCGGCATCAAGCCGACCGAACCCGCCACGGGCTACGGTTACATCCAGACCGGCAACCAGCTGCCCGCCATGGCCGGCGCGAAGAAAACCAAGACCACCTTCTTCAAGGCCGAGCGGTTTGTGGAAAAGCCGAGTTACGACACCGCGTTGGAATACGTGAACAGCGGCCAGTATCGCTGGAACGCGGGAATGTTCGTCTGGAGCTTTGTCACCGTGACCAACGGTCTCGAGAAGCATCAGCCGGAAATGTTCGCAGCGTGCCAGCGCTGGTTCAAGGTCGCGAACAACGCCCCGAAGCTCGCCAAGGTGCTGGCGAAGGAATATCCGGCCATCACCAAGATCTCGATTGATTTCGCGCTCATGGAAAAGGCCCAGAACGTCATCTGCGCGGACGGAGCCTTCGAGTGGGACGATCTCGGCGCCTGGCCGGCGCTGGCCCGGCATGTGAAGCAGGACGCCGAAGGCAACGCCGCCGTGGCGGACTTCATCCACGTGGACGCCGCGCGCAACATCATCTACGACGCCCGCACGAAGCACCGCACACCCATTGCCGTGGTGGGCTTGCGGGATTCCATTCTGGTGCAGACCGACGACGCCGTGCTGCTCGCCCATAAGTCGCAGGCGCAAAAGATCAAGGACCTCGTCAAGAAACTTGCCGCGGACGCCAGGCTGAAAAAGCTGGTGTGATCAGACGTCCTGCAGCTTGCCGTGCAGGTAGCTTTCGAATGCGCTGAGGTCGAGCAGACCGTGGCCGGACAAGTTGAAGAGCAGAACCTTTTTCGTTCCCGCCTCGCGGCATTTGACCGCCTCGTTCACGACGGCGGCGATGGCATGGGATGATTCCGGCGCGGGCACGATGCCTTCGTTGCGGGCGAAAAGTGTCGCCGCCTCAAACACCTTGGTCTGGTGATACGCCTCGGCTTCGATCAAGCCGAGCTTGAGCGCGTGGCTGACCATCGGCGACATCCCGTGGTAACGCAGCCCGCCGGCGTGGATGGACGGTGGCATGAAGTCGTGACCGAGCGTGTACATCATCATGAGCGGCGTGGTCTGGGCGGTGTCGCCGAAATCGTAGCGCAGCTCGCCTTTCGTGAGCGACGGACAGGCGGAGGGTTCGACGCCCACCACGCGATATTTTTTCCCCTCCTTGATCTTACGGCGAAGAAAGGGAAAGGCGATGCCGGCAAAATTGCTCCCACCGCCGCAGCAGCCGAAGATCACGTCCGGCTCCTCGCCCGCGAGTTCCATCTGCCGGATGGTTTCCTCGCCGATCACGGTCTGATGATGGCAAACATGATTGAGTACGCTGCCGAGGGAATATTTCGTGTGCGGCGTCTTCACCGTGTCTTCGATCGCTTCGCTGATGGCAATGCCGAGGCTGCCGGGGCAATGCGGGTCCTGTGCCAGGAGCTTGCGGCCGTATTCGGTCAGATTGCTCGGGCTGGCGTGCACGGTCGCGCCCCAGGTGTGCATGAGCATGCGGCGATACGGCTTGTGCTCGTAGCTGACCTTCACCATGTAAACATTGCACTCCAGTCCGAACAGGCTGCACGCGAATGCCAGTGAAGAACCCCACTGCCCCGCGCCGGTTTCGGTCGCCAGCCGTTTGGTCCCGGCGATTTTGTTGTAATACGCCTGCGGCACCGAGGTGTTGACCTTGTGGCTCCCCGCCGGACTTGCCCCCTCGTATTTGTAATAGATATGCGCCGGAGTGTTCAGCGCCTTTTCCAGCCGCACTGCCCGCAGCAACGGCGTCGGCCGCCAGAGCGCGTAGATGTCGCGGACGGGTTCAGGGATTTCAATCCAAGGCGCGGCGGAAATTTCCTGCTCGATCAGGTTGCGCGGAAAAATCGCCTCCAACGCCTCGGGCGGCAGCGGCTGCCGGGTGCCCGGATGCAGCGGCGGCGGCAGCGGCTCGGGGAAATCGGCGTTGAGGTTGTACCATCGGGAGGGGATGTCCTTTTGCGACAGGGTGAAACGTGTCGGCTGGCTCATAGTCGTGGCTGTTGTTTGGCCACGACTCTACCAGCCCAACGCCGGGCAGCTTGCCCTCTCCTGCCAAACTTTGGCCAAAACTTGCCCGGTCAGCGAATCGCCGCCCCGACCTTCTGCTTCAATTGGCTCGACCACCTTCTCGTGCGCCGAATCACCTCCGCGTCGGTCAACGTCTTGTCCGTGCCACGATAGGTGAACGCATACGCCAGGCTCTTCTGGCCTTCCGGGACGTTCTTCCCGCGGAACACGTCGAACAACTCGGCCGTCTCGAGATTCGCGGCCTTGGCCTGCTTCACGGCGGACAGCACGGCGTCATGCGTCACAGCTTCCGGCACCAGCATCGCCACATCGCGGCGGCTGGACGGGAACTGCGGCAGCGCCTTGAACGACTTCGCCGGGTTGCGCCTGCTGATGAGGACATCCAGGTTGAACTCCGCCAGAAACACGGCGTCCCGGAGATCGTATTTCTTCGCCAACGCGGGCAGCAGCTGGCCAAGCTCACCCAGCGGCAACTTTCCGCCCAGGGTCACGTCCGCCGATTCAAGGAAGAACCGGGTGCCTTCCGCCCGCCGGCCGTACTGCACGCCCCGCAGGCCGTACTGCTCGATGAACTCCTCGGCCAGCCCCTTCAGATCGTAGGCGTCAAACTTCGCCTCCCGCTCCGCGCCGCTCCAGAAATTCAGCGCGCGCTGGCCGGTGATGGCGATGGCGATGCTCCGGTTCTCCTTGGTCTGGCCGTTTTCGTTCTTGAACACGCGGGCCGATCTCAAACAACGCCACGTCGTAGTTCTTGCGGCTGACATTATGCCGGAGCGAATGGATCAGTCCGGGCAGCAAGCTGGGGCGCAACACATCCATGTCGCTGCTCAGCGGATTGGCCAGCGCGACAATCTCCTCGTCCTTCGCGTTTCTCACCTCCGCCTTCCCGATCAGCGTCTGGCCTTGGGCCTCGCTCAAGCCGAGACCGGCAAGAATCCGACGCGCCTCGGCGATCTGGTCATAGATCATGTCGAAGGCATGCGAACCCAACGCACCCCGCGGCGGCGTGCTGGGAATCTTGTCGATGCCGTAGAGGCGGCCGACTTCCTCGATCAGATCCACCTCGCGCTTCAGGTCCACGCGCCAGGACGGCACGCGAAACGTCGCCTCGCCCGGTTGTTGCGCGACCGTTTCCAAACCAAGCTTGACGAGAAAAGAAATCTGGTCGGCATGCGAGATGCCAATGCCGAGCAAATCCTTCGACTTCGAGAAATGCAGAGTCAGCTCCTTCGGCTGCGCGGATGTCGGATACACATCCACGACGCCTTCCGCCAATTGTCCGCCGGCGGTTTCCAGAATCAACTGCGCCGCGCGCTGACTCGCCCAGTCGCAGATGCCCACGTCGGCACCGCGCTCGAAGCGATAGCTGGATTCGCTCCGCAGACCGAGCTGCTTGCTGGTGCGCCGAATGTTCGTCGGCTTGAAACAGGCGCTTTCGATGAGCACGTCCACCGTGGATTGGTTGATCTCCGTGTTCGCGCCGCCCATGACGCCGGCGAGGGCGATGCCCTTTTGTTCATCGGCGATGAGCAGCATTTCGTTGGTGAGGGTGCGCTCCTGGTTGTCGAGCGTCTTGAACTTCTCGCCCGCCGCGGCGCGGCGCACGACGATCGTCGGCTTGCCGTCCGCACCTTGGCGATGAGATGATAATCGAACGCGGCAACGGCTGGGCCGATCTCCAGCATGGCCATAATTGGTCACGTCCACGACGTTGCTGATGCTGCGGATGCCGACTTTTTCGAGCGTGTCGCGCAACCAGGCCGGGCTCGGCCCGACCTTCACGCCTTTGACGACGCGGGCGGTGTAACGCGGGCAATCTCGGTGAATCCTCGATGCGCACGGAAAGCAGGTCGCTGGCCTTGTAGCGGCGGTCTGCATCGCCGTCGACGCTGACACAGCGCCGCTACCGCTGTGGGCACGCGCAGCGGGTTGTCGGTCAGCGCCGCGACGGCAACTCGATCACGCCGTTCAGGTCCGGGCGGTTCGGCGCGACCTCGGCGTCATACACCACGTCGTTGCCGCTGCGGCCGAGATACGCGGCGAACGGCTGGCCGACTCATGTCCTCGCGCAGGATGAGCAATCCGTCCTCCTTCCGGCAGGTGGCCGATGGCTTCAGGATCGAGGCCGAGCTCCTCGCGCGCGGCGGCCATGCCGTGCGACTCAACGCTGCGGATCTTGCCGACCTTGATGGTGAACGGTTCTTTCTCGCCAACCTTGGGCGGCAGCGAAGCGCCGGGCAGAATGAGCGGCACCTTGTCGCCCGCCTTGAAATTCTGCGCGCCGCAGACGATTTGGCGTTCGCCGTTCCCGTCGTTCACACGGCAGACGGAGAGCTTGTCGGCGTTGGGATGCTTTTCGCGCGTGACGACCTGCGCCACGACGATGCCGTCGAACGCGGCCGAAATCTTCTGCACGCCTTCGACCTCGAGGCCGAGCATGGTGAGCCGCTCGCTGAGTTCTTCCGGCGACCAGTTGAAATCAACGTATTGTTTGAGCCAGTTCAGGGTGACTTTCATTTGGAAACTAATTTCTTCTTTCTCGGTTTGCTGATACGATAAGCAATCGGTTTTTCACGCAAAACCAACGCATCTTCATCCACGACCGGCGCATGAATGCATTCGAAGTCTGTCGACGAGAATAAATTCTCGTTCTCCTCCAAAATTCGTCGCGCTGCCATACGGCAATATTCCGGGTCAATTTCGATGCCAAGGCTGTTACGCCCCCATTTCATGGCAGCGAGCATCGTTGTGCCACTACCACTGAACGGATCAAGAACGGTGTCTCCGTAAAATGAAAACATTCGGACGAGTCGCGTTGCCAGCTCGATGGGAAACGGAGCTGGATGCTCTCGAGTGGAAGCTCCGTTGAGCGTCCAAATTTGGCGAAACCACTCATTGAATTCACCCTTTGGAATCATGCTCAGGCGACGCTGTTCTTCGGTCGGCTGGCGATAGCCACCCGGCTTGCGCTGCATAAGAATGAACTCTATGTCGTTTTTTATGATGGCGTTTGGCTCGTAAGGCTTGCCGAGAAATTTACTGCTGGTATTCGCCTCGAATGCAGCATTGGAAATCTTGTGCCAGATAATTGGGTTTAGATTGTCAAAGCCGAGCTTGCGGCAAAGCACACAAATGTCTGCGTGCAAAGGAACAACGACATGGCGACCATTCTCCTTGCGTGAGAGACAAACATCACCGACCACACACACCAGTCGTCCACCGGGCGCGAGCACGCGATAACATTCTGCCCAAACTTGGTTGAGCTTGTTGAGAAATTCTTCGTAATCTTGAACATGTCCCAGCTGTCCCGCATTTTCGTTGTAGCGCTTTAGCTTCCAATACGGCGGCGAGGTTAACACCAGATGAACCGATCCATCCGGGACAAATGCAAAACTTCTGGCATCACCTTGATAGAGTCGGTGAGTTGTCGGAATCTTGTCGTTAGTGACGCGGCTTACCATTTAATCAGAGTAAGCAGAGACGTGGGCTACAAGCGACTTTGCAAATTGGAAGAACGCCAAATCATCCGCAGGCTCGTTGAACTTACCATCAACACCGATTGTTTGATCCGACGTGAGAAACGCTGCCGTGCTGTAATGACGCTCACGAACCAGCTTTCTGCAAAACAACTCGTAGCGTTTAGCGTAGGAAGCGTTCACAAATTCAGGTAATACTTTGAAGTGTGGTTCTTTCACCTTCACGGGACGCCGCGAACCTTCGCAGTCTTCCAGCATGAAAATGTAGCCGAGCCAAGGACGAATGCTTTTATCGAAAGCGCCTTCTCGAAATGCAGTCCACAAATCCAAAGCACTGCCCATCGCTTCCTCAGTTCGATTGTTAAAATTATTACCGAACGACGGGCCAACTTGTGATTTTGTTTCCAAGGCGAGGATCAACTGCTCGTTGCGAACAACCAGCAAATCCCATTCTTTAGTCGGACGGAAAAAGCCGGGCAGTTCAAGAGCAGTGTTATGAAAAATGTGTTCCTGCTTAATTCCCGCCTCCAAAACCAACATGGTTATCAAACCAACAAATCCATCCATTTGCGCTCCACCAGTCACCGCACTGCGAGCTCCTTGGTCGCGCTGACCTAACGAAACTTGCTTCGCAGACTGGCTTTTCCTGGTTGTCCAATAGCTGGCAACAGCCTTTGCGACGCGTCGATTTAACACAGTCGGTTCTAGTTTCAATGCTCCGTAATTTACAACTGTTCAAAACCGCCCGGCGGTCTGGCTGAGCAGTGAAGCAACAGGAAACCACATAAACGCCCCACTGCGGAAGCAAAAAGGTTCTGTCCCCTAAACAAAAAGGACGGAGACGCCCTCGCATCTCCGCCCTCAGCCCTCCAATCCTCGTCAAGGCACCCGGACGCGATAGAACAGCACGGGCTTGGCCGGGTCCAATCCGTTCGTGACGCTGAAGGCGCCGCCCGCCGCGAACTGGTTCGTCGCCATGGCCTTCCAGGCCGACATCGGCGCCGCCGCGTTGGTTGAGGTCAGCACGTGATAATCCGTGCCTGCCAACCCACCGGAACCGCTGAAGACGAGGATCGGGCCGGTCACGGTCACCGCGTTGATCTGCGGCGCGGCGACGGCGGCGCCCGCAATCTTAATGGTGCCGTTGTTCGTCAGACCCGTCGTATCCCACGACAAACCGGAGGCAAGCGGCGGCAGGATGAAGGTGTTGAACGCTCCCGAGTAGCTGACGGAATCGAACAGTTTGAAAGTGTCATTGGCGGCGAGCGAGCCGGCAAGATTGTTCACCACCAGAACGCCGTTGTAGGTGACGGAGGTTAAGCCGCGAACGAGGTCATTCGTCCCCAGCGCCTTGTTCAACTCCATGAAATTCGTGCCGGTTATCTGGAACACGAGCGAATTGCTGACGGTCATGACGCCAACGGACGTGCCGGGCGACAAGGTGCCGCCAGACTGGATGACGACGGGACCATTGACGGTCCCGTTACCGCCGAGCAAACCGGTCGGACTCACCGTCACCACGTTGGTTCCCAGCGTGCCGTTGACGATCAGAGCACCGCGGTTGACGTCGGTCGGACCGGTATAAGTATTTGTGCCATTGAAAATCGTGGTGCCGCCGGTGCCAACGGCCGCGGCGTTGCGACGATACCCGGCGTTGCCGGAAATGCCGCCGCTGAACACCTGCGTCGTGCCGAGCAGATTGAACGAGTCAAGGCGCGTGGTGCCGAACGAACCGTTGGCGATGACGATGGGCCGGGAGAAATCAAAGCCGCCGCCGGTGAATCGGGGAACGAAAGCGCCGGTGCCGGAGGCGGCGTCGTTGCGGAAGGTGAGCGTGCCGGCATTGCCGCTGAGGGAATCGCTGGCCAGGTTCAAATCCACCGTGCTCGCCGGATTGGTGGTGGTGATGGCGCTGTCGGCGTTGACCACAATGGGATTCAAAATTGGCGCGGTGCTGACGGTGCGGCTGGCGGTGGTGTTCAGTGTGCCGCCGGCCAGAATCAAGGCGCCGGTGCCGTCGCCCAGCTTCGAGGTGCTGCTGATGTTGACAACGCCGTTGCTGATGGTGGTGGTGCCGCTGTAGCTGTTGTTGGCATCGGTCAAACCGATGTAACCGCTGCCCATCTTAACAACGGAACCGGTGCCGCTGATGGTGCCGGAAAAATTCACCAGCGCGCCCGACCGGTTGAAAACCAACGTGGCGTTGTTGGTGATTGCCGCCGAAGTCGAACCCGCCGTGCCCGTCGCCCCGCCATCGCCCAGCTGGAGGACGCCACCGCTGATGAGCGTGCCGCTGCTGTAGCCGTTGTCCGCGGCCAGAATGACGGTTCCGGAAGTGGTCTTGGTCAATGTGCGTCCGCTGCCGCCGCCAAGATTGGCATACACCGCGCCGCTGCGGACATCGAAGCTGCCGCCGGTGTTCAGCCGGAGGTCGGCGGTGCCGGAGGCATTGGTAATGACCCCGCCCGCGAGGATGAGCGTGCCGACGGTTTCGTTGGCGGTGAAATTGGTCAGCACCAAAACGCCGCCATTGATGGTGAGGCTTCCAGAATCGGCCAGCTTGCTGGAAGTTTGCGTGTAATCGAGAACCAAAGCGCCGGCGTTAAGCACAGTTGTCGTAAGACCCGCGGAAGTGCTGGTACCACGGGAGGTGATCAGGACAGTTCCGGAAGTTGACTTGGTGAGATTGCCGTCCAATTTGCCGATGGCACCGGGCGACTGCAAAATATCGCCGGACCGAGCATCAAGGCTTGTGACTACCAAGCCCTCAGTGCCGTTCTGCAACAGTTGGCCGCCATCCAGAATCAACGTGCCGACGGCATCATTCCCCGGGACATATGTTCCGCCGGCGTTTACCGCCACGGTGGCCGTATCAGCAACGGGACCGGCAGCTCCAGCGTTTGTCACCGTCGCGCCGGCATTGATCACAAGGTCGCCGGGAATCAACACACGGCTGCTGGTGGAAGAATTCAACACCAGCGTCCCGGCATTCACAGCCGTTGCACCGGCACAGGTGTTGTTGGCCGGCGGACGCAGCGTGAGCTGCCCGGAGCCTTCCTTGGTGAAACTGGCGCCGGTCAGCAGCACGTTGAGCGCGGCGCTCGCGTTGGCAGTGATGGTTGGGCTGCCTGCAAGAGTGACTGGATTTGCCGCGGTCCCGCCAAGCGTGTAGCTGCCGCCGGATGCTGAATTAAAAGTGAGGCCAGCAACGGTGATTGGTGCCAGGTTGGTGACGATTCCTGCCCCGCCATTGGCCGATCCAAACACGGCAGAATCTCCCGCCGCGTTGTTCCAAACCACGTTGGCTGCGCCATTCCACCAGGTGTTGGTCGTCGTGTCCCAAACGCCCGAGCCGTCCTGCGAACCGGCGGCGGCGGAGTCGGCGTCCCACGTCAGGGTGGCGCTGTGGAGTTGGGTCAGTTGCGCTCCTGAAATGAGCAGCACGTAATACAGCAGTTTTTTAGCAGCGATCATATGGATTGTTTCCCTTGGTTGTGCGGTTGTTGAACCCGCGGTGTTCCTCTTTTATCCCTTCAAAAGAAGCTCGTCTGACGGAGCTTTTTTCGATTGGACGCCTGTTTCTAACATGCGCCGATTTTCGCGTAAAGGCCAAACTGGGGTAGTTGTCGGGGAACACCTCTGTTGCGCACCGGGCAAATAAAATCACCAGGAATCAACCGGCGGGGGGGCTCCGAGAGCTGATCACCACGGGGCCGATGCCTTTCAAACGGGAAGACCTCCCCGGGCTCTACAAAAGAAGTAGGCCCAAAGCGATTGAAAATACCGGGCGAGCGAGCCGGCTCTTCTCCAAACATGGATGGGCATCGCCGGCAATGCGCCCCGGCATCAAACTCGCCAGTTCAAACCAGGAGCGCCCTTGTTTTTTGGATTTCACCGCCCCGATGCAAGGCGGTTCCGAAACGGCAGAAGGTGGCGGGGTGGGCCTTCACCGGCCCGGGCTTAACGGATACCCCAGCAGAACGGATCCCCGTCATCCAGCAGCAGCGTGGACTCCGCGTTCACGCTGGCCGAACCGGTGATGATGGGCTGGATTTCGCCGCGCCCGCGGTCCAGCCATTTGAACCGGCCGGTGAATTTGCTGCCGAGAATGCTTTCCTGAATCCACGTTTCGCCTTCGCCCAGTTTTCCATCCGCCGCGAGACACGCGAGCTTCGCGCTCGTGCCGGTGCCGCAGGGCGAACGATCGTAAGCCTTGCCGGGGCAGAGCACAAAATTGCGCGAATCACCGCCGTTCTGCGGCGGGCCGAACAATTCCACATGATCCACCTCGGGGAAACCTTGGGCATTTACCGCCTGGCGGATGCGCCAGGACAAATCGGTGAGTGCCTCCACATTTTTCAGCGCCAGTTCGCGGCCATGATCGCTGACGAGATAAAACCAGTTGCCGCCCCACGCCACATCGCCGCTGATTTGGCCGGCACCGGGAACGTCAATCGCCGCCGCTTTCACTTTGCGATAGCTCGGGACGTTGGCGACGGAAACCTCGCCATTCGCGTGCAGCGAGGCGGTGACCACGCCCACACACGTTTCAATTTTGTGCTCGCCGGGCTTAATTTTGCCGAGGTGCGCCAGCGTGACCACGAGGCCAATCGTCCCATGCCCGCACATCGCCAAACAGCCGACGTTGTTGAAAAAAATGACGCCGCAGACGCAGGACCTGTCCGCCGGGGGAACGAGCAGCGCGCCGACCAGCACGTCCGAACCGCGCGGCTCGTTGACCACGGCGGAACGAAACTGGTCATGCTGCTCTCGGAAAATCTTCAACTGCTCCGCAACCGTGCCGTTGCCCAAATCCGGCCCGCCCGCGATGACGATGCGCGTCGGCTCGCCGCCGGTGTGCGAATCAATGACGGAAACACGTTTCATTTGCGCTTGGGCAGCTTCGGACGGTTCTTGATGCCGTCGTGAATGATCTTCAGCACGCGTTTGCGTTCGTCGCCGGCGAGCGTGAGGCGCGGGGCGCGGACGTATTCCTTGCCGAGGCCGCATTCCTGCACGGCGAGCTTGATGTATTGCACGAACTTGGTGCTGACATCGAGGTGCAGCAAGGGCGTGAACCAGCGGTAGATTTCTCGCGCTTCATCCCACTTGCCGGCGCGGGTGAGTTCCCAGAAATATTGATTCTCCGCCGGGAAGGCGATGCCGCTGCCCGCCACCCAGCCGTCGATGCCGAGAATGCTCGCTTCGAGCGCGAGGTTGTCCACGCCGGTGAAGAGCGCGTAACGGTCGCCAACCGTGTTGTGCAAATCCGTGATGCGGCGGACGTCGCCGGAACTTTCCTTGAGCGCGACAAATTTCTTTTCATCCGCCAATTCCGCGAACAGCTCCGGCGTGATGTCGTTCGCGTAGCTGAGCGGGTTGTTGTAGATCATGATCGGCAGATCGCTCGCCTTCGCCACGGTGCGGAAATGCGCCATCGTCTCGCGCGCATCGCCTTTGTAAAGCATCGCGGGCATCAGCATGATGCCGTCCGCGCCGAGCTTTTCGACATCGCGCGCGTAGCGGCAGGCCTCGGCGGTGCTGGTTTCGGCGACGCCGCTCAGGACTTTCACGCGGCCATTCACGGCCTTGATCATCGCCTCCAGGAGCAGACGTTTTTCGTCCGCGCACAACGGCTGGTTCTCGCCGAGCGAACCGAGAAAGATAAGCCCCTTCACGCCGGACTTGATGAGCACATCAGCGTGCGCGGCGGTGGCGTCGAGATCTATGGTCTGATCTTTTTTAAGCTGGGTGGTGATGGCGGGAAAAACGCCGCTCCAGAATGGTTTGCTCATAATTGTGAAATAAATTTTGGCCGACGCACCGACGGCGGCGGGCTTGTGACCAGCTGGCAAATTATATAATTTCAAACCATCAAACGTCTTGGTTCAAATCAACGGATGCGCTGTGAAATCTGACCTAATTGCCAAATGGACCGACGTCGAGAACGTCACGCGGACGGTGCGGGCCGGATTTGCGATGCTCGAGGAGATTTTCGACCATGTCCCCGAGACCGTTTTTTTTCTGAAGGACATAAAGGGCCGCTACCTTTCCGTGAATCAAACGCTCGTGGAACGCTGCGGACTGCGCGAGAAGCGCGACCTGCTTCACAAGCATGTCAAAGACATTTTTCCCCGCGAACTTGCGGAGCGTTATTCGGCGCAGGACGAGGCGGTGTTGCGGCACGGCACCCGCATCACCGACCGGCTGGAACTGCACTGGCACGAACGCCGCCGCACGGGCTGGTGCCTGACCACCAAGCTGCCGTTGAAAGATGACCGGGGCCGGATCATCGGGCTGGTCGGCATCTCCCGCGACCTGCGTTCACCGGGCAACCGCGAGTCCATTCCCGCCAGCCTGGCGACCACGATGGAACATCTCGAGGCCAATTATACGGACACCCTCTCGCCCTCCTCGCTCGCCCGGCATGCGGGGCTTTCACCCGTTCGTTTCGCGCGGCTGATCAAGCGGATCTTTCGCATCACACCGCATCAGCTCATCGTGCAGACGCGCCTGAACGCCGCCGCCCACCAACTGGCCGCGAGCGCCCGGCCGGTAGCGCAGATCGCCTTGGATTGCGGATTCTACGACCACAGCGCCCTGACCCGCGCGTTCCGCCGGGCCACCGGCCAGACGCCGACGCAGTTCCGCGAAGCGCGGAGCTGACGGCCCAAACCCCGGTTAATCCGGTGAATGTTTCTCCGCCCCGGGCAGGAACACCTCCACGCGGGCGGGCAGCACCGGCGGACGGATGGACGCCTCCTCCCAGCCGAGCACCACCTTCGCCGCCGCGCCGCAGACCCGTCCCTGACATGCCCCCATGCCGCAGCGCGTTTGCAATTTCGCATCGCGCCACCCGTCGCATTGTTTCACGCGCCCGAGCGTCACGTCCTCGCAACGGCAGATCAGCGTGTCATCCGCGGCGAGCTTTGATAGTTCCGGGCGCAGCGCAAACGCCTTCGCCAGCGCCGAACGGAACCGGCGGCCCCTGGCGCGTTGAGCTTGAAGTTGTTCAGCCTTTTCCCGGGCCCCTGCCGCCGCGTGGCCCGCAATCTGGCCCTCGATCAAGGCGCAGTCCACGCCGCCGATGCCGGTGGGTTCACCAGCGCAAAAAACATTTTCCAAGCTCGTCTGCTGATCAACGTCCACGCGCACGAAGTCACTTGCCAACGCGCAGCCCAGCGCGCGCGGCAGTTCCACATTCGGCACGAGGCCAAAGCCGCACGCGAGCACATCGCATTCCTCGGTCCACGTGCGCTGGCCGTTCGTCAGCGTGACGCGTCGCAGTGTTTCTTCGCCTTCGGCGCGAACGGGCCAGACGCCGTGACGATGCGGCACGCCGAGCAACTGCGCCTTGAGTTGGATGCCCTGCCAGATTTTTCCCGGCTCAAACAGCAGCGCGGCCAGAAATTTCAGCGCATCGCCCGGCGCCGCCTGTTCGTTGAGGGATAAGAGGTCTGCGCCGGCCTTGCGAAGGCCGGCCGCCACCGCGAGCAGCAGCGGCCCGCTGCCCGCAATGACCACGCGCTGGCCGTTGATCGGCCAGCCGTTTTTCACCAGCGCCTGCAAGCCGCCTGCGCCCATGACGCCGGGCAGCGTCCAGCCGGGGAACGGCAGGAACAACTCGCGCGCGCCGGTGGCGAGAATGAGTTTCTCCCAATGAATTTCGCACGCCCCCCCCGGCTGTTCCGCGAGCAAGACGCCGGGGCGCAACGACGCAACGACGCTGGTTTCACGCAGGACGGCCACCTTGCTCGCGCGTAATTTGCCAAGCCACGCCTGCGCCTGTGGCAAGGAGGGTTTCGCCGGTTGGCCGCGCCAGATCTGGCCGCCGAGCCACGGCGTGTCGTCCACCAGGGCGACGCGTTTGCCCGACTGCGCCGCCGCCCACGCGGCGGCGATGCCGGCCGGACCGGCCCCGACGATGACAATTTCAAATTTTAACTGCGCGGCGCTCATGTGGTCGTCACCTCCATGCCCGCCTCACATAGGGTCTGACAACTGCGTTGATTGGCGCGGCCGTTGATGGTCACGCGACATTCCATGCAAACGCCCATGCCGCACCAGGCTGCGCGCGGAAATTTCAGCACCGAAGTGCGAAAGCGCCCTGGTCCGGCGAGCGCCACGGCCGCGGCCACCACCGTTCCCGCCGGGACGGAAACCGGCCGGCCGTTGACGCGGAGCTGGATGGTTTCAGTCATGGTGCGGTCCGCCATTGGCAAAGCGCGTTGGCGCGAACGGTTCGGCGGGGATTTCCGTTTTGCGCCCGAGCAACAGATCGGCGAGCAGGCGTCCGGTGCCAAGCGAGGTGGTGATGCCCAGGCCTTCGTGACCGGTGGCGAGCCAGACGCGGTCGCTCGCGATGCTGCGGCCGATCAACGGCACTTTGTCCGGCGTGGCGGCGCGATGGCCAGTCCACGCCCGGATGGAGGACAGTTTGCCGAGCGTCGGCAGATATTCGACGGCGCGCTGAATCATGCGGCTCAAGATTTCATGATCCACGGCGGAATGTTCCGCATCGAACTGGCGCGAGGAACCGATGAGCATCTGGCCGGTCTTGCGCGGCTGGATGTTAAAGGCGACGGAATCCTTGCTCATCGAATGCGCGCTCTTGAGATAGCCGAGTTCGACGATCTGATGCTTTACGTAGCCGGGATGGCGATCGGTGATGAGCAGATGGCCTTTGCGTTTGCGCACGGGCAATTCCGGCGAAAGTTCCGGCGACCACGGGCCGGTGGCGTTCACCACGCGGCCGGCAGAAATGCGCGAGCCGTCGGCGAGTTCAACGCCGCCTTCCAGCAAGATGGCTTTTACGTTCGCCTGCGGGCGGAGCTGCGCGCCGAATTTTTGCGCTTGTTCGAGGAAGAATCGCGCGGCGCATGGCGGATAGACAACGGCGTCGTCTTTCACCACCAGACCACCGGCCAGTCCGGAACGCAGATTGGGTTCGGCTTGCCGGAGTTGCTTGGCATCCAGCACTTCCACCCGGACATTGCGTTCGCGGTAAAATGTTGCTTTGCGATGCACCTCGGCCATTTCCTCGGCATCGGCAGCAACCCACAACGTGCCGCAGAGATCGAATTCCACATCGACGGGCAGCTGCGGCGCGAGATCGAGCCAGCGCTGACGCGAGAAATGCGTGAGCGCGAATTGCGCATCGGAATCGTCCATCACCACGACGTGCCCCATGCCGGAAGCGGTCGTGCCGCCACCGACGGGACCGCGTTCGAGCACCAGCGTCTTCAGACCGCCGCGCGCGCATTCCCACGCGCACGCCGCGCCGACGATGCCGCCGCCCACGATGATGATGTCGAACTGGCTGCCCACAAGATTCGCGGTCCGTTCAATGTCCTGACCGTCGAGTTCAGCTTGACGCAAAAGGCGGGGTCGCGTCTTGGCGCAAAATGACGTTCACATTGCCAAAACCCGCCTATTCCCAGACCAGTGGCCGTTGGGAACGCTCAAGGGGTTCACTTAACGCGGCTCACGATTCATTGAAAGCCGATAGCCAACGGCCGGTTCGGTAAGAATCAGCTCTGGAGCGGCGGAATTTGCCTCCAACTTCTCGCGCAAGTGGGCGATGTGGACACGAAGATAGTGCGATTGCCCAACGGCTTTCTCACCCCACACCTCCGTCAGCAGCTGCCGATGGGTCAAAACCTTGCCCGCATGAGTGATCAACAGGCGCAGCAAGGAATACTCGATCGGAGTCAGCTTAACTTCCGTCCCGCCTTTCAAGACCAATCGCTTGGCGAGGTCCACTTCAATGATCCCCACACGAAAAACGGCATCCGCCCCTTGAGGTTGACCGTGCCGCATCGCCGCGCGCAAGCGCGCCAGCAATTCGCCGCTGTTGAACGGCTTGGTGACATAATCGTCCGCGCCGGAATCCAGCGCTGCGATTTTGTCGTCCTCTTGATCCCGCACGCTGAGAATGAGAATGGGAACTTTGCTCCATTCGCGAATGCGCTTCAACACGGTCAGCCCGTCCACGTCGGGCAAACCCAAATCGAGCAGCACGACGTCTGGTTTGCGCTGGGCCACTTCTGCCAACCCGTCGTTGCCGGTCGCGGCGTCGAGGACGCGATAGCCATTGGCCTCCAACGTCACCCGCAGCAAGCGGCGAATCTGCGGCTCGTCGTCAATGATCAGCGCGGTCTGAACAGGCTTGTGGTTGTCGGGCTTCATTAACCAGCTTCAACGATGGGCGGTTTCTCCGGTTGCGGCAAGCGGATGATGAACGACGCGCCGCCGCCGGGACGATTCTCGACGCTCACCTTGCCTCCGTGGGCTTCAACAAATCCTTTCACGATGGTCAAGCCGAGGCCGCTGCCGCCGGTCGGCGCAGACGGAGCGCGAAAGAACTTGTCGAAAATACGCGGCAATGACTCCGGTGCGATTCCTGGGCCGCGATCCGCGACGCTGAGCAGAAGATTCCCGTCCGGCATGCCGGCACTCACTTCGATCGCCGCGCCAGCGGGGGTATGCGTGGCGGCATTCAACAACAAATTGCCAAGCGCATGCAGCATCAGCGAGAAGTCCAGCCGAACGAGCAACGGTTCGGCTGGCAATGTCGTCGTCACCGGATGCGCCGCCAGCTCACGTTGTAATTCTCTCAATGTCGTCTGCACCAGATCCCGTGCGTCGTGCCAGTCGAGGTGCGGACGCACCTTGCCGGATTCGAGGCGCGCCACGTCGAGGAGATTGCCGACCACACGATTCAACCGGGCGTTCGCTTCGAGAATTTCTTCGAGCAACGCGCGCCGCTGCCCGGGCGTCGCGGCGTCAGCCGCTGCGAGTGCGGAAGCCGCGCTCGTGCTGGCGGCGAGCGGGGTGCGCAACTCGTGCGAAATGGAATTCAACAACGTGCGGCTGAACTTCTCCGATTCCGCCAGGAGCCGGGCTTGTTCCGCCGCCGTGCGCAGCTCGACGCGGTCGAGAAGCAGGGCCGCCTGCCGGGCGAAAGTCTCCAGCAAATCGCGTTGTGAGAGCGTGAAGCTCTTGTCCGCCAGTTGCACGGCCAGCACCCCAAACGCCTTCCGCTCCGTGAACAGTGGCAGGTGAAAGGCACTCGCGCCGGGCAGATTGTCGGTGAATTTCCCCGCCGCTTTTCGCTGGCGAAAAGCCCAATCGGCAACGCCCAGCTCTTTCTCATTGAAGTCCAGCGTGCCATCCGGATGCAGCGACAGGCCATCATTCGCCTGAAGGAGCACACCGACGGGCGCATGAAAAACCTTGCTGACCTGTGAGACCAGTTGCCAGACCACTTCATCGCGCGAACTCGCGTCCGCCAGATCTCGCGTGAATTCATAGAGCGCGACCGCCCGTTCCTCGCGTCGTCGTTCTGCCTGCTCCTGGGCGCGAATCCGCGACACCAGTTGACCGAGCACAATGGCCACGACGAAGTAGAGCCCGAACAAAATTGCGTCCTCCAGCTTCGAGATGACGAAAGTAAATCTCGGTGGCAGAAAGAAGAAATTCCATGCGAGCGCGCTCAACGCCCCGGCGAGCAGCACTGGTCCGCGTCCCACCTTCAGAGCCACCAACACCACGGCGAGCAGGAACACCAAGCCCGGCACACGCGGGCCGGAAAGTTGCATCAGTCCAAGATTTAACAACCCCGTCCCGACGATGACACCGGTGGCGAACAGGTATTGCTCGAAACTCGACGCCAGCGCCGGCAGCCACACGCGGCCAGTCGCCGCGCCGCTCTTCTCCGCGCGCACGACTTGCAAGTCAATGTCAGCGCTTTCGCGCGCCAGTCGCTTGAGGAGACGATTTCCACGCAGCCATTCTAGCCAACCCGAGCCGGCAGGTTTGCCGACGATGATCTGCGTCGCGTTTTGCTGGCGGCCGATGCGCAACAATCCGCGAACCAGATCGTCGTCGGTGGTGGTGAACACTTCCGCGCCCAACTCGCGCGCCGTGGCGAGATTCTTTTCCAATTGCGACTGCGCTCCGGGAGTCAAAGCCCGGGAACTCTCCACATGCACCGCCAACCAACGACAATGCAGGCTGTCCGCCATGCGGCGCGTCCAGCGCAGCAATGGCTCAGAGAACGGACTTGGGCCAACGCCCACCAGCAGGCAGTGCCCGGTCTTCCACGCGTCTGACCCCGGACTGCTTTCGCGAAAGCCGCGCGTGTCCACGCCAACGTGATCCGCCACGAGCCGGAGCGACAGTTCCCGCAGCGCGGTGAGGTTGGCCTCGCGAAAGAAGTTGCGGGCCGCCGCCGCCGCACGATCCGGCAGATAGACTTTTCCGTCCTGCAGGCGCTGCACCAGCTCGGCGGGCGGGAGGTCCACCAGTTCGAGCACGGCGTCATCGAGCACGCCATCGGGGACAGTCTCGCGGATCTCCGCGCCGGTGACCTGACGCACCGTGTCCGCCCGGCTCTCGACGTGCTGAACATTCAGCGTCGTAAAGACATCAATGCCCGCATCGAGCAACTCGGCCACGTCCTGCCAGCGTTTCGGATGGCGCGCGCCGGGAGCGTTCGTGTGAGCGAGTTCGTCCACGAGGACGAGTTGCGGTCGGCGCGCCAGGACAGCGTCCAAATCCATTTCGCCCAACGTGACTCCGCGATACTCGAGCTGCTTGCGGGGAATTTGCGGCAACCCGGCGGCGAGCGCGTCAGTCTCCTTGCGTCCGTGGGTTTCCACGTAGCCAATGACGAGGTCGCGCCCGGTCTTTAATTCGCGGTGTGCCGCCTCCAGCATCGCGTAGGTCTTGCCGACGCCAGGGCACATGCCGAGAAACACCTTGAGCCGGCCGCGCTTCTTTGCGGACTCCTCGCGCTGGATGGAACTCAGCAGCGCATCGGGATTGGGGCGGTCGCCGTCGCTCACATGGTTATCGTATCAAATCCAGCGCGAGGTTCAGCTTCAAAACATTCACGCCCGATTCGCCCAGCACGCCGAAGTCTGCCGACTCTGTGTTCTGCTGGATGAGTGCCCGCACTTTCTCTGTGCTCAGGCTGCGTGCCCGGGCAACCCTTGCCAACTGAATCTCTGCATTGCTCAAGCTGATGTGCGGATCGAGTCCGCTGCCCGAGGCGGTGACCGCATCAGCGGGAACAGCGTTGCTTTCGCTCAAACCATTCTCCGTCCGGTAGGCGGCAATGCGCTCTTTGATGGTGTCGTTCAGCTTTTGCGACGTTGGGCCAAGGTTGCTGCCGCTGGAATTGGCCGCGTCGTAGCCATTGCCTGCCGCCGACGGGCGCGGATGGAAATACTTCGCCGCCGTAAAATTCTGCCCAAGCAATTCTGAGCCGCGCACTGTGCCGTCTGCGCCGACGATCAAGCTGCCATTGGCCTTGTGCGGGAACGCAACCTGCGCGATGCCGTAAACCACCAGAGGATACAAGCCGCAGCAGACGACGGCGAGGACGAGGGTGGCCATGATGGCTGAGCGGACTTCGCAGAATAGAGTTTTCATAGCGAATAGAATTGGATTCAACGAGTGCGTCTGTGGAACGCCAACGGCGTTCTGATCATCCAGCCCAGGGTTGCGCCTTCGGCGCTACCCTGGGGGCGAAAGAAAACTTCCCTCAACCCTGAAGGGGTTGTGTCAGCCGAACGGAATTCACAGGCCCGTGCCGCAACCCTTTCAGGGTTGAATGTTCTCTTGGTCGGTTGTCCCAGGGTAGCACTCGCAAGCTCGGCAACCCTGGGCTGAAGGCTGGAACACCGTTGGCGTTCAAAGTCAGTTTGATTCAAAAGACAGAGAGTTATCATATCAAACCAGTCGTAACGCAGTGATGACGACATCAATGACCTTGATGCCTATAAATGGAACGATGACGCCGCCCAAACCGTAGATGAGCAGGTTGCGTTGGAGTATGGCGAGCGCGCCAATCGGTTTATAGGCCACGCCACGCAGGGCCAGTGGAATCAGCGCGATGATGATGAGTGCGTTGAAGATGATCGCGCTCAGAATGGCGCTTTGCGGCGAGGCCAGCCGCATGATGTTCAGCGGCGCGATGGCGGGAAACGTCGCCATGAGCATCGCGGGTATGATCGCAAAGTATTTCGCGATGTCGTTGGCAATGCTGAACGTCGTCAGCGAGCCGCGCGTCATCAGCAGTTGCTTCCCGATTTCCACGATCTCAATGAGCTTCGTCGGATTGCTGTCGAGGTCCACCATGTTGCCCGCTTCGCGGGCGGCTTGCGTGCCGGTGTTCATCGCGACGCCGACATCGGCCTGGGCAAGCGCGGGCGCATCGTTTGTGCCATCACCGGTCATGGCTACGAGATGGCCGGCAGCTTGTTCATCGCGGATGCGCTTCAACTTCGCCTCGGGTGTCGCTTGCGCCATGAAGTCGTCCACGCCGGCCTCGGCGGCGATGGCCGCAGCAGTGAGTGGATTGTCGCCGGTGATCATCACGGTCTTGATGCCCATTTTGCGGAGGTGAGCGAAGCGTTCCTTGATGCCGCCTTTGACCACGTCCTTGAGTTGCACGACGCCGAGCACTTCCCGGCCTTCAACCACAACGAGCGGCGTGCCGCCCGAGCGGGAGACTTCATCCACCGTTTGCGCCACGGCTGCCGGGAACTGGCCGCCGAATTTGTCCACATAGATCCGCATCGCATCCACCGCCCCTTTGCGGATGGAGCGCGCCGTGCCACCATTGCCGGGAAAATCCACCCCGCTCATTCGGGTTTGCGCGGTGAAGGGAACGAACTGCGCATGGGGCGCGGCGACTTCACGACCGCGCAGATTGAACTTCTCCTTTGCCAGCACCACGATGCTGCGGCCTTCCGGGGTTTCGTCCGCGAGGGAGGCGAGTTGCGCGGCGTCGCCCAAGCGTTCCGCGGGAATGCCCGGCGCAGGCAGAAAGGCGGAGGCCATGCGGTTGCCGAGAGTAATTGTGCCGGTCTTGTCGAGTAGCAACACATCCACATCACCCGCAGCTTCAACCGCGCGACCGCTCGTAGCCATGACGTTTCGACGAATGAGCCGGTCGATGCCGCTGATGCCGATGGCACTGAGCAAGCCGCCGATGGTCGTGGGAATCAAACAGACAAGCAGCGCAATCAGCACCGGCACGGAGAACGCGACCCCGGAGTAAACGCCGAACGGTTTTAACGTCACGCACACGAGCAGGAAAATGATCGTCAGCGCCGACAGCAGGATGGTGAGCGCGATTTCGTTGGGCGTCCGCTGGCGCTTTGCACCTTCGACCATGGAGATCATGCGATCCAGGAAGCCGTGGCCTTTCACGGCGGTGACACGGATGACGATGCGGTCGCTGATGACCCGCGTGCCGCCAGTGACAGCGCTGCGGTCGCCGCCGCTTTCGCGAATGACGGGAGCGGATTCGCCGGTGATGGCGGCTTCGTCCACGCTGGCGATGCCTTCGATGACCTCGCCGTCAGCGGGAATGACATCGCCAGCTTCGCAGACCACGAGGTCTCCCTTCTGGAGTTCAGGTGCGGGAACTTTTTCTTCACGACCGTTCTTCAAACGGCGGGCGACGGTGTCCTTGCGGGCTTTGCGCAAGCTGTCGGCCTGGGCTTTGCCGCGTCCTTCGGCGACGGCTTCGGCGAAGTTGGCGAAGAGCACGGTGAACCAGAGCCACACGGCAAGTTGCGCGATGAAGCTGCGGTCGGTCGGCGACGTGATGACGGCAACGGTCGTCAACGCCGCGCCAATCATCGTCACAAACATGACGGGATTCTTGACCATCAGCCGCGGGTCGAGCTTCTTGAACGACTCGCCGACGGCCGGTCCGACGATGTTCCAGTCGAAGAGGGATGGAGCTTTTTGGGTCATGTTCACCTTTCCAGATCAAAACAGTTTTCCCTGCAACATCAGGAAGTGCTCGACGATTGGTCCGAGCGCGAGCGCAGGCAGGAAGTTCAATGCGCCGACGAGCAGAATCGTGCCGAGCAGCAGGATGACGAACGTGCCGCCGTGCACCGGGAATGTTCCCGAGTTGACCGGCGCGGCCTTTTTCTGCGCGAGCGAGCCAGCCAGTGCCATGATGGGAATGATCATCCAGAAGCGGCCGATCAACATCGCCAGGCCGAGCGTGGTGTTATACCAGGGCGTGTTGGCGGTCAGCCCGGCAAAGGCGCTGCCGTTGTTGCCGGTCGCGGAACTGAAGGCGTAGAGCATCTCGCTCAAGCCATGCGGACCGGCGTTGTTCAACCCGGCATTGCCCCACGCGCTGACCGCCGCCCACGCCGAGAAGCCAAGGATGGAGAGGCAAAGCACGAGCAGCGAAAGCATCGCCATCTTCACGTCAAACGCGCCGATCTTTTTGCCGAGATATTCCGGCGTGCGACCAACCATCAATCCAGCGATGAATACGGCGAGGATGACGAACACGAGCATGCCGTAGAGTCCTGCCCCAACACCGCCGAAGATGATTTCGCCGAGCTGAATGTTGAACAGCGGCACAGACCCGCCGAGCGGCGTGAAGGAATCGTGCATGGAGTTCACCGCGCCGCACGAGGCGTCCGTGGTAACGGTGGCAAAGAGCGCCGAGTTGAAGATGCCGAACCGGACTTCCTTGCCTTCCATGTTGCCGTCGGTGGCGGCAATGCCGAGTTGCTGATGAATCGGGTTGCCAGCAGATTCAGCCCACCAACAGGCGAGCACGCCAGCGAGAAACAGAATCATCATCGCCGCCCAAACGGACCAGCCGTGCGCCTGATTTTTGGTCATGCGCCCCAGCCAGTAGGTCAGCCCGCTGCCGATGCTGAAGATCGAGAGCATCTGGATGAAGTTGGAAAGCGGTGTGGGGTTCTCAAACGGATGCGCGGCATTGGCGTTGACGTAACCGCCGCCGTTTGTGCCAAGCATCTTGATGGCGACCTGCGACGCCATCGGGCCTTGGACAATGGTTTGTTCGTCCACGGTCCGTTCCTCCATCACGGGTTTGCCGTCCGTGCCGAGGACGGTTTCGCCCTTATCATTCTTCTTCTCGACGGAGATTTTGTAAGGCTCGACGAGTTTGGCCTTCGCATAGGGTTTGAAATTCTGAATCATCCCTTGCGACACTAAAAACACCGCGAACACCAGGCAGAGCGGCAACAGCAGGTAGTAAGTCACGCGCACGAGATCCACCCAGAAATTGCCAAGCGTTTTGGCCGTGTGACGCGCGATGCCCCGCACGAGCGCAGCGGCGAGGCCGATGCCGACGGCGGCGGAGACGAAATTGTGGACCGTAAGCGCTACCATCTGCGAGAGATACGACATGGTGGTTTCGCCGCCGTAGCTCTGCCAGTTGGTGTTGGTGGCGAAGCTGACCGCAGTATTGAACGCGAGGTCGGGCGAAAGTGGGCCAAGCCCTTGCGGATTGAGCGGGAGCAAATGCTGCAATCGCAGGATCGCATACGTGAACGCGCAGCTCACCAGGCTGAACAACAGCATCGCGAAAGTGTATTGCTTCCAGTCGTGCTCCTTGCTCGCTTCCACGCCGAGCAAGCGATACGTCAGGCGTTCAAACGGCTTCAGAACGGGATCGAGCCAAGTGCGCCCCTCGGCGTCGAGAACGCGCATGAGGTAAAGCCCCATCGGTTTCGTGCTCAACGCGAGCGCGGTCACGAACAGCGCGAGTTGCAGCCAGTCATTTGCGTGCATATTCGGTCCTCAGAATTTTTCGGGGCGCAACATCGCCACGAACAAGTAGATGAACAACGCGAGGGCAATTCCGCCCACAATCAGGTTTTCCATAGCTGCCTCCTACAAGGATTCACAACCACGCAGATAAGCGGCACTCGCGACGAAGAACAGCAACGTCACGCCGAGATAAATGAGATCGTTCATAATGTCATGCGAGCGGGTGAATCTTCACCACCTTCACCGCGCGGCTGACATCACCTTGGCTCAATGGCGGGTCAAATCGCTAATCAAGATGTGAACGGTCCGTGTTAAGAAATCGTTAAACCGCGATTTTCGGGCAAAAGGATCAAAACCGAGAGAAAGAAGCGAGGAGGGTAGGTTTACTGCACAAGTGAGGAAACCCTGCAGAATCAGTGGAGCGGGTGAAGGGAATCGAACCCTCGTCTCAGCCTTGGGAAGGCCACATTCTACCATTGAACCACACCCGCGTCATTCCGGCAGGACTTTTATCACTTGGCGTTTCGGCTAGCAAACATTGTTTAAGCGTTCGTGCAATACCAAAATCAGGCGTTGACACCTTGGAGCAGTTCTGTTTTCATCACCGACCCTTTACGGGAATTAAATTTATGTACGCAGTATTAGAAACTGGAAGCAAACAATATCGCGTCGCCGCCGGCGATACTCTCGAAATCGAACGCTTGGATGTCGAAGCGGGCAAGCCGTTCACGTTTGATCGCGTGCTGTTGCTCAACAACGGCGGCAAAGTCACCATCGGCGCGCCCACTGTGGCCAGCGCCACCGTTGTGGCGGATGTCGTCGAGCATATTCGCGGCGAAAAGAAGCTCACCTTCAAGATGAAGCGCCGCAAAGGCTATCACAAAACCATCGGCCATCGCCAGGAACTGACGATCGTCAAAATCAAGGAAATCAAAGGATAATTTATGGCACACAAGAAAGGTCAAGGCAGCGTCAAGAACGGACGCGACAGCGTCAGCAAACGGCTCGGCGTGAAGGAATTTGGCGGCACTGTGGTCACCGCCGGCAGCATCATCGTCCGCCAGCGCGGCAGCAAGTTTGTCGCGGGCAAGAACGTCGGCACCGGCCGTGACTGGACCTTGTTTGCGCTCGCCGACGGCAAGGTCATGTTCGATCAGAAGAGCCGCCGCGTAAACGTGGTGGCCGCCGACTCGGCCGCGAAGAATTGATTTTACCGCAAGTTTTCACGGCGAGGTCTTATGGCCTCGCCTTTTTTGTTGGGATTACGCCCGCAACTTATGTTTGTTGATCAAATCAAAGTTTATGCCCGCGCCGGCCACGGCGGCAAGGGCGCCATCGCGTTTCATCGCGAGGCTTACATCCCCAAGGGCGGCCCGAGCGGCGGCAATGGCGGACGCGGCGGAAATGTGATTTTGGAGGCGGATCACGACCTGAACAATCTTATCGCCCAGTTTTTCCAGCCGAAACTCATCGCCAAGGACGGCGAAGGCGGCATGGGCAAGGGCATGGATGGCCTGGCGGGAAAAGATCTGATCGTCAAAGTCCCGTGCGGCACCTTGGTCTGGAAACTTCCCGTCGCAGAATCAACGGAAGAAAGCGAGGAAGCGGAGGAAAAGCCGAAGCTGCGGTCCGCCAGCCAGCAACGGCCCATCATCCGCCATTCCGCCGGCTATTCAGCGATGGAAGTGGACCTCTCGAAGGATGATTTTGCGGCCGGCTCTGAAACCGACAATGAGAAGGGCGAGCTGGTTGCCGACCTGACCACCCACGGCCAGCAATTTGTCTTGTGCAAGGGCGGGCGTGGCGGACTGGGCAATCGCAACTTTGCCACCGCCGCCCGGCAGACTCCGCGATTTGCCCAACCCGGCGAACCCGGCACCAACGAAGGCGACTACCTGCTGGAGCTGCGCATCCTTGCTGAAGTCGGATTGGTTGGTTACCCCAACGCTGGCAAATCCACGCTGCTCACCGCCATTTCGCACGCGCGTCCCAAGATCGCGCCCTACCCTTTCACCACGCTGCATCCGCAGATCGGCATTTTGGAATACCCCGACTTTCACCGGCTGACGGTCTGTGACGTTCCCGGACTGATCGAGGGCGCGCATAAAAACGTCGGCCTCGGCCATGCCTTCCTGCGCCACATTCAGCGCTGCAAGATTCTGGTCATTCTCCTCGACATGGCCGGCACGGACAACCGCGCGCCGTGGGATGATTACAAGAAGCTGCTGAAGGAGCTGGAGCTTTACGATCCCGCGCTCATTGAAAAGCCGCGCCTGGTGGTGGCCAACAAGATGGACGAAGCCGTCGCCGAGGAAAACCTGAAGCAGTTCAAAAAGAAAGTCCGCAAGACCACCGTCCTGCCCATCTCCGCCGCCTTCGATCAAGGCGTGGACAAGTTCAAGGACACCATCCGGCAGGCGGTTGCCGAGGCCTCCTCGGAATCGTAGCCAGGGCGCCGGAGATTTTGGCACGTCGATGAACTGACCCCGACGCGGCCCTGTTAAAATTTATGTTGAAAGCTGGAATCGTCGGTTTGCCCAACGTCGGCAAATCCACTTTGTTTAACGCCGTCACCCGCACCCGCAAGGCCGAGGCGGCGAATTACCCCTTCTGCACCATCGACCCCAACGTCGGCATCGTGACCGTACCGGATGCGCGGCTCTACGTGCTCAAGGACATCGCGAAAACGCAGGTCGTGATTCCCGCCGCGATCGAGTTCGTGGACATCGCCGGACTCGTGAAGGGCGCCTCGCAGGGTGAAGGTCTCGGCAACAAGTTTCTCAGCCATATCCGCGAGGTGGACGCCATCGTCCAGGTCGTGCGCTGCTTCGAGGACGCGGACATCCATCACGTCGCCGGCAGCATTGATCCCGTCCGGGACATCGAGACCATCACCACCGAACTCGTCTTGGCCGACCTCGATGCCGTGCAGAAACGTCTGGCCGGTGTGGCCAAGGACGCCAAGCGCGGCGACAAGGAAGCCCTGGCCCAGGAAGCGGTGCTGAAGAAAATCGAGCCGCATCTCAACGCCGGCAAACCCGCGCTCACCCTCGAACTCACTCCCGAGGACAAGGCCATCTCCCGCCTGTTCTGGCTGATGACCGACAAGCCCACGATCTTTGCCTGCAACGTCAAGGAAACTGACCTCGCCAACGCCGACCAGAATCCGCACGTGCAGAAAGTCCGCGACTACGCCAAGAGCCACTTCGCCTGCGAGGCCGTGGTCATCAGCGCGCAGATTGAAAGCGACCTCATCGACCTGTCAGAAGCCGAGGCGAAGGAGTTTCTGAAGGAGCTGGGCGTGGCTGAATCCGGCGTCGGCGGCTTGATCCGCGCGACCTACCATCTGCTGGGCTTGCGGACGTATTTCACCGCCGGTGAAAAGGAAGTGCGCGCCTGGACCATTCATGCCGGCGACACCGCACCGAAAGCGGCGGGCGTCATCCACTCCGACTTCGAACGCGGCTTCATCAAGGCGGAAACCGTCGCCTATGACGACCTCGTCAAGTGCGGGTCCGTCGCCGCAGCCCGGGAAAAGGGCCTCTACCGCATGGAAGGCAAGGAATACGTCGTCAAAGACGGCGACGTGCTGGTGTTCAAGTTCAACGTGTGAGCGTCGGCGGGCAACAGCTCACCGCTTGACTTGCCCCGGGAAAACGCCAACCGTCCCCGGTCATGAAAGCTCTCCTTGTCCTTGGCGCAGCCTTGCTCATCGCTGTCCCGGCCTTCGCCGCCGACCAGATTGCCGCGCCCATTTCTCCGGCCAGCCGCATTGATTTGTTCGACGGCAAGGATTTCGCCGGATTCACCTTCACGTCGCGCGACACCAACGCGCCCGTCTCCGAGACCTGGACGGTGACCAACGGCGTCATTCATTGCAGCGGCAAAACCTCCGGCTATTTCCGCACGCAAAAACTGTTCAAGGACTACCAGCTCACGGTCGAATGGCGCTTCGTGAAGATGGCGCCGAAGCAGGACAACACCGGCGTGCTGGTTCACATGCAATGGCCGGACAAGGTCTGGCCGCGCTGCGTGCAGGTGCAGGGAAAGCATCTGCGCCAGGGCGATCTCTTCCTGATGGCGGGCGCGGAGAGCAAGGAGCATCACGGTCTGGACGCCAACACGGCCGTGCCGATGCGCGGTGAATCCGCCGAACGGCCCGTGGGCGAATGGAACACTTCCGAGACGCGCTGCAAGGGCGACAACGTCCAGGCGCTCATCAACGGCCGGCTCATGAACGAGATCACCGAATGCACCGTGACCTCGGGCTTCATCGGCATCCAGAGCGAAGGCGCGGAGTTTGAAATTCGGAAGATGTTCGTCGAGCCCCTGCCTCACTGAATTGTTCGCGAACGCAGCCGCACCAGCGTCGCGCCCCAGCCGCCGAACTGCGGATGGTCCAGCGTGAACGAAACCACCCCGGGATGCTTTGCCAAAACCGCGTGGACGGTGCGCCGCAGATTTCCGACGCCTTTGCCGTGGATGATGCGGACTTCCAGAATTCCCCGCTCCTGGCAGGCGGCGAGATAATCCAGCACGAGATCCTTCACCTCGCGCGGCGGGAACGTGTGCAGGTCCAGCACGCCGTCAATGGGCAATGGCAGCGGTTCGTCCACGGCTTTGGAATAGCGGTTCCACCGGCAGAGGGAAAGGTTTGATTCCCCTTCTGGCCGCAGTTTAGCATCCGGCATCAAAACAAACGTCCGACAGGCAACCTTGGCCGACGCATCCTTCATTGTGGATGGCAACACCGCCCTCGCCCGTGAAGCCGACCGGCTGGAACTCGATCCGGCACGGGTCAACCCCGGCGTGCGAGCCGTGCTCGGCGACGCGGCGAAGGGAATGTATTTCATCGCCGAACACGACGGCCAGCCGGCCGGACAGCTCATGATCACCTACGAGTGGAGCGACTGGCGCAACGGCTTCTTCTGGTGGATTCAAAGCGTGTATGTGCTGGAACCTTTTCGCGGCCGCGGCATTTTCCGCGCCTTGTTCGCCCATGTGAATGCGCTCGCCCGCCGCCGCCCCGAGGTCTGCGGGCTGCGGCTGTATGTGGACGGCGAGAACGCGCGCGCCCAGCAGGTGTATGCGCGGATGGGCATGCGGCGGACGAGCAACCAGTTCTTCGAAACGGATTTTGTGATGAAACACTGAAGGCCCATGAAAAAGATTTTCCCCCAACTGTTCTGGCTGCTGGTCGCGCTGGCCGGCGGATTCGCCTTCGCCCAACTGGCCTTGCACCGCGGTGATGCCATCAGCTCCATTCACATTCTCATCGCCGCGCTCTGCACCTACGCCATCGGCTACCGGTTTTACTCCAAGTGGCTCGCGGCGCGCGTGCTGACGCTGAACGACCGGCGGGCGACGCCGTGCGAAGTTCATGACGACGGCCGGGACTTCGTGAAGACGAACAAGTGGATTGTGTTCGGCCATCACTTCGCGGCGATCTCCGGCCCCGGACCGCTGGTGGGGCCGGTGCTGGCGGCGCAGTTTGGCTACCTGCCCGGGACGCTGTGGATCTTGATCGGGGTGGTGCTCGGCGGCGCGGTGCAGGACTTCGTCATTCTCTTTTGCTCGCTGCGGCGCGGCGGGAAATCCCTCGGCCAGATGGCGAAGGAAGAATTGAACACTCCGGCCGGTTATCTTGCGCTGGTCGCCATCCTCGCCATCATGATCATCCTGCTGGCGGTGCTGGCATTGGTCGTGGTGAAGGCGCTGGCGGAAAGTCCGTGGGGCATTTTCACCGTCGGCGCGACGATTCCCATCGCGATGTTCATGGGCGGCTACATGCGGTTCGTGCGCGTCGGCAAAGTGCTGGAGGCCTCGGTCATCGGGGTGATTCTCCTGTTGCTTGCGGTCTGGGGCGGAAAGCTCGTGCATGAAAATGCCGCCTGGGCGCAGGCGCTCGGACTGCGCGACCTCACGCTGGCCTGGACCATCATCCTGTATGGCTTCGCCGCCAGTGTGGTGCCCGTTTGGCTGCTGCTCGCGCCGCGCGATTATCTGAGCACGTTCATGAAGCTCGGAACCATCGCCGCGCTCGCCGGGGGGATTCTTGTCCTGCTGCCCGACCTGAAGATGCCGGCGCTGACGCAGTTCATTGACGGCTCGGGGCCGGTGGTGGCCGGCAAGGTCTTTCCGTTCTGTTTCATCACCATCGCCTGCGGGGCCATCTCCGGCTTTCACACGCTCATCGCCAGCGGCACGACGCCCAAGATTCTAACGCGAGAAAGCTACGCCCGGCCCATCGGCTACGGCGCGATGTGCCTGGAATCGCTCGTCGCCATCATGGCCTTGATTGCGGCCTGCACGCTGGAGCCCGGCGTTTACCTGAGCATGAACCTCAAGGGCGACGCGGCGGCGACCGTGGCCAAGGTGACGTCCTTCGGCTTTCCGGTCACGGTTGAACACATGGACGCCCTGGCTCAGGAGATCGGCGAGAAGACCCTGTTTGGCCGCACCGGCGGCGCGGCCACGCTCGCCGTCGGCATGGCGGGAATCTTTTCCAAGGCCGTCAAGGGCCACGGCCTCGACCTCTGGTATCACTTCGCCATCATGTTCGAGGCGTTGTTCATCCTCACGACGCTTGACGCCGGCACGCGCGTGGGGCGCTACATCCTGCAGGATTTTCTCGGCAACCTCTGGAAGCCGCTGGGCGACACCAAAAACCTCGGCGCCAATTTTCTCGCGAGCGGTTTGATGGTCTGCGGCTGGGGCTGGTTTTTGATTCAAGGCGTGCGCGATCCGCTCGGCGGCATCAATTCCCTCTGGCCGCTGTTTGGCATCGCCAACCAGATGCTCGCGGCCATCGCACTCTGTCTGGCCACCACTGTGATTCTGAAAACACAGTTGGCGAGATCAAGCGAGGGTCGTCCCGCGCTCGCGCTGGTCACGCTGATTCCGCTGGTGTGGCTGTTGGCGGTGACGTTCACCGCCGGCACGCAGAAAATCTGGCATCCGGATCCGCGCATCGGTTTTCTGGCGCAGGCGAAATCGTTGCAGGAAAAGCGTCCCGCCTTGGAAGCGACTTTGACGGCCGCCGAAGCTGGCAACGTTGCCACGGAACTGGAACAAGCCCGGCTGGCGCTGCGTTCCAACCGGACCCTGCGCTTGAACAACCTCCTCGATGCCGGCGTGGCCGGCGCGTTTCTGTCGCTGGTCTCCGTCATTGTTCTCATCAGCGTCCGCGAATGGATTCTCCTGCTGGCTCGCAAGAAGGCCGCCGAGCTGCGCGAGACGCCGCCGGTGTGGCTGCCTGATTACGCGGTGGTCGAGGCGAAGCCCGCCAATCTGTGGAGCCTGCTGACGCTTGGGCTGGCGATGTTGAAGGAACTCTCCGGCGAATCGCACTTTGAGCGTGCCCAGAAAACTGCCTGCCAGTGCCATGCCAGCCAACCGGACAAATCGCCGAAACAGATTTATCTCGAAACCACCGAGCAGCGTTTCAAGGGCGTGCGGCGATGCTGCTGAGGCGGTTGGGAGTTGGCAGCGGCGAGGAATTGGCTTAACTCTGAACCTGAACTGTGAACTCGGAACTAAAAATCGGCCTGTTCGGCGGCTCGTTTGATCCGGTGCATCTCGGACATCTGCTCGTCGCGCAGGCGGCGAAAGAGGAGCTGGTACTTCACCGCCTGTTTTTCATTCCCGCCGCACAATCGCCGTTCAAGCCCGACACCAAGTCCGCCGCTCCGGAGATGCGCGTTCAACTCCTCCGGCTGGCACTGGCGGAAAAGCCCTGGTGCGAAATCGACGAACAGGAGCTGAACCGCGGCGGCGTCTCCTACACGATTGACACCCTGCGCAGCTACCGCCAACGCTTTCCCAATGCCGAGCTGTTCTATCTCATCGGCACCGACCACGTCGCGAAGCTGAACCAATGGCGGGAGGCGGACGAACTGGCGGACCTCGCCGAATTCGTCGTCATGCCCCGTCCCGGCGAAACCGAGGTTCCTTTTCCCGCGCCGTTCCGCGGGCGCTGGCTGCAGGGCTATCCCTTCGAGGTTTCGTCTTCGCAAATCCGGGCGCGGGTGAAGGCCGGCCTGCCGGTGGAGCCGCTGGTGCCCTCCGCCGTCGCCGGGGCCATCCGGAACAATCAGCTTTATCTTTAGGCGGTTTTGCCGCATCGTTGCCCCTGATGGACTCAAAAAAACTGGCCCAGCTCTGCCGCGAACTGGCGGACAATCGCAAAGCGGAAAACATCGTGATCCTCGACGTGCGCGAGATCTCGACCGTCACCGACTACTTTGTGATCGCCTCGGGCGGCAGCGAACCGCACCTGCGGGCCATTGTGGATGAGATCACCCTGAAGCTGAAAAATGACCACGAGCTGCACCCCCGCGCCGTGGACGGCGGATTGCGAACCGCGTGGGTGGTGCTGGATTACTTCGACGTCATCGTCCACGTCATGCGGCAGGACGTGCGGGAAAAATACGATCTGGAAACGCTCTGGGGCGATGCTCCCCGGGTGAAAACACCGAAGCCGCGGAAGAAGGCCGCGGCTCGTTGACGCACGGTCTCAACCGTGCTTGGGCGGGGTCGCCTCCGAGGTCCTCACCATCTCCTCCAGCAGCTTCTTGAAGTCCTCGAGTCCCGGGGCGGGAATGATGATGCTGTCGCGCCGGCCGCCCACATCCTCGGTGATGCGGAGAAAACGTCCGCGGGGATTTTCCTTCAAGGTGAAGACAAACGTTTTGCGTTCGACCTGCAACGTCTCGGACTTCAGCGTGTCCTCATTGACCGGAGGCTTGGGAGTTCCGTAAGGAGGCCGGTTGCCGAAGGGGGATGGTCTTTCGTTTGAAATCATACAGTTCCAGTTCGTTTTCACAGTCGTCCCGCCCGAAGTTTTGTCAACCCCGGAACTTGACCGAACTGATGAACCGGGGCGCGTCGGAAGGATTGGCGACACGCCACGAATAGACGATGAGACCGCCGATCATGGTTACATGCAAAAATTGAAAAGCCGCGTGCCACCAACGATATGCCTTCGCTGCCGACTCCCGTTCTACAACTGACGACGATGAGTGACGAACTTTGTGAAGCTGATTCATCCGCGGTTCAATCCACCAGCCGCTGACCAGCACCAGCGCGATCAGGCCGCCCAGCAAAATCGCCGACAACTTTCGCGCCGGGCGTCCCATGTAGAGCCATTCGGACAACAGATGCGCCAGCGCGATCACCGCCGTGAGGGACACGAGAACGAAGTATCGCGACATCAGGACATGCGCAAAAGCGCCGGAGAAAAAGGGAAAATTCCTCGCCCCAAGCAGGCGTTCCATTTCCGGCGACAGGCTTGCCGGTCCCGCCACGGCGAACAAGAACACCGCCGCGCCCAGCCAGATGGCGGCGTTGATCAGACCGACGAAGCGCAGGAACGCAATCACCCGCTGAACTTAGGAGACGCGCCGGAAGCTGCCAAGCCTGAATCCCCTTCCCCAAGGAAAGTCCTCAACCACCGCCATCACCGGCCGCCGATGAACGACAGGCTCACTCCCGGAAATTGATGAACTGCACCGGCACCGGAAAATCCTTCGCCCGCACCGCCGCGATCACCGTCTGAAGCTCATCCCGGCTCTTGCTGTTCACCCGGACCTCCTCGCCCTGAATCTGCGTCGTCACCTTGAACTTCCCGTCGCGGATGAAGCCCGTGATCTGCTTGGCCACGGAGGCCTCGATGCCCTGCTTGATCTTGATGCTCTGGCGCGCGTGGCCGAGCGGCGAAATGTCCTGCTCACCCTTGTCCACGCACTTGAGGCTGATGTTCCGCTTGGCCAGCTTGCCGAGCACGATCTCCTCCAGCGTCCGCACCTTGAAGGCGTCCTCGGCGGAAAGCTTGATCTCGGTCTTCTCCAGGACGATCTCCGCCTTGCTGCCCTTGAAATCAAAACGGTTCGCCAGCTCCTTCTTCGCCTGGTTCACGGCGTTTTCGATCTCCATGGAGTTGACCTGCGAGACAATGTCGAATGATGGCATGGCGCGACTCTAAAAAATCCCGCGCCCAAGCAAAAGCAAAACCTACGGCGTCCACACCAGGTCCGGATTGTTCGTCCGCCCGCGGTTCAACGCCGGGTCCCAATACTCCGGCAGCCGGAACCGCGCCGCATGCGCGTCCAGGAAAACAAACTGCGCCCCGCCGTGATGCAGGTTCGTGTGCACAAAGTTTGCCGACCCCACCGCCGGAAGATTCTTCGAGTCAAACAACCACACCGTCGCCGAGGGCCGGGGCAGCGACGACAGCTTCGCCGGCTGATTCGCCGCGCCGGTGTGGTTGACGTTCTGGTTGAGGCAATAGTGGAACAGGTTGTTGCCGTTGCTGCGGCGCGGGTTCGCCGGGCAAATCCAAAGCTGCCCGCCCGGCTCCGCCGCCGCGTTCGTGCGCCATGGCTGGTCGTGATAACGCGGCAGCGCCAGCTCGCGCGGCAGCAGGACATACCAGCCGGTGTTCGTGTCCGCCGCCGACGGATTCGGCGTGCCGTCCGGCGGCAGAAAATCGTGATGATCCGCGGCGTAGAGATGCGTGGCCGTCCCCCACTGATGCAGGTTGTTCAGGCAATACACCGCGCGCGCCGAATCCTTGCCCCGGCCCAGCGTCGGCAGCAGCAACGCCGCCAGAATCCCGATGACGGCAACCGCCACCAGCAGTTCGATCAATGTAAATGCCCGACACTCCTTCATCGGCCCGGAAAATCCGTTGGGTGCAACTCTCTCTGGCCGCCAGATTAGCCAGCCCGTCTCACTTTGCACCAACAAATTTCAGCGCCGACGCCCTCACTTCTCCCGCAACAGCGCCGCCCGGGCCGCGGCCAGCTCCCGTTTGCGCGCCGCGTCCACCTTCGGGTATCCCAGCTTCAGCGAATCCAGCGTGTCCACCACCACCGACGCCACCACCAGCCGTGTGAACCACTTGTGATCCGCCGGCACCACATACCACGGCGCCTGCTTCGTCGCCGTGTGCCGGATCATGTCCTCATACGCCGCCATGTATTCCGCCCAATGCGCCCGCTCCTTCAAATCCGCCGGCTCGAACTTCCAGTTCTTTTCCGGCTCATCCAGCCGCGACAGAAACCGCTCCTTCTGCTCCCGCTTCGAGACGTTCAGGAAAAACTTCCGGATCACCGTGCCGTTCCGCGAGGCGTAGCGCTCCAGCGCCGCGATGTCCTCGAACCGCTCCCGCCAGATGTCCTTTGTCACCAGCTCCGCCGGCAGCTTCTGCCGCTCCAGCAGTTCCGGATGCACCCGCACCACCAGCACCTCCTCGTAATACGACCGGTTGAAGATGCCGATGCGTCCCCGCTCCGGCATCAGCTTGTGGCAACGCCACAGATACCCGTGGTCCAGCTCCGCGCTCGTCGGCGCTTTGAACGACGACACCTCGCAGCCCTGCGGATTCACCCCGGACATGACGTGCTTGATCGTGCTGTCCTTGCCCGCGGCGTCCACCGCCTGAAAGATCAGCAGCAGCGACCAGTTGTCCTGCGCGTAGAGCCGCTCCTGCTGTTCGCTCAGCCGCTCCAGGCTGTGCGCCAGCAGCGCCTGCGCGCCGTCCTTTGAATGACATTTCCACGTGTCGCCCGGATCGAAATCCTTGAGCCGGAACTTCCGGCCGTCCGCCACGCGATACCGCTCCGCAAAATCTTTCAGGTGCAAGGCCATGCCGCTGATGTAACCCAAAGCGCGGTGATTGGCAATTGGGGGGTGAACTCCGAAGGGAAACATTCAACGTTCAACATCCAACATCGAACGCTCAATACAAACTCCGAACCTCACTGATTTGACTGCCCCCTCTCCCCGCTCAAACGGGGAGAGGGCTGGGGTGAGGGGCCAGACCAAAACTTCCTCACGCCTCCTCACCCCGGCCCTCTCCTCCACTTCATGGAGGCGAGGGAGAACCATTCGCCCATGCCGTGAACTCCCAACTCAGAAGTGCGAGCAAACCCGCCGCACACACGCCTGCGGGTTTTTCCGCAACGAACACTCCCAGATCCGCACCACCCGCCAGCCCGCCCGCCGCAGTTCCCGCGTCACCAAGGCGTCCCGCGCACGGTTCCGCGCCAACTTCCTTCGCCAGAACGCCGCGTTGCTGCGCGGCTTCGTCGCGTGACGCGGGCAGGCATGCCAGAAACAACCGTCCACAAACACCGCGAGCCGGTGCTGCCGAAAGACAAAGTCCGGACGAACGGTGAGTGGGTGGTCTTTGGTTGATGGTTGATCGTTCAAGCCGCGTTTGCCTCCACCATCAACCATCAACTTCTTCACCATCAACTTCTGATGCCTTCGCCAGCCCGTGATCCCGTTGGCCCGCAGCAACGTCACCAGCGCCAGCTCCGTCGCCCGGTTGCCCCGGCTGCGAATCCGCGACATCACCTGCGAACGTTTGGCTTTAGAAAAAACATCGGCCATGTCCGCCACAGATAATCACAGACGGACACGGATGCAATGGTTGCCGCCCCGGAGCGCCCCGGGCGGCAAGTGCAAAGTGAAAAAGTTTAACCAGCCTTAGAACAGGCACGACTCAGGTCTCATCGCAGATTTCATCCTGCAATTCCAGAAGGCGCCTATGCAAAGCTTTTGGCCCCAGACGCTGCAACAGCTTCCAGTTGGCCAAGACGCGTTGGATGAGATTGGCCTGACCGTCGGCCTTGCCTTGCAGATACATTTCATCCGGCCTTGTCCGGCGTTCATCGCGCTGCCTTTCGAGACTCCGGATGATGCGGGCATAAAACAGCGCCAACTGATTGGCCTCATGTTCGCCGCTGCACTCCTCGATGGAGAAATAGCCGTCAGGATGAGAGCCGGAACGAAAATATTCTGCCGTGTTCCGCCACGACTCCTCCCGAACTTTCAACCCATCGAGAATCTGCCCGAGATCATTTTCCTCCAGCCGAATCAGGTAGGTCGTTTTCATATCTCGGCAGATACACCTGGCCAGGTACACCGAATGGCGCAAGCTCTTTTCCTCCTGGCTCACCGGAATGTTCCTGGCACTCTGTCCGCATGGCAGCCGGAAGACGATGGACCCGCGATGAATTGATTGTCGCGCTCAACCTTTATCACAAGCTCACCTTTGGGCAGCTTCACGCCCGGCAGCCGGCGATTGTCGCGCTGGCGGAAAAGCTCGAACGCGGCCCGAACAGCCTCGCCATGAAGCTCTGCAACTTGGCTTCGCTGGACCCCGCCTTGAAACTGCGCGGCATCAAAGGGCTGGAGGGTGCCAGCTCGCTGGATCGCACAGTGTGGCATGAGTTTCACGAAAACCTGAATGAGACCGTGCCCGAGAGCGAAGAAGCTTTGCGGGCCTTGTTTGGCGTTGACGCGAACGGCGAACTGGAAGTGCTCCCCAAAGAAGGCGTCCGCATAAGGAAGCGTCCGCCGACGGGTCCGACAGAAAAGCTGGCAAACGTGAAGCAGCGCCGGGGTCAGGATTATTTCCGGGATGCGGTCTTGAACAACTTTGGCGGCCGGTGCGGCATCACTCAACTGGCCGTCCGCGAACTGCTGATCGCCTCGCACATTCTGCCGTGGGGCACTCATGTCGAGGAACGTCTAAATGTTCGCAACGGCCTTTCGCTTTCACGGCTGCACGATGCGGCATTCGACCAAGGACTGATCACGTTTGATGATGGTCTGCGGCTGGTGCTCTCACCTCGGTTGAAAGGTCAGCTTCCACAACGCGCGGTTGCAGAAAACTTCGGGGCCTACGCTGGCCAGCCTTTGCAATTGCCGGATGATGCGGCGCTTCCCGAACTCGCCTTCCTCGCCGAACACCGCCGCAAAACGTATCTGAAAAACTAGCGGTCTTTGTCACGGCTCATTGGCCCCAAACCGGTCACTATCCGTGTTTCATCCGTGCCCATCTGTGGCTAAGAGTTTCTTGTGGGGCGGCGGTTGGGAAAAGCAAAACGGGCTGGAATTGCTTCCAGCCCGTGAATTTTTCCGACTCCCTCGCCCCGCGCAACGGGGAGAGGGTTGGGGTGAGGGGAGAAACGTTTTGGCAACGCCTCCTCACCCCGGCCCTCTCCTCCATTGCATGGAAGAGAGGGGACAGGGTCGGTTCAGAACTTGGGTTCGCTGCCGTCGAGCATCTTCACGCCGTTGTGGACGAAGTATTCCTTCGTCAGGGCCTTCATCATCTTGGGCATCTGGTCAATGAGGCGCTTGAGCTTGCGGGGCTTGTGCTTGGCCAGCGCGTAGTGCGTGAGCAGCGGCATGGCGATGGTGGTGTCCGTGTAGCAGACGATGGCGTCGGGCAGCTTGGTCGGGTCCACCTTGCCCCAGCTGACGGCTTCGCCGGGCGTGGCGCCGGAGAGACCGCCGGTGTCGGGCCGGGCGTCGGTGACCTGGATGAAGTAGTCCTGGCCGACTTCCTTGATGCGGAGGACTTCCTGAATCTGCGGCTCGGTCTGGAGGGTGAAGTTCTTCGGACTGCCGCCGCCCCAGAGGACGACGCCGCTCTTGCCGCCGCCGCGCTTGGCGGCGAGGACGATGGCGGTGGATTCATTGACGTCGATGGAGGGGTTGACGCGGAGCTTGTTGCCGCGGAGTTCCACACCGGCCACGTTCATGCCGATGGTGGAGTCGCCGGGCGAGCTGGTGAAGCACGGGACGCCGGCGCGGTAGGCGGCGGCCATCACGGAGACGTCCTTGAGGCCGTTCTTGCGCTCCCATTCGGCGGCGTATTTGCCGATCTTGTAATGGAGTTCGGTGGTGCCCATCTCCTTCTGGAACTCGGGCTGGCAGAGAATTTCCCGGAGCAGCTCGTCGGTGGCCATGAGGCCGTCGGAATACGGGATGACGACGTCATAGATGCGGACGAGGTCATTGTCGCGCAGGTCGGTGTCGTCGAACTTGAAGCTGCCGGAGTGGACGGGGTAGTTGAGGGCGAAATGGAGGTCGTGGTAGAGGTTCGCGCCGGTGGAGACGATCCAGTCCACGAAGCCCGCCTTGATGAGCGGGATGATGCTGGAGCAGCCGAGGCCGGCGGGCGTGAGCGCGCCGCTGATGCTCATGCCGATGGTGACGTCCTTCTCCAGGTATTTGTTGGTGAACAGCTGGCAGGCCTCGCGGAGGCGGGCGGAGTTGTAGGCCAGGAAGGTCTCGTCGATGATGTGGGTGAGCTTTTCCTTGCCCGTGAGATTCTTGGGCTGGATGCGTTTGCCCTCCATGTATTTCTTTTTATGCGGGCATTCCTTTTCCTTCATCCACTCGGGCATGTCGGCAACGGCTTCGCGGTTGTGAATTTTGTGTCGTTCGGTTCTGGCCATAGGTTTTGTTCAGTTAAAAATGTCCGTTCACAATACGGATGTTCGGGGCATTGCCAACATCAAAAAGCGGGCAGAGTCGGCCATCCGGGCTGACGTGGATGACCGTTCTTTCCGGGCGGCAAGATGCCGCCCTCACTGGCAGGCGGGACGCCCGCCGCTACGTCACCGCTGCAACGTCACGCTCATGAGCCCGATGACGACTTCGTTGGCCAGCGCGCGGACGGTCAGGGATTTCAGTTCGCGGGAGGCGTCCAGCGGCAGTTGCAGCACGGTGGCCGCGCCGCCGGGAACAACTTTCCCCCGGCCCTTGAAGGTCTGCATGTCCAGCACACGCACGCGGCCGGTCGCGAGATCAATCCGCACCGGCAGCGGCTCGGGCCGGGCGAAGGCGAAGTCATCAATGTAATAATCCTGGTCAATCGGCCACCACGTCGTGGGGTTGTGCAGCGGCAGGCGCGCGGTCGAGCCGTCGGTGTAGGTCACGATGACTTCGCCGTTGTCGAAGCGGCTTTGCATCGCCGTGGTGGAACCGGCCATGAGCAGGAAAGCCCGGGCGGCTTTTCCGTTCAGCGGCACGGCGAGTTCGGCGGGATAATTTTCCCACTGCGACACAAACGCGATGTTGTTGGCGGCGGATTCACCGGGCGTGGCGAGGGGGACGCCGTTGGGCAAAGTGACGATGCCGGCGGTTCCGGCCAGGCGGCGCAGGCCGGAGTCGTCCACGGCGAACTGGTCCTGCGGATGGCACCAACTGCCGAAGCCCTGCTTGGGCGTGGCCAGGGAGCAGAAGGGTGAGCGGGGATGACGATACTCGTTGCGAAAAATCTGGCTGACACGGTCGTTGAAGTGCGCGGCCAACGCCACCGGCTCCAACGTGCCGGCGACCGGCGCGGTCCAGTCGAAGGCTTCGGCGACGGGAGCGTCAGCGAGGATTTCAAATGTCACCGGCTGCCGCCAGGTGAACGCACCCTGCCGGACTTCCGCGAACACGGTGCGATGTCCCGGCGTGCCGGTGGCTTTTGCGGTGAAACCTTTCGCGGTTTGCACCAGCGCGCTGATTGCACCCTGTGGATCTTCGACGCGGCGCAGTTCATCGGCAGCGAAACTGGCGGCAACTTCACCACCACGAACGACCTGGGCGGTGACCTGCGGAGTTGTTGCCGGCGCCCGACCTTTCCACGTAATGACCACGGTGTGCTGGGTGGCGGCAGGACAATGAATCTTCACGCGCGGCAGACCGATTGCCGAGGCATCCACGCTCCACGCGGCGGCGCGGCCGTTGACGGTCACACGCGCGAGGTCGTCGCGCAGCGCGGGAACTTCGAGGTTCCAGGCAAGCGGCGCGGCGGCGTGGGTTTCGAGCGCATAGGTCTCCTGCAAACCGTCGCGCCGAAAATCAAAACGGAAATTCGGATGCTGGAGGCCGGCGTGGTCCCATTCAGACGGAAAACCGGGGCGGCTGGTGATCTGGCCGGCGAGCAGGTCGGGCTGCACACCGAACAATCCCTCGACCACCGCGCGGGACAGCGAGCCGACGCCGTCGCCGAAATCGCGCTGTGATTCACGGCGGGTGGAATCAAACCACGTACACATGCCGACGTTGCCGGGGCAAAGTCCGAGATACATCGAATCGAGCAGCGCGCCCTTGAACAGCGGAAACGCGCCGTCGGGGCGGTTCGCCTGCCAGTAGCCGAGCGCGGTGTGCATGGTCTCGGCGAGCACGACGTTGTTGAGCGACCACGTGTAGGGCATCCAGCTCGTGGTGGGGATGGTGAAGTTTCCTGCCGGCACACCGGGACCGCGCAGCGGAAAGTGCGCGAGCTGCGTGTCCACGAACCGCGTCATCTGCCACGCCTCGGCCGGCGTCGGCACTTCGGAATCCACGGTGTGGTAAAACGTCCACGCCGCGGCATTGGGATGAACCAGTTGCAGGCCGAGCAGATCCTTCCACTCCGCGAACCAGCCGCGGTCGGCCAGCCAGAGATGTTCCCGCAGGCCGTTCGCGATCAGCTCCGCCTCGCGTTCATAAGGCCGCGGGTCTTTGCCAAGCAACTGGGCAACCCGCGCCGCCATGCGGTTGTGATAGAGGTTGTAGGCCGAGGAATGCGTCGCGCCGCCGCCGTTGTAGGCGAGGTCGTCGCTGGCCCAGATGCAGCAGTAGGCTTCGTAGAGCGGCAAACGGTTCGCGCCAAATTCACGGCGGAACAGGCGGCGTTCCCACGCGAGATGACGCTCGATGGTCGGCCAGAGCCGCTGGGCGTACTTGAGGTCGCCGGTCCAGAGCAGATGCCGGAAGAAGGCGTCCACGCCGACGAGGTTCATGTCGTAGTGCGACTGCGTGAGGTCGCCGTTGGAGTGGAGGGCGTTTTCGTTGCGGGAAAGATTGGCGGACGCTTCCGGCGCGGGAAGCTCCGACGGCGCGGGCTGGACGTTTTGCTGACGGGCGAATCCCTCGAAATGTTTCGCCGTGCGATCGTGCCAGCCGAGTTCATCGCCGGCATAACTGACGCGCCAGCCGAGCAGCCGCACGCGCCAAGCCACGCCGCCGTGCAGGTAGGCTTCCTGCCGGTCATCCCAGACGGCGTCGGCCGCGACACTAAGCGCGGCGACGGCGGCGTTGACGAAGGGATCGGGAGTCTCGACGCGGACGCGGTCGGCCAGCGCCTGGCGGCGTTTCTCCTCGCGCTCGAACAACGCGGCCAGCGCTGCGGGCGAAAGATTGGCGACGGCTTTGGCGGCGGGCAGATTCGTTCCGCCGGCGGCAACCTCGGCATAGACCGCCAGGGTTTCGTTGACGTTGGTCGCGCCGGTGGAGCGTTGCAGCGCGAGATAGAACGGTGCGGCCTTCCGGAGCGTGGTCTGGCCGACGAGGACCGGCTGACGGGTCGTGACGTTGGTTTGATGCAGCAGGGTGGCGGCATCATGCCAGTTCGCGGCGTCACCGAGGTGAAAGCGGGCGGCGGCGGAACAGCTGCCGGCGATGGTGCCGGGACGGCCCTGCACCCGGAAACCCTGCGGCGTCCACGAGATGACGTTGCTCTCGCATTGCGCGGGACGCAGTTGGAAGAACTTCGACACCGGTTCAGTTTCACAGCCGATGTCGCCGTCGCGCCGGCCTTTCATGCCGTTGACGCCGCCGAACGCCCAGACGAGTTCCGGCGCGGAAACGGCGCCGGTCCATTCGACGCGGATGATGGTGCCTTCGACTTCACGCAGCGCCAGCGTGGTCAGCACAAGACTGCCCCGGCCCAGCAACGGATCCTGGATTTCATGAATCATCGAACCGGGCCGGTAACGCGTCACGATGTGCGCGGCGTCATTGAGCCATTTCACTTCCGCACCGACCCGGATGCCGAGCCGCAGATTGCCGCCGCGGCCGGGGAGGTAGAGGGAGAACTCCGGCTTGTCGCCGCCATCGAGACGGAACGGCGAACTGCCGCCGTAAAGCGGGCGGTTGAAAAACTCCGCGCCGTTGGTGATGACGAAATCCGTGCCGACGGGCGTGTAGCGCAACGGCCGCTGGATGTTTGCCAACGTGAAGCCACCTGCCAGGGAGCGTTCCTGTCCGGCCACGGTTTGCGGCGCAGGGCCGGCGGCGTGGGCGAGCGGTGCCGCGGTCAGAGCAGCGAGGCAGAGAAAGCGGGCCAGCATGGGTGCGGTCGGAATCATGCCGAGGATATTCGTCGGATTGCGCGGGCGTTTCCAGCCGGAAAAGATCGGATGAATGTCGCAGGGGGTTGTGATGCTTTCACTCCCTCTCCCCGCCAACAGCGGGGAGAGGGTTGGGGTGAGGGGCGCTAAACAAACCTCCTCACCCCGGCCCTCTCCTCCATTTCATGGAGGAGAGGGAGTTGAACGCGGTGGGTTTTCCAATCGTCCGTTTGTGTTTATGGCATGCCGGGAAAATGCCGTGCGCCGGAGGCGGATTGTGCTAGCGTGGGCTGGCAGCCGAAACATTTCAACCACAGGAAAGACAATGGCACAGGCAATCATGGATCCGGAAAAGGTGCGGCGGTTCGCCGAGGAACTGCAGCGCTTCAACAGCGACCTCGAAAACCGGCTGGTCATGCTGCAGTCGCGCTTCGGCGCGCTGGGCGACACCTGGCAGGATCAGGAGCACGAGAAGTTTTCCGAGGAGTTCAAGCTGGCGATGAAGGCGTTGAAGCGGTTCATAGACATGTCGAAGGAGCACACGCCCTATCTGCTGCGCAAGGCCCAGCGCATCGAGGATTATCTCAACCAGCGCTGACGCATGGCCCAGCCCGCCCAGGTCACGTCAGTTGACGCCCTCGCGTCCTTTCGCACGAGCCTCGTGCTGTATCTCGGCAAGACGCGGCCGGTGCTGGAGGAAATCAGCGCCGAGGTCGCCCGCGTGCGCGGCTGGGTGGAGCACGACCAGCGGCTGTTCTGGGAAAACCAGCTCCGGCAGCGCCGCCGCAAGTTCGAGGAGGCGCAGGAGGAACTCTTCAACGCCCGGATTGCGCTGACCAAGCAATCGACGGCGCTGCTCCACCTGAAGATGCAGCGCGCCGAAAAGGCGGTGGACGACGCGCAGGCCAAGCTGAACACGCTGAAGAAATGGTCGCGCCAGATGGAGAACCACACCGATCCGCTGTTGAAGCAGATCGAGCAGCTTCAGGGATTTCTCGCCGGCGAAATGACGCGCGGCGCGGTGCATCTGGATGAAATCGTCAAAACGCTGGAAGCCTACGCGCAGTCGCGGCCAACTTTGGCGCGACCGGCCAACACCGAAGGCGCGGACGGCGCCGAAACCACCGGGGAGGCAACCACGCCATGAATCTGAGCGGACAGAAAAGCCGGCTGGTCGGGCTGACCAAGGAGATTCAACTGCGGTGGAGCGACACCACGCCGCATTGGCGCGACGCCAAGGGGCAGGAGTTCGGCCGGCACTACATGCAGGAACTGCAGCTGCAGGTGGACAAGACCGTGACCATCATCGAGAAGCTGGACGAGGTGTTGAAGCGGATTCAGAACGATTGCGAATGAGGCTCCTCTGATAAATTCGCTGGGTAGGGCAAACCTCCCGCCCTGCCATTTTCAAACAGTCCGGCGATCATTTCCCCGCCTCAAACCGATACCCAAACGTCTCGATGTCCCGGGCGAACCGTTCCGCCACCAGATCCCGCGTCCGGGGGTTATACCACTCGCTGTAATGAGTGTGCTTGCTGGAGTTGATGCGCGGCAGTTTTTCCTCGGGAATGCCCAGTTGCCGGAAAACCACGTCCACGTCCGCCGCCAGATTTTCAAAGCGGCCGACAAAGTTCACGGCGAGCTTGCCGTCATCGTCGGTCAGGTAATCGAGCTGGTTGTAGGCGAAACTTTTGTCGCAGCCATGGTCGTTGATGACGGCCGTGCAGTTGGTCAGGAAGCTTTCGAAGTCACGGGAGTTGCGGACGGCGTAGTTCCAGATTTCATTGGGAAAGGGATGCCGCGAAAAGCGCTGGAAAAATTTCAGCTTCTTCTTCGCTTCCAAAATCATGGAATACCAGGAGACCAGCCGGTCCCAGGGATTGCGGACGAAGGCAAAGCGGTAGCAGGCGTCCCAACGTTCCCGGCCCACCTCCCGGATGACAAGGCGGGCGTGGAGGTGGCGGGAATGATGGGTTTTCGCCGTGGGAAAGCGGCGTTGCAGCACCTGTTCCAGGCTCAGGCCGGCGGTCTTGTGCACATGCACAAAAACGAACTTCTGATTTTCATCAATGAGCATTCCGGCGAGCTTAGGCGGAGGCCGGCAGGGTAACAAGTTCCCGTTTCTGCCGCGCGCCGGCGCAAATGTATTGGCCTCGGCGTGGAGGCGATGACATATTGGAACAGAATTTTACGAAGCAATGGCCAGCGCTGGAAACAATGTGAGCACAAATCCCGGGGTGACTGAAATGCTGGCGCTGCTCGAAACGCTCCGCCAGACCATCGCCGACTTTGCCGCCCGCGAGGAAAAGCTCGAACGCGATTTTGGCTCCCAGACGAACCTTGAGCTCGGCAACTTTGAAGCGGGCACCCGCCTGCTCGACGCCCGGCAGGCGGCGTTGCGCGAGGCGGCCGAGGCCGCGTTGAACGAGGCGCTCACCTTTCGCCAGGCGCAGTTCGAGCGTCGCAAGGCCGCCATCACCAGGGCCCAGGCCAACGCCCGCAAAAATCTCGAAGGCTTTCTCGACCAGCGGGAAAGCCGCGTCAATGAAGCCGCGCGCAACCGCGGCACCGAGGACGAGGCCCGACGCGACCAAGACCTCGCCGCCGCCACCGCGAACCATGAGGCCTTCCAGAAAAGCCTGACCGAGGCCGAAGCGGAGCTTGCGGAGTTTGAGAAATCCCTGCGCGCGGCCTTTCGAGGCTACGGCGACTTCCGCAAGCAGCTTCCCCCGGAACGCCAGTGGCCGGACCCGGATTTTTCACCCGACGCACCGCAGCTCTTCCAGCAGTTTCAAAACCTGCGCGCGCAGCTCGGAACAGACCTGCGCCAGTTCAACCAGCGTCTCGCCCCGAAGTTCTTCCGGTTTGTTCCCGTCTGGCTGGCGGGTGCCGCGTTGCTCGGCGTGGCGGCGGCACCGTTCATTCTGCCGCGATTTAATGTCCAAGCACTGCCGCCGGCGGTGGGCCTCGGCGGCGGGGTCGCGCTTGGGTTGCTCGGCGTGTTTTATGGGCTGGGCAAAAGCTCCGCCACACCATCTGCCACGGAGCTGGCGGGAAACTTTGCCAAGGCCCGGCGGTTGCTCGACGGTTGTTTCGACAAGGCGGCGCGGCATCTCGAAGCCGAGCGGGCGCGCATCAAGGCGGCGTTCGAGGCCGCCACCAAGGCCCGCAATCTCGAATGGAAAACCCGCACCAAGGAAGTTGCCCAGCTGCGCCTGAGCCAGCCCGGCAAGATTGACGAGAAGTCGCGCCGACTCGCGCTCAAGAACCAGGAGCTGCTCGACGCCGGCACGAAGTCGGCGCGGCAGACGCTGGAGGATAATCTCGCCTGGTTCCGGCAGGAGGCCTTGGAGCAGGCCCAGAAGCTGGGGCAGGCTCGCGACGCCAAGCTGGCCGGGTTGAATTCCCGCCGCGACGCCGAGTGGCAGTTGCTGGAGAAGGACTGGCAGCAGTCGGTTCCGGCGCTTTACGCAAAGTTCGCCGCCGCGCGTCAGCTCGCCGCCCAGACGTTTCCCGAGTGGGATCCGCAACGCTGGAAGGAATGGTCGCCACCGGACGCCTTTCCGAGCGCGGTCCAGTTTGCCCATCTGGAAGTGGAGCTGTCCGCCTTGGCCGGCAGCCTGCCGAAGAGTCCGCGGCTTGCGCTGCCGGGCCCGGCGGAATTCTCCGCGCCGTTGTCGCTTTCGTATCCGCTGGAAGGCTCCATCCTGTTCGAGACCGGCCAGACCGGTGCGAACGAGGCGGTGGCCGCGATCAACAACATCATCTTCCGGCTGCTGTCCACCACGCCGCCGGGCAAGGTCACCTTCACCATCTTTGATCCTGTCGGACTCGGGCAAAACTTCGCGGCGCTGATGCATCTCGCCGACTACGAGGAAAGCTCGATCAACAGCCGCATCTGGACGCAGAGCGGGCAGTTCGAGGAAAAGCTCGCGGAGCTGAACGAGCACATGGAGAAGGTCATCCAGATGTATCTCCGCAACGAATACGCCACCATCGCGGAATTCAACGCGGAGGCCGGCAGCATCGCCGAGAAATATCATTTCCTCGTCATCGCGTCCTTCCCGGCGAACTTCACCGACACCGCCGCGCGGCGGCTCCGCAACATCGCCGCGAGCGGCGCGCGCTGCGGCGTTTACACGCTCATCCAATGGGACCAGCGCACGCCGCTGCCGCAGGACGTCGTGCTGGAGGATCTCCGCAAAAACAGCGTCTGCCTGAAGCACACGCGGAACGGTTTTGAATTTTCCGCCCGGCCCTTGGCGGGGGCGAAGCTGCGGCTGGCACCTCCGCCCACGGCGGAGTTCGCGACGGCGTTTCTGCACCAGGCCGGACAAAGCAGCAAGGACTCGGCGCGCGTGCAGGTTCCCTTCGCGCAGGTGGCGCCGCCGGCCAACGAGCTCTGGCGCGAGGAGACCACCGCGGAACTGCGCGTGCCCATCGGACGCTCCGGGGCGACCAAGCTGCAATACCTCGAAGTGGGTCACGCCACCCGGCAGCATGCGTTGATCGCGGGCAAGACCGGTTCCGGCAAATCCACGCTCTTCCATGTCATCATCACCAACCTCGCGCTGTGGTGCAGTCCCGAGCAGGTGGAGTTTTACCTCGTGGACTTCAAGAAGGGCGTCGAGTTCAAGTGCTACGCCAACCGCCGGCTGCCGCACGCGCGCGTCGTGGCCATCGAGAGCGACCGCGCCTTCGGCCTCAGCGTGCTGCAGCGGGTGGATGACGAACTGCGGCGGCGGGGCGACCTGTTCCGGCAGGTGGGCGCGCAGGACTTGGCCGGCTACAAACGCGCCGGCGGCACCGAAGCCATGCCGCGTTCGCTGCTGATCATTGACGAGTTCCAGGAATTTTTTGTCGAGGAGGACCGCATCTCGCAGGGCGCGGCGGTGCTGCTGGACCGCATCGTCCGCCAGGGCCGCGCGTTCGGCATCCACGTCCTGCTCGGCTCGCAAACCCTGGGTGGCGCATATTCGCTGGCGCGCGCGACCATCGGCCAGATGGTCATCCGCATCGCCCTGCAGTGCAACGAGGCCGACGCCTACCTTATCATGGACCAGGACAACCCCGCGCCGCGATTGCTGTCCCGTCCAGGTGAAGGCATCTACAACGACACGGCGGGCTCCATCGACGGCAACAGCCCCTTCCAAACCGTCTGGCTCTCCGACCAGGAACGCGACCGCCATCTCGAAACCGTCCGCGCCCATGCCGATCAATCGGGCCATCGTTATCCCGGACCGATTGTGTTCGAGGGCAATGCACCGGCGGATGTCCGCGAAAATCTTTTGTTGCAAGCGGCCTTGGAGCAATCGCCCGCAACCTCACCCGCCCAGGGCCGCGCCTGGCTCGGCGCGCCCAACTCGATCAAAGGCCCGACCGAAGCCGTGTTCCAGAAACAAAGCGGCAGCAACCTGCTCATCGTCGGGCAGAGCGACGAGCGCGCCGCCTCCGTGCTGGCCGTCGCCCTGGTTTCGCTCGCGGCGCAGCATCCCCGCAACGGCGCGCGGTTCATCATCCTCGACAGCACGCCGCCGGGCTTTCCGCAGCGTGATTTCTTCCAGCGCGTCATCGCGGCGGTTCCGCAGCCGGTGGTTCAGTTCAACGGCAACAACCTGGACGAAATCATGGCGGGCCTGGCGGAGGATTTGAAGGGTGACGCCGGGAACCCGACGTCCGGTCCGGAGACGTTCGTGCTGATTCAGGGCCTGCAAAACTTCAAAAAGCTCAAGCAGGAGGACGAGTTCAGCTTCTCCAGCAGCGACGCCAAGGCGGGAAATCCGGCGGCGACGCTGATGGATTTGATCACCGAGGGACCGGGCCGGGGATTCCATCTCATCGCCACCTGCGACACCTACAACAACGTGAACCGTTTCCTGGGCCGCAAGACGCTCAGCGAATTTGAAATGCGGCTGCTGTTTCAGATGAGCGCCGCCGACTCGGCCAGCCTGGTGGATTCACCGGACGCGGCCACGCTGGGATTTCACCGGGGGCTTTTCTATCACGACCGCGAGGGCTACATGGAAACCTTCCGGCCCTACGCGCAGCCCGACGGCGGCTGGATTGAATCGGTGGCCAAGGCCTTGTCCGAGCGTTGAAACCTTTCAGGCCGGCTTGACCGAGCGTTCCCTCACCGTCAGCACCGGACAGGGCGCATGGCGCACCACCCGTTCCGCCGTGCTGCCCAGCAAGGCGTGCTTCAGTCCGCGAAACCCGTGCGTGCCGATGATGATCAGGTCGGCATAAATCGCTTTTGCCACCTCTACAATCGTCGCCGAGGCATGGCCGCTGACCGCCATGGTGCCGGCGGGAACCTTGCCGGCGACCTTTTCCGAGCGCAGCCGCAGCAACTCCTTCCGGCTCGAGGTGACCGTGTCCTGCTGGTAGTCGGACAGGATCACGGGCAGCTCCTGCGACGCGGTTGGATAGATGAGCGGCTCAACGACATGCAGCAGGGTGAGTTCGCCACCGATGCGCGCGGCGAAGTCCACGGCATAATCCAGAGCCTTCGCCGAGCATTCGGAGAAGTCCGTCGGCACCAGGATTTTCCTGAGCTGAACCGCCGGTGACGGAACGATCTCTGCGACGGCCTCGGTGACTTTACCCTTTTCCTCACGGCAGGTCCGGTTGAAACCGCGGGAGCGGGCGGGCTGATTTTTGCGGGTGTTTTTCATAATTCACGTTGGTTGATGGTCCTGATGAAACATCGTCCTGTTTTTGTGTCCCGCAAGTCGGTCAAACCCGCCCGCCGACCGTCAGGCTTCCACTTTCGCGTCCATGGTGATGCGGGCGTTGAGCACGCGGGAAATCGGGCAGCCCGCCTTGGCGGCGTTGGCGATCTCCAGCACCTTGGCGCGGTCCGCCCCCGGCACTTTCACGGTCACGTCCAGATGTGATTCCGTCACGGAAAAGCCCTGGTCGGTCTTGTCGAGGGTGACGGTGGCGGTGGTATGAATGGATTGCGGAGTGAAGCCGGCCTTGCCGAGTTCCGCCGAGAAGGCCATGGAGAAGCAGCCGGCGTGCGCCGCGCCGATCAGCTCCTCGGGGTTTGTGCCGATGCCGTTCTCGAAGCGGGTGCCGAAGGAGTATTGCGTCTCCTTGAGGACCCCGCTGTCAGTGGAAATGCTGCCCTTGCCGGTTTTCAAATCGCCGTGCCAGACGGCGGATGCTTTGCGTTTCATGATTCCTTTCGTTGACCGGAGCGGGAATTCGTTCCGGCCCCTGAACTAAAGCGCATCCGGTCCGTTATGCAAGGGGCGGCCCGGGTTGCGGCTTGCGTTTAACCGGACCGTGGTTACTACTGGGCCATGCTTTTCGATGCCCTTCCGCACGAACGCGGCCGTCGCCGGCTGCTGTCCCTGCCGCTGCTGGCTCCGTTCATGGCGGCATTTTTTTGCGGCTGCAAGTCGGTCGCCCCACAGCCGGTGGACGACCTGGCCCCGCTGCTGCGCCAGCATTCCGAGAAGTTCGGGCGTTTGCTGGCCGACCCGGAAAAATTCCGCGTGCAGATTCTCGTTTCGGAGGTGGTCGACGGACGGCTCCGTCGGCATGGCTACCGCGTGGATGCCGAATACTTTTATCCGGCGAGCTCGATCAAGCTCTGCGGCGCGGTGGGCGCGCTGCAAACGCTCGCCCAACTGAAATGCCCGACCGATCTGCTCCACGCCCCGATGAAAATCTCGCCGCTGTTTCCCGGCGATGCCGCGCAGTCGCAGGACGCCAGTAATCTCGCCGGCGGCAACCTCACAGTCGCGCATGAACTGCGAAAGCTCGCCTTGGTCTCGGACAACCAGGCCTTCAACCGCCTCTACGACCTGGTTGGCCACGAGGCATTAAACCGGCAGATGCACGACCTCGGCTTGAAATCGGTCGTCATCAACCATCGGCTGTCCGAGACGCGGAGCATTCCCGATCCCCAAGCAACCGCGGCCATCACCTTCTTCCCGGCGGACGGCCCGTCGGTCCATCTGCCCGCCCGCACCAGCCCGCTCGCGCTGACCAACACCGCGAAGTCCTTGCTCGTGGGAAACGGATACTTGCAAGGCGACCAGCTCATTTCCACGCCGATGGATTTCAGCCGGCGCAACGGCATTTCCCTGGTGGACCTCCAAAATCTGCTGATCAAGCTCGTCCGGCCGGACATTGATCTCGGCACCGCGCCGTTGAAGATTGAAGCAGCCCACCGCGAATGGCTGCTGCGGGCCATGACCGAGTATCCTCGCGAATCGTCGAACCCGGCTTATGCCGCCGAACGCTACCCCGATTCCTATTCCAAGTTTCTGCTGCCGGGCATCCGCCGCGTTTTCCCCGACCCCGCGCCGGGCAGACGCATTGAAGTCACCGGCAAGAACGGGCAGGCCTACGGTTTTTCCATCGACAACTCCTATTCGGTCAATCCGCAGAATCATCGGGCGGTCTTTGTCACCGCCGTGATTTATGCAAACGAGGACGGCATCCTCAACGACGACAAATACGACTACGCCACCGTGGCCGAGCCTTTTCTGGCGGACCTCGGCGAACTGATCGCGCGGCGGTATCTCGGCAAGTGACGTGTCATGGCCCAAAATCTTCCCCACCCCGACCAACATCACCTGCTCGCCGCGCAAGGCTGGCTGGAGCTTGGCAATTTCTCCGAAGCCGAGGCGGAGTTGAAACAGCTTGTCCCGGAGTTGCACAACCATCCGGCGGTGCTCGAAGTGCGCTGGCAGATTCACGCCCGCGCCAAACGCTGGCAGGATTGCATCGATGTCGCCGCGGCCATCATCCAAGCCGACGCGACGTCGCCCCTCGGCTGGATTCACCGGTCCTACGCGCTGCACGAACTGCGGCGCACCGCCGAGGCGCGTGACGGTCTGCTGGGCGTGGTGGGGCTGTTTCCCGAAGAGCAAACCATCGCCTACAATCTGGCCTGTTATGAATGCACCCTTGGTAATCTGCCCTCGGCGAAAAATTGGCTCGCCAAGGTGTTTGCCGGCAAAGATGCGGCGGACTGGAGGCTGAACGCCCGGCAGGACGCCGACTTGAAAGCCCTCTGGCCGGAAATCGAAACCCTTTGACGCCATGGAACTGAACGGCTGGCAATGGCTGCTGCTCGCGCTGGGCACCTTCTTCACCGGCCTGTCCAAAACCGGCATCGCGGGGCTGGGCATCTTGTCCGTGGCGCTGTTCGCCAACGCGCTGCCCGCCCGAGTTTCAACGGGCGCGCTGCTGCCCCTGCTGTTGTGCGCGGATGTCTTCGGCCTCGCCTTTTATCACAAGCACGCCAGCTGGCCGCATCTGGGGAAGCTCTTCCCGTGGGTGATGCTCGGCGTCGTGCTCGGCTATTTCGCGCTGGGCAGGGTGGACAACGCCCAGATGCAGCATCTGCTCGGCGGCATTTTGCTGGCGATGGTCGCGCTGCATGTCTGGCGCAAACGCACCTCCGACCCGGCCGCGCCGCTGCCGCACACTTGGTGGTTCGCCGCCATCACGGGAGTTCTCGCCGGGTTCACCACCATGGTGGCCAACGCCGCCGGACCCGTCATGACGCTTTATCTGCTCGCGATTGGACTGCCCAAGCTGGCCTTCATCGGCACGGGTGCTTGGTTCTTCATGCTCGTCAACGCCTTCAAGGTCCCGTTCAGCCTGCAGCTCGGCCTGATCACCGCGGTCTCTTTGAAGCTGGACGCCCTCCTTTTGCTGCCGATGATTCCCGGCGCGCTGCTTGGCCCGGTCATTTTGCGGCGCATCAACCAGTCGTGGTTTGAAGGGATGGCGGTGGTGCTGACGGTGGCCGCCGCGCTTCGGCTGCTGGTCTCCTGACGGCGGCCGCGACTGCGATGGCGGTTGCTTTCCTTGGCCGGGTTGGCTAAAAACTCCCGCGGCTCATGCAAACCCCTGATTCCGAAAAGAAGCTCGACATGCACAGCGAGGAATTCCTCCACACGCTGATGCGCAAACAACTCAAGCTCTCCATCGCCTGCGCGCTGGCCTTCATGTTGGTGCTGCTCGGCATGCCGCTGGCGAATTACTTCGCGCCCGAGCTGATGGCCAAACGGATTTTCGGCTTCACCCTGACGTGGTTCTTCCTCGGCATCGGCTTTTTCCCGGCGGTGTGGTGCATCTCGTTCTACTTCATCAAGCGGTCCATCGCCTTGGAAGAGGAAGAGGTGAAAGAAGTGACCCACAAAGCCACTGAGTCCCAGAGCTGAAGCTTTGAACTCGAAACTCCTTGTCCCGGTGCCTCGGTGCCTCTGTGGTTAAATCATCATGAACATCGACTATTACATCCTCGCCTTCAGCGCCATCACCGTCGTCGTGACGATCTGGATGGGCTTTCGCTCGGCGAAAACGTCCAAGACCGCCAGCGACTTCTTCGTGGCGGGACGCAGCGTGAGCGTGGGCTGGAACGCCAGCGCCATCTCCGGCGAATACCTCAGCGCCGCGAGCTTCATGGGCATCGCCGGGATGGTGATGTCGAGCGGTTACGACGCGCTGTGGTATCCGGTGTGTTACGCGTGTGGTTATCTGTTCCTGCTGCTGTTCATCGCCGGGCCGCTGCGACGCTTCGGGGCCTACACGATTCCGGATTTCGCCGAGGGCCGGTTTGATTCGCCGCTGTTCCGCAAGATCGCCGTGTGCTTCGTGCTGTTCATCGGGTTCTTCTACACGATGCCGCAGATGAAAGGCGCGGGGACGACGCTGGCCTACATCTTCCCGGGGCTGCCGTATTGGGCGGGCGTGGTGCTGGTGGGCGCGGTCATCACGCTCAACGTCGCGCTCGGCGGCATGAAAGGCATCACGCTGGTGCAAGCCTTCCAATACTGGGCCAAAATGTTCGCCATCTCCGTGCCCATCTTCGTGCTCATGGCGGTGTATGGGCATTATGGGAAGCAAGTGGGAGCGAATGGGACGAACGGAAACGTTCAACATCCAACTTCCAACATCCAAAATTCGACGAACGCAATCGCCGCAATTGATCCTGTCATCGATGTCACGCCTGCATGGATCACAATCACACCAGCAGAGGACTTGAAGGAGGGAATGACGCCGAATCTGTTTGCAAAGGTAATGAACGCATTCGGCAAGGTAGAACTGACTTTCATGCCTGTGGACACCGTGATCCGTTATCCAGTCACGCAATTGGCCAGCAACTGCATGTTGCTCGGCGGCGGCAGATACTTCGTCGCAGCGGAACTTTCGCATGATTTCATCGGCAGCGTTGACTACACGACAAAAGTGCCCCTGAAAGGGAAGGAATACGCTGCGGCAGTCCACAAAATGATTGATGGATCGGAAGCTTTTGTGAATCGCTCGACACAGGGAAAAGTTGCCATTGCCAACCCGCGACTCACACTGATCACAGAAGGCGAAAACATCTTCATTCTTCCACAGCAGCGGATTCCTCAATACAGAGCCGCCGGCCTTATTAGCGGTGAGTCGACTTTGGTTCGTAAAGCCCTCCCCGAAAAAGCTCCCAAAGACGAAACCTGGCTTTCCCCCTTCGGCCCGCTCACGACCAAAGCCGCCAAGGCCGCAAAGCTCTCAGCCGAGGAAGCCAAGCCCTATTCACTCCTCTACACCTACTCGCTCATCATCGCGCTGGTTTGCGGCACGGCGGGATTGCCTCATATCCTCGTGCGCTTCTATACCAACCCCGACGGCGGCGCGGCCAAACGCACCACCATGTGGGTGATGATTCTCATCGGCATCTTCTACGTCTTCCCGCCTGTGTTCGGCGTGATGGGCCGCAACCTGTTCCCCGAGCTTTACAACGGCATCGGCGCGAAAGGCACGGACAAGATCGTCCTCGAACTCCCGCGCTTGCTGAACGACAAATACGCGCCGCTCGGCTCGATCCTCTCCGGCATCACCTGCGCCGGCGCGTTCGCGGCGTTCATGAGCACGTTCAGCGGCCTGCTCGTCTCCATGACCGGCGCGATGGCCCACGACGTTTACGGCCGGATGCTGCGGCCCAAGTCCACGCCCGAGCAGCGCATGAAGATGTTCAAGGTATTCGCCATCGTCATCGGCGGCGTGGCGATGTTGCTCGGCTCGCAGGTCGAGGCCTTGGAGATCAACTTCATGGTCGGCCAGGCGTTTGCCATCGCGGCGGCGAGCTATTTCCCGCTGCTGTTCATGGCCGTCTGGTGGCGCAAGCTGACGATGAAAGGCGCGGCGACCGGCATGTTGACCGGCGGCTTGAGCGCCGTGGTGGCCATCTCGCTCTCCAGCTTCAGCACGCTAGCGGCCACGCCCGGCAAGACCGGCGAGATGTTCGCGATGTTCAAACCGTTGAACGACTTCTGGGCGCATCATCCGCTGCTGCGCATCCTCTGCGATCAACCCGCCATCTGGGCCGTGCCTCTGGCCATCGGCCTGATGATCATCGTCTCGAAGCTCACGCAGAAAGATATTCCGTCCGACATCCGCATGAAGATGCTCGTGCTCCACGCGCCGGAGAAGCTGGGCCTGAAACAGGAATACATTCAGGAGCATCAGGCGGGCGGGCATTGAGCCGTCGTTGCCCCGGCGAGTGCGCTGGGGATGGTTCATTCATGGATTGACGGCGCGGCGGTTTTCCCGCCACCTTTCGGCCATGAAAACACCTCGTTCCCTGTTCACTCTGGCGGCCTGCCTCATCCTCGGCGGCTCGCTGCACGCCCAGACCAACCCCGCCCCGGCGGTCGTCGACACCAACACCCCGGCGCCGCATGTCAACACCGCCATCATTCCCGTCCCGCGCACCGGCGGCATCACGAATCGGCAGTCACAGGTGCTGCAACGCGCCAAGGAAGCTTCCGGTGATTATGACATCGAGTTCATCGGCGATTCCATCACCCAGAGCTGGGAAGCCTCCGGCAAACCGGTCTGGCAGGAATACTACGGCAAACGCCGCGTGCTGAACTTTGGCGTCAGCGGGGACCGCACCCAGCACGTGCTGTGGCGCATTGAGAACGGCCAGCTCAAAGGCTTCAAGGCCAAGGTGGCCGTGGTGATGATCGGCACGAACAACTCCAACAAGGAAGACAACACCGAGGCCGACATCCTCGCCGGCGTCACGGCCATCGTCCAGCAGATCCGCGACCAGCAGCCGGAGACCAAGATTCTCCTGCTCGCCATTTTCCCGCGCGCCAAGACCTTCAGCCCCCAGCGCGGCAAGATCGCGCAGGTCAACCAGGCGCTCGCCCGGCTGGACGACGGAAAGCACATCCATTTCCTTGATCTCACCTCGAAGTTCATCGAGGACGACGGCAGCATCGCGCCGGAGATGATGAAGGACGCGCTGCATCCGGGCGAACACGGTTACCGGGTCTGGGCCGCCGCCATGGAACCCAAGTTGAAAGAACTGCTCGGCGAGAAATAGTCCGCCCGCCTTTTCAAACGCCAGACTTCGCCCCGGCGCGGTCTGGCGTTTTTCCTTTTCGGGAGGCGAACACCTCGGCGACGGCCTCGCCCAGCGCCGAAATTATCTTCTTCAGCTGCGCGGACGTTGTGCAATACGGCGGCATCAGCACGATGACATTGCCCACCGGCCGGGTGAGCACGCCGCGCCGGGCCATCGCCTCGCAGACGCGGATGCCGATGCGTTCGCGCAGTTCGAACGGCTCCCGCGTCTGCCAGTCGCGGACCAGTTCCACGCCGGCGACCAGGCCGACGCGCCGGATGTCGCCGACCTGCGGGAACCGCCAGAGCGTTTCGAGTTCCGCGGCAAACAGCGTTTCGAGCCGGGCGCGCGCGGTGACGGAGGACTTGCTTTCCAGAATCTCCAAACTGGCCAGCGCCGCGCTCGCGCCGAGCTGGTTGCCGGTGAAGCTATGACCGTGAAAGAAGGTTTTGAACTCCTCGTATTCACCGAGGAAGGCATCGAACACCCGCTGCGTCGTCAACGTCGCCGCCATGGGCAGATAACCGCCGGTCAAACCTTTTGCCAGACAGAGAAAGTCGGGCTGCACGCCGGCGCGATGGCTGGCGAAGGTCTGGCCGGTCCGGCCAAAGCCGGTCATGACTTCGTCGGCTACGAGCATTGTGCCGTGTCCGCGGGCGATGTCCGTCACCCGTTTCAACCAGCCCTCCGGCTGCGCGATCATTCCCGCGGCACCCTGCATCAACGGCTCAAAGACAAAGGCGGCGTCGGCATTGCCGTGTTTCTTTTGAGCGGAGAGCTTCCGCTCCACCTTGCCCACACATTCCCAGTTGCACTTCCGATATTCGCGGGCATCGGCGCGCTCGGGTTTGGCTTTATTGAACGGACAGCGATAGCAATAGGGCGACATGACCTTGTCGGTCGGGAACAACATCCCGCCATAGGCCTTGTGAAAGAGGTCAATATGCCCGAGCGAAACCGCGCCGATGGTGTCGCCGTGATACGCGCCGGCGATTGACAGGAAGCGTGGCTTGGTTTTCGGCCCGCGCGTGCGGCGGGTGAACTCATAGGCGAGCTTGAGGGCGACTTCCAGCGCGGTCGAGCCGTCGTCGCTGAAAAAAACTTTGTTCAACGGCCTGCCCGCGAGCCTGGCAAGCCGGCCGGCCAGCAAACTCGCCGGCTCATTCGCAAAGCCGAGGGCCGAGCTGTGCGAAATCTTGTTCAACTGCCGCCCGATGGCCCCGTTGATCTTCGGATGCTGATGACCGTGCAGGTTCGTCCAGATGGAGGAATTGGCGTCGAGGTATTCTTTGCCATGAACATCGCGCAGCACGGCGCCCTTGCCCGAAGTGATGACGATGGGCGCGCGCCTGAGCCAGTCGCGCATCTGCGTGAACGGATGCCAGACATGGGCGTGGTCGAGCTGGGCAAGCTTGTTCAAGTTTTGAGTTTCGAGTTTTGAGTTTCGAGTTGGGCCAGCGCGCGGGTCAAAAAAGAAACGTCATTCATTGTGTGAGCGGCGGTGATCGTCACACGCAGGCGCGCCGCGCCGCGGGCGACGGTCGGGTAGCGGATGGCGGGAATGAACATGCCTTGCTCCCGAAGTTGTGCGGCGGCGGATACAGCGGCGGATTCATCGCCGATGATGATGGGAACGATGGCGCTTGGCAGTTCCGGGTGCAGAGTGCGGAGTGCGGAGTTGAATTCGGCGGCCCGCGACCAAAGCTTTGAGTTCAGCTCCTTGCCTTCGGTAGATTGAACCAATTGCAGCGCGGCCAAAGCCGCCCCGGCGGCGGCGGGCACGGGCGCGGTGCTGAAGATGAAACTGCGGGCGCGGTTGACGAGCAAATCAATCAACGCCCGGCTGCCGCAGATGTAACCGCCGCTCGCGCCCAAGGCTTTGCCGAGTGTGCCCATTTGGATTTCGATGCGATCGCTGACGCCGTGCGCCTCGGCCAGGCCCCGCCGGTTTTCACCATAAAGTCCGGTGGCGTGAGCCTCATCCACCATCAGCCACGCGCCATATCGATCCTTGAGGGCGACGATTTCCTTCAACGGCGCGGCATCGCCGTCCATGGAGAAGATGCTTTCGGTGACGATGAGCGCCTGCCTTCGATGTTGGACGTTGGATGTTGGATGTTGGATGTTTTCCACTGCCCACTTGAGCTTCTCTTCCAGATCGCCCAGATCGTTGTGGGCGAACACGCGGAGTTTAGCCCCGCTGAGCTTCGCCGCGTCCACGATGCAGGCGTGAACCAGCTTGTCCACGATGAGGATGTCGTCCTTGCCCAGCAGCGCGGTGATGGTGCCGACGGCGGTGGCGTAACCGGTGGAAAATGTCAGTGCAGCTTGAGTGCCTTTGAAGGCGGCGAGGGCTTCCTCCAGTTTGTGAAACGGCCTGAGCGAGCCGCAGATCAGGCGGGAGGCACCGGCACCGGCGCCGAACTTCTCAGTAGCTTTGATGGCGGCTTCTTTTAGCGCGGGATGGTTCGCGAGGCCGAGGTAATCGTTCGAGGAAAAATTCAGCAGCGTGCGTCCGCCGATCTCGATGCGCGGACCTTGGGGTGAATCCACGCCGCGCAATTCGCGCAGCAGGCCCTGCTCGCGGATCGAGGCCAGGCGGCGGTTTAGTTCCTCATCGAAGGAGTTCACTCGGGAAAATCTAGGGCTTCGCCGCCGGGCTTTACGAGCAAAAAGCCGGGAGCTATTGCGGCGTCACCGCCCATTGGCCGTCGATGATGCTCGCCGAGACATCGCCCTGATGCTGCAGGACGGTTTCATAGACGGCCTTGAGCTTGCCCCGGTAGGGAATCGCGACGGCATCCGCGAAGGCGCCCTCGGAAAGTTCGCCGATCTGGCCGGTCATGCCGAGCGCCCGTGCGCCGTTGACGGTGGCCATCTGGAGGATTTTCTTGGGGGCAACCTTGGGCTGGGCGGCAGCGAAGGTCTGCATTTCCGTGAAGAGATTGAGTTCGATCTCTTCGCGCTTTTTCTTCTCCACGCTGGCGAGGCTGTCGGTGCCGAGGCAGATGTTTGCCCCGGCGCGGGTGAGTTCACGGAACGGAAACGGACCGTGCTGGAAATACCGATGGCTGCGGGGGCAATGCACCACGCTGGCCTTCTGCCGGCCGAGGAGCGCGGCGTCACGGCCTTCCAGATAATTCACATGCACCGCGAGGAGATGCTCGCCGATCGCGCCGCAGCGTTGGAGATGCTGCACCGGGGAACCCAGACCGCAGTCCGACATGTCGCGGTGGTTTTTCAGAAGCCAGTCGTGCATCTCGCCGGCGGCATGACGGAACATGGCGAACTCCAGCGCGGATTCGGCGACATGCACGGACATGGGCCAGTTGCGCTCGCGGGCGGCGCGGGCGCTGACCCGGAGCAGTTCCGGCGCGGTCGAGTAAGGCGCGTGCGGCGCAATGCGGGCGCGGCTGCGATGCGCGGGCAGCGATTCGATGGTCTCCAAGGCGTCCCGTAAAATGGCCGACGGCTGGCGACGGCTTTTGACGCCGGTGAGTTCAAGGAAGGACACCACGCGCAACGGCGTGGCCTGCCAGACTTCCGGCAGCAATTCCGGCACGGCTTCAAAGTCGCCGACCGTGGTCGTGCCGGTGCGGGTCAGCATCCGCGCGCCGTTCAGCCAGGACTCCGCGTATTCGGAGTAATTCCACTGGGCCTTCGCGACAATGAGCAGCTTGATCCAGTCGGTGAAGGTCTTTTGCGGCGGAAACTGCCCGGCCATGTCGGTGTAGTCGAGATGGCAGTGGGCGTTGACCAGGCCCGGCAGGAGAATGCTGTCGCCGAGGTCAAACACCTCGTCCCGGTCGTCGCCGGACAAATCCTTCCAGCGACCCACCCGGGCCACCCGGTTGCCGTAGATTAAAACCGCGCCATCCTGGATCGGCGGACGGGAGAGGGGGAGGACGACGCGCGCGCGGACGATCATTCTTCCTGTTCAGCTTCCTGACGGGTGCGCTTGGAACGGGCGCCGACCTTGTGCTTGAGCGCCTTGTGCTTGTTATGACGTTTGCGGATCTGCTGCTCGATTTTCTTGGCCACCTTGTCGATGGCCGCGTAGAGATCGCTTTCGCGGTCCTCGGCAAAGAGATCCGGGCCGCGCACGCTCAACCGAAGCGAGCACGAGAAGGCCTTTTCCGGGATGCGGGTCTTGTCGTGTTCGAGCGTCACGCGGGCGTCCACGGTCCAGCGATTGAAGTGTTCGAGCTGGTCGAGCTTGGCCAGAACGTGGTCTTCGATCGCCTTGGTCAGGGTCACATTGTGCGTGGAGAGAACTAGTTTCATGGCTTTCAAGATGCAATCGCCACCGGCCAAAATCCAGCCAAACATTTTTCGCCGGGCAAAAATTTTCAACGACCAGACGCCCCGGTGGACTGGTCAATGCTTGAATCCGCCGCCGTGTTTCATTACACCTCCCCGGTGCCAACCAAAGTCGTAGCCGTTGCCAACCAAAAAGGCGGGGTCGGAAAAACCACCACCGCCGTGAACCTCGCCGCCTGCGTCGCGGCGCTCGGCAAACGCGTGCTGCTTTTCGATCTCGACCCCCAGGCCAACGCCACCAGCGGGCTCGGCCTCGAAAAAACCGAGGGCGCCAGCGCCTACCGGCCACTGCTCGGCGACGGCACATTGTCGGAGAAAATACAGCCGACGGCGTGGGAAAATCTTTCGCTCATTCCCAGCGAAGTTGATCTCTGCGGCGCGGACATCGAACTGGCCCGCACCGAAAACTATCTCCAACGCGCCACGCAGGCGTTGCAGCCCATCCTGGCCGGCGGAAAATTCGATGTGGTCATCATCGACTGCCCGCCCTCGCTCGGCATCCTGACGATGAACGCCTTCGCCTCGGCGGACGGCCTGCTGGTGCCGTTGCAATGCGAATACTTCGCGCTGGAAGGCATCTCGATGATCAACCGCCTGCTCGGACAGCTCCGGGACGGCGGCGTCAACCCCCGGCTGGAGCTGATTGGAGTGGTGATGACCATGTTCGACGCCCGGACCAAGCTGGCCAACACCGTGGTCAGCGAGGTGCGCGAACATTTCGGCGAGAAAGTTTTCGAGACGATGATTCCCCGCAGCACCAAGCTGGCGGAGGCGCCGAGCTTCGGCAAACCCATCATCCACTACGACAAATACAGCGCCGGCTCCGCCGCCTACGAACTGTTGGCGCAGGAATTCGTCCAGCGGCTCGGGCTGTGACGGCTAGCGCTTCGCCGGCCGCGCGACCTTGACGGGCTCCGGCGTCTTGTAATGCCGCTTCAAACCCATCTCGTTGAACATCCCTGCCGGGGCGCGGGAGATGAACTCCGGGAAACTTTTCTCCACCCGGTCGCGGATCAGCTTCTGTCCCGTCTTCGACGCCCAGAACTCCTCTTCGAGCTTGGACAACGCCATGCCGGCCTCGTCGGGCGACAGGTTTTCGCGCTTGGCCAGCAGCCACACCAGCTCTTTGTCGCCGGGCAGGCAGACGGGGAACGGCACAAACTTCAACGTGATTTCCTGCTCGTCGCTTTCGGGCTTGCCGGCATTCGGGTTCACCTTGATCGAGCCGGTAAACTGCGTGCCGTCCGTCAGCGAAACTTCCACCGTCAGGCTTTTGTCCTTCGGATTCGGCTGCACCGTGATGTCGCCGTCGGTGCCGAACGAGGCGGCGAGCTGGGCTTTCACATCCTCGATGCTCTTGGTTTCCAGGTCGGGCAGCTCGACGACGTTGCAAAACTTTTCAAACGCGTTGACCCGCGCCGTGGCCTTCAGCTCCAGCTTGATGGCGTCAAAAATCTTTCCGGTCAGCTTGGGATCGTCGGTGACTTTGGGCAGGACCTTTTTCAACAAGTCCAGCAACTGCGCTTCGGTGGCTTTCTTCGGCTCTTTCGTCTTTTCTTTTTTCATTGGTAAAAATGGCGCGCTGTTTTGCCAGACACATCCGGCCAAGGCAACGCAATTCAGTTCCTCGCCCGACCATTTGAGTAGTTTCGGGGAAACTGCGGCCTCCCGCGAAGGGCGCAAAGCCTGCAAAGAAGAATCAGCCAAACACCTTTGCGCCCTTGGCGCTCTTGGCGTGAGAAACATTGCTGTGGCCGAGGACGGCCACACTTCAAGGGTCAAACCGACTTCAACGCGGCGATGACCGGCAGGCGGGAGGCGCGGATGGCCGGAAACAAACTCCCAACCACCCCGACCAGCAGCGCGAAGATCATCGCCTCCGCAATCAATGGCGGCGTGATTTGGAATTGGAAAATAACCTCGCTGAACGTGTTGAAACTCAGCGTGCCGAACCGCACGCCCGTCGCCACGCACCACCATTGCGCCAACAACGCCAGCGCACAACCAATCGCCCCGCCAATGCTCGAAAGTATCGCGCCTTCGAGAATGAAACTCACCAGGACGGTGCGCCGGCGAAAGCCCAGCACGCGCAACGTGCCAATCTCCCGCGTCCGCGACCCGACGCTCGCATACATGGTGTTCATCGCGGCAAAGACCGCGCCGATGGACATCGCGGTCGCCAGCAGCCCGCCCAGCATCTTGATGGGGCCGGCCGTCGTGGTCTGCGCCGCGTAATACTTTGTCTCGAACTCCGAACGCAGCGGCATGCGCTTGTCCGAATCAATCCGCCGCATCAACGCCGCCGCCGCGTTCGTGTCGCCCACCCGGACCAGCACGCTCGAATAATTTTCCCGGTCAAACACCGAACGCGCCTCGTCGGCATCCATCCACATCTCCGAATCAAACGCGCTGTCGCCGCCGTCAAACCAGCCCACCACCGTCAGCTCCGCGCCGCCGGTCTTGAACTTCTGGCCGGGGTCCGTGCCGGCAAAACGTTTGGCCATCTTGCTGCTCACCACGGCTTCGCGCTGTCCCGGCGTGAACCAGCGGCCCACCACCAGCTTCACCTGCGGCCGCAGTTGCATGCCCATCGGGGTGACGCCGCGCATGGTTACGTTCGCCTCGCCGGCATTGTCGCGGCGCGGGAGGTTGATGATGATGGCGAGGTCGGCGGAGAGGATCGGACGTCCCTGCGGATCGCGTTCAATCTCCGGCCAATACTGGATGACCTTGAGTTGTTCGCGCGACACCTGGCTGCTGGATTCCGCCGTGGAACCTTTCCGGACAATCATCACGTTGCGGGGATCGCCGGTGTTCATGCTGGACTTCTCCAAGCCGGCGGCCATCGCCTGCATCAGCAGAAACACCGTCACGACCAGCGCCACGCCGAGAATGGTCGCCGCCGTCGCGCGCCAGCGGACGAGCACATTGCGAAGGTTGTAGGTCAAAGGCAAAGCCATGTCAGTCCAGTGATTTCAATCCCTCCACCACGCTCATCCGCGCCACCGCAATGCTCGGCATGATGCTGGCAATGATTCCCAGCGACGCCGCGACGAGTCCGCCGATCGCCACGATCTTCGACGTCACCTCAAACGACGGAAACAGTCCGCCGGTCATTTTGCCGACGTCGCCAAAAGTGAAGAGCGCCCACGCGCCGCCCACACCCAGCACGGCACCGGCCATCGCCAGACCAAAACTCTCCGCGAGGATGAAGGCGAACAGCTCGCGTCGCCGGTAGCCAATGGCCTTTAGGATGGCCAGCTCCCGGAAGCGTTCGCGGATGGCCATGCTCATCGTGCTGGCGGTGACCAGCAGCAGCGTGAACACCACCGCGCTGGAGATCAGCGTGATCAGCAGCTTGATGTTGCCCCACATGGAGATGAACCCGAGCTGAAAGGCGCGCTCCGTCTCCGCCCGCACCTCCGCCGACGTGTTTTCAAAGGCCTTGTTGATGGCCGCGATGACCTGCGGCATGTCCTCGGCCGACTTCACCTTGAGCCACCACATGCCGACCTGCCCGCCGATGCCGCTGGCCTCGTCGAGATAATCCTGCCGGAAGAGCATGTTGCGGTCGTCGGGCGTCCCGGAGTAGATGCCCACGATCTTGAAGTCCATCGTGACCGGATAGACCGTACTCTCCAGCGAAATCTTGTCGCCGACCTTCAGCTTGAACTTGTCCGCCGAGAGCTTGCCGATGACGCAGCCCGTGCGCTCCACCTGAAACGCCTCGTAGGCTTCCAGGCTCATCTTCGCCTCGCCGAACACGCCGCGGAGCTTCTTCGGGTCCATGGCGAACTGCGCGAAGGTCATGCTCTCCTCGTTCTTGTACTTGCCGCCAAACCAGGTGAACGGCGTCACGGCCTCGACGCCGGGGATGCGTTCGATGACGGGGAGCTGCCGGGCGGGCAGCAGGTTGGCGATGGAAATCTTGTTGCGGACGGCTACGCGCAGCTCCGCGCCCGCGCCCTCGGCGGGCAGCGTCAGCTCCCGCAACGCCACCAGCAGCGTGACCAGCAGGAACAGGCTGACGGCGACGCTCAACACGGAGAGCAGCGCGCGACGCTTGTTGCGCAGGGCATTTTTGATGATGAACGAACTCAGGTTCATGGCGAACGGCCCAAGGTTAATTCAAAACCGCGGGACTGCCATGGAAATTCCTTTGGCAGAGAGGGAACGCCGACCAAGGTTCGACCGATTGACCTGCTGGGCCGCCGAGACGATGCACGCCGGGGAGCTTTCCATACTTTTGCCTTGAGTCTGCCGGGGGAAAGCGCATGTTTTTTGACAAAATTTGCTTTCGGCAGGTTAATGCTTGCTCAGCCCTGCCGTGGCGACTCTGCTTAAACTATGAATCACTCATCCTCCGGCGCCAAAACTCCCGCCGCCCAAACCACGCCCAAGTATCCGGGCATCCGCGTCACCTGCAACGGCAACCAGCTCGTCGCCCAATGGGTCGAGGCCCGCATCACGGACGGCGGCGTGTTTTATCCCATCACGCCCTCCACCGAAGGCGGCGAGCTTTACCAGCAGTCCTATGCCTTCGGCGAACTGAACGTCTGGGGCGGCCAGAAGGTGGCGGTGGAGACGGAAGGCGAACACGCGGCGCAGGGCGGCGCAACGGCCTTCGCGGTGAGCGGCAAGCGCACGGTGAACTTTACGTCCGGCCAGGGCATCGCCTATGCGATGGAGCAGTATTACCACGCGCCGGGCAAGTTCTGCACGATGGTGCTCGAAGTCGGCGCGCGCGCGCTGACGAAGCACGCGCTGAACGTCCACTGCGGCCACGACGACATCAACGGCGCGCTGGACGTGGGCTGGATCATGACGATGTCCAAGGACGCCCAGCACGCGGCGGATCAGGCGGTCATCCTGCGCAAGGTGTGCGAGTTGGCGCTGAATCCCGGCATGAACATCCAGGACGGCATGCTGACGACGCACTCGGAACGCACGTATCTCGCGCCCGAGGCGGAACTGCTCCGGGAATTTCTCGGCGCGGCGGACGAGCAGATCGACTGCCCGACGCCGGCGCAGCGCGAGCTGTTCGGCCCCAAACGCCGGCGGGTGCCGGAGATGATGGACCTGAAGAATCCGCTGCTGCTCGGCCCGGTGCAAAACCAGGAGCACCACATGAACGGCGTCGTCGCGCGCCGCAACAACTTCAACGAACCGATCCTCGGCTTCCTCGAAAAGGCCTACGCGGAGTTCGGCCAGCTGACCGGCCGCTGCTACGGGTTGATCCATCAATACAAGTGCGACGATGCCGACACGGTGTTCGTCTCGCTGGGCTGCGCTGCGGACAACATCGAGGCGGCGTGCGATTACCTGCGCGACCAGCGCAACGCGAAAGTCGGCTCCATCCATATCAACGTCATCCGCCCCTTCCCCGAGGCGGCGGTCATCAACGCCCTGCGCGGCAAGAAGAACGTCATCATCCTCGAACGCACGGACGAGGGCCTGGCCGGGGACAATCCGCTCGCCCGCGACATCCGCGTGGCGCTGGGCAAGGCGAACGAGGCGGCGAAACACGGCAAGGGCGCCGTGCCTGCCTTGAAGCCGGAGGAGACCCCGCGGCTGTTCCGCGGCGCCTACGGCATCGGCTCGCGCGATTTCCGCCCGGAACATTCCCTCGGTGCCTACGAGTTCGCCACGGGCGCCTCGAAGCGCAAGGACGGCAAGTCCGCAGCCGACGGCGAAACCTATTTCGTCCTCGGCGTGGATCATCCGTACGCCGTCATCAGCAAGGACACGCCGTCGCTGCTGCCGGACAAGGCCATCGCGGTGCGGTTCCATTCCATCGGCGGCTGGGGCATGATCACGACGGGCAAGAACCTCGGCGAAATCATCGGCGACTTCGGCGAGCTGTTGAAGCAGCGCGCCAACCAGGTGCTGCCCGACGGACGCCTGAAGGAGCAGTTGTTCGTGATGGCGAACCCGAAATACGGTTCCGAGAAGAAGGGCGCGCCGACCAATTATTACCTCACCGTCGCCCGCGAGCAGATCAAGGTGAACTGCGAGCTCAACCACGTCGACGTGGTCCTGTGCTGCGATCCCAAGGCGTTCACGCACACCAACCCGCTGGAAGGCATCAAGAAGGGCGGCTCGCTGGTCTGGGAATCCGGAGATTCCCCGGAGGTCGCCTGGCAGCGGATTCCCGCGCGGCACCGGCAGTTCGTGAAGGACAACAACATCCGGGTGTTCATCCTTCCCGGCTTTGACATCGCGCGCAAAGCCACGGACAAGCCCGAGCTGCAGCTGCGCATGCAGGGCAACTCCTTCCTCGGCGCCTTCTTCCGCGTGTCGCCGTTCCTCAAGGACAACAACATCACCGAGGAGCAGTTCCACGAGACGGTGATGCACCAGTACAAGAAAAAGTTCGGCCGCTTCGGCGACGCCGTCGTCACCTCCAACATGACGGTGATGACCGAGGGCTTTTCGCGTGTCCAGGAAATCAAGATCGGCCAGTCGGACGAGCCGGACCGCTCCTCGATGCGCAATGCGCCCGTGGCGCCGCTCAATGCCGGACCTTTGATTCCCACCGCCGGCTGCGGCTCGTCCTGCGGCTCCGGACCGGTGCCCTCGCCGGCCGAGCAGACGCCGCGCTATCAGTTCCAGAAGATGGCGACGTTCGACAAGGAATTCCGCGCCGGACTCGGCTACCACCAGCCCGCCGGCCCGCTCGCCTCGCTGGGCGTCATGGCCGCCGGCACGGGCGCGACCCAGTCCAAGTATGTCGCCCGCCGCGAGACGCCGGTGTACATCGCCGAGAACTGCACGCAATGCATGGAGTGCATCACGGCCTGCCCGGACACCGCGCTGCCGAACACGTCGCAGGATGTCGCGACCGTCTTGAAGACGGCGGCGAACTATTACGTCACCGACGCCGGCGAACGCGCCAAGCTCGCGGGCGAATTGAAGGGCGTTGAAGAACGCGCCCGCGCGAAGATGAACGAGTCCGTGAAGGCCAAGACCAACGTGCCGTTCAAGACCATCATTCGTGGCGAAGTCAGCGCCCTGGCCACCATCAGTGACAAGACCAAGACCGAGTTCACGAGCATCATCGACAAGCTGCCGCTCGCGTATTCCAACGTTCCGGCCATCTTCCGTTCCATCGAAGCCAAGCAGGCGGGCGCCGGCGGATTGTTCTCCATCTACGTCAGCGACCTGTGCAAGGGCTGCGGCGAATGCGTACAGGTCTGCGGCGATCACGACGCGCTGCGCATGACGCGGGAGACGGAGGATTTGAACGCGGAACTGACCACGGCGCAGATCTTCTCGCGCCTGCTGCCCGACACGCCCCAGAAGTTCCTCGGCCTTTACAACGACCAGGACGCGGCGAATTCCCGCGAGGCGGCGCTGCGCAACCACCTCATGGTCCGGCGCAATTACGAGGCGCTGGTCTCCGGCGACGGCGCGTGCGCCGGCTGCGGCGAGAAGTCCGTGCTGCGCGCCCTGGCCTCCGTGACGGAAGCCTACATGCGCCCGCTCTACCACAAAAAGGCGGACCGTCTGCGCGGCAAGGCGACGCGTCTCGAAAATGAAGGCGTGGCCAAGCTGCAGTCGCTCAAGTCTGCCGATGCCGCCGAGTACCAGCTCTTCCGCAAGGCCGTCGCCCATGTCATCATGGGTCTCGGCGGCGAGAACGACAAGGACACGGCCAAGCGCATCGCGGATTACGAGGCGAAGCACGGCGCGATCACCGACGACCAGCTGGTGAAGGCGATTGCCGCCGTGATGCGCCAGGACGCCTTCAACCACAAGGAGCTTCAGTCCATTGACGGCCGCAATGCCAACGGCATGAGCGTCATGTTCATGGGCGCGAGCACGGGCTGCAACACGGTCTATGGCTCCACCCCGCCGTCCAATCCGCATCCGTATCCGTGGATGAACTCGCTGTTCCAGGACGGCTCGACCATCTCCTGGCTGCTGGGCGAATCGTTGATCCAGAATCACGCCCGCCGTTCCGTGGTGCCGGAACGTCTGAGCGACGCGTTGCTGGACCGTGCCGACGATGTCATCACCGAACAGTCCTATTTCATCCTGACGCACCTTGAAGACGCGCAGATGACCGAGCAGGAAATCCGCGAACTGCCGAAGGTCTGGGTTGTGGGCGGCGACGGGGCGCTGGGTGACATTGGTTTCCAGAACGTCTCGAAGGTCATCCTGCAAAACCGGCCGAACGTGAAGATGCTGATGCTCGACACGCAGGTTTACTCCAACACCGGCGGCCAGAACTCGGACAGTTCGACCATGCTCGGCGGCTACGACATGAACCAGTTCGGCATCGCGTCGCAGGGCAAGCTGATCGAGAAGAAGAACGTCGCCGAGGCGTTCACCAGCGGCCACGGCTCGCCGTTCGTGGCGCAGGTTTCCATGGCCAACGCGGCCAAGCTCTACAAGGCGATGCTCGACGGCCTTGAATATCGCGGCACCGCGTTCTTCCAGGCCTACACCACCTGCCAGCCGGAACACGGCGTCGGCGACAACATGTCCGCCGACCAGGCCAAGCTCGTCCGCGACGCGCGCGGCATGCCGGAGTTTGTCTTCAACCCCCGCCGGGGCGAAACCTCGCAGGAGGCCTTCGACCTCAAGGGCAACCCCTCCACCGACCGCGACTGGTGGCGCACCAAATACGCAACCACCGGCGAGGAATACAACTACACCGTGGCGCACTGGGCGATCACCGAGGGACGCTTCCGCAAGCACGTCAAGGCCATCAAGGAGGAGGAGGCGCGCGAGATGATCCTGCTGGATGACATGCTGGTCTTCATCACGCAGGATGACGTGATTCACCGCCGGGTGTTCGACACCAACCACCGGAGCTGCGTGCCGAACTTCGGCTGCTACATCAAGGCGGAGATCGGCGGCAAGATGAAGTTCTTCGCCGTCTCGCGCCAGATGGTGCTGTTCGCGGTGGAACGCCGCAAAGCCTGGCGCATGCTGCAAAGCAAGGCCGGCATCGTGAACAAGGATTACCTCGCGCAGAAGTCGCTGCTCGCGAAGCTCGACAAGGGCGAGCTGCAACTGGCCCAGGTGCAGGCCAAGACCCGCGAGCTCTTCAACGCCGAACTGGCCGGCGTGAAATGAATTGACGGCCTGAACAAAAAGGGCGGAGCGGAATGCTCCGCCTTTTCTGTTTTTGCAGAACACCATCAGCAGTGAGAAAACCTTCGCGCTTGTCGCGAACCACCATTTAAACCATCCTCCGCTCCACCTTATCGATGAAAACTGAGAAAACACCCTCCCGGCTACCAAAGCCCGGTCTAACCGCCGCACTTTTGTTGGCTGCTTTGCTTTTTATTTTGTTCGTAAGAAGTTTCGTCCCGGGCTACATCCATTTCTCAAATGACGGTCCTCTTGGTCAGCAACAAATGTCTTGGGTCAAGTTTCCGCAAGGCTTGACTGGCATGTGGGCAGACACAAACTACCTCGGAAATTTTGCAGGTGTGGCCTCCCCAAATATTTCCACATTGCTTCACTTGTTTTTAGGCCCCATCGGCTATTCCAAATTCCTGGCTCCGATCGCTCTTTTCATTCTCGGTTTCGGTGCCTGGACATTTTTCAACCAGCTCCGGCTGGCCCGCTGGGCGGCGTTGGCCGGTGCGTTGGTGGTTGCTTTAAATTCCGCCTATCTGTCTACCGCCTGCTGGGGTGTCGCCTCGCAGCAAATCGCCGCGGGGTTTGATTTCATGGCGCTGGCGGCCATCGTGGGCATTTCTGCGGCGTCGCCACTGTGGATTCGCTGGGCGCGGGTGCTGCTGGCCGGCATGGCGGTCGGTGTTAATATCATGGAAGGCGCGGACATCGGCGCGATCTACAGCATGTTTGTCGCGGCGTTTGTCTGCGTGCATGCCTGGGTCACCGGCGAAGGTTCCGCCGCCAAACGGTTGATCACAGGTGCCGGTCGTGTCGCGGTCATCGCGGTGTTTGCCGCGTTCATCTCCGCCCAGGCGGTCACCAGCCTCATCGGCACCCAGATCAAGGGCGTGGCCGGCACAGAACAGGACGAGGCCACCAAGCAGGCCCGCTGGGACTTCGCCACGCAATGGAGCTTTCCCAAGCGCGAAACGCTCGGGCTCGTCATTCCCGGCCTGTTCGGCTTCCGCATGGATGAACCGGACGGCGGCAACTACTGGGGTGTCTCCGGTCGCGATGCGTCGTGGTGGCGTTATCTGCAAGGGGACAAACAGGTGACGCCGCAGGGCTTCATCCGCCAGTCCGGCGGCGGCTGCTACATGGGTGTGACCGTGGTGCTGATTGCCTTCTGGGCTTTGTTCCAATCGCTGCGGAAGGACTCCGTGTTCAGTCCGGCCCAGCGCAAACTCATCTGGTTCCTCGGCCTCTCGCTCCTCCTGTCGCTCCTGTTCGCCTATGGGAAATATGCGCCGTTCTTCCAGTTCGTGTATGCGTTGCCGTATGCATCCACCATCCGCAATCCCGGCAAGTTCCTCGCCATCTTCACGTTTTCCATGACGGTGCTGGCGGCGTTTGGCCTTCATGGATTGTGCCGTGGTTACTTGGAAACCGTGCTGACGGGCCCCGCTGACTGGGGCGCGCGGCTCAAAGCCTGGTGGGCCAAGGCGTCGGTCTTTGATCGTCGCTGGACGATGGGCTGTCTGGCAATGATCGGCGTCGCGTTGCTGGGCTGGTTGATTTACGCCCGTTCCCAAACGGCGCTGGAGCAGTATCTGCAGACGGTCCAATTCGACGAAACCCTCGCGCCGAAAATCGCCGAATTCAGCATCCGGCAGGTCGGCTGGTTCATTCTCTTCCTGGCGCTGGGCGTGGGTCTGGTGACGTTGATTCTCAGCGGCGCCTTTGCCGGGCGCAACGCCAAGACCGGCGCCATCCTGCTCGGCGGATTGATCGTGCTCGACCTGGGCCGTGCGAACCTGCCGTGGATTCGTTACGTGAACTATCCCGAGAAGTATGCCGACAACCCGGTGCTGCAAAAGCTCCGCGACAAGCCCTACGAACATCGCGTCGCCGTCCTGCCGTTCCGCGCGCCGCCGGAATACAATCTGTTCGACCAGATCTACCGCATCGAATGGGCGCAGCATCATTTCCCGTATTACGACATTCAATCGCTCGACATCATCCAGATGCCCCGCATGCCCGCCGACCTGGCGGCGTGGGAGGCGGCCCTGGCCGAAAGCAGTTCGCCCGCGCTGTATCATCGCCGCCGCTGGGAGCTGACCAACACCCGTTACCTGCTCGGCGCGGCGGGCTTCATCGAAGTGCTCAACCAGCAGCTCGACCCGGTCAAGCAGCGCTTCCGCATCGCCACCACGTTTGACATCGTGCCCAAGCCCGGCATTGCGATGCCGATGCGCTATGAGGAGATGACGGCGGCCATCAATCCGAACGGCGTCGGCAAATATGCGTTGTTTGAATTCACCGGCGCCCTGCCCCGCGCCAAGCTGTTCTCCCATTGGCAGGTCAGCACCAACGACCCGGCCGTGTTGAAGGAGCTGGCGTCGGAAGCCTTCGACCCCGCCGCCACTGTTTTGGTGTCCGGCAACGCCAGCGTCACCGCGAACAGCACCGGCACCACCACCAACGGCGGCACCGTCGAATACGAAAGCTATGCGCCGAAACGCATCGTGTTGAAGACCAAATCGGAAACTCCGGGCGTGCTCTTGCTCAACGACAAATACGACCCGAACTGGCGCGTCTCCGTGGACGGCAAGCCGGCGGAACTGCTGCGCTGCAATTACCTGATGCGCGGCGTTTATCTGCCGGCCGCGGGCAGCCACACCGTCGAGTTCACCTTCCAGCCGGACATCCGCATGCTGTATGTGAGCTGCTCGGCGATTGTCATCGGGCTTGGTTTGCTTGGCCTGGTGCTGGTTCACGAACGCTCGCAGAACCGGGCGGCCTGAATTGGCGCTTGGAACTTGGCGACGGGACTTTTAATCTGCGCCCATGGCTGCCGTTGAAATCGATGTCAAATACGTGGCGCATCTCGCGCGCATTTCGCTGTCCCCCGAGGAGGAGCAGAAGCTCTCCGCCCAGCTCGGCAACATCCTCGGCTACATCGAAAAGCTCAAGGAAGCCGACGTGACCGGCGTCGAACCGACCGCCCACGCCTTCCCGCTCGTCAACGTCACCCGGCCCGATGAAATCCGGCCGTCCCTGTCCAACGAGGACGCGCTGCGCAACGCGCCGGCCAAGGCCGCCGGACTGTTTGTCGTGCCGAAAGTCGTGGAATAAACCCGCCGCCCCGCATCATCCCGCCGGCCCACCATGCTCAACTCACTCACCATTTCCGAACTGACCGCCAAGCTCGCCCGGCGCGAAACCACCGCGCGCGCCGCCACGCAAGCCTGTCTCGACCAGATCACGCGCGTGGATGGGACCATCCGCGCCTTCATCAGCCATGATGCCGCCGACGCCCTGGCGCAGGCCGATGCCGCCGACCAGTTGATTTCCGCCGGAACCACCCCGGCACAAAAGCCGTTGCTCGGCGTGCCGATTGCCGTCAAGGACGTGCTGGCCGTGAAGGGCCAACCGCTCAACTGCGGCTCGAAGATTCTCGGCAACTTCGTTTCGCCGTATGACGCGACGGTCATCGAAAAGCTCAAGGCCGCCGGCGCGATTGTTTTTGGCCGGCTGAACATGGACGAGTTTGCGATGGGCAGTTCGACGGAAAATTCCGCGTTCGGTTTCACCCGGAATCCCTGGGATACCTCGCGCATCCCCGGCGGCTCCTCCGGCGGTTCGGCAGCGGCGGTGGCGGCGCAGGAATGCATTGCCAGCCTCGGCTCAGACACCGGCGGCTCCATCCGCCAGCCGGCGGCTTTGTGCGGGTGTGTCGGACTGAAACCCACTTACGGCCGCGTGTCCCGTTACGGTCTCGTGGCTTTCGCCTCGTCGCTGGACCAGATCGGACCGTTCACCAAGGACGTCCGCGACGCCGCGATTCTGCTCCAGGCCATCAGCGGCGTGGATCAACGCGACTCCACGAGCGTTCCTCAGCCGGTGCCGGATTACGCCGCCGCGCTGAACGGCAACATCAAAGGTTTGAAGATCGGCCTCGCCCGGGAATACATGATCGGCGGTCTCGACGCCGAAGTGAAAGCGTCGGTGGATGCCGCCGTCAAGCAGTTGGAAAAGCTGGGCGCGGAAATTGTCGAAGTCTCCCTGCCACACACCGACTATGCCGTGGCGACGTATTACATCATCGCGACCGCCGAAGCCTCGGCGAATCTCGCGCGCTTCGACGGCGTGCGTTACTGCGCGCGGGTGAACGGCAACGATCCCATCGACATGTACGGCAAAACCCGCGGCGCGGGTTTCGGTCCGGAAGTGAAACGCCGGATTATTCTCGGCACCTACGTGCTGAGCAGCGGCTACCACGACGCCTACTATCTGCGCGCCCAAAAGGTCCGCACGCTCATCCGCAACGATTTCCTGAAAGCCTTTGAAAAGGTGGACGCCATCGTCACCCCGACCACGCCCACGGCGGCGTTCAAGGTGGGCGAAAAGTCCGGCGACCCCTTGCAGATGTATCTGTCCGACATCTTCACCATCTCCTGCAACCTCGCGGGCATCTGCGGCCTCAGCCTGCCGTGCGGCTTCACGAGTTCGCCCAAGCTTCCCATCGGCCTGCAGCTCCTCGGCAAACCGTTCGGCGAAGAGACGATCCTGAAAATCGCCCACGCCTACGAGCAAAGCACCGGCTGGCACAAGGAGACGGCGAAGTTTTAAGACGGCTTCACCGCCTGAACCCCATTCATAGCGTCTGTTCCTGGGGACCGCGCCCCCGGTAGGCGGTGAAAAAGTAAATCAGCACCAAGGCCACCACAACGGACAGGCCAATCCAAAACCGGAACCAGGAAGTTCCCGCCGGATTCGTGCACGCGCCGAACCACCAACCGGTTCCGAGATAGCCGATGAGGTTGCCCACGCCCGTGTTCATCATGGTCATCAATGCCTGCGCGCGTGCGCGCCACGACGCGTCCACGCGCTGGTCGAGGTAAATCTGCGCGGTGATGTAAACCAGCGTGAAAGAGGCGCCATGCAGCGTCACCCCGGCGATCAGCCAGCCGGGCGTGTCCAGCGCGCTGAAGGCAAAACGCAGGACACCGAACAACAGTCCCGCCACAAAGAGCCACTTCAACCGCCAGCGCGCCAGCAACAGCCCCAGGCCCATCATGCAGATCACTTCCGTGGCCTGCCCGAGACTGGTCCAGGCGCTGGTGTGCTGAAAACCCAGCGCCCGGAGATGCGCCGGAGCGTAGGGATAAAACCCGGCGAGGGGGATGGCGAACAAGGCCACAGTCACAAACACCACGCGGTGGTCGGGATGCTTGAGCAGCGTCAGCGCGTCCAGGCCGAGGCGTTGTTTCAACGTCAACTGCTCCACCGCCCGCGGGGTTTCCAGCACGGGCAGAAAAAATGTGAACCCGGCCAGCACCAGCCAGGTGACGGCGCCGGCGAATCCTGCGACGGGCGAATTGTCCGAGTTGAGCAAACTCACGAGCAGGCATCCGCCCACCCAGCCAAATGTCGCCATGCTGCGAATGGGTCCGAATTCCTTTTTCGCATCGGCCAGCCGCGCGAAAATGATCGTCGAGGAAATGCTGAAGGTCGGCGCGGTGCACAGGGCATGCAGTTGAATGAGCGCCAGCACGACCGCCGTGTGGCAGTTCCGGTGAATCGCCAGACTGGCAAGGGCCATGGATGCCGCCGTGGCCAGCGCGAGATAGCGCAGGACTTTGACCGGCGAGGCGTGACGGTCCGCCATCGCGCCAAACACCAGCGGCGACACAAACGCCGCCAGGGCCGAAGTGGCAAAGGCGAGCGCCTTGATCTCATGCAGCCCATGGCTGTCGAGGACATTGCCCAGCGGCACGAACCACATGGCCATCGCCGCGCCCTGAATGAGGAACAGGGTCATCAGCTCGAAATACTCGGCTTGTCTCAAGGTTCGCAACACGCGCAGAGAGGATACGGAGCGGCAGGGAATTTCAAGCGGAACCTCGTCAAGACTTGTGGCTGTTTCCGGTAAGGACTTGGAGCAGGTTCAATAAAGCCGTGACCTCACGCCAAGAGCGCCAAGGACGCGAAGGTTTCTGATGCTTCCCTCTTTGCGGTCTTGGCGACCTTGGCGTGAGAAACCTTCGGCTACGAATCATTTCATCCGCTTCGCCTCGGGCCAGCCGTCGCGCCATTGAATTTGTCCGAGGCCCAGGCGCGAGCGGCCGAAGGTTTCGCCGTCGTAGTAATGATACCCGAACCAGTTCGTCCCGCCCTGGTTGAGAATGCCGATGTGCCCGGGACCGATGAAGCGTCCCGTGCTTTCCAGGAACGGACTGCCGCCGCCCTCGACGAGATTCCTGCCTTCCCGGTCGAGATACGGCCCGGTGACCTTGCCCGCGCGGCCGATGCGCACTTCATAGGTGCTGTTGGTGCCGCGACAGCACTGGCCCCAGTTCACAAAAAGGTAGTAAAAGTTTTCGTGACGCGTCAGGCAGGCGGCCTCAATTTTTTCGTTCCATGCCAGCCGAACGGGTTCGTTGGTGTTAGCCCGGCGACCAGTGGCCGCATCAAGCTCGACGAGATAAATCCCCTTCCAGTAAGAACCAAACGCCATCCAGAGGCGTCCGTCGGCATCCAGCATGACGCTGGGATCGATGGTGTTGAACGGGCTGCCGTTCGTGGACTGGATCACCGGCCCACAGTCCTGCCAGAGATAGTTCGTGGCGGCGGAATCGAGCGTGGGATTGGTGGCGAGGCCGATGGCGGAAGTCTGTTTGCCCCAGGCGGACACGGAGTAATAGAGGAAGAACCGGCCATTGAGCCGAATGACGTCCGGCGCCCAGAAGAATCCGTCAAAGCCCGGCGCAACGTGCGTGGTCCATTCCGGCAAACGAAAAAACACCGACGGCTCATTGGTCCAGGTCAGCAGGTCCGGCGAAGAGCGGACAGCGATTCCCCGGCGCGTGCCGAAGACGAAATAGCGGTCGCCGTCTTTGATGATCGACGAGGGATCATGAATGAAGGTCTGGCCGCGGACCGCCAGCGATTCCACCCGGGGATCGGCAGCCGTGGCTTTTGTCGCGGAAACGATCAACACGACCGACGCCCACAGTCCTGGCCAGCGCGTCTTCACAGATCAATCTCGATGCCCACCGGGCAATGGTCGCTGCCGAGCACCTTCGGCAGGATGAACGCGGACTTCAGCTTCGGCCGCAGCACGGCGCTGGTCAGCACGTAGTCGAGACGCCACCCGATGTTCCGTTCGCGGGCGTTGGCCATGGGACTCCACCAGGTGTAATGGCCGCCGCCCTTTTCAAATTCGCGGAAGGTGTCCACGAATCCGGCCGCGATCAGCGCGCTGAAGCCCGCGCGCTCCTCCGGCGTGAAGCCGTGGTTTTTTACGTTCGACCGCGGATTTGCCAGGTCGATCTCGGTGTGCGCCACATTCAGGTCGCCGCAGAAGATCACCGGCTTGCGCTTCTCCAGCGCCTTGAGGTGGCGGAGAAAATCCTTGTCCCAGCGCTGGCGGTAGGGCAGGCGCGTCAGTTCGCGCTGGGAGTTGGGCGTGTAAACGCTCACCAGAAAAAAGCTCGCAAACTCCGCCGTCAGCACGCGCCCTTCGTTGTCATGCTCGGTCACATTGATGCCGGTTGAAATGCTGACCGGTTTCACCTTCATGAAGATCGACGTGCCGGAATAGCCCGGCTTCTGGGCGCAGTTCCAATACGCCGTGTATTCCGCCGGCCAGACCGGCTCGACCTGCTCGGGCGTGCATTTGCTTTCCTGGAGGCACAGCAGGTCCGGCTTCTCGGCCTCAAGGAATTCCAGAAAGTTCTTCTTCAACACGGCGCGCAGGCCGTTCACGTTCCACGAAATAATTTTCACACGCGCAGGATACAGGACGCCAACCGCCGGAAAAAGATTACGATGCGTCCCCGGGCAAATTTGTTTGCGTGCAGACGCCGGCGGTTGCGCTATACTCGCCGCCCAAATTGTGCGCATCGGTCCGCTCCAGTTGTCGTCCAACCTGTTTCTCTCGCCGCTGGCGGGCTATACCAACCTGCCTTTCCGCCTCGTTGTGCGCGAGATTGGCGGCGTCGGACTTTGCACCACCGACCTGGTCAACGCCCGGTCGTTGCTCGAAAAGAAGGCCAAGGCGTTCAAGCTGATTGAAACCTGCCCCGCTGATTCCCCGCTCGCCGTCCAGCTCTTCGGCAGCGTCCCCGAGGAAATGCGCGACGCCGCCGTGATGCTCGAAGGCCTGGGCGTCGCCTCCGTGGACATCAACATGGGCTGCCCGGTCAAAAAGGTCTGCAAGGTTGGCGGCGGTTCGGCGATGATGACCGACCTCGACAAGACCACCGCGCTGGTCCGCGGCATGGTGAACGCCGTGAAAATTCCGGTCACCGCCAAGATGCGCCTCGGCTGGGACGACGACAATCTCACCGCGCCGGATCTCACCCGGGCGCTGGAGGATTGCGGCGTCGCGGCGGTGTTCATCCACGGCCGCACCCGCGAACAAGGTTTCGGTGGCACGGTGAATCTCGCCGGCATCCGCAAGGTCGTGGAGGCGGTGAAAAGCATTCCGGTCATCGGCAACGGCGATATTGTCACCCCGCAGGCGGCCAAGAAAATGTTCGACGAGACCGGATGTGCCGGCGTGAGCGTCGGCCGCGGGGCGTTTTACGATCCGTGGATTTTCAAACGCATTCTGCAATACACCCAGCAGACTTCCCGCTCCCTCTCCCCGCCAAACGGGGAGAGGGCTGGGGAGAGGGGCGAGCAGTTGGCCTCCTCACCCCGACCCTCTCCTCCTGCGGTGGAGGAGAGGGAGAAGAATTCCGGCAGCCATACGCCCGATCTTCTTCCCCCGGAACCGCCATTCTCCGAGCGCATCCGCGTCCTGTGCCGGCATCTCGATCTGATGGTGGAGGTGTTTGGCGAAGAACTCGGCTGCCGGATGTTCCGCAAGGTCGCGCCGTGGTATGCCAAGCGATTCGGCCCCGCCAACCTGTTCAACAAGCGCGTGGTGTTGATTTCCACGCGGCCGGAGTTTCAGGCGTTGCTGGAGGAGTATCTGCAATGGCGGCAGCAGTTCCTCGATGAGCATGGCGAACTGCTCCCGCGCTTTCAGATGGCGCCCATGGTGGCGTCGTTCATGCAGGAACCCGGCGTGGCGCAACGGCAGCAGATTCCCGTGCCCAAGGGACCGGTGGAGGTGTGGTGAAAGCCCGACGTTGGCAATTCTTCGTTTTTGTCGATCTGCTGGCAACTTTGCCGCTGCTCGCTGCGGTGGCCTACGAAGCCTTTTGGCTGCCGGGCTTGAGCACCCCGCGCTGGGGTTATGCCGTCATGCTGGGACTTCTCTTCGGCGTGATGCTGCCTTCAATGTTTTGCGTTCTTCGTTGGAGAATGCGACAGATCATTGCCGGCACCTTGATACTGCTTTATCTGCTGTTAATCGCGTTTTTGTTTTTACGCCTGCTTAAAGACGGGACGTGGATCATGGTGCTGGGCCACTTCGTTGGAATTCTCCTGGTCGCCAAAAGCATCTATGGGGCTTGCATGGTCTGCAAAACCGAGGCGGATTTCTGAGGAAGGCCAATAAACAAAGCGGGCGCTGACGTTACACACGGATTTTTTGTCAGCGCCCGGTTTTGTTCTAACGCCTCAAACTTACCCCGCCTTCCTAAATGCTCAAGTGACTTTTTCGTGTCGACTCTTCCACCCTACAGAAACAAGGATTGATGAGATCAATCGCACGAGATATACGGTAACGACTCGCATGGAACTTTCAGTTTACAGATTTGTCACCTTGCCATCGCTTCGTGAAATAGTTCCAAAGCGCTATTATTCTCAGTTCAAGTGGTCGGAAAGCACAGATGAGCGGGCTGCAATAATACTATTTCAACATGGTCGAAATGAAATTTTGACCGCAGAGACTGTTCAGAAGGTTTGCTCTTCTCTTTTTGATTTGAATGAAAAATTTAGGATCGCCATTGGAACAGATCGCAATTTCACAAGAGAAGCCACCCAGGTTCTTGCTTCATTCGGATTTCGCCTTCCAAATGTCCCTCCACCGGCTCCATCTCCCAAAAAGATTTCACCGTTCCCGCAGCGTGTAAATTATTCATCACCACATCACGCAGCTAGTTCGAAGATTGAAAATTGGGAAACCGCAAACAAATTACTTGGCTGTCTGGGTGTAAAGAACCGTGATTATGCAATTTTTGCTCTTCCAGATGATAGTTACATTCAATGTCTGGGAAGCAAAACCGCGCTGACCGTTGAAGCCAGAATTTATCATCCGGACAGGTCGTTTAAACACATCGTCTTTGGCAAAGGCCCGCTAACAGGCCAACGCACAACGGTTGGAAAAGAAACTGGATTTGTGACGATAGACACAAGCCAGCGCCTGAAAATGCGTGATGCCCGACTGATAATCCGCCAGTTTCTCGAATCGAGAACTTTCCCTGAAAACTTCTCGCAGTTGGATATAACAGATCGCTTTTCTGATTGAAGTCCGCATTGATTCCGACTCACCTCCGCCAGCGCGAGAGCCGCAGCGCATTCCCGATCACAATGATGTCCGAGACGCCCATTGCCGCCGCGCAGAGCACCGGGCTCATGAAGCCCAGCGCCGCCAGCGGCACGCCCAGGGCATTGTAAAAGAAGGCCCAGAAGAGGTTTTGCTTGATGGTCCGCAGCGTCGCCCGCGCCAGTCCCAGACTTTCCGGCACGGCCTCAATCTCCGATTTCAACAGGATGATGTCCGCCGCCTCGCGCGCGACGTCGCTGGCCCGGCTGACGGCGATGCCGAGGTCCGCCTGCGTCAGGGCCGGCGCGTCATTGATGCCGTCACCGACAAAGGCCAGACGTTCGCCGCGGGCTTGAAGTCCTTTGATGAACTCCGCCTTTTGCTCGGGACGCACTTCCGCCACGACGTTGCCCGGCGGAATTCCCAACTGGCCCGCGATGCCCGCCGCCGTCGCCGCCTGATCGCCGGTGACGAGAAAGACCTTCAGTCCCTGGCGCTGCAACTGCCCAACCACGCCGGGCGCGCCGGACTTGATGACGTCCTTGACGGCAAACACGGCGCGCAACTCCCGCTCCACCGCGAAGCCCACCACGGTGGCACCCCGACCTGACCAATCGGTGACAAACGCATCGGCGGATTTCATCGCCACACCGCATTCCCGCAGCCACCGCAGCGAGCCAAGCCGCACTATGGAAGTTTGCGCGCTGGAAAGTTTCGCCTCCACGCCGGAGCCGCGAACTTCCTGCCAGTCTTTCAGAGAAGTGTCCGTCGTCGCGAGCTTGGCAATTGCCTGGCTGATGGGATGATTCGAATGGCGGGCCAGTGACGCGGCCATCACCGTGGCTGAATCGGAAGCAGGCTCTGCCGGAATTGGTTTCGTCTCCGCGCCGCTTTCCAATGTCCAGACCTTCACCGCTTCCGGTTTTCCCGTGGTCAACGTGCCGGTCTTGTCGAAGACGACGGCGGTGATCTGCCCGGCCTTTTCCAACGCCACGCCGTCGCGGATCAAAATGCCCCGGCGCGCCGCGGCGTTCGCGCTGGCCATGATGGCCGCGGGCGTCGCCAGCCCCATCGCGCAAGGACAGGCGATGATCAGCACCGACGCCGCGATGATGAAGGCCGCCGCGAGTTCATGATCAAAGGGCTGGAGATGCCAGGGAATAAACGCGGCGATCCGGGCATGAACGTGCGCCGCCGATTCCGGCGCGAGCCCCCACCACAATCCCGCCAGCAGCGCGATGGTGACGACGATGGGAACGAAGACATTGCTGACGCGGTCGCCGATGCGCTGGATGTTCGCGCGACTGGTCTGCGCGCGCTGCACGGCCGCGATGATGTGCGCCAGGGCGGTTTCTTCGCCGGTGGCCGTCACGCGCATGACGAGCCGGCCGTTGAGATTGATGGTGCCGGCGAACAGCTGGCTCTTCGGCGACTTGTCCACCGGGACCGATTCGCCGGTGAGCATCGCCTCGTCCACGGCGGAATGGCCCTCAACCACTTCACCGTCCGTCGGCACGTGATCGCCGGGCCGCAGCGCCACCCAGTCGCCGCTCATCAGCTCCGCCACGGGCACTTCTTCCTCAGCCGCCGTCGGCGGCTTGCTGGTCGGCGTCGCGGAGAAGGACAGGCTTTTCAAATTGAACGGCTGCATCGGAGCCTTGGGCCTGTCGCCGCCGGTTCTCTGAATGCGCCGGGCCATGCGGGGAGCGAGCTGCATCAGTTCCCGCAGCGCACCGGATGCCCGCCGGCTAACGCGCGCCTCCATCCAATGCCCAACACTGATGAGCGTGATGATGGACGCCGACTCCATGAAAAAGACGTGTCCGCCATGCCCGCTGAACAACGTCCACGCGCTGTAGCCGAAGGCGGTCGTCGAACCCAGCACGACCAGGGTGTCCATGTTGGAACTGCCGACGCGGAGCTGATTCCAGGCACCGCGATAAAACGGCGCGCCGGCAATCACTTGAACCACGCTTGCCAGGGCAAAAGCGACCCATTGAAACCATGGCGTCATGGCGAGGCCGAAAACCCATTCGCCGAGCATCAACGGCAGCGTTCCCAGCACACCGACCCAGAGCGCGAGTTCCCAGCCGCCCAGACCGGCGGCGGCGGGTTGTCCGGGGTCCAATGGCTTCGCCTGGTATCCGGCAGCCTTGATGGCGGTGACAATTGCCAGATTGTCCGGGGCGGCATCGGGTTTCCAACGCACTGCGGCGCGGCGCGTTTGCAGATCCACCTCGGCGCTGACCACGCCCGGCACCGCCTGCACGGCCTCGCGCACATGGCGGACGCAGTTGTTGCAGGTCATGCCGCCGATCAAAAAGCCGGAAGCACCTTTGGAGGCGGAGGCGGATTTGACATCAGGCAGTTCGGTCATCGCACGGAAGCCTACCCCAGAAATAAAAAAAACACGCGCGGGAAATTCCGCGCGTGTTTTGAAGGAGGGAGCCGGTCACTTGCGGCGGCGCAGCGCCAGCCCGGCAACGGCCACTCCGCCGAGCGCGAGCACGGACGGTTCCGGCACGATCACAAAGCCGGGGGAGCCGATTTCGCTGCCGGCCAAGGACTGGAACGCGCCGTTCACCCCGAGGGCGCTGGCCTGGGAGAGAACAGCGTTGTTCAGCCCGGCCGTGTTGTCAAAGGTGGAGCCGGTGGTGACGACCGCACCGAAAGACACGTTGGCCTGGAGCGTGCCGGAGGAATTGAAAAGGTTCACGGCGTCGCCCGGCGAGGACGTGGTCAAACCAACTCCGGAGCCGCCGTAGAAGCCGAGCGCCACGCCGGACGGCAAGGTGCCGCCGAACCAGGTGTTGATGAAATTCGCGCCGACGGTGGCGTCGTTGCTGCCGGAGGAATTGCTTTCAAGGAAGATGGCGACCTGGCCCGCGCCGATGCTGGTCAACCCGCGCAGGGCGACGGACGAGCTGAACAGACCGGAGCTGTCATCCATCTTCCAGCCGGTGATGTCGGCGGCGGCGGCGCCGTTGTTCCAGACCTCGAACCAGTCGGCGCCATAGCCGGCGTTGGCGCTGCCGGCGGAGTCAACTTCGGTGATGAGGAGATCGGCACGGGCGGTAAAGGCCGCCAACGAGGCGAGAACGGTGGTGAGCAGGGTGGCTTTTTTCATAGTTTGAGTGTTGAGAGTTTGATTTCAGGTTAAGTCGAGCAAAGCAAATCGAAGCGGCGCAGACAAGGGCGCCCGGCGCGAACTATTACGTAGGGCTATGGCACATCGTTGGGATCGGCGGTCCAAATAATGTCCACCTGCGGCAGGATGGCCTTGCCCTCGTTGGGGTCACCGGGGCGCGTCTGCACCACCTGCGCGCCTTTGAAGCTCGCGGCATGGCCGTCAACAAATGCCAGATTTCCCATCCGGCCATGACGCACGACAAAACGGTTTGCATAGCTGCTGGGCTGGCCGAGGTCCGTCGTGGCCTGCATCGGACTCACCATCGTTTCCTCGGCCAGGCGGTTCTCCATGAAGAACACCGTTCCGGCGGGACGTTTGACGAGCGAGGTGCGGATGGTCGTGTCCGATCCCTGGATCAGCTTGGAATTCATGGCGATGGAGAAATAAATGTACGGCCCGTTCTGCACGACGCCGGGGTTGTTGTTGAGGCGGGCGGCGGAACAATGAAACAGGCTGTTCTCGTCGTAGAACTTCGCTTTGTCGGTTGGATTAAAACTTCCGGCCGTTCGTTGTCCGAGCAGCGCCGGCAAGGCGTTATACCAGACATCCGCGTTGGCGGCGCTGGCGGCGTTCGCCCAGAACTCCAGCGTGCTGCCGCCGGCGACGGCGGATTCGCGGGGAAGGAAGTCGCGGTTGTCCTGCGCATACATCGTCTCCGCCGTGCCCCATTGCTTCAGCTTGTTGAGACAGCCGATGCGTTGGGCCGCCGTCTTGGCACGGGCCAGCGCCGGCAGCAGCATCGCCGCAAGAATGGCGATGATGGCGATCACCACGAGCAGCTCGATCAACGTGAAACCGCGGGAGGAATGAATTTTCATTTTCATGGTTTGACGAGGAGGCGATAAAAGCGCTGGCCGGCCTTGGATGAATCCGTCCAGTCGAGCGTGCCGCCCGTGGCAATCACGTTCGTGATGGTGGTCCAGGCGGTGTCGTCCAGATTCGTCCGGCATTGCACGGCGTAGCTGTAATTGGACTGCGTGACAAATGACAGACGCAGGCCTCCGTCCACCGGAGCAGCGCCAGTGAAGCGCGGGAAGCTGATGATCGTGCCGGGCGAGCCGAGGTCGCCGTTGACCGCCGCGGCAACGGCACCATTGACACCGGCGACGCTCAGGCCGTCCGGGTTGGTTCCGGGAAAGTTCCTAGCGTAGGGATCGAAGCCAAACGAAACGCCGTTGGTCTGCGTCGCCACGCTCACGGAATCAATGAAGTCGGCCTCCTGGTTTGCCGCCGCGTTCCACAGCGTCAGCGCATCTCCCAACGTGCCGCTCAGGCTGAGACCGGACCCATGATAGGTGACGACCTGCAAGTTCGGCGGCAGCTGTTCCGCGCCCCACCAGGTGCGAAACTCATCCGCCGTCATGTCTTCGACCAGCACAATGGATTCTCCGGGAGCGATGACCACGGCGTTCGTGATGGTGAAAGACTGGGAGAAGGGAACAATGCCCGTGAACGCCGAGTTGTCGTCGAAACGGAAGCCCTGGAGGTTCACCGCAAAGTCGCCGAGGTTGCTGAGCTCCCACCAGTCGTTGTGCGAACCGCCAACATTTTCGCTGGTCATGACTTCGGTGATGCGCAGCTCGGGCCTGGCTGTGACCGTGAGCTGCACGTTGATTTGATTGGTGCCGGCGATGTTTGTCGCCACGAGGCTGTAAACACCCGACTGATTGGTGTCGGACACCGGGAGCACCAACTGGGCATCGGTCGCGCCGCTGATGCTCACACCGTTGAACTGCCATTGAAAGGCCGCGGGCGGATTGGCAAACACCGCCGCCGTGAGCGTCGGGCTCTGTCCCGGATAGGCGAACAGGCCGGTCGGCGGTGTCTGGGTGAAAGCCGGCGCCACAGGCGCGGTGTTGACGGAGAGCGTGGCGTTCGAGCTGACCACGGTTTGCAGTCCGTTCGACACCACGGCGCGGAACGTGCCGGCATTGGTCACCTGCGCGCTGTTGATGGTCAGGGTGCTGACCGCAAAATTGTTCACCACCGAAAACACCGCCCGGGCATTGTTCGTGTCCACGGGCACGCCGTTGAACAGCCATTGCACGCGCGGCTTCGGCAGGCCATAAGCGCGCACCTGAAAGACCGCCGGGATCCCCACGTTCACGAGCAGGTTGGTGGGCTGGCTGGCGATGACGAGCGGTCCGTTGTTGGTGGAGGCATAACCGGGCGACCCGACGTCCGCCGTGAGCGCGGCGACAAACGCGCCATTGACGCCGTTGGTGCTGCTGATGCCAAAGAGGCCGCTGTTGGTGTTGAAGGTGAGCGAACGTCCCGCGATGCCCGCCGTCGTGTCCACGCGATCCACGAGAAACTCCGGAAGCTGGTTCAGATCGAGGCCGTTGGTGTCCGTGCCGATGCCGTCCACGTTCGTGGACCAGAGCCGGACGGAGTCGCCGCCCAGACCGAGGCCGTTGTCGTTGGCCGGAAGCGCAATGACCTGCACGGCCGGACTGATCCCCCACCACGCCCGGAAGCTCGCCGCGTCCGTCACCGTGCCCTTCTGCTCGGTGAAGACAACCGATTCACCCGGATGCACAATCACCCCGGCGAAGGCGGCCTGGTTGTGAGTGCCGGCAAAACCGCCGTGCGCATCGTCGTTCCAGGAATACCCCGTCAGGTCCACGTTATTCGTGCCGAAGTTGGTGACCTCCCACCAATCCGGCCGGGCGTTGTTGGCGTCCTGGGTCATCACTTCGGTGATGGCCAGCTGCGCGTGCGCGGAAAAGATTGCCGCGGCAAACAAGGTCGTCAGGATTTTTTGCTTCATCAGTTTCAACGGGTCTGGTTTTAACCCGCGACAACTCTGACTCTCCCTGGTGCCGAAACCGTGGCGGAAGTGTTACGATTTGGTGAAGCCGGGCGGATCGAAAACCGGCGCGCTCACCGTGCCTGCAGCAGCGGCAGCGGTTCCGCCAGATGCACAATCCAGAGCTTGGACGGTTCGGCGGTTTCATTGTCGCCGAGGCCGAAATCGTTGTCGTTGGCCAGGACAACCGTGTTCTGATCCAGCACGACGACACCCTCGATCTTGTCGGAATCAATCTCCGGCAGCTCGCGAGTTGAGAACAATTCCCGCGTGGCTGCCGCCGTCACCCCGAGCATCTTCAGATCGGCGTCCGCATTCTCAAACACCAGCCGGCCCTCCTCCTTCCGGCCCAGCAGATTTGTCGCCCCGGCCAGATTCACGAGCAGCAATCTCGCCTCCCCCTTGCTGCGCTCGACGGCCACCAGCGTGTCCGGCGCAATCCAGTCGGCGTCGCTCCAGCTGATTTTCTCCTGCTTCGCCTTGGCGCCATACTCCTTGGCGGCGGTTTCCTCGATGAGAAATTCCCCGACCACCTTGGCATCGAGCGGTTGCTGAAGGTCGAGTTTCAACGCCCGCAGCCGCCGGCCGCGGGCAAAGCGCTCGTCCGCCTCGTCGCCCATGGGACTTTGCAGGATGGCATAGGCGGAGGAACCGTCGGGAGATACGGCGAGGCTTTCAAAACCATGGTTGGCCCGACGCTGCGCGAAAACGTCAGGCAGGACGGCCTTTACCAGGTAAGTGGCGTTGGTCAACGGCTTCGAGGTCGGCGTGTAGCGGACGAGAATTTCACCCCGGGCATCCACCACCAGAATGGACGGCGAATACTCCTCGCTCACCAGAAACCTTCCATCCGGCAGCACGCGCACAGCCTCGGGATCCACGCCGTTTTCATCGAAGGGCAGCGGCTGGGCGGCCTCGCCGGATTCGAACAGCCGCTCCTCCCCCGCGCCATTGCTCAAGCCGCTGACCGGAATCCCGCGGCGGTCAAGCAGGGGGATGACGCGGGTGAGTCGAAGCTCTCCGTTGGTCGCGGAATAGCGGACGAGGGCGGGACAAAACTTCGGCCAGGGAAAGGTGCGGCGGCTTCCTCCGGCCGTGCGGACCACGCCGTTGGGACCGCGGTCCGTGATGCCCCAGAACTCGTGGTCGCCCGCCCGCGCCAGTCCGGAACCGATGGAGGGGAGGTCCATGAATCGAAGCCCGTTCCCGGCCGCCCGCAACAAATCCGCCGCCGTGCTGGACGCCGTGCCAAAGCCGATGAGGTTTGTCCGCGGCAGCGTGAAGGCGCCCACGATGGTTGCCCGCGCCGGTTCGGCGGAAACGGCAAGGGAGGTTGCCAGAAGAACGGCGGCCAGCAGAAAAGTTTGCATCGGAGAATTCGACCGGCGTCCGGTGACGATTCCATGACGATTGGGAAACAATCTCCTGAACTCGGAACTATTTGAAGTCCACGTCGAAGCCCTGTTCGCGGAAGCGTTGCAGCTTGTAGATCAATGCCCGCCGGCTGATGCCCAGCGCCTTGGCCGTCTCGGTCCGGTTGGCGTCGTGCTTGCGCAGCGCCTGCAAAATCGCCTCGCGCTCCACCTTCTCGAGCTGCTGCGTGTCGGAGCTGACGGCCGCCGGCGGCTGCACGGCCGACTCCCGGACGCGGGTCGGCAGATGCTCGGGCAAAATCATTTCGCTGCGGGACAGCAGAACGGCGCGTTCCATCGCGTTGCGCAGTTCCCGGACGTTGCCCGGCCACGGGTAATGCTCCAGGCACATCGCCACCGGCTCGGAAAAGCGCGCGCGCCCCTTGGCAAACTCCTCGATGAACCGGCTCGCCAGCGGCAGGATGTCCTCGGGCCGTTCCCGCAGCGCCGGAATGTTTAGCTCCACGACGTTGAGCCGGTAAAACAAATCTTCCCGGAACCGTCCGGCTTTCACTTCCTCCTCGAGATGCCGGTTGCTGGCAGCCAGAATCCGCGCGTTCGTTTGAACCTCGCGGTTTGATCCCACCCGTTGAAATTTTCCGCCCTGCGTCACCCGCAGCAGCTTGGCCTGGAGCGGCGGCGACATTTCGGCGACCTCGTCCAGAAAAATGGTCCCGCCATCCGCCTCCTCAAATCTGCCGATGCGCTGCGAGGTCGCGCCGGTGAACGCGCCTTTTTCATGACCGAACAATTCCGCCTCCAGCAACGTCTCGGGGATTGCCGCGCAGTTCACCTTGATGATCGGCCCCTTCGCCCGCGCGCTCCAGGCATGGATGACATCCGCCAAAACTTCCTTGCCGACCCCGCTTTCGCCGGTGATCAGCACGCGGGTGTCCGACGGCGCGATGAGCGCGGCATCCCGAAACACGGCCTGCATGAGCGGACTGCGCGCGACAACGTAATCCGGCAGCGGCCGGTCTTCCCCGGTCATCAATGGGGCGGATTTGTGAATGCCCACGGCGGATTGCACGCAGGCGAGCAGCTCGTCGAGGTCAATGGGCTTGGCGAGATAATTCAGCGCGCCGTCGCGCATTGCCGCCACGGCGTCGCGGACATCGGTGAATGCGGTCACGAGCAGCACCGGCAGCGTGGCGTGCTCCCTGCGGGCGAGCCGGAGGGTTTCCAGGCCGGACAAGCCCGGCATGCGCACGTCCGAAATCATCATGTTGAACTTCTTTGACCGCAGAAGTTCGAGGGCGCGCGTGCCGGAATCCGCCGTCTCGGTCTCAAATCCCTGGCTGCGCAAAAAAGAATTCAACAGGCTCCGCTGGCCGGGATCGTCATCGACGATCAGCAGGCGCGGCGGTTCATTGAGGGGCTGGTGCGGGTCGGACGGCATCAACGGCAGGCTAGCGGAAGACCGGGCAGAGTTTCAAGGAAAGCCGTGTGAAGGGTGCCGGGTTGAAAAGTTAAGCACCCTGCCCCTGCTCCGTGTAATACCGGTAACGGTTCACGCGATAGACCCACGCGAGCACTTCGGCAACGGCGGCATAGAGGCTGGCCGGCACTTCGCCGCCCACTTTGCCGTGCTTGAAAAGCATCCGCGCGAGCGGCTTGTTCTCCATGATGGGCACCTGGTACTGCTGGGCGATCTCGCGGATTTTTTTCGCGTTCAGCCGGATGCCCTTGGCGACGATCTTCGGCGCGCGCATGGTCTTGCGGTCGTAACGCAGGGCGATGGCGATGCGCGTCGGGTTGGTGATGATGACGTCCGCCTTCGGAACTTCGGCCAGCGCCTTGGCCTTGCTGATGGCGCGGCGGCGACGCCGGGCCTGCTTGACCTGCTGGTTGCCTTCCGTGTTCTTGGCGTCTTCCTTCACTTCCTCCTTCGTCATCTTCAAATCCTGCGCGGTCTTCCAGAACTGGTAGCCGTAGTCCGCCGCGGCGATGCCGATCATGACGAGGGTCACGCGATAACAAAGCCGCAGGGAAGTCTGCGCGAGAAACTCACCCAGCCGTCCGACGCTCACCGAGCTGGTGAAGATCGGATCGCTCAGGATGCTTTGAATCTCCGTGTAGGAGAGCGCGAAGATGAATAGCAGCTTGGCGATGGCGATGGCGGTCGGCGCAAGCATGTGCGTGGAGAAAATCCGCTTGAAGCCCTCGACGGGATTGAGGCGGTTGAAGTTGGGCGACAGCACTTCGGACGCGGTGTTGAACCGGTTTTGAATCGTGCCGGCGAGCAGTCCGCCGAGCATCGTCGCGAGCACGATGGGTCCGGCGCAGCGCATCAGGACCAGCACGCCGGACACGCCGTAGCCTTGGAGCGAGGCGGCGCTGAGCTGCGTGTCGTGCAGATGGCCGAGCGTCAGCACGGTGGTGGTCACGAGCTGCTGCCAGATTTCACGGCCGGCGAAGGACAGCGCGCCGAGGCCGGCCAGCAGGACGAAAACGGTCTGAACTTCGGGGCTGCGGGCGATCTGGCCCTGTTTTAAGGCATCCTCCAACTTTTTCTGTGTTGGTTGCTCCGTCTTCTCGCCCGTGTGTTCGCTCACAGCCTGCCTCCCCCGATCATTTGCGCGATGACCAGCAGGTCATCCGGCAGGCGGCGCAGGTGGTTCATCACGTGGATGGCGGTCAGTTGCAGCGTAAAGCCAAAGACAATCAATCCGGCGGCGATGCGGAAGCCGAAGCTTTCCGCGAAGACGTTCATCTGCGGCACGGCGCGGCTGAGCACGGCGAAGATCATCGTCACCACGAACGACACGGCGATCATCGGCGCGGAGATTTGCAGGGCGACCATGAAGATGCGGGCGGTCTGCGCGACGATAGCCTCGAACAGCGCGCTGTTGAGATGCGCCCCGCCAATGGGCAGCACCAGGTAGGTCCGTTCAAAGCCCATCAGAATCCAGTGATGCAGATCCAGCGTGAGCATGACGATGGTCGCCAGAAAGAAAAGCATCATGCCCGGCGCCTGCACGGTCTGGCCCTCGGCGGGATTCATGACCGACGCGAGGTTCAGGCCCATTTCGGTGGAGATGATGTTGCCGGCGAGTTCGACGGCGTAAAAGATCATGCGCGCGAGAAAGCCAAGGAGCAGTCCGACGCTGACCTCCTGAAACATCACGCCGATCAGCGAGAAGAACTTGAGCTGCGCGAGTGGAAACGGCGGCAGCAGTGGCGCGATGAGCATTGCCGCCAGCGCACCGAGGGCGATCCGCATCATGTGGGGGAAATTGATGGTTGAGAAAAACGGCAGCACGTAGAGAAACGCGCTGAGCCGCATGAACACCAGCATCCAGTTGTAATTGACCAGTTCCATCACTGCACCATCTGCGGAATCTTTTGGATGATCGACGTGGCGAACTCCGTCAGCGACCGCACGATCCATGGCAGCAGCAGCAGCAGGATGCCGACGACCGCGAGCGCCTTGGGCACGAAGGTGAGGGTTTGCTCATGGATGCTGGTGACGGTTTGAAAGAGGCTCACAGCCAGGCCGATGACCATGGCGGTCAGGAGAATCGGCGCGGCCAGGGTCAGCGCCTGGTAAATCATCGCCTTGAGCAGTTCGACGGCAAATTCTGGATTCATAGTTTGTCAATCCTTGCATAGCGGATTTCGTGCCGGAGAAGCAGCCCGGCAAATTTGGTTTGGGAAATTCGGGAAGAGGAATGCGCGAAGGTGGCGGAATGAATTCCGCTCTCGAGTTTTCCTTTTAATCGCGCTTCGTTACATGCCGAAGCTGCGCACCAAGGATTGCACAACCAGCGTCCAACCGTCCACGAGCACGAACAGCAGCAGCTTGAGCGGCATGGAGATGGTCGCCGGCGGCATCATCATCATGCCCATGCTCATCAGCACGGTGGCAACCACCAGATCAATGAGGATGAACGGCACAAAGATGAGGAAGCCCATTTGGAAGGCGGTGCGCAGTTCGCTGATGATAAAACCGGGGATGACGACGCGCAGCGGAAGCTTGTCCGGCGAGGTCGGCTCCATCTTGGCCATGGCGACAAAGAGTTCCACGTCCTTGGGCCGCGTCTGCTTGAGCATGAACGACCGGATGTGGCCGGAGGCGACGTCGAGCGCCTGGGGGCCGGACATTTTCTGCGCCTGATAAGGCGTGATGGCGTCGCGGCTGATGTTCTCCCAGACCGGGGCCATGACGAAATAGGTGATGAAGAGGGAGAGGCCGATGATGATCTGGTTGGCGGGCGTGCCCTGAAGCTGCAACGCCGACCGCACGAAGGAAAGCACGATGGCCACGCGGGTAAAACAGGTCATCAACAGCAGCAGCGACGGCGCGAGCGACAGCAGCGTGATGAAGAACAGGATCTTGATGCCGGAGTCAACGTCCTGCGGACCGTTGCCGGCACCGAGCGAAATCTGCACGGGACCGAAGCCGGTGGTGAGGTTGGTTTGCGCGGAAACTTCCAAACCACCGAGAGTCAAAATCAGCAGCGCCGCCATCCACCAACAGAGACGGGGAAACATGGAACATTTAACATTCAACGCTGAACGCCGACCCTGGGCGTTGGATGTTGAAAGTTGAATGTTGAGTGTTCGCATGGCCTTCATTTCCCTTTGATCACGTGCGAGAGCGCCTGGGCAAATGAGGGACTGGCGGTTGCGGCTTCCACCGGGACGTCGGTTTCCAGGGCCGACGGCAGGTGGCTGAGGAGATTGATGCCTGCCGGGGAGGCGGCGATGAGAAACCGTTCCTGCTGGTAGCCGATGACGTGGATGGTCTGGCGGCCGCCGAGCGAACGGGTTTCCAGGAGATTCAGTTTCGGGACGCGGCCGTTCTTGAGGGCGAGCCGCTGCCAGTTGCGGAACAGCCAGACGCCGCCGAGGAAAAGACCGATGACCAGCAGCAGCGAGCCGAAGACGCGAAGAATCGAAAGATTGGTGTCAGGAAGCGAAGGCGCCGTGAGCGGAGCTGCGGCGGAATTGGTAAACTGGGCGATCGCCGGAGACGCGAGGAGGCACAATCCGCTGAAAGAAATCATCCGCATTGCGCAGCGTGGAAAGCGTCTGCATTTCGAGAAAGCTGGCTGGCGGTCGCGGCTCATGCGTGCGGGGGGTGGGGGTGTGTTTGTTCAAGCGGTTGCGGGGTTGCCGAGGACCTCGGTGATTTTGACGCCGTAATGTTCTTCGATGACCACCACTTCGCCGCGGGCGATGAGCTTGCCGTTGACGCTGATTTCGACCGGGGCGTCGGCCGCCTTGTCGAGCTGGACCACCGAACCGATGTTGAGCTGGAGCACCTCGCGCATGGGCAGCCGGCAGCCGCCGAGTTCGATCGAAAGGCTGACCGGCACGTCGAGGACGAGATTCATGTTGGCTGGATTTTCGAGAGTCGCGTTCATGCTGTTGTCATTCAGGCACCGATGGCGCTGGTAAGCTGGACGGCCCATTTGCCGCCACAGGTTCCCGGCCGCCCGGTAAATTTTGCCATGTGACTCAGACGTAGCTGTACCTGTGCCGCACTCGCGGGATCGAGCGTAATAACATCGCCGACTTTCAGCTTGGTGATGTCGCCGGCGGACATTTTCAATCCCTGCCACTCGGCCACGACCGGCACCTTGATGTCGTCAAAGCCCGGGCTCCAGCGGGGTTTGCCGACTGGAATCGGGGCGGAGTCGGAATCCTGGAGGGACGGCGACAGCAGGCGCATCAGGGGTTCGACCGTGCCAAAGGGAAAGGCGATCTGGATGGGTTCGAGCTTTTCACCAAAGCCGCCCTCCAGGCTTAGGGTGAGCATGGCGGTGTCCGGGGTGGCGGTCTGGAGATATTTGCTGTTGTTTTCGTGGCCCAGCAGCGCGGGGTGCAGTTCACGCATTTCCGGCCAGTGATTGCACCACTCGGTCAGGATGATGGTGGAAACCTGGTCGATGAGGGCGACTTCGATGTCGCTGAGATCCCGGGTGGATTCCGGTGATTTGCCGGGGCCGCCGAGCAGCCGGTCCACAAAGGCCAGCCCGATGGCCGGCGTCATGACCAGGAGACCGACACCCTTCAGCGGTTCGGTCTTGAACAGCGTGATCTGGGTGGGCGAGGTGAGCGACTCGGTGAACTTCTGGTAGGTCAGGATCTGAACCTTGCTCAGTTGGAGCGTGAATTCCAGCCGGAGGAAAATGGCCAGCCGGGCCGCAACGCCGCGGACAAACTGCTCGTGGCGCTGCTTGATGCGGCGCAGCTCGCTGGGCGCGAGAAAGCCGGACTGCCGGAAATCATGTTTGCGGATGTCGGCGGGCTTGTAATGCTCGCGCGCGCCGGACTGGGTCAGCACGGAGACCTGCCCCGCCTCCGTGGCGGGGCTTTCGGCCGGAGCGGAAGGCGGCGTGGGGGGATTCATGCGGCCGTTATTGGATGGCGAATTCGGTGAAGTAAATTTCCTGCACCATGGGCTCGCCCAGGATGTTGTTGAAGCCGGTGATGAGCTCAGTGCGGATGAGATTGCGCGCGTTGGGGCGTTCCAGATCGGCGATGGTCTTCAAGGAAAGCGCGCTGGTCGCCATGTCCTTCAACTGGGCATCATGCTCTTCCATCTTCTTCTTGAACTCCTCGCCGCCGGTGCCGGACACGGAAAGGCTCACCAGCAGAAAACGGGCGCCCATGGTGCCGGAAACATTGACCAGCAGCTTGTTCAACGGGACCGACTCGCGCTTGGCGTTGCCGGCCTCCTTTTTCTTTTCACCATGTCCGCCGCCGGCGGCATGGTCGCCGGGGGTGGCGGCCTTGACCACCAGGCCCTTTTGGAGCTGGGGGATCAGGACGAACTTCGTCATCGCAAAGGCGATCACCGGCATGAGCACGACGGAGAGGATGAGCGGCAGGAGCGCCTTGATGCCACCGGCGGCCGGGGCCGCGGCGGTGCCGGCGGCATTTTCTTCCGGGGCGGCGGGTTTTGCATTGTCAGCCATATGTCAATTAGCGTTTGAGGTTGACCAGTTCTTGAAGCATTTCATCGCTCGTCGTGATGATGCGGGCGCTGGCCTGGAAGGCGCGCTGCGTGGTGATGAGCGAGGCCATCTGGTTGGCCAGTTCGACGTTCGACATTTCCAGCGAGCTGGCGACGAGCGTGCCGAGGCCCCGGGTGCCGGGAACGTCGTATTGCACGATGGCGCCGGCGAGGGACTGGCCGGAGTAAAGGTTGTTGCCCTCCTTGATGAGCTGCTCGGGGCTCAGATAGCTCGTCAGGAGAATCTGGCCGCGGACAAACTGGGAGCCGTCGCTCAGACGCACGTTCACGTTGCCCTGCTTGTCGAAGCTGAACGAGCTGATGGTGGCCGTGGAGGGATTGCCGTTCACGTCGAGCTGGTTGTTGTTGATCCGGATGTCGCCGATCGTGGTGAAGGTGTTGTCGATGTAGCCCTGGACATGCAGACCGCTGGTGGTGATCAAATACCCGTCCTTGTCCACCTTGAACTGGCCGTCGCGCGTCACAAATTCCGCGCCGGCGGAGTCCTTGACCGTGAAAAAGCCGTTGCCGTTGATGGCCAGGTCGGTGCTGACGCCGGTGTTGCTCACCGCGCCCTGGGCGAAGTTGTTCGAGATCGAGCTGGTGACGACACCCGTGCCGACCTGCATGGATCCGCCCGTGCCGGCGCCCGCGAGGGTCTGGCTGAAGGAGTCGGCATATTGGACGTTGGCACCCTTGAAACCGATGGTGTCCACGTTGGCAATGTTGTTGCCGATGACGTCCATGCTTTGTTGAAACTGTTGGAGGGCGCTGATGCCCGAGTCGAGTGAGCGAAGCATAATTTCAGTGTTGGGATTGCAGTTGTTGGTCGAGGGAGGCGGGCATGGCGGTCAAAATCTGGCTGAGGTCGTAGCCGTTTCCGCCGACGACGAGCTTGGGCGCGCCGGCTTCGGTCATCACCGCGGTGACGACGCCATGAACAATGGTCTGGGCGTCCACCAGCAGGTCCACCGTCTGGCCGACGAGCGAGCGGGCGATGTGACGCCGCACGGTCTTAGTGCGGGTCCGGGTCTTGGTATGGGGATGGGAGATGTGAGTCATAGGTTCTCTCATGGTTAAATCAAGGGGTCGTGGTGGCGGCTTCCGGAATCACCGTCGGCGTCAGCATCAGCACCTGGCTGAGATCGTAGGACTTGCCGTCCACGACAATCTTCGGTGCGCCGTCGGTCATTTCCACCGCCTGCACCACACCGGTGGCCGTCGTCTTGGCATCCGCCTGCACCGTCACCGTGCCGCCCAGCATGGAGTTCGCCTGCAAAATCTGCTGCTGCGTCAGCATCGTGGCGATGTTCGCGGACATCGTGTTCGACTGCTGCAATGACGTGAACTGCGCCATCTGCGCCGCCATCTGCGTGTCGGTCTGCGGATTCATCGGGTCCTGCGACTTCATCTGCGCGACGAGCAGGTTGAGAAAATCATCCTGCGACAAGATGCGTGACCCGACGCTTGGCGCCAGCTCGGTGCTGTCCGTGGCCGTGCTCGTGGTCGAACTGGAGGTGCGATTGACGGTTGACATAAAATCAGGCCCAGCTTTCCCAGCCGCGCGGATTGACCGGGGCGGACGGCGCTGGGCGGGAACTCGCGGCGCCGGCCGACGCGAACTCGGCGAACGCCCCGGCGGACAAGGCGTCCTGCTGCGGAGCCTGCCGGGATTGCTGCTGGAAATTTTGCTGGCCGCCGGTCGCGGCCGGATCCTGGCCCAGCGGGGCGAGCCGGATGCCGCGTTCCTCCAGCCGCTGCTGAAGCTCGGTCCAGTGGCGGTTCAAATCGTGAAAATCACCCTGCTGCACCAGCGCCTGCGCCTCGATGCCGTCGCTGGTCTGCTTCATCTGCAGCGACAACTGAAGCCCGGCGCCGGGCTTGATGACGACATGGAGCGAATCCGTTCCGGACTGCTTCAACTGCACGCCGTGCAACGCCAGGATGTCATGCGTGCGATCCAACGCGCGCAACCGCATCTCGGTCTGGGACGAGGCGGATATCAAATTGGCCGAGGACGTCTCGGTGGCCGGGGCAGCATGCAACGCGGATGCGGCGCTGACAGACGACGGCTGGTCGGAAGTTTCACGAGCCGGGGTCTTCACCGCCGGCTTGCTGCGAGCCACCACCTGGCTGGCGGAAGTCACGGCGGTGACGTCCGGCGCGTTCGGCGCTGGCGTCCCGGCAACTTTGGCCGATGTCTCCGCGTGCTTCATCTTCCCTGACTGTTCAGCACCGGATGTGCCAGTGGCGGTCAAGGCCGGGTTTTGGGGCTTATCGGCCGCCAAATCCCCTGTATTTGCAGGGTTTTGAGCAACTGACTCCGCCGTACCGGCCAACGCCTCCAGCGCGGCTTTAATCTCATCGGACCCGGCTGATTTTGCCGGGTTGAAACCCGGGCCCGACACTTTTTTCCCATCCTTTGAGGAGAGCTTGTCGCCCGGTTTCGGCTCCATGCCCGCGCCGGGAACGACTTCCGGACCTTCTGTTGGCATGGCGGCGGTCTCGTTGGGATTCACCACGGTCGTTGCTTCCGCACCGACGGCGGCAATTGCCAAGGAGTCTTCCAATTCTGTGCCAGCGGAGGCAGCCGTGGGAATCTCCTGCTCCACCGGCGGGTTCACCGGCAAAACCTCCACGGCCACCGGCGGCGTGTCTGATGGGGCGTCGTCGGTTGAATCCGTTTTTGTCGCCGGCTTGCGCGACGTCTCCTTCGCTTCCGGAGTCGAGCAGTCATGATCTTCCGGCGCGGCCTGGTCGGCTTTGTCAGTTTTGGATGCGGCGGCGGATTCCGCCGGCCGGGATGCCGGATGCGCCGCGGGCTTGGCCTTGCGGGGCGCATTGGCATGCGTCGCCGGTTTCTTGGCAGCAGACGGCTTGTCCACGGGGTCACGCGAAGGCTTGTTCAACGCCCGGTTCATCAGCTGGTCGAACGGTTCGGCGGACTTGTTCTGGGATCGCGAAAACACCGGCGCTTCGAAATCGGCGTCGGCGCCGGCGGCTTTGGTGGGCAGAAAAAAATCAAAGGTTTTCATGGTGTGGAAGATTCAGGCAAAAGATGGCGCATCCGCTCCGTGAGGGCGGCGGCGCGGCGGGTTTGGTTGCGGCCCTGGCGACTCAACGTTTCAAGTAGCTGGGTCACCTGGTCGTTTTTCATCGCGGAGAAAAGGCGGACGATGTCATCGTCAACCATCTGGTCAAGCATGGCCGCCGCCGCGTCGGGCGACATTTCGGACACGGCCTTGGCCTGCCGTTTGAGATTTTTGACGTCCTGTTCCTTGAGCCGGACGACGTTCTTTTCGAACTCCGCCTGCAATTGCGCAACCTTCTGCGTGACGGTGGTCAGTTCCTGCCGCTCGGCGGTGAGGCGCGCCTCCCATTCGGACAACTGCAGCTTGCGGGCGTCCAACGCGACCTTTTCGCGCCGCAGATCGTTGACCCACTGCTCAAATTCGGGGTTGCGGAACTTCCACGACGGATCATCGCCGGGCAAAAACCGCTGGGTCTGCTCCTCGGCCTCGGGCACCTCGGCCTCGAACGTCGCGGAACTCAGCACCGCGGCGGTGGTGCCGAGATAGGTGAGGCAGCCGATGAGGCTGATCACCCAGGATGACTGGAGAAATTTCATGATCAATGTCCTTTCGTGTGGCCGGCGAGTTCCAATGTCGAACGCGTGTCAGCCATGCGGACGGCCAGCTCGTCCATCTGCTTCTGCTCCTCGCCCTGGGCCTTGCGGTCATGGGCGCGGCGGTTCTTCTTGTAATAGCGGTCGAGCGCCTCGCGGTCGCGGGTCGCGGCCAGCATCTCCTGCCAGACGGCATCCACGGCCAGGCGCGCCTTCTCCAGCACCGTGGCGCGCTCCTTCAGGCGCAGTTCGAGCGCGTTGCACCAGGCACGCGTGCGCAGCAGCTGCATGGCGGTCACGCCGCCGGCCAGCTCCTTGCCCAACGTCGCCCAGCTGGCGCTTAATTCGTCGCCGGCCGCCTTCACCCGCGCGGCGGCATCCTCGGCGGCCCGCAAGGCGAGCGCGTAGTTTTTCTGCGCAGCCTGTTCCTTCTGTTCGCGGAGCACGCGGAGGGATTGAAGCGGGAAGCGGAACGATTTCATGGTGACCTTTCGTTATTTGTTGGTTGGGGATTTTACGGGCGCGGCGGCCAGCGTCTGCTCGAGCAGCGGCCAGCTTTGGGCGGGGCTGAAACCCGCGGAGACATCCTGCCGCAAAAAGCGGTTCAACGGTTCGTGCAGGGCGATGGCCTGGTCGATCGCCGGGCTGCTGCCGGCGGGATAGGCGCCGATGTTGATCAAGTCCTGGTTCTTGCGATACGTCGCCAGATGCTCGCGCGCCGCGGCGGTGAGCTTCAACTGCGGCGGCTGAAGCAGGTCGCGGTTCAGCCGGCTCACGCTTTCCAGCACGTCGATGGCGGGATAATGGTTCTGCGTCGCCAGCTCGCGCGTCAGCACGACGTGGCCGTCGAGAATCGACCGCACAGAATCCGCGATGGGATCGTTCATGTCGTCCGCCTCCACGAGCACGGTGAAAAGTCCGGTGATCGATCCCCGCTCGCCCGTGCCCGCGCGTTCGAGCAGCTGCGGCAGCAACGAGAAAACCGACGGCGTGTAGCCGCGGGTGGCCGGCGGCTCGCCGACCGCCAGGCCGATTTCGCGCTGGGCCATGGCAAAGCGCGTGACCGAATCCATCATCAGCAAAACGTTTTGGCCGCTGTCGCGGAAATACTCGGCGATGGCCATGGCGAGAAACGCGCCCTTCACGCGGTTTAACGCGGACTCGTTCGACGTGGCCACGATGACCACCGACTTGCGCCGGCCGGCCTCGTCCAGGTCGCGCTCCAAAAACTCGCGCACTTCACGGCCGCGTTCGCCGATCAGCGCGATCACGTTCACGTCGGCCTCGGCCTGCGACGCCATCATGCCGAGCAGCGTGGATTTGCCGACGCCGGAGCCGGCGAAGATGCCCATGCGCTGGCCACGGCCGAGCGGCGTAAACGTGTCGAGGGCCTTGATGCCCGTCGCGAAAACCTGGTCGATGCGCTGGCGCTTGAGCGGATGCGGCGGACGAAGATTCAAGCCCACGTGCTGGTCGGTGACAATCGGGCCACGGCCGTCCAACGGCGTGCCCAGACCGTCAATCACACGGCCCTTGAGCGCGCTGCCCACGGCCACGCGCACCGGGGCGCCGGTCGCAATGACCTCGCTGCCGGGATGGATGCCGCGGACCTCCCCGAGCGGCATGAGCAGCAGATGATGATTCCGGAAACCCACCACCTCCGCGAAGGTGTCGCCGTCGTTGCGGCCCGAGCGGATGATGCACACCTCGCCGACGGCGGCGAGCGGCCCTTCGGATTCGATGACCAGGCCGATGAGCTGGACGACGCGGCCGGCGGTCTCGGTCACGCGGCTTTCACGCACCCGTTTGAGGGCGTTTTCCAATTGGATGACGGAGCTGGCGGTCATGCGGAAATGTTCTGGCGAAGCTGTTCAAACTTGGTTTCGCGGCGGGCGTCGATGAGCCCGAAGCGCGTCTGCACCAGGCAGCCGCCGCGCGTCACGCTGGCGGAAGTGGCAAAACGCAGCGGGCCGGCATCAGGCAGGCCGTTCAAAATGGGCGACTCCTGCCGGCGCAGCAGCGCGAGGTCATCAGGGTGAAGCTGCACCGTGATCTCGGCGGTTTCCTCGACCTGCTGCAGGGCCTCGCGCACCACGGCGTCGATCAACGCGGCGTCGATGGGCAGGCCGGCGACAACCTTGCGCGCGGATTCCAGGGCGAGGGTGATCAAGGTCGTCTGGGTTTCGAGAACGACCTGCGGAACCGCGTTGCGGAGGGCTTCAAGCACGCCGCGCTGGAGCTCGGACATCTCGTTGCGCTGCTGCACAAGCTGCCCGCTGAGCGAGCGTTCGCCGTCGCGCTGGCCGCGCTCGTAGGCGGCCTGCTCGCGCTCCTGCAGATGCTCGCGCCAGTCCTGCGCGGGCGACTGCACCAGCAGGCGGACGTCGCGCAGCGGTTGGCGGAACGGAATTGTGTCAGACCATTTCACTTTCAGAGGATCCATCGCCGAGTTCAATTTCGCCGTCGGCTTCCAGCTTTCTCACGGCGTCGATGATGCGGAACTGCGCCGCCTCGACTTCCTTGAGCTTCACCGCGCCCAGCGCGGCCATTTCGTCGTTCACCGTCTCGGCGGCCCGGCGGGAAATGTTCGAGAGCAGCAGCTTCTTCAGGGGCTCGCTCGCCTTCTTGAGGGCGAAGGTGAGGTCCTTCATGTCGGTCTCGCGCAGGATGCGCTGGACGTGCGCCGGCTGCAGCCGCAGGAGATCCTCGAAGGTGAACATCTTTTTGCGGATGGCCTGGACAAGCTCCGCGTTCCGCGTCTCGATCTGTTCGAGCATGGTGCGGCTCACGGTCTTGTCCATGGCGTTCAAAATGTCCGCGGCGGGCGTGATGCCGCCGGTCTGGGTCAGGGCGCGGGTCTGTTTCACGCCCAGCTTGGCGTTGAAAACCTCGACCACCTTTTCCGCGACCTCGATCGGCGTCGGCGCCAGCGAGGCAAGGCGCTCGATGACCTGGTCGCGCTGGTCCTCGCGCAGCAGATTCAGCAGCTGCGCGGCCTTTTCCGGGGCGAGGTAGCTGATGACAAAGGCGATCGTCTGCGTCTGCTCGTCGCGGACGAGGTTGAAAATGTGCCGCGGGTCCATCTCCGCGATGGTCTGCATCGCGCCGACCGGCGTGCGGTTGGGCGTGAGCCGGCCGATCATGTCGGTGGCCTTGAAGGTGCCCATCGCCTTCTCCAGGGTCATCCGCGTGTAATCCAAACCGGCGGAAAGCCCGGTGCTCGCGGAGACGGCGACCTCGGAAAACTCCTCGAGGATCTTCTCCTGCAGCTCGCGGCTGATGAGGTTGAAGCGCATCATCTCGCGGGAGATGGTCTCGATTTCACGCGGCGAGAACTGCCGGAGCAGCGCGCCGGCGCTTTCGGTGCCGAGAATGACCAGCAGCGCGGCAACCTTCTGCGTGCGGGTCAGTTCGCCGGTCTCGGGGGCTTCGGATGTGTCAGTGGCGGGCATGGGAGATTATTGTTCCGCGGGACGACCGCCCTTGCCCATCCAGTCGCGGATGGCCTGGGTCATGTTCGCCGGGTTTTCCTTGATCAATTTGTTGAGCACATCAACGGTCACGACGCGCGGCTCGACATCCTCCGCCCAGTCACCGTTGCCGTTGGCGCGGCCGTTGTGCTTGCCGTTCAGCTTGCCGACCGGGATGCCGATGGGAATTTCCTGCACGGGCGTGGTCTTGAAGAGGCGCAGCAGCACCAGCAGGGCGAGCACGCCCAGCGTGGGATAGGCGGCGTTGCGCGCCAGATCAAACCAGAACTCATGCTTCTGCTGCTTCTCCAATTCCTGGGTGACGCCGATGGCGAACTGGTCGTTGAACGCCAGCTCTTCCAGCGAAATGCTGTCACCGCGGGAAATGTCCACGCCGATGGCGTTGCTGACTATACGGCGGAGCTTCTCCAGTTCGTCCGGGGTGCGGTCCACCACCTTGCGCTCGGCGCCGGTGGTGTCCACCCGGGCGGCGACGGTGATGGCGGCCGCGAGCCGCTTGATGCCGCCTGCGGCCTGCACGACGCTGCTGGTGGTCTTGCCGATTTCATAATCCACGGTCGAGGTGACCTTCCGGGTCTTGGAGCTGTTCACCGAGCCGCTGCCTGCCGCACTGTTCGTGTCGGTATTGGTGTTGGCGGCGATGCCCGCGGGGGACGCCGAGCTGCTCGTGGTCGAATCCACGGTGTCGTCGTTCTTCGTCTGCTGGCGGATGACCTGGCCGTCCGGGTCAAACTTTTCCTCGGTCTTGGAAATCGTGTCGTAGTTGATGTCGGCTGAGACGCGGACAATCGCCTGCCCCGGTCCGAGCACCTTCTCCAGAAGATCCTGCGCCTTCTTGGCGAGGTATTGCTCGAGGTTGCGGCGCGCGGTGAGCTGCGTGCTGGTCAGGCCGGTGAGGGAATCGTTGTCGGTGTTTTCAGAAAGGACGTTGCCGAGATTGTCCACCACCGTGACGTGGTTGGGCTTGAGGCCTTCGACGGAGTTGGCGACGAGGAAGCGGATGGAATTGATGGAGGAGGTCGGAAGCTGCGAGTTGCCGCGCACGCGCACGAACACGGAGGCCGTGGCGTATTTGTCCTTGTCGAGCAGCAGGCGGTTTTCCGGCATCACGATCATGACGCGGGCCGACTCGATTTCGTCGAGCTGGCCGATGGTGCGGCCCAGTTCGCCCTGCACGGCGCGGAGGTAGTTCGCGCGCTGGACGAAGTCGGAGATGCCGAAGTTCGGCTTGTCGAAAATTTCAAAGCCCACGCCGTCGCCGCGGGGAATGCCCTTGCTCGCGAGCTGCATGCGCATGAGGTAAACCTTGTCGGCCGGAACCATGATGGAGCTGCCGCCGGCACCGACCTTGTAGGAAACCTTCGCGTCGTCAAGGGCGGCAATGACCTTGGCGGATTCGCCGTCGGCAAGCCGGCCGTAAAGCAGGCCGTATTCGGTGCGCGACGACCAGAACGCGATGGTGGAAAGCCCGGCGATGAGCACAAACGTCGCGGCCAGCACGCTGATGCGCTGGCTGGCGCCGAGCTGCGACCAGATTTCGCCGAGTTGTTTCGCCAGTTTGCCTAGATTTTGATTCATTTAAAAAAAATTCCCGGTCGTTCAAATCTGCATGCGCATGATTTCCTGGTAGGATTCCAGCAGCTTGTTGCGCACCTCGACCATCAGTTGGAACGAGACATTGGCCTCCTCCATGGCGATGACGGCCTGGTGCAGCGGCACATTTTGCCCGGCCTGAAGAGCGGAGACGGTCTGCCCGGCGGCCATCTGCTTGGCGTTCACGTCGGAAACCATCTTGCCCAGCATGCCCGCAAAGGAATCGCCGGACGGCTGGACGGTGGAAATCTCCGAGGGTGAACCAAACGGCTGCACCTCCGCCGGGGCGATGCGCGGCGCGCGCGTCGAGATCAGGTCGAGGCCTGACATCGCGGACGGCATGGCGGAGATGGGTGACATGGCGGTTCAGCGTTTCAAATCAGTGGCGGCCCATGGCGAGGGTTTGCATGGCCATCTGGCGGGCGTTTTTGACGACGGCCAGGTTCGCTTCAAAGGCGCGGGAGGCGTTGATCATGTCCGCCATTTCCTCGTGAACATTGACGTTGGGCATCAGCACCATGCCGGTCTTCTTGTCGGCGTTGGGATTGCCCGGCGAATAAACGGACTGGCCGGGGCGCATGTCCCTTTCAATCCGCGCCACCTGCAGCATCGGCGCCTGGCTGGAACTTCCATCCATGGCCTGCTGAAGGGCCGATTCAAACACCACGACACGGCGCTGATAGGCCTTGCCGTCCAAGTCGCGGGTGGTGTTGGCGTTGGCGATGTTCTGGGAGATGACGTCGAGCCGCGTGCGTTCGGCGTCGAGGGCCGCCGCGGTGTTTTGGATGCCGGATAAAATTTGAACCATAAGCGTTCAGGGTCAGGGTTTGCCGGTGATGGCCATGCGCAGTTTGGCGAACGTGCCGGAAACCAGCTGGGTTTCCAGGGCGTTGGTGATGGTGTTCTGGCTCATCAGCATGAGCTCGCGCTCCATGGAAACGGTGTTGCCGTCGCGGCCGCTGGCGATGGCGTTGGGATCAACCGCCAGCGTGGGCTTGAGGGTGGAAAGCTGCTGCGCGTCCCCCGAGGAACAGGCGCGGTCCAGCTCAGCCTGGAAGGTCGGGGCGATGTCCACCCGCTTGTAGCCGGGCGTTTCCAGATTGGCGATGTTGCTCGCGATCGCCTCCTGTCGGAGGGCGACCACGTCGAGCGTCTTTTTCGCCGCCAAGTAGTTTGGCTGGTTGAATAATGCGTCAATCATGCACAACTTTCCGAGGCTGTTCAGCAACGACGGTGCCAGCAGGTAAAAAGGGCCTAAAGACAGGGGTTTGGCAGGGTTGCTAGGAAAATGTTACCCCGTGCCCGGCAAGACTTGACCAGTCAAAAGGGCCGCGCCGGACGTTCCGGACGTTTTCGGCAAAGAAAAAGGGCTTCCCCCCGATAGAGGAAGCCCTGGAAGTAAACCGGTGCGAGGTCGCTCAGTCCTTCGTCAGCACCTTCTCCAAAAGCTGGTTCAGCCGGTTCAACATGAGTCGCGGATCCTCCATCAGCCCCGCCGCCACGCGCGCGTTGTCGAGCACCTGCTCGGCGACGCTCGCCGCCAGAGAACCATCCTTCTGCCGCATGGCCTCGAGCCGCGCCATGATGGGATGCGCAGGATTGATTTCGAGGTCGTGCTTCACCGGCTCATCCGGCTCGCCGTCCTTTTTCATCGCCTTCATGATCCGGCGCATGTTCGACGTCATAAACTTGTCGGCATCCACCACCACGGCCGGGCTGTCCACCAGGCGTTTTGACACCCGGACTTCGCCGACCTTTTCGCCGAGCGTTTCCTTGAGCCATTGCGACAGCGACTTCGAAGCTTCCTCCGGCATCGCGTTTTCCTTTTTGGTTTCGCCGAGATCGAGTTCCGCTTTCTCGGCCAGCTTGAGCGGCTTGCCGTCAAACGCGTGCAGATGATCCACCACGAACTCGTCCCACGGATCGAAGAGGAACAGCACCTCGAACTTGCGCTCCTTGAACACCTCGAAATACGGGCTCGCCTCCGCCGCGCCGCGGTTCAGCGTGAGCAGGCAGTAAATCTCCTTCTGGTCCGCGGGCATGCGCTTCACGTAGTCGGCCAGCGACGTCAGCTTGCCCTTCTCCAGCGTGGAGGATTCAAAGCGCAGCAATTTGCCGAGCGCCTCCTTGTGGGTGAAGTCCGTGACCACGCCTTCCTTGAGGAACCGGTGATACTCGGCGTAGAACTTCTCGTAGGCGAGCGCCTCCTTCTCGGACTGCTCGTCGAGGAATTTCAAAAAACGTCCGGTCAGCACCTTGTTCAGCTTCTGCATCAGCGACGTGTCCTGCATCGTCTCGCGCGAGATGTTCAACGGCAGATCTTCGCTGTCCACGACGCCCTTGAGGAAACGCAGCCAGTCCGGGAACAGTCCCTTGGCCTTCGGCTGGATCAGCACCTTGCGGCAGTAGAGGTTCACTTCGGAATCAATGCGGCCCATGCCCATCGACTCGAAATTCTTCGCCGGCACGAACAGCAGCGACTGGATCGCGAGCGGGGCGTCCGCCGAGAAATGCAGCCGGAAGAGCGGCTTCTCGTGGTCGTGGCCAATGTAGGTGTAGAACTCGTTGTATTCCTCCTCCTTGATCTCGTTTTTGCTGCGCGCCCAGATGGCCTGCACGGTGTTGAGCCGCTTGCCGTTCAGCTCGATGGGAAACGGCACGAAGCTCGAATACCGCTGGATGATGCGCTCGATGGTGCCAGCCTGGGCAAACTCCTTCGCGTCGTCCTTCAGTTCGAGCGTGATCTTGGTGCCGCGCGGCAAATCCGCCGCCGGCGACAGCTCATATCCGCCGCCGCCCTCGCTCGTCCACTGCCAGCCCTGTTCGTCCGGCGCAAACGACCGGCTCAGCACCACCACTCGTTTCGCCACCATGAACGCCGAGTAAAAGCCCACGCCAAACTGCCCGATCAGGCCCACGTCCGGCTTTTTCTCCTCGGCCAATTGCTTGAGAAACGCCTTCGTGCCGGAATGCGCGATGGTTCCGAGATTCTCCACCAGTTCGCCGTGCGTCATGCCGAGACCGGTGTCGGTGATGGTGATCGTGTTCGCCGTTTCGTCCGTGGTGATCGAAATCATCGGGGCGATGTCCGGCTGATGGACCGTTTTGCCCGACGACTGGTTGAACCGGAGTTTCTCGCACGCATCGGAAGCGTTGGAGATCAGTTCGCGGACAAAAATTTCCTTATCCGTGTAAAGCGAATGGATGACAATGTTCAGCAACTGCTGAATTTCCGCCTGAAAATGATGTGTTTCGGTTTTACTCATAGAAATAATTCCATATTGAAAAAGGCAAAGTCGTCAAGGGGGAGATACGAACCAAAAACAGGCCTGAGGAATAAACCTGACAACGGCGGCCTCAGGCCTCCGCCGATTCTTCCTCGGCCACGACCGTGCCGGCTTCCTTGTAATCGTTCAGCTTGTTGCGCAGCGTGCGGATGCTGATATCGAGCATCTTGGCGGCGTGCGTGCGGTTGCCGCGGCATTTCTCCAGCGCGGCCAGAATGTGGTGCTTTTCCAAATCCGCCAGCGTGGTGGCGTTCGGAACCGATGCCACCGGCGCCGGGGCGGGCGCGGGCGCGGCGGTCACCGGCACAGCCGCAACGGGTCCCAGACCGAGGTGCGACGGCTCCAGCATGCCGTTGTCGCCGCACAGGATGACGGCGCGCTCGATCACGTTCTGAAGCTCGCGGATGTTTCCCGGCCAGTTGTGCGCCTGCAAGGTCCGCAGGGCGTCGTCGGTGAAGCCTTTGACATGGACGCCGTGCTTGCGGCCAAAGCGGCGCATGAACTCCTCCGCCAGCAGCGGGACATCCTCGATGCGTTCGCGCAGCGACGGCATGACGATGGGCACAACGTTGAGGCGGAAGAAGAGGTCCTGGCGAAATTCCTTTTTCTCGACGCTCTGTTCGAGGTTGCGATTGGTGGTGGCGATGACGCGGACATCCACCTTGATGGTGCGGTTGCCACCGACGCGTTCCAACTCGCGCTCCTGCAGCACGCGCAGCAACTTGGCCTGGACGCTGGGGGAGATTTCGCTGATTTCGTCGAGGAGGATCGTGCCGCCGTGCGCCAGCTCGAAGCGGCCTTCGCGCTTGTTCATGGCGCCGGTGAACGCGCCTTTTTCGTGGCCGAAGAATTCGCTCTCGATGAGGTTCTCGGGGACGGCGGCGCAGTTGACGCGGATGAACGGCGCACCGGAGCGGGGGCTTTCGCGATAGAGGGCGCGGGCAACGAGCTCCTTGCCGGTGCCGCTTTCGCCCTGGATCAATACGGTGGCCTGGGTGCGGGCGACCTTGCGGACCAACTGCCGGAGATTTTCCATCGCCGGACTGGTACCGATCATCTCATGTTCGCCGTCGTCGTCCTGGCTGAGAAAGCGGTTGACCTTGAGGAGCTGGGTGAACTCCTCGGCCTTGCGCATGGTGACCTCGATCTGCTCGTTGGAGAAAGGCTTGATGAGATAGTCAAATGCGCCGTTCTTCATGCATTCGACGGCGGATTCCACGGTGCCGAAGCCCGTGGTGATGACGCAGAGGGGCTTTTGCGGGCGCTGCTGGATGAGCTTCAGGAGGTCGGTGCCGTCGCCGTCGGGCAGGCGGACATCGAGGAAAATGACGTCAAAGGTGTCCTTGTCGAGGTATTCCTGGGCGTCGGCGATGGTGGAGACGGCGGCGACATCGTATCGCTTGCGGCGGAGGCACTGTTCGAGGTTATTGCGGACGATCTTGTCGTCCTCGAGGACAATAACTTTTTCAATCGGCATAGTTCATCCGGCGGCTACGTTGCGCCTGTAAAGGTTGGCAACATAGTGCGGAGGCTGCGGGCCGGCGGCAAGAGACAAATGCTGCGGCGGCACCAGGCCACGGCGCAGGAGCGCCTGCTGGTTTTCCCGGTCAAGGACGAGGACACGCATCAGCAGGTCCTGAATCTTTTGGAAGAGCGGCCTGGCCTCGGCGCAGCGTTCGCGGTCGGCGGCGCTGAACTGCTGCCAGGCCTGCCGCCACGTGCGCAGGCGCAGCAGCGAGGCATCGAGACCGGAAAGCAGCTGACGGCGCTGCTCCTGAAAGCCGGCGGCTTCAAATTCACCGCCGCCATTCAGCGCCCGGTTTTCCGCGGCGGCCAGGCCCAGGGCGTTTTCGCAGCAACCAAGGTGCTCGCGGAGATCGCGAACCAGGGCGGACAAAAACTCAGGGGCGGCGGGGGCGGAATTCATAGCGGTCATGATTTGGAATCCTTGGCGTCTTTGGCGGCGGAACCCGGGCTGGAATATTCCTTGGTGGCATTTTCCGCCCGCGTCTCCCAGTTGAGGAAGTTGACCCGCCAGCGGGCCATTTCGAGCACCGACTTCAGGGCCGGGGAGCGGTTGGTGCCGAGGTCGATTTCCCGGGTGATGATGTTGCTGTAAATCCGCGTGGCCATCTGGGGCTGCTGCATCTTCTCGTAGGTGAGGCCGACCTGGTATTGCACCGGGAGCTGCCACGCGGGCGCGGCATCCAGCTCCGCGAGATTGAGATAAACCTCGAGCGCCTTGGGATAGTCGCCGTCGCGATAGAGCGCGTTGGCGATCTCGTTGCCGGCGCGGCGCTGCCAGTAGGACCAGATTTCGGGGTTGTTGGTGGTCTGGCGCTTCTGCTCTTTCAGCAGCGTGAGCACCTGCTGCAGCGATTCATTGTTGCGCCCCTGCTCCTTGAGGCAGTGCGCCATGATGAAACGGACCTCGGCGCGTTCGGTGGCGTTGGGAAAGCGCACCAGAAAATCCTGCGCCTGGCCGAGCGCCGCCTCGTGCTGGCCGAGTTCGGACAGCGCCCGGATCAGGCGATACTGCACGAGCGAGCGGTCCAGCAGCGGATTGTCCTGCTTGAGCAGCCGCGAAAAGTATTCGACGGCCTCGGCAAACTTTCCCATCTGAAAATGGGTCTCGGCGATTTCATTCTGCGACTGCGCGACAATCTTCTTGTAGTAATCAAACCGGTCGCTCTTCAACGCCAGCGCGGCGGTCATCACGCCATAGAACTTCGTCAGCGCCATGGAGCTCATGCCCATCTCGCGGAAAAACATGCCCTGCCGCAGGAGAATCTCAGGCACGCGGGGATCATTCGGCCAGCGGCTCAGGAACTGGGAATAAATCTGCTGCGCGCGCGGCAATTCGTTCTGGTCCTGCGCGCACAAGGCGAGCTCCAGCAGCGCGTCCTGCTTGGTGGTGTCGGGATTTTCGTCGGCGAGCAGCTCGACCAGGACCGGCTCAGCCTGGGACGCGAGCTGTTTGAGACGAAGACTCCGGGCCAGATCCATCTGATTGCTCAGCAGCGCCGCCCGGGCCTCCGCCATTACGTCGGACGTCGGCTGCTCGAAGGCGCCCTCGACCGGTTTTTTTTCCGGTTTCGCCGCCGCTTCAGCCGGGGCGGGCGAGGCGGCATGCGCCGAGTTCGCATGTTCGGAGGCCAAGATCCGGGGCACCATGGCGAACGCCGTCAGGATAAACAGGAGCCGGCGCGCCGCCCGCTGAAAGCAAAGAAAGGCCATGAGGTGCGGACCGCTCATTCCACCTTGTAGGTTGCCCGGCTGGACCGGACGGGTTTTTCCGTGGGCGGCAGGAAATTAAACGGCACGGGCACGAACACCCCGGCACCGCTGTTGTTGGTGCCGCTAGCCACGGGTTTGAAATATTCGCCCAGCATCTGCGGGGTGATGATCAGCAGGTTGTCTGCCGCGGGCCGGATGGTGTAGGGCGCCGGCGGCTCAATCACAGGGGGAGCCGAGGCCGACACCCTGACTTCAACGGGCGTTTCCGCGACGGCGTTGGTGGCGGTGGGTGAAGGAACCGCCGGAGCTTCTGGAGCGCGATTTTGCGTCAGCAATGCCGGATTCATGGCCGGTTTGACCATGGCCACCTCGAACCGCAACGGCGTCGGCCCGGTCACGGGCAGGTAGGCGCTGCCGGCTTCGGCCACGGCGATGCCGGCCAGAACGAGGGCGAGCCAGATCCAGCCTGGGCGGCCCGTCTTCCAATTGTTTGCGCTCATGTTCCGTTCGTGACATCGGCAAATCTTGCCGGGGCTTGAGGGCAAGTTCCTCCTGGCGCTTAAGTTCCGGCCGGATGCGCCGATGATTTTGTAAATGTTTCTGTACGCCTGTTCGTTTTTATGACGCAGATTTTGACAACCAGCACGCCGGCCCGGCTGGACTTGGATAAAATCGAGTTGCAAGTCGCCCGCTGCCCGTCATTGCCTTCGCTGAACAGCATCAACAAGGCCCTGCAGGAGCTGCTCTCCGTCGAACAGCGCTATTCCGCCCAGATTTCCGAAGTCATCCGCCGCGATCCCAGCCTCACCTCGCGCCTGCTCCGCCTCGTCAACTCCGTCTATTACGGCCTGAGCAATCCCGTCAACAGCGTCGAGGAGGCCGTCTTCTATCTCGGCATGCGGCAGATCCGCCAGCTCACGATGGTGACGCCGATCATCGAGGACTTCCAGCGGCTGGCCAAGCAATGCAGTTTTCCCTGGCGCGAATTCTGGCAGCACTCCATCGGTGCCGCCATTTTGACGCGTGAAGTCTTCACGACGGTTTCCACGCCGGGCGATGAATCTGATTACGTCGCGGGGCTTGTTCACGACGTGGGCAAAATTGTCATGGCGTGGTCCTTCCCGGACCACTTTGCGGAAATTCACCGCCAGGCCCGCGAGGCAACCCGCGACTTGAGCGAGATCGAAAACGAAGTGCTTGGCATGGATCATTCCGAGCTCGGCGCCCTCTACCTGGAACGCCATCGCCTGCCGGAGCTCATGGTCAAGTCCGCCCGCTTTCATCATCACCCGGAAAAGGCCGGCCCCTACGCGCCCATCGTCGCGTCGGTCCAGATTGCCGACCTGCTCCTGCGCAAGGAAAACATCGGCTGCAGCGGCAACTACCTGCCTGTGACCCACGAGCAGTGTCTCGCCGCCAGCGGCTGGGCCATCCTGCTTCCCGACGCGAACGATGCCGAGCAGGCCATCGCCAAGGCGTCGCTGCACCGCAGTCTGGAACGGCTGCCCCACGTCCTGGAGGGTTTGGTTTGAGCAGCACGGGCACCACGAAATTTTTCACCAGCCTCGGCGCGGCCCAGGCCGGCGCCGGCCCCATCGCCGGCGCGGCCACGCTCGAAAGTGTTTTCCGCGCCGCGCCCGTCGGCATCTGCGTCACCACCCACGGCGTCATCAACCACGTCAACTCGCTGCTCTGCGAGATGACCGGCTACTCGCGCGACGAGCTGGTCGGCAAGCCCGACGACTTTCTGTTCGCCGCCGGCATGCCCTTCGACCGCTCGGTCGCCCGCTGCAAGGGCACGCCACCGCCGGACACCCAGACGGTCGAAACCCGCTGGCAGCGCAAGGACGGCACCTGGCGCGACGTGCTGCTGGGCTTCAGCCGCATCAACCTATCCGGCCCCAACGAAGGCCTCACCTTCACGGCGCTCGACATCACCGCGTCCCGCCAGTCCGAACGCGAACTGCGCTGGCGCAACCGGCAGCTCACCGCGCTGCAGAAAATCTCCGAGATCGCCCTCTCCGGCGAAAGCGAGCAGTTCATCTTCGACGCCATCGCGCGCGAGGCCGCCGAGATCACCAGCTTCCCCATCGTCACCATCGAGCTCTGCGACTTTGAGCGCTCGATCATGATTTTCCGGGGCGTCTATGGCATCCGGCTCGACGGCCTGCCCGTGCCGTTTGAGGTGCCGATGGATGTCACGCTCTCCGGCGAGGTCGCCCGCAGCGGCAACGTCCTCATCGAGACCGAGGCCGGCAGCCGCCGTGAATTCGCCGCGCCGATCCTGCGCCAGCTCAACGTCCAGACCTTTCTCTGCGCGCCCATCAAGACCAACGACCGCATCATCGGCACGCTGAGCCTCGCGCACCGCAGCAAGATTTCCGTCGAGCCGCAGGTGATTTCGCAGGTGACCAGCCTGGCCAACTACCTCGCCACGCTGGTGGACCGGCTCCAGGCCCGCGAGGCCGTGCGCCGCGGCGAGGCCGAACTGGCCGCCGTCTATGATCGCGCGCCGAACGTCATGTGCCTGTTCGACGCCGACTTCCGGATTCTGCGCGCCAACGTGGCCGCGGCCGAACTCGCCGGCCGCAGCAAGGAGCAGCTCGTCGGCCTGAACGCGAATGATTTTCTGCCGCCGGTTCACGCCAATGGCGAACCCGCCGCGCCGAACGCCGAACTCCACCACGCCGTCAACGAAACCTTCGTCACCGGCAAAAACTGGCATCGCGTCCGCATCCGCCGGCAGATTCTCCGCCACGGCAAGGTCGAGGACACCACCCTGCTGGTCTCCACCGAACGCATCCAGGTGGACGGCCTGATGCGCGTGCTGATGTGCCTTGAGGACATCACCCAGAGCGTCCGCGCGAACGAACAGATCCGCGACCAGGCCGCGCTGCTGGATGTCACCGGCGACGCCATCTTCGTCCGCGATTTCTCCGACCGGATCACTTACTGGAACCAGGGCGCAGAACGGCTTTACGGCTGGAACGCCCCGGAGACCGCGGGCCGCACCACCAGCGAGCTCAACCTGCTGGTGGACCGCGCCGACTGCATTCCCGTCATGCAGGCCGTGCAAAAAAGCGGCGTGTGGATCGGCGAGATGAACCATCGCACCCGCGACGGCAAGGAGATCACGGTGCAAAGCCGCTGGACGCTGGTCCGTGACAGCCAGGGCGCGCCGAAGGGCATCCTCGTCGTCAGCACGGACATCACGGAAAAGAAGCGCCTGGAATCCCAGCTCTACCGTTCGCAGCGCCTTGAAAGCATCGGCACGCTCGCCAGCGGCCTCGCCCACGATTTGAACAACGTCCTCGCGCCGATCATGATGGCCGTGCATTTCCTGAAGGACGAGGCCCGCGACGAGCGCACGCGAACCTGGGTCGAAACCCTCGAGGCCTGCTCCAAGCGCGGCGCCAACATCGTCAAGCAGGTCCTCATGTTCGCCCGCGGCGCGGAAGGCACCCGCGTGCTGCTGCAGCCAAAACATCTCGTCACCGAGATCGAACGCATCACCCGCGAAACCTTCCCCCGCTCCATCCACACCCAGACGCGCATCTGCAAGAATCCCCCGATGTTCCTGGGCGATTCCACCCAGATTCAACAGGTGCTGCTCAACCTGTGCGTCAACGCCCGCGACGCCATGCCCGACGGCGGCACGCTGACCATCTCGGTCAACCGCACCCAGCTCGAAGGCAGCGCGGTGCAGATCAATCCCAAGGCCAAGCCGGGCGCCTACGTCGTCATCAGCGTGACCGACACCGGCACGGGCATTCCGACGGGATTGATGGACAAGATTTTCGACCCGTTCTTCACCACCAAGCCGCTCGGTCACGGAACCGGCCTCGGCCTGCCCACGGTGCTGGGCATCGTGCATGGACATCAGGGTTTCATCCATGTCGAGTCCAAGGTCGGCGAAGGCACCACCTTCCAGGTTTATCTGCCGGCGGACGCCTCGGACAAGCCGAGCCAACCGAACGAACCCGGCTTCCTCAATCTCCCCCGCGGCAACGGCGAACTCGTCCTGGTGGTCGATGACGAACCGGCCATCGGTGAAATCGCCAGCATCATTCTTCGCGGCAACGGCTACCGCACCATCACGGCGGCGGACGGCCAGGAGGCTCTCGCGCTCTTCCGCGAACGCAACGGCGAAATCAAAATTGTCGTGTCAGACTTCATGATGCCGCGGCTGGACGGCCCCTCGACCATCCGCGAGATGCGGCGGATTCAGCCCAACATCCAGACCATTATCATCACCGGCATGGGCGAGGACGGACGCATCGCCGAGGCCAAGGCTGCCGGCACCAACACGATCATCTGCAAGCCGTTCACCGCCGAGCAACTGCTCACCGCCATTCATCCGCTGCTCAAGAACTGAGTGTTGGTCTTGGCTCGCTTACTCAGTCGCATCTTGGCTTTGGCATCACCGGATCGACACTTTCAGACGACGCGCCCCAACTTCTCCCTCTCCGCCACGAAGTGGGGGAGAGGGAACTTTCTTGAAAGAAGATTTCACCATCACCCCTTCGCGCGTGACTTTCCCGCGACTGCCCTGTCTAATCGCCGGTGAAAGCTCTCATGCAACAGCCGTTGGCAGAACGCGAGTCGTCGGCTCCGCCGCCCACCGGGTGGTCACAGCCGCAATTCGGCGCCCTCTACACCGAGCACAGCCAGGCGATTTACTACCTGGCCCTGCGCTATCTCGGCGACCCCGAGAAGGCCGCCGACGCCACGCATGACGTCTTCCTCAAGGCCTTTCGCAAGCTCGATCAGTTCCGCGGCGACGCCTCCCTGCGCACCTGGCTCTATCGCATCGCCATCAACCACTGCCGGAACCTCCAGCAGACCTGGAACGAGCGGCACGTTTTCTCCAACGCCGACGATGCCGTCTGGGAAAATGCCGCGGCCAAGACCGATTCGCCGCTGCGTATTCTGGAAACCAAGGAACTCCGCGAGCGCATCCAGCAAACCCTCGACGCCATCCCGGAGGAATATCGTCTCCTGCTGTTGCTCGTCGCGGACGAGGAGCTAAGTTACGAGGAGATCGCCGAGTTGACCGACCAGTCCGCCGGCGCCGTCCGGGGCAAGCTGCATCGCGCCCGCAAGGCCTTTGCCGCCCTGTTTGAAAAATCCGCCTAAGCCATGCTATGAAACGCCAGACCAAGTTCACAACCGGGGAGGAGCAGCAGTTGTCTGCGGGGCAAGAAACTCAGGCGCAAACCTTCGCCACGGTGGAGGAAATGCTCCGGCACGATTCCATCCGCACTCCCGTGCCGCCGGAGATTGAACAACGTCTGCAAAAGTCCGCGGCGGAATTGCCGGAAGCGAAACGGTCGTGGTTCAAGAAGTTGTTTGGGGGATAAAAGAGCAATTATAAATCCATGAACGGAGAACAAAAAAACCTTTGGAAAGGACTGCTTCTGGGATCCTTTCTGGGAATCGCAATGCAGATCGGAGGTTATTTTCTGGTGCGCGGAGATAGGAGTGAGTTTGGCTGTGTCATGTTTTCGCTGGTGCCCGTTGTTTCCGGATTTGTTGTCGCCGCTATCGTCAGAAAGCCGAAGCGCATCTTGGCGTGCTGCCTAGTGGGCGGTGTCGTGACGTTTTCGCTCATGTTCACTCTGGGGCTCGAAGGCATCATCTGCTGTTTCATGGCTTCGCCGTTGGTGGCGATCGGAGTAACGATCGGAGCTTTTCTAGGCTATCACGCCAGAGGACGAGTGATCGACAAGCTTCCCGCTCCCGGAAAGACAACACTGTTGTTGCTGCTGCTTTGTCCTCTTCTAATCGCCGCCGCCGATCGGATCGAACGTCCGTTCCGGCAAGTTCAGCAGCATGAAACCTTCACCTCGGAAACCGTCCTCACCGCCTCGCCGGAACGAACATGGGAATTGGTTGCGCGCATGAAGAAGCTGGATGGAAAGAAACCTTTCCTGCTCTGGGCGGGACTTCCCACAGCCACCAGCTGCGAACTGGACCGTTCCGCCGTAGGTGGCAAACGCATCTGCCATTTTGACAACGGCATCATCGCCCAGGAAGTCACCGACTGGCAGCCGCCAAAGTTCATGGGACTGAAAATCACGGAAAGCACCCTGCCGGGCCGCCATTGGCTGACTTTCATCGACGCCAGTTACGAACTCATTCCCGAAGGCTCAACGACGAGACTCATCAGACACACCACCATCGGCACGAAACTGTATCCGAGATGGTATTGGCGGCCGTTGGAGCGCTGGGGCGTCACCTCGGAGCACGAATTTGTATTTTCAAATTTGCATCAATGGACCGAGTCCAAGTGACCAAACCATGACCTTCCAAGCCGAACTCGAAACCCTGATCCGCGCTCGCTACCCGATTCTCTACGTCATCACGAGCGAGGAGATGCGCGTGCAGACGCTCGTGGCCGAGATCGCGCGGCGACGTCAGAAGAAGCTTTTCGAGTGGAGCTACAGCACCGGCATCGTGCCGTGCGGCACTTCCATCCAGTCCCAGAAGCATCGCAACGCCGCCACCAAGGAACCGCTCGCCGCATTGGACCATGTGATCGAGCAGGTCGAGCCCGCGCTGTTCCTCTTCAAGGATTTTCACCCGTTCCTGCGCCGCGACAACTTCGCCGTCATTCGCCGGCTCAAGGAAATCGCCCTGCACCTCAAGAACAGCTTCAAGACCATCGTCCTCGTCTCGCCGGTCATGGAGATTCCCACCGAGTTGGAGAAGGAGATCACCGTCCTCAACTTTCCGCTGCCGTCGCGCGATGACCTCGACGGGCTGCTGGAGAAAATCCTCACCGACGTGAAGCAGCACCATCAGGTGAAGGTCGAGCTGGACGACGCCGGCCGTGACCGGCTGTTGCAGGCCGCGCTCGGCCTCACCCTCGGCGAGGCGGAAAACGTCTTCGCCAAAATCATCGTCAAGGCCGGCCGTCTTACCGGCGACGATGTCTCGGAAGTCTTGGAGGAAAAGCAGCAGATCATCCGCAAGAGCGGCCTGCTGGAGTATTGCGCGACGAACGAAACCTTTGCCAACGTCGGCGGCCTCGGCGTGCTCAAGGACTGGTTGAACAAACGTTCCGTCGCCTTCACCGCCGATGCGCGCGAGTTCGGCCTGGCCGCGCCGCGGGGCATTCTCATGCTCGGCGTGCAGGGTTGCGGCAAGAGCCTTTGCGCCAAGGCCGTCGCCACCCAGTGGCAACTGCCGCTGTTGCGCTTCGACATGGGCCGGATGTTCGGCAGCCTGGTCGGGTCGTCCGAGGAAAACGTCCGCCGCGCCATCACCGTCGCGGAATCCGTCGCGCCGGCGATTCTGTGGGTGGACGAAATCGACAAGGCGTTCGCCGGCTCCCAAGGCTCCGGCGCTTCCGACGGCGGCACCACAGCGCGCGTGTTCGGGACTTTCCTGACGTGGCTTTCGGAGAAGACCGCGCCGGTATTCGTGGTGGCGACGGCCAATGACATTTCCAACCTGCCGCCCGAGCTGTTGCGCAAGGGACGCCTCGACGAAATCTTCTTTGTCGACCTGCCCGCCGTCGAGGAGCGCGAGGAAATCTTCCGCATTCATCTGACCAAGCGTGGACGCGACGCGGCGCGTTTTGATGTTGCGGCCCTGGGCGAGGCGAGCGTGAATTTCAGCGGCGCGGAAATCGAGGAGGCCATCAACAGCGCGCTCTACGATGCCTTCTATGATCGCGTGGAACTCTCCACCGCGCATGTGCTGAACGCGCTCAGCCAGACCGTGCCGCTCGCGAAGACGATGGAGGAACAGATCGGCCAACTCCGCGGCTGGGCGGACGGGCGGGCGCGCAACGCCAGCGTGCCGCGGGAAAACTCATCCAACCAAATCGAGGCATGAACGCATTTTGGAGCGGATTCTTCGGTCATTTTCAGGAGTGCGGCCGCACCGCAGCGTGGTTCATTATGTCGCTGGGCCTCGTGCTGGTCGGACTGATCGTGGCGGCGTGGGCGATGAATCACCACCACGAAACGGCGCTGGTGGTGGTGCTGACCATCGCCGCGATCCTGTTGTTGAAGATTTTCCTGGGGGCGGTCGTGAGCGGCTGGCGCGAACGGAAACGCCGGCTGAAGTTCCGGGGATTGTCCGAGGACGAATTGAAGAAGGCGCGGGAAAAACTGGTGCGCCGGGCAAATCCAAAATCCATTTCGCGCCCGACCACCCTGCGGGCAAAGATGCGGCCAAGCATCGGGGAAGTATATTGATGAGCCGATTCAGCAATCTCGAACTGGGCGGGGAATCGCACGAACGCGCGCGCGCGCAGTCCCGGCCGCTGGTGAAGGACGAGGCGTATTATCTGAGCGAGGCGCGGACCGCGTTCGAGCGCGGCGAGTTCCGCCCCGCCCTCCGTCATTACTCGAAGGTGCTGGAGTTCAATCCGCACAATGCCGCCGCGTGGACCGGCCAGGTGCGGATGCTGATCGAGCTGGGCGAATTTCAGGAGGCAAGTCTCTGGGCGGACAAGGCGCTGGAACGTTTTCCGCAAGACCCCGAGCTGCTCGCCGCCAAGGCGGTTTCCCTGGGACGCATCGGCGACCTTCACGGCGCACTGGTTTACTCGGATGCCTCCATCGCCGAACGCGGCGACACGCCTTACGTCTGGCTGGCCCGCGGCGATGTGCTGCTGGCCCGCGAGGAAACGCGTGCGGATTATTGCTTTGAAAAGGCGATCACGCTGTCGCCGAACGACTGGTTCATCGCCTGGCTCGCGGGGCGGGTCCGGTTTTTCCACGAACAGTTCGCGCTGGCGTTGAAGCATTTCCAGCAGGCTGTTGAAGGTAACGCCACGCATTTTTCCTGTGGCTGGAACTGGGCAATGCCAGCACCGGCTGGGTTTGCTGGGCGCAGCAGACACTTCCTACCCAGGCCCGGCAGCTGAATCCCGACTGCAGAAACCGCCCGGCTGGATCTGGTGCGTCTCGGGAAAGCAGCCCGTGGTCGCGCCTCGCTGGCTGGTGGCGGCAACTTTTCTCTCCTCATGAGCAACGCACCTCGACCGACTCCTCTCCGCCGCCAAGGAATTCGACGGCTCCGACCTTCATCTCGTTGCCGGCGTGCCGCTTAGCGTTTCGCGTGAACGGCGAAATCATCATCGCCGACGAGGACGCGCTGACCGAACGCGACCTGACACAGATTGCCGACAGCCTGTTGAACGAGCAGCAGCGGAAGAAGTTTGACCAGGAATGGGAGCTGTGCATTTCCCTGCTCCACCCTTCCGCCGGCCGCGTGCGGGTGACGTTCTACAAACGGAACAGCCATCCCGAACTGAGCTTCCGCTTCTGCGGTGAACGCGTCGCCTCCCGCCAGGAACTGGGTCTGCCGGAAAAGCTCGACGATCTGGCGCGTCGTCCAAACGGCCTCGTGCTCATCACCGGCCCGACCGGCGCGGGCAAGACCACGACGTTGAATTACTTGGTCGATGTCATCAACAGCGAGCGCCGCTGCAAGATCGTGACCATCGAGGACCCGATTGAATTCGTCCACGAGAACAAGCGCGCCATCGTCGTGCAGCAGGAGGTGCTGACGGATGTGCGGTCCTTCAACCGCGCCCTGATCCATGTGCTGCGGCAGGACCCGGACGTGATCGTGGTCGGCGAGATGCGCGATCATGAGGCGATTGCCACGGCGTTGACGGCGGCGGAAACCGGCCATCTGGTTTTGGCGACGATGCATTCGCCGAACGTTTCCCATGCCTTGGAACGGATTGTCGGCGTGTTCGACGGCAACGCGCAGCGCCAGATTGTTCTGCAATTGTCGAACGCGCTCCAGGGCATCATCGCGCAGGATCTGCTGCCGGCGGCGGACCGGACGCGCCGGGTGCTTGCCTATGAACTGCTCGTCGCCAGCAGCGCGGTGCGCAACCTCATCCGCGAAGGCCAGCTGCATCAGTTGGAGAACATGATTCAGACCGGCCGCAAGGAGGGCATGGTGCTCATGGACAACTGTCTCTACGACCTTTACTGCAAATGCCTCATCACCTATGACACGGCGGTGAGCCGCGCGCGGCATCCCGACCGCATCAGCCAGAAGAAGTGATGCACTCCAAGCTCCATGTGCTGCGGGTCATCGCGACCGGCCTGCTGCTCCTCGGCATCCTGCTGTGGGTGATGTTCCGCTCGTTGAAGAAAAGCGACGACCCCGCGCGGCTGATTTTCAAATGGTTTCTGACCGGCCTGGGATTGGCCTACATGATTTTCTTTGTCGGCCCGATGATCAGCCAGGGCGGTTACGGGGCCGCGTTCGGCGGCGTGCCGGCCGCGGCGGTGGGCGGACTTTTCTTCGCCATCGTCTGGCGGCACAACATCGCCAACATGATCGCCAAGCCCTTCGGCTCCATCTACGACGGCGGCGACGAGGAGGTGGATGCCAAACCGTATTACTCCGCCGCGCAGGCGCATCGGAAACGCGGGCATTACCGGGAGGCCATTGCCGAAATCCGCGCGCAGCTGGCGAAGTTCCCGGACAACTTCGAGGGCCAGCTGCTGATGGCGGAAATTCAGGCGGAGAACCTGAACGACCTGCCCGCCACGGAATTGACCATCCAGCGCCTGTGCAACCAGCCGGGGCACGCACCCAAGAGCGTCGCCTTCGCGCTGAATTCGCTGGCGGACTGGCATCTGAAGTTCGGCCAGGACCGCGAGGCGGCGCGGCTGGACTTGGAGCGCATCATCGAACGGTTTCCCGATTCGGAGATGTCCGCCGTCGCCGCGCAGCGCATCGCCCACCTGACCAGCACTGCGCAGATGCTTTCACCTCATGACCGGCGCAAGATCGTCGTGACACCGGGCGTCGAGGACATCGGACTGCTGGAAGGCGCGCAACAGCCGAGGGCGCCGGAAGTGAATTACGAAAAGCTCGCGGCGGATTACGTCAAACAGCTCCAGATGCATCCGCTCGACACCGAGGCGCGGGAAAATCTGGCGGTGATTTACGCCAATCAATTCAACCGGCTGGATCTCGCCACCGACCAACTGGAACAGCTCATCACCCATCCCAACCAGCCGCTGAAGCGCGTAGCGCACTGGCTGAACCTCCTCGCCGATTTGCAAATCAAGCATGGCGCCAAGCATGAAACCGTGGCGGCGACCTTGCAGCGCATCATCGACCTGTTTCCGAACACGGGCCCGGCCGGTCAGGCGGCGACGCGGCTGGCGCATCTCCGGCTGGAGCTGAAGGGAAAAGAAAAGAGCCAAGCGGTGAAGCTTGGCTCTTACGAAGAGGATATTGGACTGAAAGGCGGCCGGTTACCGGACCAGCTTTAGCGCGATCTGTTTGTCGAGCGACGCCGCGAGATCCATGTCGGAACCGCCGGCCTTGGTGATGGTCTGGATGGTCATGGAGGCCACCTTCGGATCGATCTGCTGGATGCGAATCCAGACGCGGCGTTCCTGGACGCTGCCGGTCACGGTGCGCGCCACCTGGTTCACGGCGTTGGTCTGTCCGAAGAGCGTCCCCTCGTTGAGCAGCACTCCGTTCTGGGCGACGACTTCCTTGGCGGCGGCGAAGATCATGTCCGCCGGACAATCATAGAGGGATTCCATCTTGTTGCGGATCAGCGGCAGCCCGCCGGCCTTGTTGCCATCCACCGTGCGAACGCAACCCGTCGCCGCAATCCCAAGTATCACCATGCCAATCAAAAAATTCATTTTCATCGACGTCATCCAACCACATCGACGCACCGCGTCAAGCTTGGATTCAAAGCGCCGCGGCTGTCCGGCCACCAAAGTGCAGCAGTTCGAGGATTTCGCCGCGGAGCTGCAAAAGCTCCGGCCTGTTCAGATCACCCGGCCATCGTAAAATCGCATTGAAATCAAATAGGGCAGTGGGTTTAATCCTCCCCGCATGTTAGCCAAGGTGTGTTCCGCAGCCGTCAATGGAATCGACGCTTACCCCGTCGAGGTGGAAGTCAATGCGGGCTGGGGTGACACGCTCATCGTCATCGTCGGCCTGCCGGATGCGGCGGTGAAGGAATCCCGCGACCGCGTCACCACGGCCTTGAGCAACTCCGGCTTCAAGTTTCCCATGGGCCGCACGACCATCAACCTCGCGCCCGCCGATGTGAAGAAGGAAGGACCAAGCTTCGACCTGCCCATCGCCATCGGCATGCTCGCGGCCAGCGAACAGCTCGAGACCGATCAGTTGGAGAACTTCGTCATCGTTGGCGAACTTGCCCTCACCGGCGGCGTGCGCCCGTGCAAGGGCGTCCTGCCGATCGCGCTGCAAGCCCGCGCCGACGGCAAAACGGGCGTGCTGGTGCCGGCGGAAAATGCCGCCGAAGCCGCCGTGGTCGCCGGGCTCCAAGTCATTCCGATCCAAAATCTCCGTGAGGCGGCTCAGTTTCTGGAAGGCACCGTGAAGATCAGTCCCACCCGCGTGGACGTGGCCGGCCTGTTTGAACACGGCCCGGATGAAGAGGCGGACTTCGCCGAGGTCAAGGGCCAGGAAAATGTGAAGCGCGCCTTGGAGATCGCCGCCGCCGGCGGTCATAACGCCCTGCTGATCGGTCCGCCCGGCACGGGCAAATCCATGCTCGCCAAAAGGCTGGCGACCATTCTGCCGCCGCTGACGCTGGATGAAGCGCTGGAGACCACGAAGATTCACAGCATCGTCGGGCTTCTTGGCCATGGTCAGGCATTGGTCACGCGCCGGCCGTTCCGCGCACCGCATCATACGGCGTCCGACGCGGGGTTGCTCGGCGGCAACATCAACCCAACGCCCGGCGAAATCTCCCTCGCGCATCACGGCGTGCTGTTCCTGGACGAGCTGCCCGAGTTCAAGCGCAGCGTGCTCGAAACCATGCGCCAGCCGCTGGAGGAAGGACACGTCACCATCTCCCGCGCCGCCGGCACGCTGACCTTTCCCGCGCAGTTCATGCTCATTGCCGCCATGAATCCAACGCCCGACGGCAAGATGCCGCACGAATCCAAAAGCTCGCCGCGGGAGATTCAAAACTATCTCGGACGGATCTCCGGTCCGCTGCTCGACCGCATTGACCTGCACATCGAAGTTCCGCAGGTGAAGTTCCGGGAAATCACCGGCGAGACGGCGGGAGAAACCTCCGCCCAAATCCGCGAGCGCGTGGTGGCCGCGCGGCGACGTCAGATCGCGCGCTTTGCCGGCCGCCCCAGGGTTCCGTGCAACGCCCGCATGGGCAGCCGCGAGCTGAAACAGTTCTGCGCCCTGGACGAGGCCGCCAAGGAGCTGCTCAAGTTCGCCCTGACCGACATGAACCTCAGCGCCCGCGCCTACGACCGGATCCTGAAGGTCGCGCGCACCATCGCCGACCTGGCCGCGCAGGAACAGATTGCGGCCGACCACGTTTCCGAAGCGATCCAGTTTCGTTCCCTTGACCGACGGCTGTGGGGGTGATGCCTTTGCCAAAGAGCGGGGCCGGTTGAATGCTAAGCCGGCGCGCAACGTCCATCATGGTGCATGAAAATTTCCGATAATTTTTCTGGCGTCGCGCCGGGTGAGTTGCTTGGATGACGGCAGAGGAGATGTCAAACCCCGTTCCATCCCCGGTCCGAATGCTCGTCGTTGATGATGAATCGTCGATTCGTCAGACGCTGCAGCTCTTGCTGCGTCATGAAGGCTACGAGGTGGCGCTGGCGGCGGACGGACGCGAGGCGCTTCGCCAGCTCGAGGAGCGGAGCTTTGAGCTGGTCATCACCGATTTCAACATGCCATGCCTCCGGGGGGATGAACTGGCCAGGCTGATCCACGGACTTTATCCGACCACGGGCATCATCATGCTGAGCGCCTGCGCGGAACTGCTCCGGGCGACGCGGGCGAATCTTGCCGGGGTGGACGTGCTGCTGGACAAGCCGTTTGCCTTGGAACAATTGCGCGACGCGATCCAGGCGACCCTCGCCCGCAGGTTGGTCGGGAGGATCAAGGCTGATGCGGTCGCCGGCCTGGCGAAAGTTCATAACACTCCAGCAGCGTCCCGCGCCATTCATGCGTCCCCGCAGTGCAGCCTTGGAAGGCAATGACCTGGCCGTTGGTGAGACTTTGGGCATCGGGATAATTTTCCAGGGCGATGGTCGCGCCGTATTTTCTTTTTTGCCCCAGCAGCGGCCGCCTGGCAGGCGTCTGATGCAGCGGGTTTGCGGAGGTGGTTACCAAGGGCGCCGCCGCCGCGGCCGGACCATAAATGTTTTTCACCACGAAGGTCCGCAGGATGACCACGTTGGACCGGCATTCCAAAACCTCGCCCCGCGCGTTGATGGAACGGGGCACGGCTTCCGTCGGTGGCGCGGCATCAACCACGACTTTGAACACGTCACGATTGGTCACGACGAGGGGTTCGATCTGGGCGGAGGCGGCATAAACCGCCATAAGCAGCGAAAGCACAAGGATTGATCGCATGGTCTTGAGGAGAAGTTTGAAAAGATGGTGCGCATAGCAGGACTTGAACCTGCACGGATTGCTCCACTACCACCTCAAAGTAGCGTGTCTGCCAATTCCACCATATGCGCCCAATGCGCCCATAATGAATCAGCCGGCGGCGTAAATCGCAAGGCATTTTCTCGCCCCGGCCCAAATCATTTTGCCTTCAGATACAGCTCCTCGATGTTCCATGTGACGTGATATTGCGTCGCGGACACGGGCCGGAGATTCGCCAGGTCGCCGCGAACCGCCGCGCTGACGTTGGGGGCGGCAATCGGAATCATTGGCAGCTCCTCCGCCCAGATCGCCTGAACCTCATCGAAGCTTTTCTTGCGCGCGGCCGCATCCAGGGTGTGCAGCTGGGCGTCCATCAGGAAATCGATGCGCGCCTCCCAGTCCGTGGACGGTGTCTGCTGCTGGGGAAACCACTGATGCAGCGGCTCGCTGGAGCGCAGGATGTTCAGGTGCGTGGCCGGGTCCGCGCCGCCGCCGCCCAGCCCGATGATGGCGCTGTCGTAATCGAACGTGGTCGTGATTTTCTGGATGATCATCTGGAAGGTCACCGGCCGGAACTCCACCTTGAAGCCCAGCTTGTTCAAGTCCTCCTGAATCATCGCCGCCGTGCGGGAGCGCGGCGCGTTGTCCGAGTTCGAGATGATGCTGAACTCAACCGGATTTCCCTCGGCGTCGTCCAGCACGCCGTCGCCGTTGCGGTCCCGCACCCCGATCTCGGCCAGCAACGCGCGGGCCTTGGCAGGGTCATGACCGAAGAGGGGCACGTTCGGATTGTTCCAGCGCGGATTGTCCGCCGAGATCAGGCTCAGCACCGGCTGGGCGCGGCCGCCATAGATTTCCTTCACCATGCGTTCGCGGTCGATGGCGCACGAGACCGCCTGGCGGAATTTCCGGTCACGAAACAGTTTCAGCCGGGCCGGACTGACCATCGGCTTGCCGGAAGCGTCCACATTGGTGTTCTGGTTGAACCAGAAATAATTGCATTCCACGCCGGTGCCGACGTCCACGAAACGTCCGCTGCGCTTGGTGAAGGCGGCTTCGAACTGCGAACGCACGTCCGGCTTGACCGACTCGCACACGTCGCTCTGGTTTTGGAAGAAGAAAAACGGCGCCATGCCGGCATCCGGCGCGACGTTCATCTGGACTTCAGCGAGATACGGCAGGCGCGTGCCGGCCTTGTCCACGGCGTAATATTCGGGATTGCGCTCCAGCAGGATCACCTTTCCGGCGCGCGCGTCCTTGAGGCGGAACGGTCCGCTGCCGACGATGGTTTTGGGGTTGGCGTTGAGGGAATAGGCGTTGAGGAAGTTTTTCGTCCGCAGTTCACGCGCGAGAATGTGCTTCGGCAGCACGGGCGCGGCGCTGATGAATTGCAGGAACGGCGCGATCACTTCCGGCGTGACCACGCGGACGGTGAGGTCGTCCACCTTCGTGACCGTGAAGGGCTTTCCTTCAAAGCGCAGCAGCTCGTGGGTGAAACGGTCGAACTCCGGATTGTAAACCAGGTCATTCCACGTGAACAAAAGGTCGTCCGCCGTGATCGGCAGACCGTCGCTCCAGCGCAGTCCCTTCCGCAGCTTGAACGTCCACGTCTTTTGATCGGCCTCCACGCTCCACGATTCCGCCAACCCCGGCTGCGGCTCCTGCGTAACCATGTCGAACTGCACCAGCGCGGAAAACAACAGGCGGGTGACCGACTGCGAGCCGCCGTCAATGGCGAAGATCGGATTGAAGGTCTTGGGCACGCCGTCGGTGACCAGCACGAGCCGGCCGCCGGCCTTGCCGGGCTCACAGGTCACGACCCGCGGCGGTTCCGGCAACGCATGACCGGCGGGCCGGCCGCAGCCCGAAGCGAAGACCAGCAGGGCGGCGAGGGAAATGAGTCCGGTGTTTTTCGAGAGCGAGTGAGTTATCACGCGGATTGCTTACTGGATTTGAGAATCCACGGCAAGCGCGTTGCAGCCGCTCACGGCGCGGAGACACTGACAGCAATCGGCGACTCCATTCCGGCGGCAAATTCCTCGACGTGCTGCTTCCACGCCGCCTGGTCGGTGATGTGGCCGGCCTTGTCCCAGCAGAAGCCCGCCCACCAGGAAACCTTGTTGCCGGGAACTTTCGCAACCACGAGCTGGTTCAGCTTGTCTTCGGCCTGCTTCTCGACGAGGGACGGGTTGACAATCACCGCGACGCCCTGCTTGCCGGCCTTCTTTTCCATGTCCTGCCACAGCACCAACGTGCCGCGCGCGGCATTGAACTCCTTCTGGTCGCCGGCCAGCTTCCGCAACCCGATGGCGGTGGTCAGCGCGACTTCCTTGCCCGGACGGGTGAAAGGTTTGTAGCTGCTCTGGAAATGATCAAACTGCGAACCAGCGTCCAAGGTGATGCGCTTGGTCTCCGTCACGCTGATGCCGTTCACGTCGAAGGCTTCGTAGTCGAGCTCGAACATCACGCGGATCGGGCCGTTGGCCAGCACGCGGGAATTCACGAACGTCCGGGAAACCCACAGGCGGTCATCCGCCCACAGACCATTGCCGCCACAACCGCGGGACAGGCCGGCGGAATAAAAATCCGCGCCTTCGCCCTCGTCCTCGTGATAGTTGTCGAGCATGTACCACTCGTTGATCAGCATCCGCGCCGAGCGCTTGGACCAGATGTCAATCGTGCTGCTGGAGAGCGGTTCGCCTTCCCACGTTTCAAGCGCCTTGCCGTAGGTGCGATGCGCGATGCGGTCGTTCTCCCACGCAAAATCGTCAAAACGCTCCCGGTTGAACCGGCCGAACGCCTTGAAATCCTCCTTCTTGTATTCCTGCTTCTTGCCGACGACGACCGTGAACTTCTTCTTCTCCAGCGGCGCAAAATCACTCTGGAAGATCAGCGTGTCGCGCTTGTGATAGGCGTCGTAGTCCGTGTCCACCGCCTGGCAGAGCACCTCTTTGCCGGCGGCGTCAAGCACATGGAGCTTTTCGAGGTCCGCCTCGCCGAGCGGCGCGAGATCCTTGGCGGACAATTCAATCGTCTGGCTGGAACGGGTCAGCGTCAGTTTGTTTTCGGCGGTGACCGCGAGCGGGGCGGCGGTGCCAGGCGAGGGCAGCAAAAGCAGGGAGGCGAGCGAGAGAGTTCGGATGTTCATGCCGGAAGGTTTCAGCTTTCACGCGAGCGATGTCAAGCTTGGGGCGGACCGCAGTGACCCCGCCGGCCTTTAGCATTGCCAGCCTCCGAGTGACGGGCGCATTCTCCCCCGCATGAAAACCGTCGGAACACTTCTCTGCGCCTTCCTTTTTGCTCTTTCCGTCCAGCCGGCGCGCGCTGAAGCATCAGCCCGCTTTGCCGCCACCACGGCTGCCGTGGGCCGGAGCGGAACCAACCAGTTCGTCACCCCGGTCAATCAGCGGCTTTCCCCCGCCGGCAAATTCATCGAACTGCCAGGCATGCGCCCGCAGGCCATCGCGCTCAGTCCGGATGGACGCCTCCTGCTCACCGCCGGCATGACGCATGAACTCCTCGTGCTGGATCCCGCCACGGGAAACATTCTCCAGCACGTTCCGCTGCCGTCCGGCAAACTGCTCGAAGCCACGCCGGTCTCCGCGGAAATCCTCAACCCCGATTCCAAGGCGCAGGTCAGCTACACCGGCCTCGTCTTTTCGCCGGACGGCTCCCGCGTTTATCTCGCGAACGTCGGCGGCGACCTCAAGGTCTTCGGCGTGGACCGTGATCATAAAATCTCCGCGCTCTTTTCCATCCCGCTGCCACCCGCCAATGCGCCGCGGCGCAAGGACGAAATCCCCGCCGGCCTCGCCGTGTCGCCGGACGGCAAACGTCTCTATGCGGCCTTGAACCTCTCGAACCGCGCGGCGGAGATCGATGCCGCCACCGGCAAAATTCTCCGCCTCTGGGACGTCGGCACCGCGCCATTCGGCGTCGCGGTGGCCGGCAAAAAGCTGTACGTCAGCAACTGGGGCGGACGCCGGCCGGATGCCGCCAGCCCGACCGGTCCCGCCGGCCGCGGCACGCTGGTGCGCACGGACGACCGCGGCATTGCCAGCGAAGGCACGGTGTCGGTGATTGATCTCGCCACGAACAGCGACAGCGCATTCCTGGAAATCCCCACCGGCCGGCATGCCTCGGCGCTCGCGGTTTCGCCAAACCAGCGCTGGCTCGTCGTCGCCAATTCCGCCGAGGACACCGTCAGCATCATCGACACCCGGTCGGATAAAATCGTCGAGACCCTCTGCATGCGGCAAAACCCCGGCGACCTTTTCGGCGCGCAACCCAACGCGCTCGCCTTCGATGCCAGCGGACGAAAGCTCTACGTCTGCAACGGCACGCAGAACGCCGTCGCCGTCGTCCGGTTCAATCCCGGCCAGTCCGAGCTGCTCGGCCTGATTCCCGTCGGCTGGTTTCCGGGAGCCGTCGCCGTCGATGCGAAACGCGGACAGCTTTGCGTCGCGAACATCAAGGGACTCACCCCCGGCCAGTTTCGCAAAGGCGGCAGCCAGCTTGAATTCAACACTAAGCTTTATCACGGCTCGCTTTCGCTGGTGGACATTCCCTCGACACGCGAACTGGCCCGGCACACCCGCACCGCGCTGGCCAATCTTCGTTACCCCTTGCTGGCGGAGGCGAAGCTGCCCGCCCGCGCCGGACAACCCGCCCGGCCCGTTCCCGAGCGCGTCGGCGAGCCCAGCGTCTTCAAACACGTCATCTACATCATCAAGGAAAACCGCACCTACGATCAAGTCCTCGGCGACGTCCGCGAAGGCAACGGCGACCCGAGCCTTTGCACCTTTGGGGAAAAGTTCACGCCGAACCAGCACCGGTTCGTCCGCGACTTCGTGCTGCTGGACAACACCTACTGCTCGGGAATCCTCAGCGCGGACGGCCACAACTGGGCCGACACCGGCATCGCGACGGAATACGTCGAGCGCTCTTTCGCGAGCTGGCCGCGCAGTTATCCCAGCGGCGGCGGCGAAAACGACAAGGATGCGCTGGCGTATTCCCCCGCCGGCTTCATCTGGAACAACGCGCTGGCGCATAGCAAAACCATTCGCGTGTTCGGCGAATATTGCACCGGCTCGAAGTCGTGGAAGGACAAGACCCGGAAAGGCGCGCCGACCTATCTGGACTGTTACCGCGATTTCACCAACGGCCTGAAGGACATCGAGTATCACGCCGAGCCGGACGTGGAACCGCTGCGGCCGCACATTGCAACGCGCTGGCCGGCGTGGGATCTGGACGTGCCCGACCAGGTGCGCGCGGCGTTGTTCATCGAATACCTGCAACAGTGCGAGGCCGACGGCACCCTGCCGGAGTTCATCGTATTCTGGCTGACCAACGACCACACCAGCGGCACGAAGGCCGGCGCTGCCACGCCCGCCGCCCAGGTTGCCGACAACGACCTCGCGTTCGGCAAAGTGGTGGAGGCGCTCAGCCGCAGCCGGTTTTGGAAGGACACCTGCGTCTTCGGCATCGAGGACGACCCGCAGGCCGGCTGGGACCACGTCAGCGGCTATCGCACGACCGCTTATGTCATCAGCCCCTACACGAAGCGTGGCGAAGTCGTCAGCACGCAATACAACCAGACCAGCCTGCTGCGCACGATGGAACTGATCCTGGGTCTGCCGCCGATGAACCAGATGGACGCCACGGCGACGCCGATGTTCGACTGCTTTACCAACGTCCCGGACTTCCAACCGTTCACCGCCCTGCCGAGCAACGTGGCGCTGGACTCGGTGAATCCGGAGCCGAAGAAAGTTTCCGACCACCAGCTACGCAAGGACGCCCAGATCTCCGCGCATCTGCGGCTGAAGGAAGCCGATCAATGTCCCGAGGACGTCCTGAACCGCATCCTCTGGCGTGCCATGAAAGGGTCGCAGGCGCCCTACCCGGAGTGGGCGGTGAAGTTTGTGGATGAGGATTGAGAGGCGACCGATTATGACAAGGAATCCATGAATCGATCGATTAAACCCATTAGCAGCATCACAAAGACTTCAGCGGCCAATGGAATCATTTTGTAACCGTCCCACCACCATGGCCAAAATCCTGTTTTTGAATAGGGGAATAGGAACAAAAAAAAACAATAAGGTCACTACGGCTTGCAGACCTATCAAAGAGATCGAAACCCAATAGATTCCATTTTCATCCTCCCATCCCACTCCGTCAATCCATGTGCGAGCCGGAAAATTGGAATCATATCGAATGCGAATAGAGCCCAGATCTTTGCCCTTTGATTGCAACATTCTAACCATTTCGACTGGCAATCCGGTTGGAAATTCCTGCCGTGAAGCAAGGACGCGCAGATGTGTTTGCCAAACTTGGCCAAACTGGTCCTTGAACTGGCAGTTCAAATCATAGCCAGTTGCAAGCGGCCGTTTGTGTTCTTGAATTTTGACGACCTCCGCTTCAGCAAGCACCCCATGTGCATAGCCACTCCTTTCCGCAAGCATGAGATAAACTGTAAAGGAGAGATCGAAAGCCAAAGCCGCTACGCCAATTAAAACAAGTCGCTTTAATTCTTTATGAGCAGCGTTTCGTGGAACATCAGTCAGAGGCTCGCCAAACCCCGCATGAGTAATTGAAAAACGCAAAAACCAATAAAATCCAGCGATGTCACCGGTCAGCAATCCTAGAATTTTCCAAGACTCGATTCTTCGATGTTCGACTACCAAATAGGGATAGTTTGCCCAAATACCCACCAGAAGTCCGACAAGAGTGAGGGCACAAATCCATCGAACTTTTTGAACCTGTTTCTCCTGCGCGATTGGGTTCACTCGCATAGGATTTTTGGAAGGGAGAGATACTCCCATTCTCAATCCTCCGCGAACAGATATTCCAAATCCGTCTTCGACAGGCTGCGAGCGAAGCCTTCTTCGCCGAGCACGTCGGAGATCGTCTTGGCCTTGCTCTGCTGCAGCTCCCAGATCTTCTCCTCAACGGTGCCGGGGGAAATCAGGCGGTAGGCATTGACCGTGTTCGTCTGACCAATGCGATGCGAGCGGTCGATGGCCTGCGCCTCGACGGCAGGATTCCACCACGGATCGTAAAGGACGACGTAGCTGGCGGTCGTGAGGTTCAGGCCCGTGCCGGCGGCGCGCAGGCTCAGGAGGAAGACGCCCGCGCCGGGCTCGTTCTGGAAGGCGTTGACGACTTCCTGCCGGTCCTTGGTCTGGCCGGTGAGAATGTGCGTCGGGATGCTGCGCGTGTGGCATTCCTTCTGGAGCAGTTCGAGCATCTGGACGAACTGGCTAAACACCAAAACTTTTTGTCCGTCTGCGACGAGGGTGTCGAGCAGTTCAAACAAGGTGTCGGTCTTGCCGGAGGCGGAGTCGTTGCCGACAAGTTTCGGATGGCAGCAGATCTGGCGCAGGCGCGTGAGCGCGGCGAGGACGTGCATCTGGCTCTTGTTGATGCCCTTCTCGGCGACGGTCTGCATGACCTGCTCGCGGCTGCGGCGGAGTTCCGCAAGGTAAAGCTTCCGCTGTTCCTCGCCGAGCTGGCAGTCGCGGCGTTCCTCAATGCGGTCCGGCAAATCTTTCGCGACGTGCTTCTTCAACCGGCGCAACAGCAGCGGGCGGAGCTTGGCGGACAGCCGGCGGCGCGCGATGCGCTGTTCGGCCTCGGGGTTTTCCGCGCCTTTCGGCTCATAGAGTTCGAGGAAATGCTCCTGCGTGCCGAGGTAGCCGGGCTGCACGAAATCGACGATGCTCCAGAGGTCGAGCAGGCGGTTTTCCAGCGGCGTGCCGGTGAGCGCGAGCCGATACTGGGCCTTGAGCTGCTTGACGGACTGGGTGACCTGCGCGCCGGGGTTCTTGATGAACTGCGCCTCGTCGAGAATGATCGCGCGGAAGGAAAATTTCTGCAGCTCCTCCAGGTCGCGCCGCAGCAGCGCGTAGTTCGTGACGATGAGGTCGTGCTGGGGAATTTGTTTCCGCAGGACGTGCCGGGCCGAGCCGCTTTCGAGCACGAGGATTTTCAGATGCGGGGTGAAACGCTCCGCCTCGCGCCGCCAGTTGTGCAGCACGGACGCCGGGCAGATGACGAGGGAGGGCTTGGGATCTTTTTTGTTCTGGTCCTTGAGCCACGCCAGCCAGGCCAGCGTCTGGAGGGTTTTGCCAAGGCCCATGTCGTCGGCGAGAATTCCGCCCAGCCGGATGTTCGCGAGGTGGACGAGGAAATCAAAACCGTCCTTCTGATAGGGACGCATCTCCGCCTGCACCAGGGCGGGAACGTCGCTGGACGGAATGCCCTTGAAATCACGGAGCCGCTCTCGCAACGCCTGGGCCTGCGGCGAATCGGCAAACCGCTTGAGACCTTCCTCGTCGAGGTGCGCGGCCTGTTCCAGACCGATGCGCTGGGCGACGGGAATCAACCCTTCGACGCCGAGGTCCGCCATCGCCTCATGCGCAGATTGAACGGCGGTGGTGTCGAGTTCGACCCAGCCCGAGTCGGGCAGTTTGACGAACCGGCTCGTGGCGGCGGCGAGACGCTGCAGGTCGGCGGCGCTGAGCTTGAGACCTTCCTGCTCCCATTCGGCGGAGACGGAGAGCCAGTCGATGCCGCTGCCCTTGACGATGAGCCGGGGCTTGAGCTGGCGCGGCTGGAGGAAGAGGCGATGAAAGGCGGGGTTGCCGAGGAAGTCTGTTTCCGGCGGACGATACGGCCAGACGCGGGCAAGCTGGCCGAGGAAATTTTCATTGGCATCGCCGACCCAGAGGCCGGGCTCGGGCGTGAACCAGTCGAGCTGGCGCAGCCATTGCACGGCGGTCTCCAGGCGCGGGTCGTCGAGGATCTCGGGCTTTTCACTGGCGCGCTGCTGGTGCGGCTTCCAGTCACGGCCGTTCCAAAACCACGAGCTGCCATCGCGCTTGCTCTTCGCCACCAGCCGCAGGCGGACGGTTTCATCCAGCAGCTCAAAGATGAACTGCGGCGCCGCGGGATGCGTGAGACAAAGCTGCTCCCAGTCCACGCCGTCGGAGAGATGCGTCCGGCGGAGATGCATCAGCAGGCGATGGCTCAGCTTGCGAACGGGAATGGCGGGCTTGCTCTGCCAGTGGTCGAGCACGGACAACGGCGGCGGATTCCGCAGGAGATAAAACGTTCCGCCGGCGAGCGCGAGCGGCGGATGGCTGGCGAAGATGTGGATGTCGGTCAGGGAAACGGACCGTCCATCCGGCAAGGAAAGCCGGTGCGTGAAGGCGAGATCCTCGGTGCTGTGATCCAGGTGCGGGATCAGCTCGGCCACCTGGCCGTGGAACTGAATCTTTTTGCCGTCGGGCGCTTCCAGCCGCGCCGCGCGTCCCCAATGGGCCAGCCAGTGGAGCAGTTCGGAGTTGGTCAGGACCAGCGTGTCGGCGCCGTCCTTGCGTTCGCGATGCGTGTCCGCCAGCCATTGGATGAACTCCCAGTCGTCCGGCAGAAACAATTCCTGCTCATGGGCGGCGCGGGTGGTGAGCTCGATGATTTCGCGCAGGGAGCGGATCTTGTCGCCGGTGCGCGGCCGGATGAGATGGAACTGCACGCCGAGCCGCTGGCGCGAGGGCTGTTCCTCGTCGGGGCGCGGCTGGCAGACTACGCGCAGCGAGGCGCGCGGCGAATCCAGGTGCATGGGCTTGGCGGGAAACAGCCAGTTTTCCAGTTCACGCACCAGGGCCTGCTCATGTTCGGCTTCTTCAACCGCGGCGAACCGGTTCAGGTTGGAATACGGCTGCAGTTCCGGCGGCGTGGAACGCTTGGCGCGCAAAAACAGAAACGCCAGCTCCTCCAGCCGGGCCTTGCCCGTGACGACCAGCATCGCCGGCCACCAGTCGGTGGCGGGGAAATCCTTGCGGGACAGGGAAAGCTTCTCGAAGTAATCCTCCAGCAGCAGCCACGCGCGCTGGGAATCCGGGCAGGTGGCGAAGATGCGCAGCAGCTCCTCGCGTTCGGCCACGGCGGATTTGGTGTCGGAGAGTTCGCGCCGCAAATCCGCCAGCGCCCCGTAGGTCTGGGAGAGAACCTTGTGATGCGCGTCATACTTGGTGGTGCTGACACCGCGCGCGCCATTTCCGTTTTTAGACAAATTCTTTGGCATTCTGATTAAACGACCGTCGAGCCACTAAACGACCTATCATCTCGACAAATGACGACGCTCGGGTCAATCAGAAAAACAGGAATTTTGGGTTGTTCCCGCCTCAAACCCTTGACGAACTGCTGCGTTTCACAACGCAAACGGCAACGCGACAACCCGCACCCGACATTCCCCGGCGGTGGTTCGCAAGGTCAGTTCGGCACCGGGCTGGTTGATTTCCCGGCGCACATAGCCCAGCACGAGCGACTGGGAAAACGACCGGGACCGGACCGCGCTGGTCACGTAACCGACTTCCTTGTCGTCCTGAAATAGCCGGTCACCTTTTTGCGGAAGCGTGACCAGGCTGTCCAGCAATCGAAGTCCGCGCAGTTCCTTGGCCACCTGCCCCATGCTGTGGATGCGGTTCAACACCTCCTGACCGATGTAGCAGCCCTTGCTGTAGCTCACCGCGCGCGCTTCCAGTCCGGCTTCCAACGGCAGAATGGTTTCGTTCATGTCCACGCCGTAGCGCGGGATGCCCGCCTCGATGCGCGCCTCGTCAAAAGCCTGCCAGCCACAAGCGCGGCCACCGGCCGCCTTCGCCGCGGCGATCAACTTGTCCGCCACCGCGCCCAGCGCCGCGTTCGGCACGAACAAATCAAACCCCGCCGAACCCAGCCGCGCGTGGTTCATCAGATAAATGTCGCCAAGCGTGGCGTCGGAAACTTTGATTGAGGCCAACGCCTTGGCGGGAAGTTCGGCGAACAAACCCAGCGCGCGAATCACCGCGTCCGACTTCGGCCCTTGCACGGTCAGCAAGCCGTAGTGCGGCGCGGCCTCGACGATTTGCACGTCGTCGGAAACGATGAACTTCTCCAGACGTTGCGCCACTTTCAGCGAGAGGCCCGGTTCAAAATCCAGCAGCAGCTCGTCCTGAAGGCAGAAAATGTTCAGGTCGCTTTCCATTTTTCCCTTGGCGGTCACGAGCGCCGCATAACAGCCTTCGCCGACTCGGAGTTTCTTCACGTCATTGGTGACCTGCCCGTGCAGGAATCGAACCCGGTCCGTGCCGGTCAGACAAAGCCGCCCCCGAAAACTCAAGTCAAGCACCCCGGCATGCTGCCGCAACGCCGCGTGTTCGGCCGCGACGTCGCCGTAATGGCCGACCACCTCCGCGCCGTCCCGTTCGTCAAAGTGTGCGCCGAGTTCGTGATGCAGTTCGTGCAAGAGCAGACTTTCCATGAAGACAGTGTAGCGGTTGCGGTCGTTTGCGGAAGTTGAATGTGCCCGGCGTTTACCCGCCGGGGAAATGGTGTTAGTCTTTTCTCGAATAAAAACGCCTGACCGGCGTCTAATCCGTGTGATATGAAGAAATGGTTCGTAATCATGGCCGCGCTGCTGACCTTGGCCTTTGCCGCCCAGGCCGGCGGGCATCGCTATTTTTGTTATCGCGGATGCAGTTCGCCCCGCGTCTCGTTCTACTGGTCGAGCTATCCCTGCTACACGCCGTGGTATTCCTATTCGTATGCCCCGGTGGTGGACTACGATGACACCTATTCGCGGCCGAACTACGCGGTCAACGGCGCGTTGACCGGCGCCTTGCTCGGCGGGCTCATCGGCGAAAGCTCGCATCACCGCGGCTGGGAAGGTGCCGGCATCGGCGCGGCGGCGGGCCTGCTGCTCGGTGGTCTGGCCGAGCACAATGCGCGGTCCTATGAACGCGCCTACGTCGCCCCGCGCGTTTCCCGCCAGCAAACCCTTTCCGTTCCCGCCGCTCCGACGGTGAACACGGCCCCGACTGTTCCCGATGCCCCGCGCGTTCCGGATGCGCCCACCTATCGTCCCGCCAGCGCCATGAGCGGCGCCAACGCGCTGTTTGGCCGTTAATCTTTCCGTACCAAACCGAAACTTGAAAACATCTATGAACCTCTCCCGTCTGTCCTTCACCGCCCTCGCCCTCGCCGGAATCGTTTCCGGCTGCGCCTCCTCCGGCGTCCGCAATCCGTCCGGCAAACCCGTCACCCAGATGCGCGCCGACGAACAGGGCTTTGTCGCCGGCACCGGCGTCGAATCCCAGGACCTCGTCGCCGTGACCGACAAGATGGCCCGGGGCATATTGTCCGTGCCGCAGATCGCCAACGCGCAAGGCACGCCGCGCATCGCGCTGGATCCGGTGGTGAACAACACGCGGTTCCCCATCAACAAGGACATTTTCCTGACCCGCATCCGGGGACAGCTCAACAGCAAGGCGGCCGGCAAGGTGTTGTTCCTGGCCCGCGACCGCATGGCGGCATTGGAACATGAACGCGCGCTCAAGCAGTCCGGCCAGGTCACCGCCAGCGCCGATCCGAACGTGGTGGAATTCAAGGGCGCGGACTTTTTCCTGACCGGCAAGCTCGAAGGCATGTCCACCCGCACCAGCGCCGGCACGAGCGACTACGTGCTCTACAGCTTCCAACTCATCGACGCCCGCACCACGGACATCATCTGGGAAGACACGGCGGAGATTAAGAAACAAGGGCTGGAAGATGCGGCGTATCGGTGATTTGAAAACCGGGGAAACATTCAACATCCAACATCCAACGCTCAACGTCCAAGTCAGGAACGCGCCACACATTGGGCGTTCGATGTTGAATGTTCGTCGTTGGATGTTTTGCCTGCTGGGCTTGCTGCTGTTCACCGGCTGCGCCACCCAAAGACGCTCCGTTCACCTGACCGGCAACATCCTGGTGGACGGTCCCGCCATGATCACGAACGGCCCGCCGCAGGACAAAGTGCTCTGGCAGTATCGCACCGCCGCCGCCGCCATGCGCCGCGGACAGTTTGAGCTCGCCAAACAGATGCTCGATGACGCCTTGCTGACGGCTGGCGGCATTTCCACCGACAAGAGCGCCCGGCTCGCGCGCAGTTATTTTCATCCGGAATCGCGCAAGACCTTCATCGGCGAACCTTACGAACGCGTGATGGCCTATTATTATCGCGGCATTCTTTACTGGATGGACGGCGAACCGGACAACGCCCGCGCCTGTTTCCGCAGCGCCGCCATGCAGGATGCCGATGCGGAAGCCCACGAATACTCGGCGGACTACGCGCTGCTCGATTACCTCGACGGCCTCGCGACGGTGAAGCTCGCCGGCGACGGCTCGGACGCCTTTGCCCGCGCCGAGAAGGAGGCGCGTCTCGCCAAACTTCCGCCCGCCGAATTGAAGGCCAACGTCCTCTGCTTCGTCGAATCCGGCATGGGTCCGTATAAATATGCCTCCGGACAATATCGCGAGGAGCTTCGCTTCGGCCTGCCCGCTTCGCCGGTGGCCTCCGCCGTCATCGACGTCGCCGGCCAGAAGGTTTCGGCCGCGCCGGTGGACGATTTATATTTTCAGGCTACCACCCGCGGCGGCCGGGTCATGGATCATGTGCTCGGCAACAAGGCGAAGTTCAAGGCCACAACCGATGCCATCGGCACCACGGCGATCATCGGCGGCGCGGTCGCAGCCAGTCAGCGCAACCGGACGTCGCAGGAAGTCGGTCTAGGTCTGATCGCTGCCGGTGTAGTGAGCGAAATCATTTCCGGCGCCACCACACCCGCCGCCGATGTCCGTTCCTGGAGCAACCTTCCCCGTTACCTGAGCTTTGCCAGCCTTTCCCTGCCGCCGGGCCAGCATACCGCGACGATTGAGTTTTTTGATGGTGACGGAAAGGTCCTGCCGAATCTGACCAAGACCCTCACCCTCGAAGTTCCCGCCGACGGCAAAGACAAGGTCGTCTTCGTCAGCGACAAATCGACAACCCCACAACACTTATGAAAAAACTGTTCCTCGCTCTCGCTCTCGCCACCGGCGCGGCCGGCTTCACCGGCTGCAAAACCGCCGTCCACGATCACGGCGCCTATCTGCCGCTGAATGTCCCGGTGAACGACAAGGAGAACTACGTCTCGGCCGTGCTGCTCAGCGAACGCGTGCAGAAGTCGGTCGCCGTTCCCGGCATCCAGGAAACCCGGCTGCCTGACGGCCGACTCCATGTCGCGGTGCAGTTGCGCAACCGCGAAGAGCGCCGCATCCAGGTGCAGGCGAACTGCGAGTTCAAGGACGCGCAGGGCTTCGTCATCGACACCACGCCGTTTCAGAATGTGTTCTTCGACGAGAACTCCCAGGAGTCCGTGAAGTTCATCGCCCTGAGTGAAAAGGCCGCGCGCTACACCATCCGGGTCCGCGAGGCGCATTGAACGAAATCCGTCCACCATTTATCCAACAGGCAGCTATGAAAACTTGGATTCAACTTGGTTTGCCGGCGATTTTGCTTACCACGCTTTCCGTGCAGGCGCAGCGGGGAACGCACCAGTTCCCGCCGCCGCCGGCGCCCAAGCCCGACGTGCCGAAGGTGTGGGTGGATTCCACTTACCAACCGCCGGCGTGGTCCGCCGAGCGCACCTCGGCGCCGACCTACGTCTATGAACAAAAACAATACGGCGGCCGCCCGGCCATCGTGACGCCGGAACAGGCGCAGGGAATCATCGACGCCTTCAAGGCCGCGTATCCGAAGCTGGGCAATCCCCGCCTGCTCATCTACGTGAACCGCGAGCTGGTTTCCGAATCGCCGGGCATGAAAGTCACGCACGGCACCCAGCACATCGAGAGCACCAAGAGCTTCGGCACGGGCAGCAATGAAACCGCGTCGGTCAAAACCGTCACCGACCAGAGCTTCCGCGCGGACGACAAGGCCAAGCCCACCTTGGCAGACAAACAAACCGTCCGGGACATCGAACGCCTGTTCGGACGTCCGCTGCGGCAGGCCGGCGCGACGTTGGTGGATCAAAAGGTTGCCGCCCAGTTGATCGCGGACAAGCCGATCACGGATTTCGTCGGCACCACCGACTCGGCGGAATCGCGCAAGGACCGGGAAGCGATTGCGCGCATTGCTGACGTGGTGATTGAACTGCTCGTGGCGTCGAAGACGGTGGTGGTTCCGACCATCGCGGATTCGCAGACCGTGACCGTGCCGGACATTCAAGCCACGGCCATCAGCCTGAAAGACTCGAAGATCATCGGCCAGGCGGCGGCGAGCGAAGTGTTGAACCGCGTCCCGCCGAGTTCGCTGGGCAGCCTGGGCGTGGCGGAAATTACGGAGGCCATCGCGCTGGCCGTGATGGAAGACATGACGGGCGAGGCGAAGTAGCCCCGCTACGGGAAGTCCGTCCGAAAACTTTAATTCACCGCCGCCGCTGCCTTCGGGCTTTTCGACAGCGTCTCAAAGCCCCAGCGCAGCATGCGTTCCGTGGTTTCCCAAGAGATGCACGCATCGGTGATGGAAACACCGGGACGGAGTTCGGCGAGGTTCTTCGGAATCGGCTGCGCGCCTTCGTGGAGATAGCTTTCGATCATCGCACCGATGAGCGAAGTGGTGCCGGCGACGCGCTGTTCGATGATGCTGTGCCAGACATCTTCCTGCCGCGCGGCCTGTTTGCCGGAGTTCGCGTGGCTGCAATCCACCATCATCACTGGCGGCAGACCGGACTGCTTCAGCTTCGCTTCCGCTTCCGCAATGCTCTTCGCATCGTAATTCGTCATCGCCCGGCCGCCGCGCAACACGACGTGGCCGTCCACGTTGCCGGTTGTGCGGACGATGCTGGTGAAGCCGTCCTGATCAATGCCGAGAAAACTGTGCGGCGTGCGCGCCGAGACCATCGCGTCCACGGCGATCTGCAGGCTGCCGTCGGTGGCGTTCTTGAAACCGATGGGCATGGAAAGGCCGCTGGCCAGCTCGCGATGCGTCTGGGATTCCGTCGTGCGCGCGCCAATGGCCGCCCAGGTGACGAGGTCGGCGGTGTATTGCGGAATGATGGGGTCGAGAAATTCCGTCGCCGACGGCAGACCGAGCGCGGTGATGTCGAGCAGCAGCTTGCGGGCGATCTTCAGGCCGGATTCGATGTCCTGGGAATTGTCCAGGCGCGGATCGTTGATCAAGCCCTTCCAGCCGATGGTCGTGCGCGGTTTTTCAAAATAGACGCGCATCACGATTTCCATCTGGCTGGCGAATTCCTTGCGGAGCACGCTGAGCTTCTGGGCGTATTCGAGCGCGCCCTTGACGTCATGAATCGAGCACGGCCCGACCACGACCAGCAGGCGCGGGTCGTTCTGGCGGAGAATGCGGGTGACGGCCTCGCGACCGCGCGCAACGGTGGCGCTGGCGGCCTCGGTCAACGGCAGAGTGGACTTGAGCGCGTTGGGCGCCTGCAGCCGGACGATTTCTCTGACGTGCAAATCCTGGGTCTGATACATCGGCGGCAGTATAGCATTTCCCGCCGGCGGTGAAAGTCTTAAAGCGGCGGGGGCGGGGGCGGACGGCTCCGTTCCGCCGCGAAGAAAGCTTCCACAAAGGCTCTGGTCGGTTGGCAAGGGGCGGAAGAGACTGGTGAACCGCCGCAATGAGCGTATGCTCGACGCAGTTCAACGTTCCATCTGAAACCAAACCCTATGTTAAACCTCCCGAAAATCTTTTCCCGGCGGATCATCGTGGCCGCGGGCGCGTTGCTGATGCTGATGTGTCTTGGCGTGCAGGCGCAGAATCCCGTCATCACGTCGTTCAGCTTCAACGGCAGCCTCACCTGCAGCAACCTTGCGCCCGGCAGCACGGCGGTCGTCGAGTGGGCGTCGTCCCCGTCCGGCCCGTGGCGGACCAATTGGAACACCCTGGAAGCCGTCAACGTGGGCACGAACGGCGTGATCAACGTGTTGGTGCCGATGTTTTACCGGGTGCGCGGAGTCGCGGCCGCACCGGCAACGAATCGCCCGCCCGTCGCCGTTGATGACAACGAGGCGGTGGCGGCCAACACCTCTCTGGTCCGAGCGGCCAGCGTGTTTCTCGCCAACGACATTGATCCGGACGGCCAAACGCTGACCCTCGTGTCCGTCTCGAACGCGACGAACGGCAACGTCCTGCTTTCCGCGGGCACGGTTATTTTCACGCCGCAGTCAGGGTTCACCGGCATCGCCACCTTCAACTACACCGTTTCTGAAGGCACACTGACGGACACCGGCGTGGTGACGATAGTGGTTGGAGGGAACTGAAGGGCGGCGGGGGGTGGTGAAAATGAGGTTGGTGCTGGGCGCGCCGGCGAAAGTCGTGCGCCAGTTCACCGCGAGGAATGCGCCGGCTTGAAACACTGGGCGGACAAATACGTCGCCAACGCCGCCTACCGCCTGAAGCACGGCATCAATGTCTCCGCACCGTTGAAGAGTTGAAAATACGTCACGAGGACTGACCCCGTTTCGGACCTGAGCAACCGCTGTTGGCGCTGCAAATACTCAGGACTGACCCCTTTACTTCCCCCTCTCCTCGCCCAACGAGGAGAGGGTTGGGGTGAGGAGATGAGACAGTTGGATTTATTTCCAAGCCCGTCAGGGCTGACATCGTTGTAGCCCGCCGATTCCTAAAATGATTTCAGCTCCGGAGGAGCGACATCGCCGTGGGCAACCAATATGCCGCCCCGCTGGGGCTAAATAAGATGGTGGTTCGGGTTCTACAACTATGCCGCGCCTACGGCGCTAAATCTGCCCCGGCAAACCCGGTGTGCGCAGTTTGCGCGGCTTGGCTGGCAGGGAGGAACTGCTGCTCCGCCGGCCTTTGGCTGATGGCGTAGCCGGCAACAATGGCGCGGTGAGCTTTTCGTAGAGGGAGAAAAGAAATTCCACGCGCTCGCGATCTGAGTTGAACGGCTCGGGGCGATAACATTTCTCCACGGCGCGATCTAATTCTGTGTGGGCTTTAACCAACTCCGGCGGCATGGAGAGCGGGTCGTAAAGGTCGGCGAGCGTGCTCATGCCTTGCGGTGGCAGATGCGGTTTGCGGGCGTCCAGCACGGCCTGCGCTTTTTCTTCGACGGCGTCGCGCTGTTTGTCCGTCGCGCTCTCCGGCCACGGGAAATTGTTGTAAACAATCTTTCCTGAATACTGATAACGAGATTCCAAACGCCCTGTCACTTGCCGCGTCCAAGCCATGTGCATAACCGAAGTAAGCACACCGAAGGTGAACTGGCTTGCACCAGAAATCGTGTAGAGTTTATTGCTCGCTATGATTTTTGGCGGAAGGAAAGCGATTGGGATGTAGGCTCTGCGTTCCGAAGAAACTTCAGGAACTGCAAGGTAACTTCTTACCGGCTGACGTATCTCACCAAACCGCGTCGGGAACTTTGCCAGTTCACGTGTTGTCTCACGGCTGCTTTTCAAGCGTTGTTCCCGCACAGCATCAACCCGCTTCATCACTTCGGTCATGTCTCGCAGTTCTTGAGGCGATGCGTCAGCCAACCACAAACACCACCGAGAAAGTCCATTGATGAATTCTTCTGAGCCGAGAAACGGACGAATAAATTTTGCCGCCGCTGGCTCTTTCGCAAGCAGTTCAGCTTTCGCTTTATCATCAAGCAAAAGGTAACCGCCATCGTTCGGCATACTGCCGAAAACAATTTCCGGCACGTTGCAAAGTGGCTTGGAACTTTTTGTGACGACCTTATCACTTCCCTCAACGAGATAAGGGCTGATGTTTTTTGCTTTTGCGACCGTTACGCTATCGGATTCGTAGTCGTAAATCCGCTTGTTAACGGAGTCGACAGCAGCAAAGCCGATGATGACGACGTGAACGTGTGCCATACCACGCGCTTCACTTACCCAGGGAAAAGTGCGGTGCCCGAAATGAATTTTTAGACCGTGTTGAAATAGCGCCTTCCAAAGAATTCCAACCTGCTCGCCCTGCGTGATTGAATTGGTTGAAACGAATCCGACGACAATTTGTGTGCCTTTGATGTATTCAGCAGCTTTGAAATACCAGGCCGTCACGAAATCAAGCAGCCCATGACCTTTGACATCACCACAAACCAACTCCATGTCAGCGTTTTGTTCGCTCGTCATGTATTGTTTTCCCACGAACGGCGGATTGCCGAGGACGTAGCTGCATTGGTCGGGCGGCAGGACTTCGCGCCAATCTTTGCGAAGGGCATTGGCGCAATGTATGTGCGGGGATTTCTTAAGCGGCAGCCGTTGGTAAAGCTGACCGAACGCTTCGGAAATCTTCACGTTCATTTGGTGGTCCATCAGCCACATCGCCACTTCGGCAATGCGTGACGGCCATTCCTCGATCTCAATGCCGTAGAACTGATGCACGTCCACAGCGGAGACACGGTTCACCTCGTCCAGCGTCAGTTCCCGCTGCCCGCCGAAAAGTTCCTGCAAGGTTTCAAGCTCCAACTGCCGCAGTTCGCGATAGGTGATGACGAGGAAGTTGCCGCATCCGCACGCCGGGTCGAGGAAGCGTAGGCTGCAAAGCTTTTTGTGAAACTCTTCAAGCCGCGCAATGCGTCCGGTGGACTTGTCCTTTTTGCGGGCTTCAAACTCGGCGCGGAGATCGTCCAAGAACAACGAGCGGGCGACCTTGAGGATGTCGCGTTCGCTGGTGTAGTGCGCCCCAATCTGCCGCCGTTCCTTCGGCTGCATGATGGACTGAAATAGCGAGCCGAAGATGGCGGGCGAGATTTCGTCCCAGTTTTTGGCGCAACATTCCAGCAGCGCGTCGCGCATGTTGCGGTTGAAATCGGCAAAGCCCAGCGCATCGGCAAAGAGATCGCCGTTCACGTAGGGAAATTGGGCGAGGTCTTCATCGAGATTAGTTTGGCGCTTTTCAACGGGCTTGTTGAGGATTTCAAACAACCGCGCCAGATGCAGGCCCAAGTCTGAGCCATCGGCTTGCGTGTGATTCTCGATGTAGAGCTTGAAGGCTTCGCGCGGAAACAAACCGGTATCTTCCGCGAACAGACAGAACAGGATGCGGACGAGAAAGCGTTCCAGGTCGTGACCGGTATAGCCGCCCGCTTCCAATTCATCGTGGAGCTTGCCGAGGATTTCGGCGGCCTCGATGTTGATGGGGTCTTGTTCCTTGAACGTGTGCTGCTTGTAGCCGGGGATGAACGAAAAGGCGTGGATGTGCTTATGCAGTTCCGCGAGCGCGAATTCGGTGACTTCGTAGCGGCGACCGGCGAACAGAGGCAAATCGCGCTGCGTCTCCGGTTCGAGATCGTAGAGCACGAAGCGTTGGAAATCGGAGACGATGACGTAGCGGGGAATCTCTTTCTCCCGCCCTTCCGCCGCCATCGCCTGGATGTAATCAAACGCTTGAGTCTTGGCGCGTCCGAGATCTTCCCCCGCGCTTTTGTGTTCGACGAGGAGTTTGCGTTTCCAGAGGAGATCGATCTTGCCGAAGTTACCGGAAGCTTTCAGGACGGGGACTTCAAAGCTGGCGACGAGTTTGCGGGACAAACCGAAGACGTCGAAAAATTCGTTCCAGAACGTTTGTTTGTCGGCGCTTTCGCTAGTCGAGTGCTTATGATCGCGCGCGAACTTGACCGCGTTATGGCGGATTTCATTCCAAGACAGGGGCATGGCTGAACGCTCGCGTGTCGTTCAGCCGCAAATGGCTGTTCTTGAACCGGACTCGAAGCGATGCCTGAAAATAAAAGTGGGACGTACCTACACACGTCCCACAGCAGGCACCGCCAGGCGCCCGGATAAGAACGTCTCGGCACGCCCCGATTGGGGCGTACCTCGACGCTGCCTTATCCTCTAAAACTGGCGGTTTTGCTGTGGATAGCAGCCGAAGCTACGCGAAATGGATTTGGTTAAATTGGTTTCTTGGTCGTTTGGTTAATAACGGACGCGGGGAGACTAGCGCGATTGGTTGGCAGCGCAATCCGGGAATTTTTCTCCTCACCCCGGCCCTCATCGTTGGGCAAGGCGGACCGTGGTGGCGGGTTGGTGGGGAGTGCGTGGCTGTCTTTTAATTTCTGCCGGGGTCTTAAAGAAGGTTGATTCAGGGCAATCCCGTTCTTAATGTTGGCCGGTCTTGGACGATACCAGAGTATGGCCGATCAAAAACTAGACGCCAATCAGAAGGCGTTGCAGATCAATCTCAACGCCACTCAATACGGCGCGTTCGCCGAAATCGGCGCCGGCCAGGAGGTGGCGCGCTGGTTCTTCCGCGCCGGCGGCGCGGCGGGCACGGTCGCCAAAACCATCTCCGCCTACGACATGTCGGTCAGCGACGCCATCTACGGTCCGGCGGACCGTTACGTAAGCCGTCAGCGTCTCCAGGCGATGCTGGAGCACGAATACAAGCTGCTGATCGAACGGCTCGACCCCGCCCGCGGGGACAAGACCACTTTCTTCGCTTTCGCCAACACCGTAGCCACCCGGAGCTACACCCGCAAGGAAGAGGGCCAGGGCTGGCTGGGCGTGCGCTTTCAATCGAAGCCGCGCGAGCGTCCGTCGGAAATCATCATCCACGTCAAGCTGCTCGACACCGAGAACGTCCGTTCGCAGGAGGCGCTGGGCGTCATCGGCGTGAACCTGATTCACAGCGCCTTTTACCTGAGCAACGCGCCGACGCAGATCATCGAGGCGCTCAAGGACGGGCTGACGCCGGGACGGTTCGAGGTGGACATGATCAAGTTTTCCGGTCCGGCCTTTGCCGGCGTGGACAACCGCCTGATGGCGCTCCAGCTCGTCGAGCAGGGCCTGACCGACGCGGCGATGTTCACGGCAAACGGCGAGACGGTGATCCCCAGCGAGCTGCTCTACAAGAAACCGGTGCTCGTGCAGCGCGGCAGCTTCCGGCCGCTCACCAATCCGATGCTCGACATGCTTGAACGGGCACAGAAGCAGTTCGTGAAGGAGGAATCCCTCAAGGGCGAAGCGCCGGTGGTGCTGTTCGAAATGACCCTGCGGCAGCTGCAGATCGGCGACACCATCGACCACAGCGATTTCCTCGACCGCGTGGACACGCTCGGCGCGCTGGGCAAGCCGGTGTTGATCTCCAACTTTCTGCGGTTCCACCGGCTGGTGATGTATCTCTCGCGCCACACGCAAAAGCCCATCGGCCTGCCCATCGGCCTGGTGCGGCTGCGCGATGTGCTGGACGAAAAATTTTACACGGACCTGCCCGGCGGCCTGATGGAATCCCTCGGGCATCTCTTCAAGAACGGCGCGCGGCTGTATGTGTATCCGTCGCTGGACAAGAAGACGGGCAAATTGGTGACGGTGGAAAACCTCGAGGTCGCGCCGCATCTCCGCCATCTCTACGCGCACCTGGTGGAGAATCATTTCGTCGAGAGCCTGCCGAACCACAACCCGGAATATCTCAGCATCTACTCGAACACCGTGCTGGAAAAAATCCACGCGGGCGACGACTCGCTGGAAAAGCTGGTGCCTCCCGCCATCTTCCAGCTGATCAAATCCAAGAAGCTGTTCGGCTGGCCGGACCGCTGAGGCCAGGCGCCCGTTGCCCAAGGGGCAAAGCTGCGGCTTGGATGAAGCACGGCGGCGCAGCAACGCCGCCCTACCATATACGAGCTGAGTTTAGGCCACGGCGTGGCTGCGCGGAAACACCCGCAGCGAGTAGCGGCCGCCGGTTTCCGTGAGGCGCGCGCGCATGTGAAAGGCCTTTGCCAGCAGCGCGGTTTTCATCATCTGCTTTTTCTTCCCGGCCGCCAGCACCCGGCCGGCCTTCAACATCAGCACGTGGGAAAACACCGGCATGATTTCCTCGACGTGATGCGTCACCAGCACCAGCGTCGGGGCATTGCGCCGGCGGCCGAGGCGCTGGAGAAACTGCAGGAACTGTTCGCGCGCGGCGGGATCCAGACCGGCACAGGGTTCGTCGAGAATCAGCAGGCGCGGATGGGACATGAGCGCGCGGCCGATCAGGATGCGCTGGCGTTCCCCCTGCGACAACACCGACCACGGACGCGCGGCCAGATGCTGGCATTCGACGCGGCGAAGAATCCGCATCGCCTCCTGCCGGTCGCGGCGCGAGGGCTTTCCCCAGAAATCAATGATCGCGTATTTGCCGCTGACCACGCTGTCCAGCGCCGGCTCGGTGTCGGCCATCATCTGCCGCAGCGACGAGCTGACCAGGCCGATGTTCTTGCGGAGTTCGCGCCAGTCGGATTCGCCGTAACGCTGGCCGAGCAGCGTCATCTCGCCGCTGGTGGGCATAAGATAACCCGTCAGGGCGCTGAGGAGGGAAGTTTTGCCGGAACCATTCGCGCCGAGCATCACCCAGTGTTCACCGGGCAGCACGCGCCAGGAAACGTCGTCTAGGATGACCGTCCGGTCCCGCTCAATGCGCAGCCGGGCGATGTCGAGAATCGGAGCCTGAGGAGATTTCACTGGGGATTGACGGCTGGCACCGCATTGGTGCCCGAGGAAACCGAATCCGGCACGGCGTTGGTGGACGGCGTTTCCGTCTTCAGGTTCAACCGGGTGCGGATAATCGCCCGCGCCTCCGCCGGGATGCCGGCTTCGGGATCGAGCATCTTGGCCAGAATCTCGCGGCGGATGGTGGACAACGCCGGCAGGCCGATGGCCGCCTTGCGGTCCTGCGGAATCTGGGTGTCGTAGGCGCTCCAGATCTTTTGGGCGAGCAGCGCATAGCCTTCGTAACGGTCCGTGTGATCCAGCGCCAGCTCGGTGTAGCTGCGGTAGAGGATGCCTTCGAGCGAGGCTTTGACGCGGTCGCGCGAGGTTTCGCTGATGTCCACCTGAACGCAGGACAACACGTATTGATCCAGCGTCACATTGCGCGGGTAGGAGGTCGGGTCGCCGTCGATGATGGTTTTGTCAGGATATTGCTCACTGAGGTATTTGTACCAGCGCGCGGCGTCGGCCATCCGGTTGTAAACGTAGAGGGAGTAAATCGCCTGGCGCAGGAAGTTGCGATGGCCGGTGGCCATCTTGGATTTGTCGCCCGGCGCCTCCGCCATCTGCTCCTCGTAGGCGCGGTTGACGTTCGGAACGATGTCGAGGTTCGGCCCGAAGTCGAAGGCCTTGTCGATGTTGTTCACTTCGAGACGCCCGCGCTGGAAGCTCAGCAGCATGTCCTGGTAAATGGACCGCCGGAGCTGCATGAGGTCGTCGGGATTGACCTTGCCGGGATTGGCTTTCGCGGCTTCAAGTCCGACCACCGCCCAGTAAATGGCATGCGCCTCGGGCAGCCGCCACTCCAGCGGACCGTAACGCTGGTCCACTTCCTTCATGAGGCGGGCGTCCATTTTGAACTTGGTGCGCAGGAGCGTCGCCCGCTGCTTCTGATCGTCGGTCTGGGGATTGATCAGCTCGTCGAAATTGACCTCCTTCATTTTGCCGAAGACCTGGGCCATCTGATTCGCCCACTGCTGCTTGTAATACATGTTGGCGTCGTCGAGGTTCGCGCCGAGCTTGTGCTGGAAAAACCACGAGAGCTGCTGGTGGATGAGCGGGCTGTTGGGGTTGTATTTCAGGCCCTCGTCGCGCAGCAGTTCGATGCCGCCCTGCAGCCAGCGCCAGCGGTCGGAAAAATCCTTGAACTTCACGGAGATGTTGTAGGCCATGTTCCACGCCTGAAACACCCAGACCTGCGGGAAGCGCGGCTCCAGCTTGGTGATCCAGTCCGCGAGCTGCATCATCTCGAAATACTTTTCATTCTCCTGAAGGTCGTTCGCGCGAATCCAGAGCAGGTTGGAAATCAATCCGCGAAAGCCGCCCAGCGCCACGGTGGTGAAGGCCAGCACCGGCGGGGCGTTGTCCAAGGCCTGCGCGTGCGTCAGCCCCAGCCGGTCGCGGTCGCGGTTCATGGAGGTCTGCACCTGCGAGATGCCGGCCAGCAGCGCCCCGATCAGCAGCCCGAGCAGAATGGTCTTGAGGCGGCGGTTCATTGGGTGCCTTGGGCCGTCGCCAGTTCACGGCGTTTGAATCCGATGATGCCCACGAGCGCGAACAATCCGCCCAGCACAAGCACGATCTGGGTGAAGGCCAGGCCAAGCTCCGTCCAGGTGATGCTGCGGCCGGAGCTCAACGCCTCGACCGGCGAGAAGCCGCGCGCCAGGTTGATCACTTTCAAGGCGACGGCGAAGAACGGCACGATGACCAGGTCGGCCACGGACGAACCCACCTGGCCGGTCTCCTCGTTGCGGCTCATGATGGTTCCCTCGGTCACGACGTTGGTGAGCGTGGTGGTGGAAAACGCCATGGTCAGGATGCCAATCGAGAAAAACGCCGCGACCGGGAAGGACAGAAAACTCGCCGCCGCGAGGCCGATCGCCGACAGCAGCGCCATCCAGCACAGGATGATCGCCAGCCCGCGCGTGAAGTTCGCGCCGAAGCCGCCCTGCCGGTAAAGCACCTCCAACCCGTCCGTCAGCGGAAACAGCAGCGCGATGTTGTTGGGGTTGATGAAGGTAATCATCAGCGTGCCGTCGCTGTTGAGCAGGCTCGCCTAAGACATCGAACTCGTGGTAGGCATCCGGCGCCAGGCTCATCGGTTCGAGGCGCACCACCTTGGTTTTCTTTTCCTCGCCCACCTGCCACAGCGCGGTGAAGGTGCCGGAGGGGCTTTTCTCCGCGGCATTGAACTTCACCCGGACCCGGAGCGGCTCGTCGCCGAGAAATTTCGCAATCAGCCCGAGGTCAATCTGCCACTGGCGCTGATAACCCGGCGGCACCACCTGATAGGCCGCCTTCACTTGCTCGACAATCTGCCGGCGGACTTCCGGGAGGTCGGCGCGGCTGACCGGGTTTTGCTCGAGACGTTCCCGCAACACTTTGTCGGCGTCGCGCTGAATGTCCTCGTCCGCGTTTTTTTCCCGCACCGAACCGCGGGCGACGAGCACTTCGCGCCGGAGAATCAACTGCTCCGCCGCCGGCAATTTTGTGGCGCGCCATTGGAGCAGGACGTAAACGCTCAGTCCGGACAGGCCCAGCAGGGCGGCGTTGAGCGTCAGGATGCCGAGCCATTTGCCCAGCCAGATCTGCCAGCGGGCGACGGGTTTCACCGCCACCATCTGCATCTGACATTCCTCGATGTCGCGGGCCAGCGTGCCGCAGGACAGCCACAGCGTGGACAATCCCAGCAGCGCCGTGATGGCGGACAGCGTGTAGGTCAGGAGAATCTGGGTGAACCCGCGCGCCGTGCCGTCATCCTTGATCAACACCGGCAGCGCCACCACCGCCGTGAGCAGCAGCACGGCCACGACCAGAAAGAGCCGGAAGCGAAAGGCCGCTTTCCAGGTCAGTCCGACGATGGCAAGGAGTTGTTGCATTGAGTTGAGCGCGGCGGTCCCGGATGAAAATTATTTCTTGTTCCCGAGCAGCGACGAGAGCTTCTCGTCCGCCTTGGACAAATCCACCGGCTTCTCCGGCGCGGCGGCGGACGGCGGCGGCGCTGAGTGGGCCGCAGGTTTGGCCAGGGCTTCCAGCTTCTGCTCGTTCACGGCCGGAGCCGCGGGCGATTCCGCTCGGGCGGGAACCGGCGCGGTCTGCGGCAGGGAAAGCTTCTCGAGAATTTTTTCGGTGGCCGGTTTGGCTTCCGAGCCCGCCCGCAGATACTCCGCCACCCTCGCGCCGGACTGCGCACCGCTGGTTTCCTGGGCGGCGCGCGCCTTCTTCACGACGTCCAAAAAATAGCTCTCCAGGTTTTGCGTGGGGTTGTCCACGCGGACTTCGCCGGTGGTGAGATCCTTGCGGATGATTTCCAAGACGCGCTCCACTGTCGGCCGCGGCAGCACCGGCGTGGTGATGCGCAGCGTGTCGGGTTCGGCGAGCAGCTCCTTCAGCGTGCCGGCCGCCTGGATCTTGCCACCGTAATAAATCACCACGCGGTCGCAGACGTCCTCGACATCGGAAAGCAGATGGCTGCTGAGAATCACGGTCTTGCCGCGGCGCGCCAGGGCGAGAATCAAATCCTTCACCTCGCGGCAGCCGATGGGGTCCAGGCCCGCGGTCGGTTCGTCGAGAATGACCAGGTCGGGATCGTTGATGAGCGCCTGGGCCAGGCCGATGCGGCGCTGCATGCCCTTGGAGAATTCGCCGACGGCCCGCGTGCGGGTCTGGTTGAGGCCGACCATGTCCAGCAGCTGTTCGGCGCGGCTGTTGCGCTCGCCCTTGCTCAACTCGAAAAGGTTGCCGAAGAAATCGAGCGTCTCGCGGGAATTGAGATAACGGTAGAGGTAGGATTCCTCGGGCAGATAGCCGATGCGCGCCTTGGTCTGGACGTTGCGCGGCGATTTGCCAAAGACCTCGATGTGCCCCTTCGTCGGATACAGGAGCCCGAGCAGGAGCTTGACCGTGGTGGACTTTCCCGAGCCGTTCGGCCCGAGCAATCCGAAGACCTCCCCGCGGCGCACCTCGAAGTCCACGCCGTCCACAGCGCGCGCCTTGGAACGGCCCCAAAAATCCTTGAAGACCTTGGTCAGCCCGCGGACGGAGACGACGACCTCCTGGGAGTTCGGAGTTCGGAGTTCGGAGTTCGGAGTTGGATCGGCGGCCATAAATCGTTGGATGAATCAGGCGATCTTCGGCGTGAGCGAAGTTTTCGGCTCCGACGAGGAATCGCGCCGGCCGGAGGGGGCCGGCTCGGGCTGGAAATGCTCGAGGTCCTCGCCTTTGCGCACCAACCGCGCGCTGTTGAAGATGACGATGAACGTGCCGGCCACATGGAGGATGGACGCAATGATCGGTCCAATCTGACCCATCGCGGCCAGGCTCAAGCCGCCGATGATGAACATCACGCCGAGGAAAAAGTTCTGGTTGATGACAGCCCGGGTGCTGCGCGACAGCTTCACCAGAAAGGGCAGCCGGCGGAGATCATTGTTCATCAGCGCAATGGTCGCGCTGTGGATGGCCACCTCGCTGCCCGCCGCGCCCATCGCGATCCCGATGTCGCCCGCGGCCAGCGCCGGGGCGTCGTTCACGCCGTCGCCGATGACCGCCACCTTGTAGCCCTTGGCCTTCATCGCGCGGACAAACTCCACCTTGTTCTGCGGGAGACAATCGCCCTTGGCTTCCTCGCAGCCGATTTCGGCCGCCACGCGCGTGGCCACCGCCTGGCGGTCGCCGGAAATCATTGCGATGCGGCGAACGCCGGATTCCTTCAACTCGGTGAGGGACACCCCGGCTTCGGCGCGGGTCCGGTCCTGCATGCCGACCCAGCCGATGCATTGATTGCCACGAGCCACGAAGATCAGGCTCCAACCTTCGGCTTCGTTCAGATCAACGGACTTAAGAAAATCCTGCGCCACGCCGTTGTCCTTGAGCCATTGCGCGCGGCCGACCAGCACGGTCTGGCCGTTGATGACCGCCTTCACGCCGCGGCCGGCGGTTTCAGAAAAGTCCTTGGGCTCCACCAGCGGCACACCGGCTTCCTCGGCCAGTTGCGCGAGCGCCTTGGCCGTGGGGTGATTGCTGTATTTTTCCGCCGAAGCCGCGAGCAGCAGCAGTTCGGCAGGCTTGGCATCGCCCAACGGGGCGAGCCGGCTCACCGCCAGCTGGCCGGTGGTCAAGGTGCCGGTCTTGTCGAAAACGAAGGCGTTGATCTTCGCGGCAAGCTCAATGTCCGCGACGTTCTTGATCAGCAATGCCCAGACGCGCCGCCGCAGACAGCGCGGCCACCATCGCGGTGGGCGTCGCGAGAATGAAGGCGCACGGGCAGGACACGACGAACACGGCGATGACCCGGTCCAGGTCTTTCGTGAACGCCCAGACCAGCGCGCCGATGACCAGCACCAGCGGCGTGTAGAAGCCCATGTATTGGTCGACAATCTTCTGCACCGGCAGCTTGGTCTGCTCGGCGGCCAGGATCAGCTCGCGCACCCGGCCGAGCGTGGTGTCGGTGCCGGCGCGGCTGACCTTGATCTCCAAAACGCCCGTGAGGTTCTGCGTGCCGGCGTAAACTTCGTCGCCAGGCTTCTTGTCCGCCGGCAGCGATTCGCCGGTGATGGTCGCCTGATTGAAGGAACCCTGACCGTTGACGATGACGCCGTCCGCCGCAACGTTGTCGCCGGGACGGATGCGGATGATGTCGCCGACAGCCAGTTCGCTGGCGGCAATTTCCTCCTCGAGGCCGTCCTTCTTGATGCGACGGGCCTTGGTCGGGGTGAGCTTGATGAGCGATTCAATGGAAGCGCGGGCACCTTCGGCCGTGCGGGTCTCGATGATCTCGCCCAGCAGCATGAAGAAGGCGACCACGCCGGCGGTCTTGTATTCGCCGGAGGCAAACGCGGCGAGGACGGCGATGGCGACGAGTTCGTTGATGCTCAACCGGCCGATGCGCAGATCCTTGATGGCGATCAGCACGATGGGCGTGCCGAGAATGATGGCGCCGATCATCGCGCTGGCATTCGCGATGGTCGTGCCCTGCTCGAACAGCCAGTCCACGATGAAGGCGTTGATGACAAAGACCACGCCGACGAGCGTCTGGGTCAGGCGGACGGGCGCGTGCTCGTGGCCGCAGTCGCAACCGGGACCGTGTTCGTGGTGGCGCGGGGCTTCATCCTGCACCCGGCTCAAAAAAGATGTGACTTGCATGGCAAAATTAAGGCATCACCGGATTGGGCGTCGCCGGTTCGCGGTTCAACTGTAGCCACAGTTGGTCGGATTTTCCACCGGCGGCGGCGGGCAAAACCCACTTGTCCATCTTGTTGGTCAGCATGCGGCCGACGGACTCGGCCAGCTTGCTTTGGGTGAACAGATTGGGATTCGCCTGATACGTCGGCAGGATTTCCGCAAAGCGCTCGGCCTGGCTGGCGGTTTCCCGGACATGCCGGATGCGATCAGATTCGGCCAGGTTCACGCGGGATTCGGCATCCGCGCTGGCCTTGCTGACAACCTGGTTTTCGTAGCTGCGCGCCTCGTTCAGGGCCTTGTTGCGGTTTTGTCCCGCCGTGACCACGCCGTCGAAGACCTGCTTCAAATTGCGCGGCGGAATGCTGCGGAGATCGACGATGTCGTCCACGACCACGCCGACGTTCTGCTGGTCGATCAGTTCCGTGGCGCGCTTGCGCACGGCGTCGCGGAAGCCGGCGATGTCGCGGTTCAGGATGTCGTCCACCTTGAATCGCGCCGCCGTGAAGATGAGGGCGTTGTCCAGGGCGTTTTGCACAACGTTCGAGGCGTTCACAAAACTGAAGACATACCGGACCGGGTCATCAATGTGAAAGGAAAGCGTCGCCCGGGTGTGGATGATGTTGCCGTCCGCGGTGAGCACGTAGCCTTCGTTGGCGGGGTTCAACGCGCCTTGTGGCGGCGGCTCGGTGCCGGCCAGTTCCATTTCGGGCGTGGTGTAATACCAGCCGACCGACGACGTCACCTTTTGGATGCCGGTGATGGAGACTTTTTCGACTTCATCGATGGGCGGGGGAAAACCGAGATGCAACCCCGGTCCGAGCAGCGCCTTCTCACCGGTCCCGACGGGCTTGCCCAGGCGCAGAATGATGGCGCGCTGGTCGGGTTCCACGCGGAAAAATCCCGAGCAGAGGAACACCACGACCAAAACGGCCATGACCACCTTGACGATGGCAAAACTGCTGCCCAGCGCCTCGGCGAGCGCCTGCGAACCCGCGTCCACCGACGTGTCGGGCGAGGCCGGCGCCACCGGCGCGGGATGGTGATGCTCGTGACCGTGGTCGTGGTCGCCGTGGGAATGTTTGTGTTCGCTCATGGCCGGCTTAGCGGGTCATCAGGTTCGTCGAAAAACCGCGGAACAGATCAAACGGCGGCGTCTGGTGATCGAAGATCAGCGTCGAACGTTCCTTCAATGATTCCTCCAGCGCGGTCAGGCGGAACAGGAAGCTGGCCAGCTGCGGGTTCTGCTGGAACACCGCCAGCGACTTGGCGGCCTCGGCCTCACCCTTGCCGCGAATTTCCAGCGCCTGCCCTTCGGCGGCGGACAGGACTTCGGCGGCCTTGCGGTCGGCGGCGGAACGGATTTTCTGGGCCTCGGCCTCGCCTTCGTTCTGAAGCTTGCTGATCAAAACCTGGCGTTCAGAGGTCATGCGCTCGAACACCGCCTGGGTGGTCGGCTCCGGCAGGCCCAGCTTCTTGATGCCCAGGAATTCAATGGCCAGACCGTAGTCCTTGTCGCGGATCTGCGACTGCACGGCGGCGAGGATCTCGCCTTCGATGGCCGTGAACCGGGCGCCTTCGCCGCTCGCGGAGATGAAGTCGGACAGCGGATGCTTGCCCACCACGGCGTTCTTGGAGCTGGCGAGGAGGCCCTTGAGCTTCTTCTGTGCGTCGGAGACGGAGCCGCCGGGAAAGCGCAGCATGAAGGATTTCGGATCGGTGATGCGCCAGCCGACGTAAACCGAGGTCAGCAGGTTGTTGTTGTCCGCGGTGAGGCCCTCGGTGAAGTCATCCTCGAAGTTCTGCACGCGCTTGTCGAAGTAATAGACCTTCTGCACGGGCCAGGGCCATTTGAAGTAGGCGCCGGCGTTGGTGACTTCCAGCGTGGGCTTGCTGAACGTCGTCACGGCGGCCACCTGCGTGGTCCGCACCTGGAACATGAACAGCAGCAGCGCGAAGATGATGACCAGCAGCGCGCCGATCGCCAGGGTGAGGGTGTTCTTCTTCATGGGTGAATTATTTCTTCGGGGTCGGGTTCAAACCTTCCAGCAGGTCGGTGCGGATCTTGTCCTGCAGATCAACCTGGAAAACGTTGTGGGTGTTCGTCGCGAGCAAAACGTATTTGCGCGCGCCGGCGGTGGCGGCGGCAAAACTGCGCAGATAGGCGCGTTCGGAATACACCGACGGCGCGGCGGCATAGGCCGGAATCTGGTTGGTGAACAGCGCCGCCCGCGCCCAGGCGGCAATCTGCTGCTGCTGCCGGCCGGCTTCGGCGTCGTTGATCTTCTTGAACGCGCTTGCGCCCGCCAGGGCGTTGGTGTGAATCGCATCCGCCTGCGCCGCCAGGATGCGCGCCTGCTTCGACTGGATGGCTCCCACAACCTTTTCGTAGTCGGGGGCCACCTTCACCGGCGGATGAATGTCCTGGAGTCCGACGAAGATGATTTTCGCCCCGAGTTTGCGCTCATTGGCCGCCGCCTGGATGGTGTCGCGCAATTTTTCCGCCGCCGCCTGGCGGCCGCGCGACATGACCTCGTTCAAATCGACGCTGACAAAATACCGGACCACCTCGCGGGTGGCGAGGTTCAGCAGCAGATTGGACGCACCGTCGTTGTTGTAGGCCCAGGCGAGCAGATCATCGATCTGGAACTGCACCGGAATGCTGACGGTCAGCAGGCTGACGGGCGGCGTGCGCCGGCCGGCGGCGTCGTTGGTGTCCTGCAGGGAGCCCACTTCATGATTGGCCACGAGGAAGTTCTCCTCCTTCGTGTGCGCCACCGTCCACAGCACCGTGCTCTGGCCTTCCGTCTTGGGGTCGGGCGAAAAACCGACGTTGAAGCTCTGGATCTGTTCGGTGCGATAGCGATACACGCGGTCCACCGGCCACGGCCATTTCACATGCGCGCCGGGATTGAGGATGGTGCGGTTTTCGACGGGCCTGCCAAAGCGTTCGAGCAACCCCTGCTCGCCGGGTTCGATGAACACGAAACACGTGGACAAGAGCAGGACGGCCAGTTGCAGCAGCAGAACCCACTCGGCGGCGTTGATGAAAAACTTGTAGAACCACGTCTCCGACACCTTGAAACCAAACTGGTAGTCGAGCGCCTGCGCCGCCGTGGTGATCAACCCCTCCGGCTGGCCGAGCAATCCCACCAGACGGCTGTCATACAACGGACGGGCAACCTTGCCCCGCACCCGCGGACGATACAGCTCCAGCAGCAGTTGAATCAGCGTCTCCGCGGCCACCAACGCCAGCAGGCCCACGAGCACCGCCGCCACATAAAAATCCATCTTGGCCACGCCCGCCTCGACTCCGACCAACCCGAGCGTCAGCGCCGCGCACAGATAGGAACCCAGCAGCAGCCAGCTCGCGCCCGGACGCAGCAGCCGTTGATTTTCCAGCCGGGCGATGGTGGTGGAGAATTTGCCGAGCAGGAACAGCGCAAGGGCGAACAAGGCAAACGTCGCCAGCGCCACCGTCGGCTGCTTGACCCCGACGGGCGTCCCGCTCTTCGCCAGCCAGCGCCAGAGCGACCAGGCCAGGAACGCCTCCGCCAGACACAAAACCAAGGTGAAAATGGGAACGAAGAACCGCTCGAACTGTTCGCGGGAACGCTGCGCCGGGAACGCCTCGGCATCCTTGGCTTCAAACAACGTAGCGCCGCTTTTGCTCTTGGACAGCTCGTCGAACTCCAGCTTTTCCAGGCGTTCGCGCTCCTCCAGGCGCATCTGAAACCAGCTCACCAGCGCCACCGCCGAGCCGATGCCGAGGAAAACCATGCCGATCTGCCCGGCCAGGGAATTGGTCAGCCGCGCCACGATGAAACCCGACAGGCCGATCACGAGGAGCAGCAGCAGGTTGATGAACCCGTTTTTTTGAATGTTTCGTTCCACGGAATTTAAATTGTTGGTCAGCTCAATTCGCGTTCTTCAAACAGCATCACCGCCAGCGCCAGCGCCGCTCCTATGTATCCCAGGGCGTAGGCGACGGCCTTGCCGACGTAGCCCCAATGAAACGCGGTTTTGCCCGTTTCCAGCACGTCGGCGAGCCAGAAAAGCTGCCAATTCGGGGTGACGGTGTAAAGCACGGACGCCCACCAGGTCCCGCCCATCCCGGCCTGCGCCAGCTTCGCCCGGTCGCCGGCATCAATGCCCTGCAATTCGCTTGAAGACATGGCGCCGTCCTTGTCCTGGTCGTATTTCGCGATGGTTTCCTTCAACAGGACCTTCTGCGCATCCGACCAGCGGCGGCTGTTCAACTCCTGTTTCAGGTCATAACGCCAGACCGGCTCCGCATGGCGGCCAAACAGGTAGTCCGACATCAGCCCCACCATGAAAATCGCCGAGCAGATCGCCAGGGTGGGAATCATGTCGAACCGCGTCGAACACGCCAGCGCCAGCGCGGCCAGAATCCACAGCGCGAGCAAAATGAGAACGGCGGCGGGAACAATCCGCCAGTCCACCATCGCCTGCTCGCCCAGCGACTGCGTCTGCTTGGTGAATTGGAAAATAAGAAACGCCGCCAGCGTCACCGTAATCAGCAGGGAAAAGAAGGCATCGCTCACAAACGGCCGGCGCAGGAAGAAGTTGCTGAACCCGCCCAGCAGATAGGCCGCCAGCAGCGCCGCGGCAAAAATCCCCAACGCCGCCAGGTCCGTGCTGCCATAGGCGTCGAACACCATCCGGCTCGCTATTAAGGCCGCCACCAGGTTCACGTACGTCATCAGCGTCAGCGCCAGCACCAGACCGGCGAATTTGGCCAGCAGAAACTGGGTCCGGCCCACCGGCTTGGACAACACGGCCAGGGCGGTGCCAAGCCGGATTTCCCGCGCCAACGACGCCGACGCCGTCAGCACCGCGCCGAACAAGCCCGACAGGAGCATCACCGCCAGCACCGTGTTCTTGACCAGCTTCGGTTCGTCGCCGAAGGCAAAGTAGTAGGGCGTCGCCAGGAAAATCTCGAAGCCCGCCGACACCGTGGTCAGCAGCAGGAAAATCGGCTGCCGGACCAGTTCCATGAAGGCATTGACGGCGATGGTGGCGAATTGTCGCATTGTTACAGGTTCGACAGGTTATGCATCGCCGGGCTGATTGCAAACGGTATTCAGGCCGGGCGATGGCGTTTGGAACAATCAAGGCGGGGAGCCGTTCAAACTGGCGCGGGATAAAAACCGGCTTGGCCAGACAGACGCCGGGCTTAAAACGGCGGACGGCCCCGTTTACCGCGTATTCGATCCTCTATCCGCAGCAGCCTTGGCATGAACTTAGCAACCGTCATCGGCGGGCAAATGGTCAGGACTGACACCTTTACGAACGAAGCCAAGCCATCGGTAACACCTTCGATCAACCCTACCCACGCGAAGCGGATTCTTGGGATGGCCTTGTTGGTTAACGAACAACGTCAGATCGCTATTCATCCTTCTTGGCCGCACTGATGATCTCCTCGTAGGCGCGCTTGGGACTGAGCTTGGCCCAAAAGCCGGCGGCTTTGACTTTTTCGGTGGGTGTCAAACAAATGCGAAGCTGGCCCATTTCGGTCACCGCAATTTTATGTCTGGGTTTTGTTTCCTAGTTGTGTCAGTGGTGGGGTCGATTGTGTTCTCAAGTTCATCCGGATTGCTGATCAAGCGGGGGAAGCGGGCGAGTTCCGCCTCGGTCAGCGTCCGGCTTAATTCCCGCGCCTCCCGCAAGGGGATGTCCGTCGGGATTTCGTTCGCGTGCCGTTTGGGAACGCCCAACCGTTGCGAGAGATAAATCCCGGTATGACCGCTGAAGAAGTAGGCGATGAAGCAGGCCGTGGCGAAATAAACCGTGTTCTGCGCGCCGAACAATTCGATGCCCATCACCGTGCAGGCGAGCGGCGTGTTCGTCGCGCCCGCGAACACCGCGATGAAACCCAGCCCCGCGAAGAGATCCACGGGCGCCTGAAAAATCCAGGCGAGCGCGTTCCCCAAGGTCGCCCCGATGAAAAACAGCGGGGTCACTTCACCGCCTTTGAAGCCGCAGGCGAGCGTGACGCAGGTGAAGATGATTTTCGCCAGCCAGCTCCAGCCGTGCGCGCCGTCGGGTTGAAACGCGGAGAGGATCGTGACCGCGCCGGGATCGGGATTGGAGACGCCGATGCCGAGATAGTCGCGCGTGCCGAACGCATAAACGCCGCCGATGATCAGCAGCCCGCCCACGACCGGTCGCAACGGCGCGTATTTGATATACTTCTTGAACGGCAGTTGCAGCGCATGCACTAGCTCCGCAAAGAACGTGCTAGTCAGGCCGAACAGGCAGCCAACGATCACCACCTTGACCAGCAGGAGCAGGTCCAGAGGCAACAGGCTCCCGGTCGCAGCGGCGCTGCTGAACTGGATGTGATAGACGGCATGTTTGATGCCCCACGCGGAACAGGTCAGGTCGCCCACCACGCTGGCGATCAGAACAGGAATCAGCGCCTCATACTGAACGCGGCCAATGGTGAGCACTTCCATCGCGAAGATGGCTCCCGTCAACGGCGTGCCAAACACGGAACCAAATCCTGCGGCGACCCCCGACAAGAGGAGCACGCGCATATTGCCGCCTTCGATGCGAAACACCCGACCAAACCAGCTGGAGAGCGCGCCCCCCATCTGCACCGCCGTGCCTTCGCGGCCCGCCGAGCCGCCGCACAGATGAGTCACCAGCGTGCCGATGAGGACCAGCGGCGCCATGCGCACCGGCACGCCGCCGCCCGGTTCATGGATTTCGTCCATGATGAGATTATTGCCGCCTTCTGCCGTGCGCCCGAAGTGGTGATACAACAATCCGACTCCCAATCCGCCGAGCGGCAGCAGGAACAACAGCCAGCCATGTTCCCAGCGCAATTGCGTCACGTGTTCCAGACTCCACAAGAACAGCGCGCTGGCCGAGCCCGCCAGCATCGCGGGCGGAATGACCAGCGCCGACCATTTGAGCAATTGCAGCACGCTCGATAGATGGGTGCACGGATTAAAGAGATGTTTCATTGCAGCTCGGAGTGATTGGGGATGCGGTTGCCGGAAAAAAAAATCTCCCGGCGATGAGGGACGGCGCAAAGGGTTCTGCGACGGTGTCACTGCACCTCTGGGACGCCGGACTGGAATCAGTATTCAGGCGGTTTTCCTTTCGGAAGGCAGACACCATTGCCGCTTATTATCGGCCTAAACCTATTAAATGACCCCGGACGCGGCAAGCAGTCCTTTTGCAGGATTCAATTTGAAGCGCTGGACCGTGATGAAGCTAAATAATTTATTAGTTCTGACCTTCCCCCTGCGTCAAGCCGGGGGGCCGTTCACAGTTTGCAGAAACCGCATCATGGTGTCGCCGTGTTTCATGGCTTTCTTCTCGTGCCAGGCGGCGGTCAGGGTCAGCGTATCGCGCTTGGTGTGGCCGAGCACGAACAACCCGCCGGGCGCCAGCAGACGCGGCAGGTTTTCGTCGTCGAGCAACTGCTGGGCGAACGAGGTGGAACGGCGGTTGACGTTTTTCTCGCCATAGGGCGGGTCGGCCAGGATCAGATCAAACTGCGCGCCGCTCGCCGCCATTTGAGCGATGGCCGCGAAGGCATCCTGTACCCGGGCGTGCAAACTGCCGGACGGAAAGCCCGCCGCGTCCGCGTTCTGCCGGAGCACCTCGGCATGACGCTGCGACAGCTCGACCGACACCGCCGACGCCGCGCCACGGCTCAGACATTCCAGGCTCAGGGCCCCGGTGCCGGCAAAGAGCTCCAGCACCCGCGCGCCGACGACGCGGCCGCCAAGACTGTTGAACACCGCCTGTTTCACCAGGTCCGGGGTCGGACGCACGTTTAGGCCCTTCGGCACCTTCAAGATTTTGCCGCCCACCCGGCCGCCTGAGATACGCATGATTCAGCGAGAATTGACCGACGTTGCGGGACGGCTATTGGGAAGGAGTCTGGCGCAAATTGGCCGGGGCGCTCGGCGCGGCGGGCGCAAAAATCTCCGCGAAGAATTCCTTCATGGCATCCCAGGAACGATGATCGGCGGCGGCGTTGTATTGCGCGCCGGGAAGGGCTTTGCCATCCATGGCCCAGTCCGTGAAGCTGTGCACCGCCCCGCCGTATTTCACCAACTGCCAGTCCACCTTGGACGCACGCATCTCGTCCTCAAACGCCGCCAGGTCCTTGGCGGGAACAAACGGATCATCGGCACCATGACAGGCGAGCACCTTGCAACGAATGTTTTTGCCGTCCCCAGGTGTCGGGGAATCGAGGCCGCCGTGAAAGCTGACCACGCCGGCGATGTCCGCGCCGCTGCGGGCGAGTTCAATCACCGTGGTGCCGCCGAAACAATAGCCGATGGCGGCGACATGCTTGGAATCCACGCGCTCGTTTTTCTTCAAAACTTCCAGACCGGCGTTGGCGCGGTCGCGCAGGAGCGGACGGTTGGACTTGTATTTGCCTGCTTGCGCGCCGGCTTCCTGGGGCGTTTGCGGACGGACACCTTTGCCGTAAATGTCCGCGCAGAACGCGACGTAGCCGAGCTTGGCAAGCATCTCGGCGCGGCGCTTTTCGGAATCGCCGATGCCTTTCCACTGATGCACCACGAGCACGCCGGGGCGTTTGCCGGTGAAGGCGGTGTCGTAGGCCAGCCAGCCTTCGAGCGTGGTGTCGCCTTGTTTATATTCGACGGATTGCGTATGAAGTTCGGCGCGGGCGATCGCCGCACAGCAGAACACCGCGAGAGCAGAGAGATGCCATTTCATGGCGTTACGAATAGCGCGGAAGCCCGAAGAACGCCAGTGCCATTCCGCCGTGCGGCCAGCCGCCGATGCCATGTCAAAAATCGAACCGCCAAATCTGTTTCACCTGCGCGCCGCCATCGGCTGGATGGAACTGGGCAACATCCCCGAAGCCCTGGCCGAGTTGGACGGCATCGGCGCGGGGCTGCAACTCCATCCGGACGTGCTGGAAGTCCGCTGGATGGTCATCGCTCATTCCGCCGATTGGGACGCCGCTTTGGTCGTCGCTGAAAAGCTGCTGGCGGCGGCACCGGAGCGTTCGTCGTCCTGGCTGAATCGCGCCTATGCCCTGCGGCGGGTGACGCGCGGAAGTCTGCAACAGGCGTGGGAGGCGTTACTGCCGGCGCACGAGAAATTTCCCAAGGACGCCACCGTGGCGTTCAACTTGTCATGTTATGCCTGCCAGTTAAACCGGCTCGACGAGGCCCGCAGTTGGTATCAACGCGCCTTGCAGCTCGGCGGCAAAGACACGGTCAAGGCAATGGCGTTGGCGGATTCCGATCTGGAACCGTTGTGGGAGGAAATCCGCGGGCTTTAGGTAGGGCAAAAATCAGCGCAGCCACCACCACGTCAGCAACGGGGCCACGACAAGGCTCGGCAGATAATCGGTGACGTGAATCTTGCGAATGTCGAACAGCACCAGCGCGACGCAGAAGATCAGCATCCCGCCCGTGGCTTGCACGGAACCGCCAAGCTGATGAGCTTCCAGAAAAGGCAGAGCGTAGCGTGCACACAACAGGCTGATGCTCCCCTGCACCACCAATACCGGCACGGCGGCGAACATCACTCCCCAGCCAAACATCGGGATGAACCCCATGACGGCCAGTGCATCCATCGCGGCCTTGATAAGCAGCGGCGCGAAATAACCCGACAAGCCATCGTGCGCCGCGCCGAGAATTCCGATGGGTGCGACGCAGAACAAGGCCGTGCAGACCTTGAAGCCGGTCATGAAATCCGCGCCCGGCCGGTTCTCCGCCATGCGTTCCCGGGCAAATTGACCAATCCGGTTGGACGTCTTCTGCAATTGCAGCAGCCGTCCGAGCAGTTTGCCGAGCGACAACGACAACAGCACCACGCCGAACTGTTTCAGCCCGGCGAGAAAAGGTCCTTTCAATCCGATGGCGACCAGCACCAGTCCGCACGGCACGATCAAAAGCCCGAGGGCGTTCTTGAAAAAATGCTGCGTGCGGTTGGACAGCGGACGACGCCAGGCGAGTCCGGCCAGGCCGCCGACCACGATGCCCGCGGCGTTGAGGTAGGTTCCGATCACGCGCTTACTGAACCATTCCGCCGGGCAAGTTCAAAGGGGAAAGTGGAACGGCAATTTGCGTTTTGCTTTTTGCAGTTCGTCCCGCAATGATGGCGCGCATGACTCGGCTGCAACGCGTAATTGAAGATTCCATTGCCATGACCCGCGGCCTGGCGGTGTTCGACAAGGACATCGCCCGCGCCGCGAAGATGGTGCTGAAATGCCTGACGTCCGGTCACAAGCTCCTGATCTGCGGCAACGGCGGCAGCGCGTCGGACGCCACCCACCTCGCCACGGAATTTCTCTGCCGGTTTCAGGACGAGCGCCGGCCTTACCCGGCCATCTCCCTGACGGCCAACGGCGAGTTCATGACGGCGGTCTGCAATGATTACAACGGCGACGAAATCTTCGCCCGCCAAGTGTGGGGCCTCGCGCAGAAGGGCGACCTGCTCATCGCCTTCACGACCAGCGGCAAGTCCAAGAATGTGCTGCGCGCCCTCGAAGAAGCGCGGCGGAAGAAGATCCAGAGCATCTGCTTCCTCGGCCGCGACGGCGGTTTCACCAAAGGCATGGCGACGCTGGATTTGATCGTGCAGGGACCGAGCACGGCGCGGATTCAGGAAGCGCAAAAGCTGCTGTTCCACGTCTTGTGCGAACTGGTCGAGGAAAAGCTTCCCAAGAAATAAACTCCCGCCGGCGCCTCAGAAATAGTCCGGCGCATTGCCGGGCTTCCACTTGATGTTGCAGCCGATGCTGGGTTTTTGCTCAACCGTGACGGAACTTCCCGCCAGCACCGCCTCCACCGCCGCGCGGATGTCTTTGCCCGTCACCGGAATGGTGTTCGCCCGCCGGGCATCATCGAACTGCCCGCGATAAACCAGCCGATGGTCGCGGTCAAAAACATAGAAGTCCGGCGTGCAGGCGGCGTGATACGCCCGCGCCACGGACTGCGATTCATCGTAAAGGTAGGGAAAGACGTAACCGGCGTTCCTGGCTTCGTCCTTCATTTTATCCGGGGCATCGGCGGGATAGGCGGCGGCGTCATTGGAGCTGATCGCCACGATGCCGACACCTTTACCCTGATAGTCCCGGCCGAACTGCGCGATGCCGTTGCGGAGGTGGATGACGTAGGGACAATGATTGCAGATGAACATCACCACCAACGGCCAGCCCTTGAAGTCCTCGAGGGAGACGGTTTTTCCGTTCGTGTCCGGCAATTGAAAATCGGGCGCTCCCGTGCCGAGCGGCAGCATTGTTGAGTTCACAGCAACCATGGGCGGAATGTGAAAGGTCGGCGGGGGTTTGTCGAACGGAAAAACCAATCTTGCAAGGCGGGTTGACGCTGCCGGACCGCCCGCATAGATTGCGGTCGGTTCAACCATGATTGCCAAACCAACCAGCGCCCCGTCCGCCGCCCCGAGCTTTCGCCTGAGCGACGAGCGGTTGATCAAGATCACGTCCAGCGCGGCCAACCGTGTCTCGATGCTTTTGAAAAAGCAGGGACGGACGGACGGCGTCCTGCGCGTGTCAGTGGTCGGCGGCGGCTGTTCCGGGCTGCAATACAAGATGGACCTGCAGGATGCGCCGGCGAACCGGGATTTTCTCGTCGAAACCAACGGCGTCCGCGTGGTGGTGGATCCCAAGAGCGCGCTCTATGTGACGGGCAGCGAACTGGATTACCTCGACGCCCTCAGCGGCGGGTTCAAGGTCACCAACCCGAACGCCGCCACCAGCTGTTCCTGCGGCGAAAGCTTCAGCGCATAATTTCCGCCCGGCGATTTTGCCCATGACCGACCACTTCGCCTTCTTCGAGGAACCCCGCCAGGCTTGGCTGGATCCTGAACGGCTGAAGGAAAAGTTTGTCACCCTGTCCGCCACGGTGCATCCCGACCGGGTTCATCAGTTGAGCGCCGCCGAACGCGAGGCCGCCCAGCAGCGTTACACCGCCTTGAACACGGCCTACCAATGCCTGAAAGAACCCCGGTTGCGGCTGCGGCATCTGCTGGAGCTGGAATCCGGCAAAAAACCTTCCGACCTGACGCAGGTTCCCGAGGACCTAATGAACCTGTTCTTCCACATTGGGAAAGCCTTCCGTGAGGTGGATGCTTTCCTGACCGAGAAAGCCGGGGCGACTTCGCCGTTGCTCAAGGTGCAACTGTTCGAGCGGGGAATGGATTGGACGGAACAATTGCAGATGCTCCAGCAGGAACTGACCGGTCGCCGGGAACGTTTGCTGGCCGGTTTGAGGGAAACCTCCTCGCCGACGACGGCCTTGGTGGAAAATACTTACCGGCTGCTGAGCTTTTATGACCGGTGGCTGGCGCAGGTGCAGGAAAGAATTGCCCAGCTTTCCTTCTAGGCCCCGCCCACTTTTTTGACAACCCGCCGCAGCGGACGGATGGAAGGGCATATTTTCTAGGATATTTACGAGGAATTTCTCCCGGCGGCTTATTTCTCAAAGCTGGCATTTGCCCTGCTGAACTACTGCCAATGCAAACAGTAAACACAGTCTCGAATAAAAAGCTCCGAGCGCTGTGTTCTCCTGCCGCCTTCCCTGCTGTGTCGAAGGCACAATGCCCTCATAACTCTGCTGGTATGCGTCCGGCTGTCTAAGCCGACGTTCTTCTGAATTGGGTTTGGTTCCCGGCGGTTCGCGAAAGCGGGCCGCCGGTTTTTTTATTGGCCCAGCACGATCCGGTTCAATTGCCGGCCAAGGACCGCCGGCTCGCCTTCCGACCAGACCACAAAATCCGCCCGGGCCATTTTCTTTTCCACCGGCCATTGCGCCGCGATGCGTCCGGCAATCTGCTCCGCCGACCAGCCGCGCTGCCGCAGTCGCGCCTGCTGGGTCCCGGCGGTGCAGGCCACGCAGATGGTCCGGTCCAGCTCCTTTTCTGCGGCCGTCTCAAACAGCAAGGGGATCACCACCACGGCACGGGGCTGGTTTTCCATGCGCCAGCGGAGGATTTGTTCCTGCCACAAAAGCTGGATGCGGGGATGGGTGATGGACTCAAGCTGCTGACGCGCGGCACGGTCGGCAAACACCAGTTGCGCCAAGGCCTCGCGGTTCAGGGAGCCGTCCGGGGCAATCATCTGACTGCCGAAGGCGAGCTGGATTTCCTTCAACGCGGGCCGGCCGGGTTCCACCACCTGGCGGGCGAGGATGTCGGTGTCCACCACCGGCACACCCTGCTCCGCCAGATGACTGGCCGCCGTGCTCTTGCCCATCCCGATGCCGCCGGTCAGTCCGAAAACTTTCATGCGGCATCAGCGGCTCAGGGCACGATCACCGCGCGATAGAAGCGCTGCTCCGACGCGGAGCTGTTCGCGTCGTTGAACTGGAAGACGCCGTCAACGCCAGCCGTGTTCGTGGATATGGACTTCCATCCCGCCGAGGTGGCGATATTCGTCGAAGACTGGATGATGTAGCTCAGGTTCGGCTGGCCGGTGAGCGTGAGCTGGAACTCGTTGTTCGCCTTCTGCAACACGCCGGTCAGGCGCGCCGGAATGACCGGCAGCACGGTGACCGTGGCGCTGGCGGCGTTGTTGAGGAAGTTCAGGTCCGTTTCAGCGGCCGCGCCAATCGCGCTGTTCAACGCCGGTCCGGCGACATTCAGCGTGGTGAGCAGATCCATCTGCGCGCCTTCACCGACGTTCAAGGTGCCGACGTTGAAGGTCACCGTGGTCGGCGACGCCGTGAAGCCGCCCTTTGAAACCGTGACCGTGTCGAGCGTGGCGCCCGCCGGCAACGTGTCGGTGACAATGACGCCCGTCGCCACATTCGGACCCTGGTTGGTGACGAAGATGGAGTAGGTCGAGTTGTGTCCCACGTAGATCATCGCCGGATTCGCCGAGGCGGAAACCGCCAGGTCAACCGTCGGATTAACCGGAGTCACCACCGTCAGATTCAAGGTCCAGCCGCGGCTGATGATGCCGCCGTCGCCGGTGACATCGTCCACCACATACAACGACCAGTCGCCGTTTGGCGTGCCGCCATTGAACTGGGCAAACGACGCCGTGAACTGGCCCGCGGGGGCCGGTGACGGGAACGCGCGGCTCGCCGGGAAGGATGCCGGCTTGTAGTCGCCTGCCGCTGTTGCTGTCGTGTCGGACAATGTGCCAGCTGCGGCGTCGTAGAAGGAAACGGTCAGATTGCTGACGGAGTTACCTCCTCCCGCTCCTGCCATGACGACCGACTTGGCGCCCGTCGGGCTGACGAGCAGCACGCCGATGTCTTTCGGGAACGCATGGGTGATTCCATTCAGCGTGACCGAGACCTTGCTGACATATCCGGACAATCCCGAGACGGTGATGGCGGACGGATACGGCGCGGCGCTGCCGTGGTCGGGAATGATGATGGCGTTCGTGTTGGCGAACGAATTGGTCTGCGGCAGCGTGAAGTTGAAAGTCACCGAGCCAAGATTGTTCGCGCCATCCTGCAGGGACAGCGTCGCGACGATCACGCCGCCCACCGGATTGCCCGCCGTGAAGGTGAAGTTGCGGGAGACCGCCGCACCGTTGTGAACCAGCGCACCATAGTTGACCGCGCCGCTCGAAGCGGTGACCCCGCCGGTGTTGGCGAGCGTGGCCACCAGGCTAGTGGTGTCGATTTCGCCGGTGTTGGCGAGGCCTAGCGCCACCGTGACGGTTTCACCCGCCGAGACCGTGCCGTCGGCCGGGAGCTGGGATTCAGAAACCAAGGCAGCATTGACGGTGACGATGGCGGCCTTGGGCAGCCGCGCTGTGATGGTGGCCGAGCTGGAATTGTTGTTGGTGTTGGAATCAGACGACGTCGTTGAGGCGGTCGCCGTGTTCACAATCGTGCCGGTCGTCGTGGGATGCGTGGTGATGGTGATGGCGGAGCCCGCACCGGAGTTCAGCGTGCCGAGGTTGACCGTCAGCGTGCCGCTGGCGAATGTGCCGGCGCTGGACGAGACATAGGCCAAACCGGCCGGGAGGACATCGGTCACGACGGCATTCAAGGCCTTGCCGGGACCGTTGTTCACAACGGAGAGGGTGTAAACAAAGTTGCTGCCCGTGACCACCGTGTCCGCCGACGCGCTCTTCACGATGGAAAGATCCGCCACCGGCAGATTGGCCGTCGTCGAAAGCGTCACGCTGTTGTTGTTCGGAACGAGATCGTTCTGGCTCGCCGAGACGCTGGCCGTGGTCGTGAGAACGCCCGAGGTGTTCGGTGAAACCACGATGGTCACGGTTGCGCTCGCACCCACGTTGAGGCTGCCGAGGTTGGCATAGACCGTTCCCGCGTTGGTGTTGTAGCTGCCCTGGGAAACCGTGGTAGAAAGGTAGCGGACATTCGCCGGAAGCACGTTCGTGAAGGCGATGTTGCTCGCCGCGTTGGTGCCATTGTTCGTCACGGTGAAGGTGTAGGTGAGATTATCACCCGCCAGCACCGGGTCCGGAGAATCCACGCCCGAAATGGAGAGGTCGGCCGTTTGATTCACCGGCGTCAGAGTGGTAATGGCCAGGCTCCAGCCGTTGCTGATGACGCCGGAGTCGCCGGCGGATTCATCCACGACGTACAAGGACCAGACGCCGTTGGGATTGGAATTGTTGAAGACCGACAGGGCGGCCGGATACGGACCCGCGGGTGCCGGACTGTTGAAGACCGGCGTCGGGGCATAGGACACGGGCGCCCAGGTGCCGGTGCTCAAAGAACCGCTGTCAGGCAGCGGGGAAGCCGCCGCGTCATCAAAGGTGAAGGTCGCCCCGGTGACCGGCGAGCCAAACTGCCCGGCATGCGCCATCAGCACGCTCTTGGCGCCGGTGGGCGACACCAGCAGGACGCTGACGTCGTTGGGGTAACCGTGGTGGAAGTTGGTCAGCGTGGCGGTAACTTTGCCGACCAGGCCCGTGACACCCGAGACCGTGATGGTGGACGGATAAGGCGAGGCGCTGCCCACATCCGGAATGGTGATCTTGTTGGTGTTCGCGAAGCTCGTCGCCTTCGGCAGCTTGAAGGTGAAGCTGACCGTGTTCGAGACATCCCCGCTCAACTGCATCGTCGCCACCACGCTGCCGCCGTTCGTGCCGCTGGCGGTGAAGCTGTAAAGCTGCGAACCGGGCAGGCCGCCAGGTGAAAGCACGCCATAGACGAGCGTGCTCGTAGTGGGAGAAGTCACGCCGCCGCCAGAAAGCAGCTTGGCCATGACATTGGTCGTCGCGACGTTGCCGAGGTTGGCCAGCCGGAACTGCACGCTGACGGTCTCGCCGGATTCAATCGAGCCGTTCGCCGGCGCGATGCTTTCCGTCACGAGCGTGGCGCCCGCGGGCTGCACGTTGACAAAGGGCGGAGCCACGATGGTCGTCGCCGTGGCGGAGTTGTTCGCGGAGAAGAGATCGGCCAGGCCGCCGGAAACCGTCACCGACGAAGTCACCGTCTGCGAAGTCGGAACAAACACGACCACCGTCATCGTGACGACGCCCCCCTGGCCGAGGCTGCCGACGTTGCAGGTCATCACATTGCCGGACTGCGAGAGCGTGCCGAGGGAGGAGTTGGAGCTCACCACCTGGGCGGCCGGCGGAAGAATCTGGGTGAGGAACACCGACGTGGCGATGCTCGGACCAAAGTTGGTTGCGCTGACCGTGTAGGTCAGGTTGTTGCCGAGGACAATGCTCGCCGGCACATTCTGGAAGCCGACGCCAAGATCCGCGGCTGCGCTGACGGCCGTGTTCACCGTGGCATTGTTGTTGCCGGGAACCGGGTCCGTCTGGTTCGCACGGACATTTGCCTTGGCCACGATCTGACCTTCGGCGGAAGGAATGCCGGTGACCGTGGCCGTCACCACGGCGCCCTGGTTCATGCCGCCGATGCTGAGCAGCACAACATTGCCCACGATGGTCGCCGTGCCTTGGGAGACGTTGGCGGAAGTCAGGGCCAGCGACGACGTGAAGTTGTTGCTGACCACCACGCCGGACGCCGCGCTGGGTCCGTTGTTCGTGACGCTGATCGTGTAGGTGAGCGAGTTGCCGATGGTGACCGGGTTCGGCAGCGCCCGGATGCCGACCGCGACATCTGACGCCGGCGGATTGGCATGGCTGGTGATGGTCACGCTGTTGTTCGAAAGATCGCCGTCCGGATCCGTCACCGCCGCTGTCGAGGCCGTGGCGGTGATGGTGCCCACCTGGGTCGGGGTCACTGTGACGGTGGCCGTGGCCACGCTGCCGACGGGCAAGGTGCCGAAGTTGAAATTCACCGACGCGGCGGATTGCGCGAACGAACCTTGGGAGGTGCTGGCGCTCAGGAATGTCACGTTCGCGGGGAGGAGATGAGTCAGAGTCACGCCCTTGGCCACTTTCGGACCGAGGTTCGTCACGCTCAGGTTGTAGACCAGATTGTTGCCCACGATGACCGGCTCGGGCGCCGCATTGCCGCCGATGGCGAGGTCGCTGCCGGGACATTCGCCGCCGCCATCCACGCAGGCCGGTGTGGAGAGAAACAGCGACCAGCATTGAATTGTGCCAATATCGATGCCGATGTCGTCGATGACATGCAGGTGCCAGGTGCCGTTGACGGCGGAACCCGACTTGCCAATCAGCCCGGACAGCCGGTCCTGCGGCTGGAAGCTGCCGATGAACGGCGGGGCCCCCACGGCGATGTTGAACTGCGCGTCGTCGTCAAACGTGGTGCGGAGATCCGCGCAGTTGTTGCCGAAATTATCCCGGGAATCGCCGACGTGATCAGCCAGCGTATAGACCGTGCCGTCAGGCGAAATGAGCTGGAGAATCAGGTCCGAGGTGAAGGTGTGGGTGATGTGCAGCGAGAGCGTCGCCTTCAAAATGGCCGACGGGAAATTGGACACCACCAGGGGCAGATCGCCGGTGGACAGATCGGGAATCGGCGCCGTGCCCACGCTGTCAAAACGCAACGGGGTGCTGGACGATCCCGAAGCAACACTGAAAGTGTTGGTCTGGGTGGTCTCGTCGCTCTTGATGACGAGCGTAAAATTGACCGGCGTGCCGCACTCAAAATTCGGTGACGTGCTGAACTGAAAGGCGAGAATGTTGGTGCCGCTGTCGCCCGCGGCAATGTTGAGGTAGCTGGAGCTTTTGCCCGAGACGATCACGTTCGCATTGGTCGTGCTCAAGGTGGCGAGGATGTTGGTGCCGCCGACGAGGCCGACGTTGGTGATCACGATGAACATCGGATTGCACTCGTTCGGGTCCACGCCGCCGTTGCCGTTGCCGCCGGGAAGCGAGTTGGTGAACACGCGGAAGTCCGGCGCGCCGCCGTTGCCCACGCGGATGTCCACATAAGTGTTCGGAGCCGAACCGCCTTCGGTCACCGGCGTGAGCCGCAAACTGATGGACTGGTCGTCGAGGACTTGCGAGAACTGAAGCGCGGAGTCGTAGTCGTCGTTGACGCCGTTGACCGGAGCATTGCCGGGCGTGTTGAAGTCGAGCAGCTGGCTTTGGAAGCCGCCGCCGCTGCCGCCGCCGACCGTGTTCAAGCCCCAGATCACGTAGGCGCCATTCTGAGCGAACGCATTGCCGGTGAAATTGCGGCGGATGCCGACCCAGTAGGTGTGCTCGCTGTCGCGGACAACCTTCAACGCGAGCGTGCTTTCATTGAGGGCGTCCACATAATTGCCCCAGTCAAACGTGTTGATCCGGTAAACGCCGTTGCCGGAAATGGTCCGCACCTGGGAATCCTTCAACCAGCCGAGCTGGTTTTTGAAAAATGGGCTGAAATCCGTCTGCTGGCTGTTGGCGAAATTCGCGCCCATGGTGTCGAAGTCGTCGCCATACTCGATGGTGGAACCGCCCGCGCTGAGCGGATTGCCGTCGGTGACCTGCCACAAACCGGCATGGTAGAGCCCGTAGGTGTGCCCGAGTTCGTGCGCAACGACGCGGAAATCAAACTCACCGTTGATCCAGACGCTCGGACCGGTTATTTCGGCCAGGCCGCCGTAGTTGATCAGGGAGCCGGGAAGGTTTCCGAGGTATGAAAACACGACCACGATGCGGTCAAAGGTCGCCAAGTTGTAGTTGGCCGCCGCGAGCGCTTCCGCATCGGTGTGCAGGCCGGTGTTGTTGCCCGCCTGCGCATAGGTCGAGGCCGGCTGCGGCATGCGGTACAACTGGGAGGTGACCACGTTCGTCAGGGTGGTCTGGCCGTAGGAGCTCTTGGCGTAGTAGGGAGAGACCTGGGAGTCGATCAGGTTCTGCATATTCGCGGCGGTTCCGGCCGGGCCGCCGGGAAAGGTCGGGTCGCCAGGCAGGTCGGAGAAATCCACGCGGATGACAAGGATTCTCTTGCCGCCCACCGTCCAGGCCGAGCTCGGATTGGCGCCCGTGCCGCTGGCCGCCACGGAAGGCGATTGCAACACGTTCGCAGGACTATGGCTGGGAATTGGGGAAAGGCCGGTTTCGGATTTTTCCAGCAACGCCTCCACCTGCTGCAGATGTCCGGCGGACTTGAACTGATAAAACTCACCGCCCATTTCGGCGACCACCGGCTGACCGGCGGGCGTGCTGGCATCGACATCCGGAACGACCGTCACCGTCTTTGAGGCCGGGACTGTTTCACCGGCTTCCAGTTCGCGCAATGCGCCTTCATGCAGGGCGAGCACGCCATCGACAGCGATGCCATGGACCGAAATGCCCTTCTTCGAAGTCTCCCCCAGGCGACGACCGTAGGTAAAGGCCTGATAGGTGCCCCCGTTGACCGTGACGTAGCGTTCCATCGGCCGGACCGGCGCGGCGTTTTTGTTTGGGCAGAAAATCAAAACGGAGAGATCGCCCACACCGGAAACACGCGTTTCCAGTTCGGCGCTCACGGCGGCCGGAAGCTGGCCCAGCACGGCGGCGGGCACCGCGGCTTCAAAGGCCTTGGCGGGACTTTGACGGATCAACGCCGCCAGCGCCGTCCGGCGCTGTTGCGCGAGCGTCACGCCCTGGGCAATCATCCCTTCGCGGACCGCGCTGCTTGCGGCGGTGTACTGGCCGGCCCAGGCGTTGAAGCTGTCAACGGCGGGGATGCCCGCCGGGCTGTGCCAGCCGTCGGCGTATTGAAGTCCTTTGGTCGAAGGGGCCGCGGTCAATGACGGAGCGGCGAGGAGTGTGACGGCCAGAAGGGCGGCGCCCAGCAACGTTTCGCGGTTTCCCGTACGATGCAACAAGCCAAACATGTTCTTCATATTCTGATTCATACCTGACCTGACGTTCTCCTAAGAACGTCAGGCGCTGCCTTCCCGGGCGTGATTGCCGGGCTAGGGTCCGTGCAGGCGGAAGTATTTGCTGCCGGAGCCGACGCTGATGGTGATGACGTATTGTCCGTTGCTCACCACGGCAGTCGGGCTGGTGACGGTCGTCCACACCGGCGAAATGAGGTTGGTCGCGCTTTCCAGCACATAGCCGGCGGTGTTGGTCGGCCAGCTGATCACAAGGTTGGAGCCGGACTTGAAGACGCCCAGGTCGAGCGAATCCACCACGGTCTTCACAATCGCCGAGTTGTTGGCCTTGGCCGGATCAACCACCTGCGACGCCGCCACCGCAATGTTGGTGATGGTGCCACCGGTGGTGGTCTTGACCACGATGCTCGCCACGGCCTGGCCGCCCACGGCGAGGGTGCCGAGGTTGGTGAAGGTCACCGTGCTGCCGGAGCGGGTGTAGCCGCCCGGGAAAGCGGAGACGAAGATGACGGACGGCGAAAGGATGTTTGTGATCGCCACGCCGGACGCCGCCGCCGGACCGGCGTTGGTGACGAGCAGCGAATACGTCACGTTGTTCCCGCCCCACAGCGGATTCGGCGTGCCCACCACGGTCAGCACGAGATCGGCCTTGGTGGTGTCCACCGTCGTGATGACTGACGCGGTGTTGTTGACCGTGTTGGCGTCGGCTTCATTTGCCGCCACCGTGCAGGTGTTGGTGATGCTGCCCACCGCCGTCGGATTCACGACCAAGGTCAGCGACGCGCCGGTGTTAATAGCGAGCGTGCCCGGGCTCCAGGTCACGACGCCGGAAACGACGGACACCGAGCCCAGCGACGGATTGGAGGAGACGTAATTGACGTTGACCGGCAGGGTGTCGGTCAAAGTGACGCCGGTGGCCGTGGACGGACCGTAGTTGGTCACCGTCAAGGTGTAGGTGAGATTGTTGCTCACGATCACCGAGCTTGCGCCCGAAGCCGTGGCCAGCAGATCAACCGTCGAGCCCACCAAATTCACCGTGGTCAGATTCAACGACCAGCCGTTCGAGATCATGCCCGAGTTCAGCGCGGTGTCATCCAGGACATACAGCGACCAGGTGCCGTTCGGGTTGCTGCCGTTCAAGGTGGACAGGTTCGTGTTGTAAGGCGCCGCCGGAGCCGGAGCCGGGAAGATGGTCACGGGGAAGAACGTGGTCGGCTTGTTGGTGCCGGTGGTGATCTGCGAATTCAACGGCAGATAAGCGGCCGCGGCATCGTCGAATGTCAGCGTCGCGCCGTTGATGGCATTGAAGCCGCCGGCGTTCGCCATGAGCAGGGTCTTCTGGCCCGTCGGCGACACCAGCAAGGCGTCGATGTCCGCTCCGGAAGTGTGCGTCAGCTTGTTCAACGTGACCGTGGCCTTCGTCAAGGAACCGCCCACGCCGCTGACGTTGATGGTCGAGGGATACGGCGAAGCCGCGCCCTGCAACGGGATGCTGATGGCGCCGGCGTTGGTGAACGAACCCGCGCTGTTGCCGAGGATGAAGGTGAACGTCGCCGAGCCCGCGCTGGCCGTGCCGTTGGTCAGGAGGAACGTCGCCACCACCGCCTGGCCGTTGCTGCCGCTGGCGATGAAGCTGTATTGCCGCGAGGCCGACGCACCGCCGACGGCGAGCGTGCCGTAATTCTGGGTGCCGCTCGGCGAAGTCACGCCGTTGGTCGCCAGCAAAGTGGCCTTCAGGTTGGAAGTGTTGGTGCCGCCGCCGTTGCGCAGCGCGAAGAGCAGCGAGACACTTTCACCCGGATCGATGACGCCGTTCACCGGTCCGCTCTCGGTCAGCAGCGCCACGCCCGCCGGCACAATCAAGCTGCCGCTGTTGTCGCGGATGGTGAGGACGGCCGCGCTCGGGGCGACCAGAACACCGTTGGTGCCGATCGGATTGGACAACTGGAGCAGCACGGTCTTGTCCGGCTGCACTGTCGTGCTGTCCGTCACCGGCACGGAGAAGCTCAGGTTGGTCTGGCCGTTCGTGAAAACCAGGGTGCCGCTCACGGCCGTGTAATCGATGCCATTGGTGCCGGAGCCGTCCAGCGTCGCGTAGTTCACCGAGACGGTGCTGTTGGTGTAGCCGGTGCGGAACACGTTGATGTTGGCGGTCACCGCGTTCTTGAACACCGTGTAGCTCGGGCTGGAGAAGCTCAGGCCGGCATTGATGTCAACAATCGTCACCGTGGCGGTGCTCGGGGAAATCAACTGGCCGGCGCCCGTCGGACCGGACAGCGACACCGTAAAGTTCAGGTCGCCTTGCACCAGGGCGTTGTTGATGATCGGGACGATGATGTAGTTGGTCACCGCGCCGTTGGTGAAGCTCAACGTGCCGCTGACCGGCGTGTAATCCGTGCCGGCGACCGCCGTGCCGTCCGCCGAGGCGTAGTTCACCGCCAGAGGTTCGGCGCTGGGATTCGAGCAGAACACCGTCAGGATGGCATTGGTGCCGCTCTTGGTGACGGTGAAGGTCGGACTGGTGAAGCCCAGACCCGCCTCGGCATCCAGCACGATCACGCTGGCGCTGCTCGGGAAGGTCAACTGACCGCCGCCGGTGGGGTTGGAAAGATTGACGCCAAACGTCAGGTTGCTGGTGGCGTGGAGATCATGCAGCACCGGGATGTTGATCGACTTGTTGGTCTCGCCGACGTTGAAGGTCAGGACGCCCGAAGTGGACTGGTAGTTGGTGCCGGCGATGGCGGAGCCGTTCGTGGTCGCATAGCTCACCTGCATCGTGCCGCTGGCGTTGTTCAAACGTTGCACATTCAGGATGACGGAGCCGGCGGTTTCGCTGACCACGTAAGCCGCGCTGGCAAACGCAAAGCCGGCATCATTGTCCACAATGGTCACCGGGCGGCTCGGGCTGCCCTGGAGGGTGGCGCCACCGGTCGGGTTGGAGAGCGTCAGTGTCAATCCCACGCTGCCCTGCACCAAGGTGTTCTCAAGCAGCGGCAGATTGAAAGTTTTGACCATTTCACCGCTGCCGAAGGTCAGCACACCCGAAACTGCGGTGTAGTTCACCCCGGCGGCCGCCGTGCCGGCGGTCGTGCTGTAGGATACAGAGATCGTGCCGGACGAGCCGTTGGTGCGCAGCACGGTGATGACTGCGTTGCTGCTGGCTTCACCGAAGATGTAGTTGGTCGCGGCGAACAAAAGCTCACCGGGAGCCTGCACAGTGTCGATGATGGTAAGCGTGGCTTCAGCCGGCGGCAGGAGCAGCAGGTTTGCGCCATTGCTGGAGACGTCGGTAAGATTGGTCAGAATCATCGTGACCGTGCGGTTGCCGCGCGGCAGACCATTGTTGACGACCGGAATCGCGACGTTCTTGGAAATGTCGCCCGGATTGAACACCACCACGTTGCTCACGGACTGATAATCCGTGCCCACCACCGCCGAACCGTTGGTTGTGGTCATGAGGATGATGCTGGCCGCGCCGTTGGTGCCGCCTTGGCGGACGACATTGACGATTCCCACGCCGCCGGGTGCGTTTTTGGCAACCGAGTAGGTGCTGGAACTCAGGCTGATTCCTGAATCATCGTTGAGAATGCTCACCACGGCGGAAGGCTGGTTGCCGAGTTGTGCGGGCGAGGTCGGATTTGACAACGCTACATCGAAGGTCAGCGTCGGCGTCACCGTTGCATCGTCATAGATAGGAATGACCACATCCCGCGAAACTTCGCCGGGCGGGAAGGAAATGTTGGTGACGATGCCTTCGTAGTTGATGGCCTCCAGCGCCGTGACATCACTGGAACTGAGCTGGATGGAAACATCGCCCGAGCCGTCGAAGTTCGGGCCGCTGGTGCCGCCGGCGCGGCGGACCGTGACGACGACATTGGAGCTGATTTCGTGGGTCTGATAAGCGGCCGCGCTGAATTCAAACGAGCCGGAACCCGCGAGCGAACCGCCGTAGATGCGGACCAGATGCGGATGAGACTGGCTGTCGTAGGTCGTGAACGTGCCGCCGAGAACAATGTTGCCGTCGGGCTGAATCAACACCGCAGCCACGGACGCATTGGCACCGGTGCCGAAATTGATCGTCGGATCCACCGAGCCGTCCGGATTGAGCCGAGTGATGCGGTTGCGGGTGACATCATTGCAGCGGGTGAAATCGCCCACCACCACGATCCGGCCGTCCACCTGGACCGCCATTGCATTCACATTGGCGTCAGCGCCCACTCCCGGATTGAAGCTGGTGTCCACGCTGCCGTTGCTGTTCAGGCGGGCGAGGTGGTTCAGCGCAAAGCCATCCACATCCGTAAACAGGCCGCCAATCAAAATCTGACCATCGGGCTGAACCGTGATGGCGCGCACGGAATCATTGGCACCGCTGCCCGGCTGGAACGACGTATCCACCGAGCCATTCGGATTCAGACGAGCCACGTGATTCAAAGGAGCACCGTTGAAGGTGGTGAAGTCGCCGCCGACCAGGATCTTGCCATCCGGCTGAACGGCGAGCGCGTAGATGGTTCCGTTGGCGCCGGTGCCGGGATTGAAATCATTGTCCACTGCACCGCCGTCCATCAACTGGGCCACGGAGTTGCGGGAAACGCCGTTGAACAAAGTGAACGCGCCGCCGACCACAATCCGCCGTTGGCCGGTGACAAAGGTTTCACCGAGGGCATAGATGGGGTTGTTCGCGCCGGAGCCGGGATTGAAGGAACTATCCAGCGAGCCATCCAGATTCAACCGGGCAATCCGGCGGAGGATGGTGCTGTTGACGTTGGTGAAAAAGCCGCCGATCAAAATCCGGGAGTCGGTCTGGGCCAGCACCGAACGCACGGTGGCATTGGCTCCCCACGTGGTCAGATAAGTGGAGAAGTGCGTGTCCAACGTGCCGTCTGGCTTCAACCGGGCGATCCGCTGACGCGGAACTCCGTTGGCCGTGGTGAAATCACCGCCCACCAACAAACTGCCATCAGCCTGCAGGTCGAGGGCAAAGACGGAATCATTGAACCCTGCCAGACTGCTGTAGGTCGTGTCGGGTTTGCCGGCCGGCTGGTTGAAGGACTCGTCATCGGTGATGTTCAACAAGGCCTGAATCGGAGAACCCTGCGCGCCGCCGGGAACAAATCCGCTAAGTTGCAAGGTCAGGAACCGGGTTGGATCCGACGTGCCATTGTTGATGATCGGCACGTGAATCAGCTTGCTGACTTCGCCGGGGCCGAAGAACAAGGTTCCGCTGGTGTCACCGTAGTCCGTGCCGGCGAAGGCCGTGCCAGGAATGGTCGCATAATTCACAGCGATCGATTCCGCCGAACCGCCGGTGCGAACCACCGGGATGATGGCGTCGCTGCCATTTTCATTCACCGTGTAAACGGGCGCGCTGAATTGAACGGTGCCGACGGCATCCATGTTCGAGATGACCAAGGTTGCGCTGGTGAACAGCCCGTTTAGAACCAGACTGTTGTTCGTTCCATTCACTTTGCCGTTGGTCAGGTTGATGTCGACCGTGAGGTCAGGCGTTACCAGGCCATCCGGGAAAATGGGAATCGAGACGGTCTTGGCGCTGACATCGCCATTAGCCCAGGTGAGGACCGTGCTGGACGAAATGAAGTTCACACCATCCGACGCCGAACCCGCAGTCACCTGAACCGTCACGCTTTCCACGTTCAAGCTGCCACCCAGACGGTTCACCGTGATGACCGCCGGACTTTGCGTTTCACGAATGCCGTAGATATCCGAACTCAAGCTGAGATGTCCGGAGGAGAAATCGTCATCCACGATCAGCAACTGGGCATTCGTGTTACCCAGGCTCGCGCCGCCGCTAGGCGTGAACAGGTTCAATCCCACGGTGCGATCCTGCTGGGCGATAAAGTTGTTGAGCAATGCGACCGAAAACGTTTGATTCGTCTGGCCGGACCCAAAAGTCAGCGTGCCGCTCTTGGCCGTGAAGTCCACGCCCGGAATGGCCGTGCCGTTCGTGGTGGTGGAGTATTTCACCGTCACCGTGCCAGCACTGCCCGTGGCGCGGTTGACGCTGATGATCGCGTTGCCGGCATTTTCATTGGTGACATAAACCGACGAGCGGAAGCTGAGGATGCCGGCCGAATTGTTGTTGTGAACAATGCGCAGAGGTGCCGAGCTGCGTCCCAAGGAGACCCCCAGCGGAATGTTGAGTCCGCCCAGCAGGAAGGTTTCCGTGCCAATCGGCTGGGTCAGCTTCAGATCAATCTCCGTGTCCGCGTTGTTGTTGCTGATGATGTTGATGTAAACCGGGCTGGCGAGGTAAACATGCGCTCCGTCAACGGCGGTCTCGTCGTTGTTGGGGCCGGTCAAGCCGTCGCTCATCATCCAAGTTCTCGACCAGGAGGAACGCCACAGCGGGGTGGCGGGGTTGAAGGTATAATCCACACCATACGCGGCGGAACCAGGTCCCGGCGGACGGGGAATGGCCTCCAACTGCGCGCTGACCTGACCCAACGTGCCGTTGGCGCGGGTCAGCTGCACAAAGTATGTCGGCGAGGAAGAGTCCGCCGTGTAGCTGGGCTCGAGGCTGATCGTGCCGGAACCCGGAGTGGCGCCACCAATGATGCGCGCCACGTTGCTGCGCTGCCGGATGTCTTCCCGGCTGAAACCGCCGCCCACCTGCTGGAATTTACCGCCGATGATGATGTTGCCGTCGGGCTGGACATCGATGCCGTACACCGGGTTCGGCGCATTGACGTTGGAGTCGTGGTAAGGATTCACCAAGCCGGCAAACTGGTTGTAGGCCGTGTCCATGAAGGTTGTGTCCACCGCGCCGGCCGTGGTCAACCGCGCGAAGCTGATGCGCCGGCTGCGGTTGATGCTGTTGAACACGCCGCCCACCAACACCGCGCCGTCCGACTGGAGTTTCAGGCTGTAAACAATGTCATCCGCGCCAACGCCGACATCAAAGGTCGAGTCCCATGAACCGTCGTTGTTCAACCGGGCAATTCCTTTGCCGCCGAGGTTGTTGAAAGCGTTGAAGGCGCCGCCGATCAGAATCTGGCCGTCGTTCTGGATGGCCAAGGCGTAGATGGCGTCATCGGCGCCAAAGCCGGTGCCAATAAACGTTGAATCCAAGGTGCCGTCCGCATTCAAGCGGGCGATGCGGCTGCAGTCAACGCCATCCACCGTGGTGAAATCACCGGCGATGACAATTTTGCCATCGGACTGAACCGCCACGGAATAGATTGTGCCGTTGGGGCCGGTGCCGGGATCAAACGAGGAATCCAAAGTGCCGTCGGGATTCAGCCGGGCGATGCCATTGCGGCCCACCAGATCATAGGTGGTGAACATGCCGGCGATGACAATCTGGCCATCGGGTTGAACTGCGGCAGCATATACCGGGAGGTCCGCGCCGAAGCCGGGATCGAAGGAATTATCCAGCGCACCCGAAGTCGTCAGCCGGGCGATGCCGGAGCGGAAGGTGCCGTTGTAGGAACTGAACCCGCCAACGAGAACGGCCCGCTCGGAACTGTCCAGCACCACCGAGTTGATGAAGCCATCCGCACCGGAACCAGGATTGAAGCTGGTGTCCAGCATGCCGCCTTTGCGGACGCGGGCGACGCGGTTCCGGGGCGTGGTGTTGTAGGCGGTGAAGTCACCGGCGATGATCGTTGACGAGTCGGATTGCACCGCGACGGAATACACCGTGCCATTGGCACCGGGATGCAGGTTGGCGGGCGGAGTTGTGGTCGGATAATTGTCGGGATTGTAACTGCGGTCCACGGCACCGGCCGCCTGCTCGGCAGTGGCCCATTCGCCGTTGGCGTCCGGACTGGCGGCGATAGAGGCATCAAAAACAATTGTCAAAACACAGCTGTCCACATTGCCGATGACGCCGTTTTGCGGCGCGTTGCCGGAGCTGCGGTCGAATTGGATGAAGATGTCCTCGTTGAACTCCACGAGGTCATCGTTGTGAATCGGAATGTCGATGAACTTGATCGCATCATCATTGGCGCCCCAGGTCAGCGTACCGCTGGCGGGGACGTTCGTGAAGTCCACGTTGGCTGAGTATTTGGTGGCATTGTCGGGCGTGGCGTAGTCCGAACCCGGCTGCACAGGAAACGTGTTGTTGCGGCCGTATCCGTTGTTGCCCGTGGTGTCGATGATGTAGTGCACTGATGAACCGGAGGAGAAATTGGTGCCGGAGCGGACGACGCCAACGCGGGCCAGCGTGGTGCCTTCGTTGCAACGCAAAGTTGCGCGTTCAAAGTTGAAAATGGAATTGGTCGAGGGGAACAGGCCCGTTGCGCCCGGCACTGAACCGGTGTTCAAGAAGGTGACCGTGGCCGTCCCGTTCAACGCGTCTATCTGCGGCAGGCCCGGAGTCTGACCTTCGGCCGCGTCCAAGGTCGCGTTGGTGAGAGTGACAATGAGGTAACCGTTCACACCCGCAAAGTTCGGCACCGAAGCCGGCACATAAATGTCGGCGCTCATCTGCCAGTCATTGAAAATGACCGAGCCTTGGGCGAATGCCGGCGGCACGGTGGAGGTCGCCAGAAAATTGGTGCCACTGGTGGTGGAGCAGAAGGTCACCGTGGCCGGGGGCGGCGGAGTGGCGACACCATAAACCGGCGGCCAGTTCTCGGGAATGTCACAGAAAGGGGCATTGCTGAAGACAACACCCGTCACCCGAGAGGAGAAGATGCCGTTGCTGTAGGTGGTGATGGAACCCGGCAGATCAATGGTGCTGCTGAAAACACCGTTGTTGAAGTTTTGATAGACCACCCGCACCACCATGTTGCTGATCATGGTGTTGTTGGTGTCGATGGTGCCGAAGTAGTTCGTGTAAAAAATGTTCGTGTAGAGGCTGCTGGTAATGGAGTAGTCCACCTTGACCTTACCGGAGTATCCGCGGTAACGAGTCACCGTGGCGCGGGCCGGCAGACCGAAGGTGGTGACGCTGGCGGTGCCAAAACTTTCGTTTTGGCTGTAGCGATAGGCGGTGGATGTCAGTTGAAACTGCCCAGGCCAGTTCGCCCCGACCGCGTTCCAGTTCAAGATGTAATCACCTTCGTCCGCAAAGAACAAACCCGAGCCGAAGCCATTGACCGAAATGTAGTAGGTCGTTCCCTGTACCGCCGTGAACGTCATTTTGCTCGTCAGACTCGGGCCGCTGTCGTCGTCGGCGGCGACCTGGGTCAGGCTGGACACACTGCTGCCGGTGTAAGCCGCCAGCACCGTGTCGAACACGCTATTAAGGGTGTCAAAGGTGACGTTGCCATTGAGCGGGGCGGTCCAGCTGTACCAGACGGAGGATCCCAGCGGGATGGTGCCGGTCGGGGTGGCAACCACGGTCGGTTCTCCCAGTTCCAAGGTGGCATTAGTGTTGGAACCAGTCACCTGACCGAGCAGGCCGGTCACGGGAATGGCGTCGAGGAAATTGTCATTGGCGGGCTGGGCCAGCACGGTGGCCGCCCCCAAGATAACGCCGGCCCAGGCCGCGAGCTGAAAGGCTTTCAACCACGCCGGCACGGTGAATAATTGTCGCACTGTTCGCATAATGACTTTACAAAATTGGATCTGCAATTCGGACCAAACTCTCTCCCTTCATCCAGGGAGCCAGCAACCCGTCGTCAGCCACGTGAACTCTCGGCCACCCTCAAGGCAGCGGCACAAACTTGACCTGACCGCTGCGGTTCGTACCGAGGAAGAACCCATAGCCCGCCTCCAGCTTCTGGAGCAGAACGCCTTGGAACTTCGTGTTGACGTTGATGGGCATGAGTTCGCTGCCTTGGAAAACGCCGTTGCTCTTGGTGAGGCTGAAGCTGAACTGGTTGGCGCCCTGCTTGGGAACCTTCAGGCTGGAATTCAAGCCGAAGCTGTTGGTCACCGGCTGGGACAGGTTGCCGCCTTCCACGACCACCGCGCCGTTGGTGGATTTGACCGCCGGCTCCACAAAGGCCGATCCCACCACGCCAAGCTGGTTGGTGAAGCCCGCCGGATAGTATTTGCGATATTTGGACGGCAGGTTGCCGGGCTTGATCCAGACCGCGTTGCCACTGAGGTCGCTGTCCGGCTGGTTGGTGTCGAAATGCATCCAGCCCAGCAGCAATCCGGCACCACCGTAAGGCGTCAGGTAAAGCGGCCACAGGCCCTGGCTGGAAATGCCGCTGCTCTGGGTTTCAGGAATGGAGGTGCCGTCACCCAAGGCGCCGCTCCATTGAACGGTGCCGTCGGTCTTGAGACGCAAGGCGGCAAAACCGTGACCCGCCGGGCTGTTCGTGCTGGTCACGTCGTCGCCGGGGAACACCACCGAGAACTTGCTCTTCACTTGCGCGGTCTGGCGATCCGCGCGCAGCACAGCCGTCCAGTTGGAGCTGGCCACCGAGCCGTTGATCTGACCACCGCCGGTGGTATCCAACAAGGCGTCAAGATTCAGCCGGAGCGAACGCTTGTCGGCCGACAGATTGGTTTTGACGAAATGGCCGTTGGTGGCAAACGCGCCGGAGAAGGAATACGTCTTGCCGGCCAGCTTCAACGCGCCGGTGACCTTGCCTGACTTCGTGACGGTGGCCTTGAAGTAGCCCGCGCTGGCCGTGGCCACGCCGTTGGTCTCGTAAAACAACCCATGGTAGGTGCCCTGAGTCAGGGTGAAGAGATTGGTCACACCGGAGCTGCTGCCGCCTGATCCAGATTCGCCCGGGAAGGCCAGAACCGTTGAATCCGAGCCGCCCTCATGACCGGAGTGCAACGTGCCACCAAGGTTGATGATGGCGAGCGTGCCGGAATCGCAGTCGCAAGGCCGGTTGGTGGAGACCACGTCGAAGTTCCAGGAAAGCGGAATGGGGGTCGCATCGAAACGATTGACCAAGGTGTCGCCGTCCGAATCAATGTTTTCACTCTCCACCAACGCCTGGTTGAAGCTGCGCGTGAGGAAGTCGTTCGGATCAACAATGTTCGTCGCACTGAAGATGCCGGCATAATTGCTGACCCAGTAGAAGCGACCGCTGTTGCCGCCGTTCATCTGGCTGGAACGGTGCAGTTGTTCTGCGATGGAAACCCCGTTGGCCGTTGCCTGGGCAAAATAGACTTTGATGTTCGAACCAATGTTGATGTTGGTCAGACCGGCCGGACCGAAATTGGTGATGCTGCCCAAAAGCTCCAGACGATCCACGTAGAGGGCGCTGCCGGCGGCGGTGCCGGTGAAGCTGAATTTGCTGCCGGCATTGCCGTTCAGCACCAGACGGCCGACGGCGAGGTTGTTCGAGAAACCAAGCGGAGAAACACCACGGTCCTTGCCGGACCACGTCATGATGACGTTGCGGAACGGCGCGGCATTGTTGCTGATGGTGGTTCCAAGCAGGTTGCCGTTCACCGGCTTGGTCAGGAATCCAAAGTCGCCGCTGAGCGCCATGAAGTTGCCGTTGCTGACCACGCCGAGCACGGGTGTGTTGGTGTCAACGACGTGGCCGAACAGATTGTAGGAGCTGTAGCCGTCGGAGAAACAGCCCGTCGGCGAGATCGTCAGCCGGCCGCCAGCCTGAAGCACGTGGTTGCTGATGACGAGATTGTCGGCCGTAATGGAGACATCGCCGCCGCCTGACAGTGCGCTGATGGTGCCATTGGTGAGGTAGGCGCAGTTCGCCACGAGGCTGAAATTGCCCGACGTGCCGCTCTGGAACACGCCGTCGTTCACAAAGTAGTTCGCACGGATGAAGCTGCCGGCGTTGGTGATGAATCCATGGTTGATGAAGGTTTGATACGGCGTCGCCAAGTTCGGATCGGCGAAGGGTCCGGTCATGTTGCCCGCAAAGCTCATCAAGGTGGGCGACGTGATCACGCCGTAGTTGGTCAGATACTGGAGGCGCGGCAAGGCGGTGGACCAGTTGATGTCGCGGTTCAGAAGATTGATCTGCCCCATCGAGTTGAAGCCGCCCTCACCATTCGCCGTGACGGTCAGGCGCTTGGTGTTGATCTGCATGCTCCTTGTCACATTCAAGCTGTCGCTGATGACGATGGCGTCATCGCCGCCACCAATGTTGGTGGCGGTGAGCGAGAGCGTCTGAATTTTCGGCCGCGTGACGGGGTCAAAGTTCGCGTCCACGAACAGCACATGAAAGCGGTTCGTGGTGTTGGACAGGAAAAAGTTGTCGATCCACGTCATGCTGTAGCAACTGACCGTGCCGTCCGGCGTCGGGAGGTAGGGAACGACGAGGTTGGTGATGGCGAGGAGTCCGTTCGTGCTGCGGAGCAGGACGTCGAGATTAGGCGACTGAATCAAAGCACCGGAGCTGCCTTGGAAATGGTTGGTGGCCTTCAGCAGCAGGTAGGACAAGGCCGAGATACGGCTGTCCGCAAGGTCCAGCGCACCATCGGCACGGATTTCAATGCGTCCCGGCATGTTGGTGACGTCTGAGTGCACCTCCACGCCAGGGGTCTGGGCTGAGGCACTGAAGATCGCCTGATAGGCCGAATACTGAGGCGTGGTGAAGAACAGGTTGTTGTTGAAAATTCCCAGCGGGCTGCTGGCCGGCACGGCCGGCGCGTTGGACGCATTGCCGTACGGAGTCATCGAAAATGAAAAATTATAAGGCTGGTAGGTGAACTTGTTGCCGATGTTGCCATGAACCAGCGTGTTCGCATAGTTGGTGGCAAATACCAGGTTCAGGTTCAGAAGATTCGACAAGTTCAGGTAGTCATCCACCATCGTGACGTAGTTGGTGCTCTGGAGACCGGTCTGGAAGTCGGTATTGGTCCACTGCCACTGGATGGAAATCCGGCCAAAGTTAAAAAAGAAATTGGTGAAGCCAAAACCAATGCCGTTGCCGTCAAAATAGACGGAGGCCTTCACGGCCGGATTGGTGTTGCGGATGAACACAACGGAGGTGTCAAACACCCCGGGCCCAAAGGAGGCCGCAGTGCTGACATAGGCTTGCACCGGGTCCAAGCTCAGTTTCGGATCGATGGTCTGCATCGAACGCGTGGTGGCGATGGTGGTGCCAAATATCAGGCTCGGCGCGGAGGCAGGGGGGAAATTGTTCATGACCGTCGGGTCAAACAGGAAGTCAAAACCCGTGCCCCAGTAGCCGTCGAGAATGCCGGTGTAATAAAAGAAGGAACCCAGATCGATGTTCGGCGAGGCCAAAAACAAATTCAACGGCACTCCGTTGGATACGACGAAGATGTCCATGGGGGTCGATTGACGAAGCTCGCCCCGGTTCAAATTGACGTTCTTGCCGCTCAACCGCATGACGCTGCTCGCGTTCATGTTCAGCGAACCGGAGTTTTGAATATTGGTGGCGGAGATGTTCAGTTCGCCGTTTCCAACGATGCTGAACGGAGGCAAAAAGCCGGCGAAGACGAGGTTAAGCCAATAATTGGTGGACCGGCCGGTGCAGTTGATGACGCCGCCGCCGAAGCCGTTCCCCTGGTTCACAAAGTTCCCCGCCATGTTGCGGTTGTAAAACGGCACGCCCGGAATGATCGGTGGCAACGTGGAAGGATAATATTGGAAATCAAAGCCGGGGTTCCCGGTCAACACGCCCGTGTTGGTGTAGTTCAGCGTGCTATGGGTCGAGAACAGATTGAATTGATTTCCTGCGGTCTGCTCCGCCGGAACAGTGACCTCAAAGGTGCTGGTGTTCAGGAATTCATACGCGTCAATCTGCGGCCGCGGCGAGGGCGGTGAGGAGAACGGCGTGATGTTCCGGTAAAACGGAGCCTGCGCCGAGGCCACCCAGGTGAACGCCATCACCAGCAGACCCGGCATAAAAAAGCGTTTCATAGAATCAGAACTGCGTAAATTAAGGGATCCAAAAGTCATGGCGTCAGGGATTGATGGTCAACTCGAAGGGCACGTCCACCGAGCGCGAGGCTGAGTCCGTGACCCGGATGGTGAAATCATAGGTAGCCGCCGCGCCAGTCACCACACCGACACCCGTTGAGAGATTGATGCTGCTGGAGTTGGTTGAGGCGACAAAGTTCAAACCGCCCGGCAAACCGCCCGAGCCCGGAGCCAGCGACCAAGTGTAAGGCGCCTGTCCGCCGCTGGCGGTAAGCGTGTTGAGATAGCTCGCACCGCGGGTTCCCGCCGGCAGTTGAGCGATGCCGCTGACGACCGTTGCGGCCGGCTGCGTCGAGACTTGGATGAAAATCTGGTTGAGGAAGTTGCCAAGGCTGGTGCGGTTTGGAAACACGACCGGGGTGTTGGTCGTGCCGTCGAACGACGCCCAGAGCAGGCTCTTGACCGCCGACGATTCATCGGAAATGAAGAACAGCGACGAGTTAAACAGGTTGAAGTCGGCAATGTTCCAGTAGGAATCGCCAATCTTGTTGAACGAGAAAGTGGTCGGGCCAACCAAGGTTCCCGGTCCAGACACCACGCCGTTGCTGATCGCCTGGTTGAAGCCAAGGTTGCGGAGGACGGTGCCGTTGAAATTGTTCGCGCCGCCCTGGTCCTGCACGCTGAACAGGAAGTCCGGGCGATTGACCACGCGCTCGATCAACTGTGGACGCAGCGTGTTGTTGGTCAGCTCGTAAAGCGTGTAGCGATTGGTCGCCGGCTCCCAGAAGGTGCCGATGAGCGAGTCAAAATCACGCCGCTTGAACTGGATGCGTTCCACGCCCTGGCGCAGGCCGATGGTGTTTTCCGGGCAGGTGATGGGCAGATACACCAGCCAGTTGTTCGTGAAATAGGTGATGGTGCTGACCGTGTAGGTCTGATTGCTGCCCGTGCTGTTGGTCAGCGTGGTGGAGGCAATCAGGTTGGTGGTCGCAACCACGTTCGTGTAAAGGCTCTGGATGATTTTAATGCCGCAGTTGTTCGTTGGCAGGATGAAGAAGCTGCCGGAAATGTTCTTGGAAAGGAGCAGTCCGGAGGTATTTGTTTTCAAGGACGGCGGAGTTCCCGCTACGGCAAAAGGGGCGCCGCCGGGCGAAACAATCTGCGTGCGATAAACGCTGTGCTTGGCGTAGGTGTTGAAGTTGGTGACGACGTTCAGGAAATTGTGCTTGAAGTACTGGATGACCGTCGGCTCGACATTGGTGGTGATCACCACCTGCACCGTGCCAGCCGGAGCAAACGGCGCGGGCACAATGTTGAAGACAAAATTAGTGGAGAAGGCCAGCTTGAACCAGTTGGTGGTGTCCTCCACCAGCAATCCCGGGAAGAGCGCCTGCAAGGCGGCTGCGCTGTTCGTCGGCGCCACCGAGGCGAGCAGGCCCAAATCAAAGGAATTGGTCAACAGCACCGGGGTGTTGTTGGTGACGAATTGAACCGTGCCCGTGCCGGAGGCTTCCGTGTTGTAATTGTCCTTGCGGAGCAGGTAACGCAATCCGGCCATGTCGTCACGGGTGAGGTAGGTGTAAAACCCGCCGATCTTCAAACCGACGCCGCCAGGGTTGATGCCCTGGGCGCCGCCAATAAAGGTGATGCCTTGATGAGAACCCGGATCAGCCGCCACAGAAGTGTAGACCTCCGCAGTGGGATCAACCGGATAGGCGATGGCTTCAGCGATCGGAGTACCGGTGCAGTATTCCACAATTCCATAGGTGTAAAGAACGCCGTTGATGTAGCTGGAATACGGGGTCTGACTCAGAGGCGTTTGGATGAGAACATCGTAGTTTCGCTTCACCACATGATACAAACCGGCCAAAGGACAGGGAGTGCCCATTGTCCGCGCATGAAGCGTCCAAACAAAGCGCTCCGGCTGGCTCAAACCCAACTGCTCCACCAAGAGGTGCAGGGTCATTGATTTGACGTCCGTCAGAAACAAATCCTGCGCCTCGAAATTAAGCTGCTGCGACTTGAGCGGAAACTCGGAGAGATCTTCGCTGTAGGCTGAAACGTTGGTCAGGCTGTTGATGACCCCGCAGGCCTGATCCACCGCCGCGACACCGTTTGAACCAAAGTATTCCCAGAACGGGGCGTCGCAGGAGTAATACATCACAGGGGTGTTGCGGCGAAATTCCTCCCCGAGGTTGTGCGGTCCGCCCAAATCTCCCAAGGCGACGTTGTCGCCGTAGGTGATGGATCCAATGTAGGTGCCGGCCAGATAGCCAAGCGCCGGAACCTGATAGGCTTCAAACGGCCCGACAAACGCAAATCCGTGCGACGATTGAATGCCGCCGAGCAGGAGGGCCAACGCCGCCATCTTCTTGAAAAAGCGCATAAAAAAACTGTTCATGACGCGGTCGCCTGAGTTCATCATTTCTCGTTTCATGGTTGCTCAGGGTTGCTGCAAGGTGACCTGACCGCTTTCAGTTGAACCGCTGAAGAATCCCTCACCCGGTCCGCCGCTGGTCAGCACACCGGAAACGGAGAGGGCGGGTTTGCCCGCCGTGGGATTCGGAACCTTGCCCGTAAACTTGCCCGTGCCAGGCGTCACCGCCAGCGTCACGCCGTTGGTTGCCGCCTTGCCGCCGGCATCCAGCGCGATGTCGAAGGACAGCGCATCGCTCAAGCCGCCGCCGCTAAGTTTCAACACCCGCGGCCCAGCCACCACGGCAGAACACGGAGACAAAACCGACGTCACACCGTTGGTGAAACCTTTCGTGTAAAGCCCGGACCCTTTGATCGCGGGCTTGATCCACGCCAGTTCGCCGCCCGGTGTAGTGGCGTTGTAGTCAATCCAGCTGATGACCAGACCGCCGCCGGAAACGGGAGCGAACAACGGCCAGACCCCGTTCTTCGAGATATAGCCTTTTTGGGCGATCTTGTTGCCATCGGCCAGAGTACCATTGAAGACCACCAAACCGTCCGCGGCATTGCTCACCGTGCCAAAGCTCGTGCCGCCGGGTCCCTTGGCAATCGCGGGAATGGTCAGCGTGTAATTGTTGCCGCCCAGCAACGTCGGCTGGGTCTTGGAGTAAACCTGACGATCCGCGTTAATGACCGAGTTCCAGTCACCTCCGCACTGAACCGTGCCGACAATCAGGTCGGCACCCGACAGATCCACCTGGAACGAAACCGTCAGCGACGGCAGACCGGCGGACTTGCGGGAAATGATCTTGGTGCCGCTGTTGCCTTGGTCATCCAATTTGCCCGAAACCGAGTAGCTGCCCTTGGCAAAGGTGAACTTGGCGGTGTAATTCTTTTTCCCATCGACGGTCGCCTTAAACCCGCCGGCACTCGCCAGCGAAATGCCGTTCAAGCTGTAAAACAATCCATTGTACGTGCCGGCAGCCAGCGCGAAGCCGTTGGTTTCCGGCGCACCCGCGACCACCGCGCCGCCCGGATATCCGATCGTCGGCGGCTCCAAGGCGGGGTCATGAATGCCCACCGTCGTGGTTTTCACGGGAGCGGTGGCCTGGCCGACAAACTTCGGCGATCCAAAATTTTCCGCCAGCGGCAGCGCGACGTAGCTGCTGCTGGTGTAAACCTGCGCAAAAAGATCATACTTGCTCGGACCAAACGTCGGACTGGTCCAAACGGTCAAAAAGCGGCCCGAGGAGTCTGCGGCAACGGCCGGCTGCTGCTGCACGCCCGCGGTCGTGGTGTTGACCCGGAATTCAGCTCCGTCCACCGATCCATCAGCATTCAGATAGCGGCCATACACGCCTTCGCGGCTGCCGTCCTGGCCGATGCTCGTCCACACGGCGAGATAGGAATTTCCCGCAACACTGATTTGCGGCGAAAACTGATCGCCATACAATACCGTGTTGATGCGGGCCTGGGCGCCGGCCTGGGGAATGCCGCCGGCAAATGTGAATGAACGCGCCTTGATGTCCCAGCCGTTCTTACGAATCTCCGTGTCCAATGAGCTCCAGCTGATCACCACGCTGCCATCGTCCCCCGCAGCGACGGCGGGCTGGGCGCACACATCAAAGCCATCATTGACCACAAACTCATTGTTGGCCGGAGTGCCATCCGCGTTGAAAAGGCGGGCGAACACATCCACTGAAGGACGGGCAATTTGGTTTGTGGGAATCGCCACGGCGCTTTCGCCTTCCACCACCCGCTGCTGTTCAGAAACCCAGGCCACCACAAAACCGCCATTGGTCAGGGGAGCGATCGCCGCCGAACGCTGGTTGCGGGCGGTGAACTGGCTGATTTGAAACTCAGTTCCGATCTTGGCGCCCGCCGGAGAAAACACCTGACCGAAAACATCCTGAAGCGTGGTCGGATTGTGCGTGGAATAAACCACCACGACATTCCCGTTGGCCAGCACGGTCAAAGCCGGATCTGCCTGGTAGTTTTTGGTGGAAGAGTTGACGAGCTGATCCAAGCCCAGCCAGGTGTTGCTCGCGGAAAGAAAGCGCGCGTAGATGTGCTGGAAGCTGAACTGTCCGCCCTGCCAGACAAACGCCGCACCGCCATCCTTCAACAAGACGACCGCGGGTTTCTCATGATCACCCACCGCACTGGAATTAACACGAAAGGCCGGCAGAGTGGCGTTCAACCCGCTGTTCAACGGACGGCCCATCACCGTCGAACGATTGCCGAACATGTTTTGATCCTGCCACACCACGTAGCCGCCGCCCGCATTGATGTCGGCTTGGGGACGGCTCTGGCTGGCGGGAAGCAACCCGATGACGGGGTATTCACCGCCGGACGGCGCAAAGCCAGCCTGGGCGGATGCCACGGCCGCCATGGCAAGGGCGGCTCGGCACGCGAACTTTCGGGTCAGGAACAACAATGACATAACAGGTTCAGATTATTTTGGATCGCCAGACACTATCCACGATTTTTCCAACGACGCAAACCGGCGTCTTACTGGGCGCCGGCCGGTGACGCAAAGCCTGTCTGCGTGAACGGCAGGTCCTCATCCAAATGCACACGGTTGCCGGCCGGATCAAGAATCGTCGGCGTGACAAAGATGAGCAGGTTCTGCTTGCTCGTCTTGTTCTGCTCGCTGCGGAACAAACGTCCCACAAACGGCAGATCACCCAGCACGGGCAGCTGGTCTTTGACGCGGGTGACGTTGTCCGAAATCAAACCGCCGAGGACCACCGTCTGGCCATCCCAGACAATGCAGCTGGTGGTGATGGAGCGGACACGGAAGCGCGGCAACGGCAACTGCGCCGTGAGCGGCAGTCCCGTTCCCTGCTGGGCCTGAATCACGAACTGACCCGGATCATCGTAGCCGAGGAATTCCACCAGGCTCGGAATCAGGGTCATCTGGATCGTGTAGCCATCCGCGGAAACATACGGAATCACGTCGATGGTCGGTCCCAGCGGAATCGGCGTCGCCGTAGGCGTGATCGCCTGCTGCGACTGCTGCAACACCGTATTACCACCCGTGGCGGCTGCTGTGCCACCGCCATTGCCGCCGCCTTGGTTCACACCGCTGTCGGTGACGATGTAGCGCAAATCTACCGCCTGGAACTGCGTTTGACGGCCGCTCAACGTGGTCACGTTCCCGTCCGTCAGTTCATCCACGCCATCACGCTGCTGCAAGGCACGCAGCACCATCTTGAATTGAGGATCGGTGAGGATGCCGGTAAGCGAACCCACGGCCGGAGCGTTCACCGTGTTGCGTAGACCCGAGGTCAGAAGTCCGTCGGAATTTGCCGGCGTGGTGGCCGTGCCGAACAAGGTGCTCCCAGGGAAGGTTCCCTCCGGATTCACCGACGACGGCGCACCGTTCAGGCTGGGCTGGGTGCCGCCGGAACCGACCGCTTGTCCACCAACACGGAAATTGCCGAGATACCAGTCAAAGCCCAGCGCCTTGGTGTCGTTCTGGGTGACTTCGACAAACTTGACGCGGATGTTCACCTGGGGCGGAGCAACGTTGAGGGTCTGAATCGCCTGCTCGATGATGTCCAAGTCTTCAGACGTCGCCCGGACCCACAAGGAGCCTTCGCGGTCGTTGAAGAACACGCTCTTCGGCGGATCGAGATTCACGCCTTCCGCACGGAAGAAATTGATGACCTGAGCCTGAACCAGAGACATGTTCTGGATGGAGGTCACGGCCGTGATGCCGTTGCCGCTACCGTTGGCACCGGCCTGACCGCCTTGACCAGCCTGGCCGCCGCGGTTGCCGCCGCCGCCTTGACCGCCACGGTTGCCACCACCGCTGCCGCCACCGGCAACGGTCACCTTGGGCAAGATGCTGCCACCACCGCTGCCGCTTTGCCCGCCACCACCGCCGCCGCCGCTACGACCGCCGCCACCACCACCACCGCGGCCACCACCACCGCCACCGCCGCCACTACCGCCGGTGGTCTCAGAGAAATCAAAGCCTTCAACCGCTTCCAAGCCTTGCTGGAAGGTGTTCGGATCCACCTTGAAACGGCGGCTGATCAAAGGCGCGGCCTCGTTGCCCTTTAAGGAGAACTCAATCGTGTAATCCTTGATCGTATATTTGATGGGATGATCCGCCACCGTCACAATCGCATCCAAGGCGTCCGCCAAACGGATGTCGGAGAGGCCGGGGTTGATGCGGATATGAACGTCGTTGTTCAAATCGAGCTGTTCCGCCTGGGGAGCCGGAGCCGCAATGGGGAGGCCGGTCGCCGGATCGGTCAACGGCTGAACCGGGGCCGGAGCCCGGAAGCCGTCGCCGCCACCGCCGAATTGACCGCCAAGGCCATTGCCGACCACTGGAGTGGTCGCCACGGTCTGTGCCGCCGAGGGTGAGGAATTAATCAGAAAATTGATGCCACGGTTGTTGGGATCGCGTTTCTTCGTGAGCTGGCTCAGCGTGCGCACGACTTCGGACAGCGGCACGGCCTCCTGGAATTCAAAATTGTCGAGGCGGATTGAATCCAGCTTGCTCATGATGATCTGCCGCTCGCGACTGGTGTTGATTATGTTGGTCTTCGCATAAGGATTCGGAACCGGAAGACTTTCGCGCTTGGTGGAATCGCGCCAGGAGTCCTGCACCTTTACGATCTTGGTCTGATTGTCGAGATTGCGTCCCGCAGTCGAACGCTTGTAGCGGGCGTTTTGAACCAGGCCCGAGTAGTAAACAATGGTCTCATTGCCCGGATCGAGCTTCATCGCCTGCCGGAGCTTGGCGTCGGCTTCATCAAATTTGTCGTTCTGCAAAAGCACGCGAGCGTCCTGAACCAGGATCGCGGCTTCTTCGCGCTGCTTCTGAATGGTCGGGAGCTGATCGAGCACATCCTGATTCGGAGTGAACTTTTTCTGTTCGGCAAGCAGGGCGTTGTTCTTGGCCTGAAACTCCCGGGCCGCGTTGTCATGGCTGTTCACGCGCAGCACGTCCTCGATGTGTGTCTTGGCTTCGCGGAAATCACCGCGTTTTTGTGCATCCTTGGCGAGATCCATGCGGGCGGCGGTGAGTCCCGCCACGGTCTGCTTTCGCTCGGCGTCAACCCCGGGGCCGATTCCCACGATAAGCGCCCAGGCCTCATCGTAGTCCTTAGCGGCCGCCGGCAGATCACGCCGCTCTTCAGCAACCCGGGCATCCATCAGCTTCTGGCGGAGGGTGATGCGGTCGGCTTGACGGCGCAGGGCTTCCTTCACAGCCATGTCCGTATCCGTCTGGGCGGAGGCTGTGGCCACTGCAAGCAGAAGGCTCACACAAAGTGGAATCGTGAGTGGTTTAATCATGGTTCGTTAGGTTGAATGCAACGCGTTAAGGCGCGACGCTAAATTTTATGGTCCAATGCTTTTGGTTTGGCGCGGAGATTACTACCTCGTCTTGAGTTATAGCAACGATTTTGTACTCGTTGCCGCCAAAGAGAATGCTGGAATCAACGCGCTTGTTCGGGTAATTGCGGTTCTCCGGAGGATACTTCAAATCAACGACATAACCATCCACCCGGCGGAAGGGTTTATCCTTGGAAATGGTGATCTGATCCCCCGTGTCGGTGAGCTCCAAAACGAGCGATGTTGGATTTTCCGCCGGGCCTTTCACCTCGCGCAAAATGAGCGGATCCTTCTTTTCACCCGCAGAAAGGTAAAGCACGCGTTTGCCCTTGGGCCGGCTGCCCGCCTGCTGGTCCACACCCACGACATAGCGGGGTGCCACGGAAGGGTCGGGCTGGGAAACGGAATCAAACGAAACGGTAAAATAGAGCGGAGTGCTCTTGGTCACCTGTATCCGCTGAACTTCCGAACCGGTGTTGCTGGGCATCGGCTGGCCGTTGGCGTTTTTCACCCAGCGGCCGGGATTGAACAGCTTGTTCGTGCTGCTGAGATCCAAAGCGACGGGCACATCGGCGCGATGAACCAGTTCCTCCGCCGTCGCCAACGCCGGCGGATCGAGCGGCTTCACCTGACGGGTCAGGATTTTGTTGCGGCGCTCCTCCTGCGCCTGCTTTTCATTCGCCACATAAAAAAGCAAAAACACCACCGTTCCCACGAGGCCCAGCAACACCAAGCCCAGCAGGACTTTTTCGTAATTTTTCTTGAGAAATTGCATTTACTTTTTCGGCAGCAATTTTACGGCGACCACCCCCATGGTGACCTTCAGTTGTTTCTCGTCCAAAAGGATCGGCAATCCTCCCCGGCCCGCGGTTGCAAGGCCGGCAGGGGCGGCGCCCGGTATGGCCGACGGCGGAACTCCACCGTAGAAACGTGACGCCACCGCGCCTCCCTCGCCGTTGTAGGCACCAGGCACGCCGGCCATGTCAGGCGGAGGGTTGGAGGAGGGCGTTCCGGGCTCAACATTCAGGGTGGTAACGATGAATCCGTGACGGTTCTCGGCAAATCCCGACAGCACGGAGGCAAGTTCGCCGCTGAATCCGTAGAATACCACTTCGTAAGGCACCATCACCGCCATTTCGTTGGTGGTCGCCGTCGTTTCCAAGTAATCCGACTGCGGCCCCTTGAGGTCATCTTCAGATACCCGGGTGCGTCGCAAATTGTAAAGCATGTTGATCTTGGCCTTGAACAGGACGCCACAGATGGCTTTGACATCACCCAACTGGGCAGCCAAAGGCTCCAAGCTGCCGGCTGCAAATTTCACCAGCGGCCGTTGCGCCGCGAAGGAAAAGTCATATTTGGGCTGCAAGGTGACGCTGTAAGTGGCGGCGTTGCGCGTGAGTTCATCGATGGTCTTGCGCAAGGCACCGGAGAAATCGGCCGCGGTAACGTTGGTGCCCGGGGGAATGGGCGGAGCCGGATCAAAGAAATTGGCCGTGCGCTCGATGGCCCCCCGCACTTGTTTGCGGTGGTCCTTGGCGATGGCGATGTTGTCCACCTTGTCGTTGCCCGGGTTGGGCTGCATTTTGGCAATGCGCTCCAGGCTGGAATAGGACTCCTCAAGTTTGGCGGAATTTTCGCTGTTTACCGACCACTGCGCGTAAAGGTAATACCCCGCCAGACCGAGCAGAATCACCGCGACGGCAGCGCAGATGACAAACACCAGATTTCGTTTTATCCAAGACATACTTTACGGCTTCAGCGGATGTTTGAGGGAGATCAAAACATCGAAGGTGAACGTTCCGGTCGCATCATCCGGCACGATGGTGCCGACGACTTCGGTCTTTTCCGCATCAAAAAAATTGGTGCTGGACCGCAATTCGTTTTGCAGCGCGTAGATAATGGTCGTGTTGGCGTCCGATTGGACATTGGCGAGATTGACGGCGCGGCATTTCAGCGTAAGCGTGGTGACTTCGTTCGTGGCCTGCAACGGATCAGTCCCGGGTGCCGCAAGCACCGGCGGCGGCGAACCCTCGCCCACAAAGCGGCCTTCCGGTCCAACGGGCATGTAGCGTCCGGGCATTGCACCGGGCATGCCGGGAACCATTCCGCCCGGAATACCGTTGGCGGGATCGCCGCCGGGTTGCGCCGGCGGAACGCTCCAAAATTGTTCAATCCAAACTCCGACATCGGTTTTCAGCTTTTGCTGGCTGACCTGTTCGGTGCGGATCATCACGCGCCGGAGTTCCGCGAGCAAATCCGGCCAGAAGTAGCGGTAAGACAGCCATTGACCGACCTGATCCAGCTCCTTGACGGTGTCCTGCAAGTCTTGGTGCGCCTTCTTAAAATTGCTCTCCTGAAGGGTCGCCCGGTCCAGCGGAACCTTGACTTTGGACTCCAGCTCTTCCGTCTTCACCTCGGCGAGCTTTTGAAAGAGGAAGCCCATCGCCGCCACCACCGCCACCAAGCTGAAAACGGTCGCGATCAAATACGGCTTCTTTTCGTTGAAACTCTGCATCTTCCGCGTGCTGGCGGGAATCAGGTTCAACTCCACAGGGCAATGCGCGAGGTTGCGCAATCCCAGACCGACCACTTCACCCAAGGAATGGGCGACCCGGGCAAGCTCTTCCAAGTTGACCGAGGAATCGATCTGCACACTGCGGAAGGGGTTGAAATACTCAACCGGCACGTTCAGCTTTTCCGCAAAAAACTGCGCCGTGTAAGGCATGATGGACGCACCGCCGGACAGGAAGAGGCGCGCCGGAGCCGAACCGCCCTGCTGGCCGCGATAAAACTGCATGGTCTGGTTGACCTGGATGTGCAGCCGGGTCATGAACTGGCGGGCAATCTTGGAGATGGCCGCCTGATGCTCATTTTCCGGCTCCTCGTAGGCGCCGCCAAGACTCACAAAACCCTCGTCCCGCTTGATCTTTTCCGCGTTGTCGAACTTCAGCTTGGCTTCCTGCATGAAGTCCTGCGTGATGGCGTTCGCGCCGAGATTGATGCTCCGGGAAAAGACCTTGCCCTTCTCAAAAAACAGCAGGTTGCTGGTCTTGGCGCCAATATCCAGCAGCATGGTGCAGTCTTCGAGGTCGCCGTAATTGTAGCGGAAGGCGTTGCACAGCGCGGCGGGCGACACATCCGCCACGGCCAGCTTCAGCTTGGCCGCCTCGGTCACGCGGAAAAGTCCTTCGACGATGTCCGACTTGATGGCCACGAGCAGCACTTCCAGTTCGCCGCCGGCGGCGTTGCCCAAAATTTGATAGTCCCAGACGACTTCTTCCAACGGAAACGGCACGTTCTGCTGCGCCTCGTATTGAATGATCTGGGTGACCTTGCCAGCGTCCACCGGCGGCAGTTTTACGAACTTGGAAAAGACATGGAAACCCGGGGCGCAGACGTTGATATCCTTTGATTTGATGCCCTTTTCCGCAATCAGTTCCTGCAGCGCCTTGAGGATCGCGGCTTCACGGGGAGCCGCCTCCTGGGATGCACCCTCCAGACCGAGCGATTTGATTCCATAGTTGATGAGGCTCAATCCACCAGCTTCATTCACTTGGAATTCCGCCAGCTTCAGGCTCCCCGCCCCGAAATCCACCGCCAAAAATGATTTGGTATTTAACATTTCCGTCGTTACGTGCGCCCAAACCGACAGTTGCAAACAGTTCGATAAATGGCGGCTGGTGCATTGGTAGTCGAAAAGATGCAAACAGGTCAAATGCAAAAAGCAGATTTCGTCCCCGCAGCTGGTGAACCGCGCGGCAAAATAATTTCCGGACAAATCTCCAGCACCGCTGCAAATTCTCCGGCGCAAATCCGTCCTGCCCGAGACGCCGCCGGCAAAAAGCTGACGGAATAGCGCAGAAAACAAGTCGCTGTTGAAATACGCCTCCGCTTTGTCCAAGCTGGCAAGGTGAAGTTTTCAAAAACCTCCATCCTGTTTCTGGCCGGTCTCTGCCTGTTCACCGCCTGTTCGCCTAAGGAAATTCCTAGTGCACCCATCGTCCCCACCGAACCGGCCGGGCCCCAGCCCAAGCTGCCCACCATCAAGCTTTGGCTCGGCTCCCAGGAACTGGACGCTGAAATGGCCCTGACCCCGCAGCAGGAACGCATCGGCATGATGTTCCGGACCAACATCACCGACACCGATGCCATGATTTTCGTCCTGCCCTTTCCACAGCGCGCCTCGTTCTGGATGAAAAACTGTCCCGAATCCATTTCCGCCGCATACATAGACCCGGCCGGGGTGATCTCGGAAATCCATCACCTCGAAAAGCAGGACACCAACGCTGTGGTCGCCCGCACCGAAAACATCCAATACGTCCTCGAAACCAGCGACGGCTGGTTTGACCGTCACGGTGTCAGCACCGGAATGGTGGTGCGCACCTCCCGAGGCACGCTGGCGGAAACGTTTCGACGCTGACCCATGAAAATCGCGCTGGCACAGTTGAATTCCACCGTCGGCGACCTGACCGGCAATGAAGCCAGGATTCTCGCCGCCTACCGACGAGGCGTCGAAGCCGGGGTGGACTTGGTAGTTTGCCCGGAACTCAGCGTCACCGGCTATCCGCCTCGTGATCTGGTCCTGAAAAAGCGTTTTCTCGCCCAAAACCTCGAAACGCTCCATCGCCTCGCCGCCGCCACGGGCAAAACCGGGCTGCTCGTCGGTTATGTGGGTGAAAGCCCGGTGCGACCCGGCCGCGGCGTGACCAATTCCGCCGCCCTGCTCCAAAACGGCAAAATCCTCGCCACCCGCGCCAAGTCGCTGCTTCCCACCTACGACGTCTTCGACGAGGACCGCTATTTTCAGCCGGCGACGGAGAACGCGCCGGTCGAGTTCAACGGCCGTAAACTGGGGTTAACCATCTGCGAGGATATCTGGAACGACGAAGACTTCTGGCCGGACCGCCGATACCAGCCCAATCCGCCGGTGGCATTGGTTGAAGCCGGCGCGGAAATCCTCCTCAACCTTTCCGCCTCCCCCTGGCACGTCGGCAAAAACCAGACACGCCGCGAAATGCTCCGCAGCCTGGCGCTCAAGACAAAGTGTCCGGTCCTGTTCTGCAACCAAGTCGGCGGCAACGATGAACTCGTCTTTGACGGCGACAGCCTTGCTTTCGATGGTCAGGGCGGATTGCTCGCGCAGGCAAAGTTGTTCCAGGAAGATTTTGTGATGGTGGATTCCACCTCGCTCGCTTCCGCACCCAAGCCAGCCGTTTTGCCCGGCGAGGAAGAACTCATCTACCGCGCGCTCGTCCTCGGCCTGCGCGATTACCTGCACAAGTGCGGCTTCAAGTCCGCCGTGCTCGGCCTCAGCGGCGGCATCGACTCCGCCATCACCGCGGTCATCGCCGCCGAGGCGCTCGGGCGGGAACACGTCCGCGGTGTCTCCCTGCCGTCGCAATTTTCCTCCCAGCACAGCCTCGACGACGCCCGCGTGCTCGCCGCCAATCTCGGCATCCGCTACGACGTCGTGCCGATTCAGCCGGCCTTTGAAACGGTCAAAGAAACGCTGCACCCGCTATTCGCCAACTGCGCCGAGGACACCACCGAGGAAAACATGCAGGCGCGGTTGCGGGCCGTGATGCTCATGGCGTTGTCCAACAAGTTCGGTTCGCTGCTCCTCACCACCGGCAACAAGAGCGAACTCGCCGTCGGCTATTGCACGCTTTACGGCGACATGTGCGGCGGACTGGCGGTCATCAGCGACGTTCCGAAGACCGCCATCTACCGGCTGGCCCGTTGGATCAACCGCGACCGCGAAATCATTCCCGCCTCCTCGATCACCAAGCCGCCGTCGGCCGAGCTGCGGCCGAACCAGACCGACCAGGATTCATTGCCGCCTTACGAAGTACTCGATGCCATCCTCGACCTTTACGTCGTGCAGGCCAAACCCGCTGCGGAAATCATCGCTGCGGGCTTTGAGGAAGCCACCGTCCGCCGCATTGTCCGGCTGATTGACCTGAACGAATACAAGCGCCGTCAGGCTGCACCGGGCTTGAAGGTCACCACAAAAGCCTTTGGTGTCGGCAGAAGATTCCCCATCGCGCAGAAGTTTCGGGAGTGAGGCCTCTCCTCGAAGTCAGTAATTCAAAGCCGTAAGGTTCCACCAAAACTTCCACCATGGCCGCGTCTTGGGAATGGTGCGCGCTGGCTCAGAAACTGGAGCTGCCGGTGGGAATGTCGGAAGCTTGACGGTCGGGGATGCCGAAGGCTTCGGCGGCAAATTGATGCGACGCTCCCGATTTCGCTCCGGCTCGTCATCGTCCCCAAACCCCGTGGCCGCGTTTGGTCTGCGCGGAGGACGTGGCGGCGGCGAAGCAACCTGCGGCTTTGGTTTTGGGTTCTCCGAGTCTTCGCTCACAATGTTTGTGACGTTATTTCCGCATTTTATTTTTGTCCATAGCGTTTCATGAGTCTGCTGAACATCGCCCCGCCCCGTTTTGGAACTTGAAACTCAAAACCTAAAACCTAAAACTGCCCGCCGATGCGCGATCATATTGTTCCGAAGCTTCCCAAGTGGCCTTTCTTCCTCGGTGACGCTCTGCTGATCGGGCTGGCCGGCTACATCTGCTGGCAGGCCAAACTCCCGCTCGCCCATTTCGAACTGGCCTGCATCGTCCTCTGCGCGCTCGGCGGGGCGCTCATCGGCATCCAGCCGTTCCTGAGCGAACACCGCGCCATCGTCAAGGTCGCCCAGGCGGAAAATCTCTCCGCCGCCGTTCACCAGATCAAAAACCTCGAACAGGTCGCCACCCAGATCGCCAGCGCCACCAACCACTGGCAGACCGCGCAGGATGCCGCCGACAAAACCACCCGCGCCGCCAAGGAGATTTCCGAGACGATGACCAACGAGCTGAAGAGCTTCACCGACTTCATGCAGCGCAGCAACGACGGCGAGAAAGCCGCCCTGCGGCTCGAAGTGGAAAAGTCCCGCCGCTCCGAAGGCGAATGGCTTCAGATCATCGTGCGATTGCTCGACCACACCTTCGCCCTGCATGCCGGCGCGGTCCGTTCCGGCCAGCCGAATGTCATCCGGCAGATTGATGCGTTCCAAAATGCCTGCCGCGACACCACCCGCCGCGTGGGTCTTCTGGCCTTCATTCCCGCTCCTGGCGAAAAGTTTGATGCGGCGCGTCACCAACTCGCCGACTCGGACGCCAAGCCCGCCGAGGGCGCGTTGATCGGAGAAACACTCGGCGTGGGCTACACGTTCCAAGGCCAGTTGATCCGCCAGGCCATCGTGCGGTTGCAGGAAGCACCGGCCACAACTCCCGCCCCGGCCGATGACGCGCAGGTGCCGCTGCCGCTGGAGCCGGCCAAGACGGAATAGACCACCGAAAAAACTGTGGCGTTCGGTGCTTTTCGCCATTGCCAGCCGCGCCGTGGAAAATAGACTCTCCGCGACGCATGAACATTCCCCTCGCCGATCGCGTTGCCGTTTGCAGTTGGTCCCTACAGCCCACGGGCGGACGTGATCTCGTCGATAAAATCCGCGCCACGGGAATTTCCCGCATCCAGCTCGCGCTCGACCCGTTGCTCGACCCCGCCGCCGACTGGAAGAACACGCCGGACCTGCTCGCCCAAAACCACATCGCCATCACGTCGGGCATGTTCGGCTGCATCGGCGAGGATTACTCAACGCTGGAATCCATCCGCGTCACCGGCGGCATTGCGCCCGACGCGACGTGGTCCCGGAACCTCGCCAACATCGAACGCGCCGCCGCCCTTGCCGCGCAGCTTCGGTTGAAGCTTGTCACCTTTCACGCCGGATTCCTGCCGCATTCGGAGAACGACCCGGACTTCCGAAAGCTGCTGGACCGCCTGGTGCAGGTGGCCAATGTGTTCGCCGCCAGAAACATTTCGCTCGGCTTGGAGACCGGTCAGGAAACCGCCGGCGCGCTGGCGGCATTTCTGCACAAGCTGGGCCGCGCCGATGTCGGCGTGAACTTCGATCCCGCGAACATGATTCTCTACAACAAGGGCAATCCCATCGAAGCCCTCCGCGTCCTCGGCCCGTGGATCAAGCAGGTCCACATCAAGGATGCCGTGCGCACGAAAGTTCCCGGCACATGGGGCGAAGAGGTTCCCGCCGGCACCGGCGAAGTCCGCTGGCCGGATTTTTTCCAAACCCTCCGGCAGTCCGGCTACCGCGGCGATTTCGTCATCGAACGCGAGGCCGGCCAGCAACGCGTCGCCGACATTCGCACCGCCCGGACCGTCATTGAAACCCACGCCGCCTGAACCCTCCCCACCTATGAACCAATCAAACCGCTGGAAACTGTTCGTGATGATGGTGCTCGAGTTCTTCATCTGGGGCGCGTGGCTGCCGCTCATCTTCGGCTACCTGCCCAGCCTTGGATTCTCGCCGGCGCAACAGTCCTGGATTCTCAACGCGTTTCCCATCGCGGCCATCGTCGGGATGTTCTTCAGCAATCAATTCGCCGACCGCAGTTTTGCCGCGGAAAAGTTTCTCGCGTTCAGCCATCTCGTCGGAGGCGTGGCAATGCTCGGATTAGCATTCATCAAATCCAGTCCGGAAGCTCTCGTCTTTTTAACTGATAACCCGGAAGCGAATTGGAATCCGCTGGCTCCTTTCTGGCCGTTCTTCGGGCTGATGATGATCCATTGCCTGCTTTATGTGCCGACGATTTCCATCACCAACTCCATCGCGTTCGCGAACATGAAAGACGCGCAGAAGGAGTTCGGCATCGTCCGCATGGGCGGCACCATCGGCTGGATTCTCGCCGCGTGGCCGTTCGTGTTCATCCTCGTGGACTACGACAAGGTTCACGCCGCGAACCCGCAGGGCTTTTCCGCGTGGCTCGGCGCGGTCCTGGCCAATCCGCTGACCGGCGACGCCGCGAAAGCCGGCGCACGCTCCACCTACATCGTGGCGGGCATTGCCTCGCTGCTGCTGGCGGGATTCAGCTTCCTGCTGCCGCACACGCCGCCGAAGAAGGCAAAGGAAGGTGCGGGCGAAAGTCTGGCCTGGCTGGAAGCGGCAAAACTGCTCAAGCATCCTTTCGTCCTCGTGCTCTGGCTGGTCACGCTCGTCGATTCTTTCGTGCACAACTGCTACTTCAACTGGACCGGTTCGTTCCTCGGCGCGGCGAAGGAAGCGGGCGGCGTGGGCATTCCCGGCAATTGGATCATGCCCGTGATGAGCGTCGGACAGATTGCGGAAATCCTAACCATGTTCATCCTCGGCGCAACGCTCAAGAAGCTCGGTTGGCGCACGACAATGATTCTCGGCATCCTCGGCCATGCGGCGCGGTTTGCGGTGTATGCCTTCTTCCCCGAACACAAGGAACTCATCATCGTGGTCCAGATTCTCCACGGCATCTGCTACGCATTCTTCTTCGCGACGGTTTATATTTTCGTGGACGCCTATTTCCCCAAGGACGCCCGGGCAAGCGCGCAGGGCTTGTTCAACGTGATGATTCTCGGCGCGGGAGCATTGCTGGCAAACTCCATCTGTCCGTGGCTGGGTCAGAAAATCTTCACCCACGACGGCCTCACCAACTTCCACGGACTGTTCCTGGTGCCGATGCTCTCCGCCGTCGGAGCGGCCGTAGCGCTGGCGCTGTTTTTCCATCCGCCGAAGACCGAGCAGCCGGCGAACGTGGGGCACTAGCCGCTCACAACCGCAGGAAAATCTTCCGGCGATACAGAAAGTTCGCGAACCACACGAACAGCAGCACGCCCACCAGCGCAATGACGAAACTGCCGCAGCCGGCGGCGACGTGGGTGTCGAAGAATTCCTTCACCGGTCCGCCGGCCAGACGGCGTCCCAACTTCATGAAACCGCCGCCGCCCATGAAATTGCTGGCGAGGTAGAGCGTGATCGGGTTCATCCCAATCCACACGAACGGCTGACACCACGTGCGCCATTGCTTGATGTCCACGATCCAATAAAACGCGCCGAGCAACATGGCGCTGTAGCCGCCGGCCACCAGCACGTAGGAAGACGTCCAGATTTTTTTGATGACCGGGAACTGCGTGCCCCAGAGAAAGCCCAGCGCCACGCACATCGCGCCGGCACCGAGCAGCCAGCCGACTTTGGCCAAATCGGAAACCTTGGACTGGCGCAGCAGCAATCCGGCAAAGATGCCGAGCAGCCCCGTGACTACCGCCGGCCAGGTGCTCAACAGCCCTTCCGGGTCATAAGTGCCGTCGTATTTGCGGCCCGGAAGATATTTCTGGTCGATGTAGTTCGCGTAGTTCACGCCCTGGATGAACGTGCCGTGGATGATGTTCGTGCTGGCGAGATTGATGGTGGTCTTGTCCTTGGCCGTGGCGCGGGTCACCACGTTCGTCGCGGCCGGATCCAATCGCACATCGGGAAACGGCGCATACATCATCACGGCCCAATAGCCGAGGAGCAGGGCCGTCGCCGCGGCCACGAGCAGACGCGTGTTGAGGAAAATGAACAGCAGTCCGCCGGCGGTGTAGCAGAGCGCGATGCGGTTCAGCACGCCCATCAGCCGCATGTCCGGCCACGGATTGGTGAAGCCGCCGGAGTAAATCAGCCCGATGACGAACAGCAGGAGGCCCCGGCGCAGCACACGTTTCACCGCCGCGGCGCGGCCTTCGGTGGCGATGATTTTGCTCAACGAGAAAACCGTGGAGACGCCCATCAGGAAAACAAACAGGGGAAAAATGAGGTCGTAGAAGCGGAAGCCCTCCCATTCGGCATGGTCGAGCTGGTAGGCAAAGAACTCCGTGACCGGGTTACGGCTCATTTCGTGCAGGGCCAGCAGGATGGCTTCGCCGCCGAGAATCCAGAACATGTCAAGGCCGCGCAGGGCGTCGACGGACATGAGGCGCTGGCCGGTCGCGGCTGGGCCGCCTGCTGAAGGGCTCTTGGGCGTTTCCATAGTTCGCATAGGTATGAGATTGAAAAAGGACAACCATCCTCCGCCACACAAGCCGGAACGCGGACTTTAGTCCGCGAGTTTCCGTTCCGTCCAGCGTAAGAATTTTTCCGGGGCGGGCATTTTGCGGGGGCGGGCGGAATGAATTCCGCGCTCCCGCCGCCTCACACCTTGCCCAGCTGCTGGAGTACCTCGAAGGTCCGCTTCACCGTGGCCATGGCGTCCTTGCTGGTTTCGTGCTCGACCACATACCACTCGGTGCGTCCCGGGCCTTCGCAGAATTCAAACACGCCCGGCCAGTTGATCTTGTCCTCACCGATCACCGCCTCGGGACCGCCGCCGTTCGGCTTGATGTGAATGCTCCGCGCGCGGCCGGGATACTGGTGCAGCACCTCGACCGGGTCCGCCCCGCCGTCACGGCAGTTGCTGGTATCGAGCTGCATGATGACCTCGGGCCGGGTGTGGCCGAAGAAAATGTCCCACGCCGATTCGCCGTCGAACTTCGTGAAGTCATTCTTGTGCGCATGATAGCCGACCCGCATGCCGTGCTTTTGCAGCGCCTCGGCGAGGCGGTTGAATTCGTCCGCCTTGGCCAGCCATTCGGCCTTGGATTTGCCCGTCATGTAGGGGCAGATGACCAGCTTGTTGCCGATGATGTGGTTGAACTCCAGAGTCGCCTCCAGCTTCGCCGGTTGAAGATCGGCATATTGCGTGTGCGTGCTGCACGTGATGAGGCCGTTGTCATCCAGCAACTGCCGGACTTCCTTGGCGGAAAGCCCCCAGTAGCCGGCGAACTCGACGGCGCGGTAGCCAATCTTCGACACCTTTTCCAGCGTACCGCGAAAGTCCGCCTTGCATTCCGTGCGCACGGAATACAGCTCAAGGCCGACGGGGATTTTCTTTCGCGCCGACAAGGTGGCGCAGCCGGACAGGCCGGTTCCCAGCGCGGCGACGCCGAGGGTGGCGCGTTGGAGAAATTCACGGCGATTTAGTTCAGTGGAGGATTTCATGTGGTTTTTTGGATTGAAGGTTTTTGCAGGTCACAGGTCAAGGCTTACGACCGCCGACGATACGGCAGCTCCCAGGGTTTGCGGTAGTCCACACCGACCAGCTTGTCGGCCTCGGCGTCGCCCACGACGGCTTCCTTTGCGCCGTCCCAGACGATCTTGCGGCGGGTGCGGTAGGCGATGTTGCCAAGGTGGGCGAGCGTGGAAACATGCTGGCCGTTTTCCAGGTGCAGCACGGGCTGCTGCCGGGACTTCACGCAGTCGAGGAAGTTGCGCACGTGCGCAGGATGAGGATTGCCCTTCGAGGCGCGCTTGCCGGAATCGAGCTTCTCGCCCTTCCGCTCGCCGATAATTTCGTAGCCCTGGTCGTTGAGGATGATCGTGCCCTCGGTGCCGCTCCATTGCACGCCCCATGGCCGGCCGTTCAGTCCGTTGTTCAACCCGGCGCGGTGTTCCCAAATCATCTGGTAGGTGGGAAACTCATACACGGTCACCTGCGAATCCGGCGTCTCCGAGTCATCGTCAAAGGTGAACTTGCCGCCGCACGACGAAACCGTCTGCGGCGCGTCAAGCCCCATGCCCATCTGTTGCATGTTGATCAGATGCACGCCCCAGTCGGTCATCAGGCCGCCGGCATAATCCCAGAACCAGCGGAAGTTGAAATGAAACCGGTTGGGATTGAACGGCCGCGTCGGCGCGGGTCCGAGCCACAGGTCGTAATCAACTCCCGCCGGCGGCGGCGCGTCCGGTTTGTGACCCACCGTCGGCAGCCAGTCGAGATACGCCCACCCCCGGACCAGGCTCACCTTGCCGAGCTTTCCGGACTTCACCATCTCGGCGGCTTCGATGATGTGCTCGCAACTCCGCCACTGCGAACCCATCTGGGCGACGCGGTTGTGGCGCTTCGCCGCTTCCACCATGGCGCGGCCTTCATCGATGGTCTTTGCCAAGGGCTTCTCGACGTAAACATCTTTTCCGGCCTGGCACGCCAGCACCGTGGGAATGGCATGCCAATGATCCGGCGTCGCCACCACCACGGCGTCCACGTCCTTGCGCTCCAGCACGCGGCGAAAATCTTTCACCGTGTCCGGCTTCTTGCGCCCCGCCTTCTCACAAATCTCCAGGCCCTTCGCGATCCGGGCGTCGTCGAGGTCGCAGATGACCACACATTCCACGTCCGGGTTGGCGACAAAGTCGGTGAGATCGACCTGGCCCATGCCGCCGCAGCCGATGATGCCGATATGAATCTTGCTGCTCGCAGACGGCTCATCCGCGCGCGCGGAGCGGATGAAGGGCGAACTCACGCTGCCCAAGGCCGCGGCGGCCAGGGCGGATTGTCCGAGGAATTGACGACGATTGAGGGGTTTCATGTTGGTTGGGGTTGGTCAGAGTTTTTCCACCGGATGCAAAACGATGTTTCGGAAATCAATCAGCGAATGATCGCCCTGGAGATAAATCGGTCCGGGACGCAATTCATCCGACCATAGGGCGCCGCCGGTGCAGCCGAGCAGCGGCTGGTTGTCGATGATGGTCTTGCCGTTCAAGATCACCGTGACGTGCCGGTCCACGAGCGTGATGTCGAGCGTCTGCCATTCACCGACGGGCTTCTCCGCGGCCAGCAGGGGCGTGATGCGGCTGTAGATCGCGCCCATGTTGTGCGAATCCACCGGCTTGCCATAGCTGTCAAACACCTGCACCTCGTAGATGCCGCGCAGATAAACGCCGCTGTTGCTGTCCTTCGACAACCGCGTCTCCAGTGTCAGCCGGAAATCGGAAAACTCCGCCTCGGTCCGCAGGTTGCCGTAAAACTTGTGCGGCTTGCCCTCCTCCTGCGTCGGGCGGTTGACCAGCGCGCCGTGCTCGACGCTCCAACCGTTGACCGCCTGCGGATTCACCAGCCGCCAGCCCGTGAGATCCTTGCCGTTGAACAAGGTGACAGCCTTTCCAAAATGCACCCTGGCCAAATCCGGCGCGGGCGGCAGCTCGGCAATTCGCTGGCCGGTGAAGCTCGCCGTGTTGGTCCTGCCCTCAAGATTCACCTGGGTGGTGACCAGCTTCAGTTCGGAACCGGCGGCGTGAGCGGTGATGGTTTCGGTCAAATCCACCTTGTTGGTTTTGCCGTTGGCATCCTTGCGCTCGACGGTCTGCACGCGGGTCAAAAGCAGTTCATCGCCATTCACGGCGGCCGTGGTCACTGGCACGACGCTGCCGCCGCCCCAGAGAATTTCCGCCTGAAGCTTGCCGTCCTTCTCCGCAATGCCGAGCCAGCCGGCGCGATTGCCGGGAATGGTCAACGCCCAACGGCCGAGGAACGGATTGCTTTCATGGGCGGCAAACAACGCCGGCGCGCCGAGCAGGATTGTCAGGGAGGGAATCAGGATCGTTTTGATTTTCATTTTAATTGGAAAGGTTGCGGCGAAGCTTATTCAATCGCGGGCCGGGTTCATAATTTTTCGGCCTTCGCTTTGATGAAACCGGCGGTCGCGGCATTTGTGCCGCGCAGGGTAATCAGTTCGTTGGTGACTTGATCCGCCGAGGAAAGCAAAACCAACGGACTGTTCGTGGTCCAGTCGGACAGGTTGGTGGACCAGAGAAAATTCAGCCGCACATCCGACGCCGCCCGCGCCCGCGAATAGGTGAGGGTGAAACGGCCATCTGCCGTTCCGGCCACCAGGGGTGATGTCTGGGAAACCTTCGGGGACAGACCCAGCGCATACTTCAAGAGGTTCGGCACGCCGTCGCCGGCCGGCGTCGCGGAGTCGCCGCTGACGGCGGAATTCCCGAGTTCGGCGAGGGTGAAATGATTCTTCCGCCATTCATCCAAAGGCCGGTCGCGCAGCTTCACCGTCGCGTTGCTCAGCGAAGTCCGGGTGTAGGCGGCCGAACCCGCCAGGGTGACTGTCACCGTTTCATCGCCTTCCACCAACGAATCCGCCAGCGGTGTGACGAGCAAGTTGGTGGCGGTCTGGTTCGAACTCAGCGTGAGGCTGGTTGGGAACGACAAGTAATCCGCGCCAGAAACCGCCGAACCGGTAACACTGAAACCGATCGTCACCGCCGGATTGGTGTCGCCGCTGCGGACAAAGGTCACCCGGGCGGGGTTGGTCTGAAATTCTCCGGCGACAGCATCGCTCGCAACAACTTCGATCACCGGCGGCGGTGGCGGCGGAACCGCATTGCCGACCGGCAGGAACCGGATGCCGTCGGCCACGACATAGTTGTTGGTTGCCGTTCCATCGTTGCGGATAATCACCCCGTGACCCTGGCCGACATTGAAATTGGTCGTCATCAGCTTGAACCAGCCGCCGCTGGCCAGGCGTTGGTTCACTAAAAACCGGTTTGTCCCTCCGGCGTGAATGATGTCAAAGGGTGTGTTCGTCGCGCGATTGCTTGATTCAACCCACCACGCGTGAACTTCGTAGGTTCCATTCGTTGGCAAGCTGGGCATGTAGCGCAACCAGCGAACCGGTTTGTTAACCCCGATCCCGTCCAAAAGGTAATCACCGTTCCATCCGCCGGCATTTGCTCCTGACGTCCATCCGCCCGAATTGGAGGTCCCTAAATCAGTTTCATCCAGAATGATTCCGTTCGTCAGCGAATTCACCACGGCCCAGTCGAGCAGTTGTCCGTCGGCCCGCAACTGCGCGGCGAGCTTCGCGTAATTCAAGGCTTGGACCGCGACGCCGTCATCAATGGCGAAGGCCGCCGCCGTGCCCGCCGCCTGGCTCGTCATCATGAACACGGGCTCCATGCGACACGACGCAAACGCCACGTGGCTCGCCGAAAGCGCAAAGGTGCAGAACACGTTCTGACATTCGTTGCTGCGCGGAATGATGGAGCGGTAGCTGATGGGATACGGATAGGGCGGCGTTCCGCCGATACTGCCTTCCCAGCGCGAAACATTTCCCGACGCCAGCCGCTGCACGCCGTGGGAGTCGATGTTGTAGCGCGCGAGACAGATGCTGTCCGGCGCAATGACACGCGATTCGCAGTTCGACTGCGTCATCACGTAGGCGCCAACCATGCGCCGGGCTTCGCGAACGTAAATCTGCCAGGGCCACCCGCCGTTGTCGGTAAACTCGTCCTTGGCCAGCCCCCACGACTGCGCCTCGGTGTTGAGGTTGGGGGGAATGTTCGGGCTGGTCGCGTAAAAATACAGCAGGCCCCGGATGTAGTTCTCATGCGCCGCACGAATGACTTCACGGCCGGCGTAGGTGTTTGTCGCCCAGGTGTAGTTGTAGCCGACGTAATCGGTGGAAAGCTCGCCGTTCGCGTTGATGTCAGTCTTTCCGTTCGGGATGATCTGCTGGATGTGGATGAGCGATGACAGCGACACTGAACCATCCACGGCCAGCCGGTTGGTGACATAGCGGCGGACAAGCTCGTAATTCGCCGCCGAGTAGTTGGTCGGCGCGGTGATGGCGAGCTTGTTCGTGGCGTTTTGCGTCAGACACAGCCGGTAGTTGAAGGCCTGGAGCCGCCGGTCGCCATCACCGACACTGCCGCCGGTGTTGGTCTGCACCAGCGGCAGCAGGCCGCTCGCGGGATTTCCCGGCACGACGTAGGGGTCGTAGTTGTAGGTGCCCCCGAGCGAACGGATGCCCGCCAGCGATTCGTTGTAATTGGTGACCGCCTCCCGTCCCCAAGTAAACGTCACGCCCGCCGCCGCCATCAAATCCCCCTCGTAGGTGGTGTCGATGAACTGCTTTGCCCGGAAGACGGAGCCGTCGGCCAAGGTGATTTGCGTGAGGCGGTTGCTGACCTGTGTCGCCGAAGCCAGCAGGCCGTTGGTGTAAAGCGACACACCCGCGCCGGCGAGCATCTGGTTGAAAACCGTCTCCGCCACATGCGGCTCGAACCAGATGACCGGACTGGAACTGCCATACGCCGCGCCGACGCGCTGGTAAAATTCCCGGGAGATGCCGCCAAGGTAGCTCAGGTCATTGCCGGGCCCGATGTCCGTCACGCCCAGGCCGCTCGCGGTCATGCCGCCAACGTGGCTGTTGAGGGAAATCAGCGAGACAGACTTCCCCAATCGCGCCGCCGCCACCGCCGCCACCACGCCGCCGGACGTGCCGCCATAGACGCACACGTCGGATTCCACAACGCCGGCGAAGACCGGCGGCGAAACCAGCAGCAAACAGGCAACGACCTTCTGGACCAGCGAGTTCATCAAATATAAAAACCAAAAAAACCGCCGGCCCGGGCTGGAGGACGTCAATCCGTCACCAACGCTGCCATTGCGGCTTGTGCTCGAACGCCCAGCGATAATAGTCGGCGCGCTTCAACTGCGACGCGGCGGGTTCATCGAGGCACACTTTCACGGACGGATGCATCTGGAGCATCGAGGCCGGGCTCATCGCCGAGATCGGGCCTTCCACGGCATCCGCCACCGCGCGCGCCTTGCTGGCGCCGAACGCGAGCAAAAGACATTGCCGGGCCTCCAGCACCGTGCCGACCCCCATCGTGACAACGTGCAACGGCACCTTGTCCTCGCTTCCGAAAAACCGCGCGTTGTCGCGGCGCGTCTGCGAGGTCAGCGTCTTGATGCGCGTCCGCGAGGCGAGCGACGAACTGGGCTCGTTGAAGCCGACATGGCCGTCCGTGCCGATGCCCAGCACCTGCAAGTCAATGCCGCCGGCGGAACGGATGCGCGCCTCATACTCAGCGCAGGACGCCGGAATGTCGCGCGCCAGGCCGTCGGGAATGTGAATGTTCGCCCGCGGAACGTTCACGTGCTGAAAGAAATTCTCGGCCATGAACTGGTGATAGGACTGCGGGTGCTCCGGTCCGAGGCCGACATATTCGTCGAGGTTGAAGGTCGTGACGCGGCGGAAGTCCGTCTCGCCCGCGCGGTGCAGCCGGATGAGTTCGCGGTACAGCAGCAGCGGCGTGCTGCCGGTGGCGAGGCCGAGGACGGCGTTGGGCTTTTCCCGCAGCAGCCGCGCGATGATGCGGGCGGCGAGCTGGCTGGCGGTATCCGGGCTGGATTGAATGATGATTTCCACGGTGCTGGATGCGTTGGTTGATTGCGCGAGCTAGGTTTTACGCCAGCCGCCGGGGCAAAGCAAACGCAACGATGGGGGTGGAATGAACATCAAAGGTCGTTCCGGTTTTTCACGCCGACCACATGCCCGTCGAGATAGAGACGGTTCCAATAGGTGTTGCCGTGGACGGGTTTGGCCGGGAGGTTGTAGGTCGGCAGATTGGCGACGGTCTGGTCGAGATCCATCGACATCCAGGCGTCGGACGGCCGCGCCACGGCGCTGATCTTGGCGGGCGCCACGGACTGCGCAATGGGCGCCGCGCTCGAATCCCAGCGGCCGAACGGATACAGAAGGACGTCGGTGGGCGAGTTCGTCAGCGCCTGGTTGATGGCATAGCTGTAGATGTTGTTGCCCTGGGTGGCCTTGACGAAGGACGCGCAGATGGCGACTTCGCCGGTGGTGAAATTGCCCGAGTTCGCCACCGGCAGACGGAGGGCAAGATAATCCGCGAGGTAGCCAAGCAGTTCGACGGGTCCCTGCCGGTTGACGCCGTTGATGTTCCGGTCCGTGATGTAAAACCGTTTGCTGATGACCAGCCCGCACGGACCGGGCAGCGTGTTGCCGTTGTCCGAAATGTACATCTGCGTGGCGATGCCGAGCTGCTTGAGGTTGCTGAGGCACTTGACGCGCTGCGCCTTTTCCTTGGCGGCGGCCAGGGCCGGCAGCAGCATCGACGCGAGGATGGCGATGATGGCGACCACGACGAGGAGTTCGATCAGGGTGAAGGCGCGCCGGTTCAAGGTTTGGGTTTTCATGGATGGATCACGGTGATGGTTGTCGGACGCGGTAAAAGCCGGGGGGATTGGAGGCCACGGCGTCGGTGAAGACCGTCGCGCCGGTGGTCGGAAGGAAATTGGTCAGCGGCGACCAGTTCAACAGGTCCGCGCTCCTCTCCAGCCAGAGGGGAAATCCCGGCGTGCCGGAAAAGGCGACGCGCACTTGATTCGCCGCCGGAGAGGTGACCGACTGAAACACCGGCGGCACCAGGGGCGCAACGAAGGAAAACCGGACGCCGTCCGCGAGCACCACGCTCGGACCGGCATTGTTGGACAAGCGCACGAATCCGTTGGTGCCGGCGACAAACGGTTTCGCACCGGCAATCTGCCGCCAGCCACCGCCGCTGTTCTGCTGGTTGACGGGGACATTGGTTGCGCCGCCCAAATGCGCCACCTGCCACGGCGCATTAGTCGCGCGGTTGGCGCCCTGCGGATACCAGACGAAGACGTCGTAGAAACCCGGGTTCGGAAAGTTCGGCCGATACGTCGCCGTGGCCGTCGGGCTCGCCGCGGAACTGGCGAACCGGTAATCCGACAGGAACTTGTCCGTCGCGGCTGAAGCCGTGCTCCACGCACCGCTGAAACTGGCCTCCGAATTCGTGTTGTCGAGCACGATGTCGGCGTTCGCGTAAACCAGCTTGAGCCCGTCGGCAATCGCCACGTTGCCGGCATCGGCAAAGTTGTCGGCCACGCGGATGGTGCCGTTGGTGCCGGCGGCGAATTCAAAGCGCCCCAGCCACGACCAGCTGCCGGAGTTGGTCTGCTGGTTGGCAAATACCGTGTTCGTGCCGTTGGCATGTGCGATGACGAACGGCGTTCCGGACGACGCATTGGTCACGTAAGGATGCCATTGATAAACGTCGTAGCTGCCGGGAATCAAAATGTCCGGCCGAAACTGCACGAACGCCGCGCCGGAACCCTGGGCCTTGTAATAATAGTTCGTGCCGAAGGAATTGGTGTCCGAGCCGGTGACGCCGACAAAGCCCGGCGCGGTGCGGTTGGTGACATTGAAGGTCAGCGCGAAATTCCAGGCGCCCGTCAAAGTGGCGCGGGCGTCGTCGAGCACGAGGTTGCTGACCACGGCGGGGAAACGTCCGCTCGTCCCGGCCTTCACCCGGTTCCACTGGTTCGTGCCCATGGTGTCGGCGCGCCAGAAATTCACGCCCTGATAACCACCAACCGTCTGCGCGTTCGGATCCGCGGCAACATAGTCAATGAATTCCATGACGTCCTCGTCGGAATAAACCACGCCGGCCGCGCCTTCGCAGATGATGCCGCCGCTGACGACGTTGCCGTAAACATCCTGCACGGGAACCAGAGGCTTGATGCTGTTGGTCCAATAGACGGTAAGGCCGTTGATGTTCGAAGGTGCGAGTGACTGGAGGCTCTTCTGCCAGAAGGACCAGTTGGCGTCCGTCCAGTTGATGGCCGCGCTCGGCGAGCTTTTGATGCCGGCCGACGAGAAATGATAGATCTGGGGCATCACCGCATCGCACCAGAAGCCAAATTCCTTGTAGGGAAAAGAGGCGTGGACGTAGATGATGGGAAATGGCGCGTGGGCGAGAAACTTGTTCGGCCAGTTTGACCGGACCGTGGAGCACAGCTGCCAGGCCTGCGCGGGGCCGTTGGTGATCCAGGCGTTGCCGGCCTCCCATTCCGCCTCGGCGTCGAAGACGAAACCGTCCGCACCTTGATTGAAGACGTAATCGGCGATGGAAACCTCGCCGACGATGTTGGAGCCGAAGGAGCGGTTGTAGCCGAAGATCAGGATGCCATTCGTGTGCGCGATGTTCACGAGGTTGCTGGTGAACTGCGGCCCGGGCTGGCAGTCGCCGAACAGCCGGTCGCTCGTCGCCGCCTTCACCATGAAGTAACGGATGCCCTGGCTTTTGTAGAACAGCATCAGGCTTTGTTCATTGGTCACGGCGGCCACGTGCCCGCCGAGCTTGTTCGTCGCGTCCGTCATGGAAAACACCCAGACCCCCTTGCCGAGATTGGCGGGGTCAATGCCGCCGTCCCGCGTCACGGCCAGGGCGGCCGCTGACGCCAGCAGCCACGTCATCACCAGCGAAAGAGCTCTGATCATGCGGACAGTCATGCTGGCATCAACTTCGCAGGCCGCGTTGAAAAAGGAAACCGGGACTTGCGTCCCGGTTCCTTCATTTGCTTCTGAGCAGCTCAACGGCGGACGCGGAAATAAACCTGGCTCGACACCGTGTTTGTATACGGGCTGGTGGTCACGATGTCGCTGTAGGGACCGTTCGCCGCCGGCGCGCCCTGCAACGTGCCGGGACCGGTCCAGGTCACCACGCCGCCTTGAATTTCAGGCGTGATGAACAGGCGGGGCGCGTAGGTGGAGGCGATGATGCCGTTGTTGGAATCGAGCGCAAAGATGCGGCCGCCGGCGACGTCGAAGGCGATGCTGCCCGTCGCGTTCGCATTCGCGTTGCTGGTGGGGAACACCTCGCGGTCCAGCAGCGCGGCGATGGAGTTGCCGTCGTTGGCGGCAAGGTCGTAGATCGGCATCGTCTGCGGGCTCTGCGTGGCGCCGATGGTGGCGACGAAGCCGTTGACGTTGTCCACGCCGATCGGCTGCTCGCTGCCGATGCTGTTGTCGAAGCTCTTGATGACGCCGCCGGTGTTGGAGGCGAGGTCATATTGGATCTGGCGGAGGTTGAAGGTGGAGGATTTCACCCAGAAGGTGTTGCCCGTGCCCCAGGCCACGCCCAGGCCGGCGGGCGAGAGCGAGGCCTCGGTGATGGTGGCGGGGAAGTTGGTGATCGCGATCAGGTTGAAGCTGAACGTCGAGCCGTCCGCCGTGGTGAAGAGGGCCGCGTTGGTGCCGTTGCGGAAGGTGAACAGGATTTCCGTGTTCACGCCCGCGCCGCGCACCGCCATGGTGTCGCCAAGACGTCCCAGTCCCAGCGCCGTCGGCCCGTAGGCCAGGGAGAAGGTCGCCGTGTTGGTCGCGCCATCCCAACGATAGATGGCGAACTGTTCCGTCACGCCGACCACAAGGTTGGCCACGTAAACCGCACCGTCCTCGGCGACGCCGCAGTTGTTGAGTTGGAACGTCGCAGTCGGCGGGGCGATGAAGATGGTGGAGGCGTCCAGTTCGCCGGCATCCGTGCCGGTGTCGGCCTCGAGCAGGTGAATGCCGTTGGTCGGCGTGCGGCTCACCAGCACCAGCCGGGAGTTGATCGGATCATAGGCCATGCCGCGCTGGTTGTTGTCCGTGCTGACATAGTCACGGCTCCCGGGCGGCAGGGTCCAGAGCTGGGTGGCCAGATTGGAGGCTTTGAGGGGAAGGATCGAGAGCGAGGCGATGGAGCTGGTGGCGGCCCCGAAGGCATTGGTCACAACGACAAAGTAGTTGCCGACGTCGGCAGTTGTCACCGGCGCCTGGGAGAGGAAGTTGGTGTTGACACCCACCGGCGTGTTGGTTCCAAAGAACCACTGATAGCGCAACGGCGGCGTGCCGCTGGCGGTGACGGTGAAGGTGTTGGTGGCCAGTCCTTCGATGAAGGTGCCGCCGCCGGTCGGCGCGCTGACGGAGGGCGGACTGTTGGTGAGGAGGTTCACGCGATAAAACGCCGCGCCATGGCCGGGGGCGCTGAATGCGAAGAAGCCGTTGCGGACATCAACGTTGCCGAGAGCATTGGCGTTCCGGCTGCCCGTGGTCACGGTCAGGTTGGAACTCATGACGGAAATGAACGGGCCGGTGGGCGTCGAGGGAATTTGAAACACGCGGGCAATCTGCGCAGCATTCAGGGTGGAGTTGGCTTGCAACGTGGCGAGCAGTTGCACGCCGTTGGTCGAATAGTATTTCAAACCCTGGCAGGCGGACTGGTCCACGTTGTTGGTCCGGTCAACCACCGCCGTCAGGGTGGTGGGGTTGTAGGTGATGTGGCGGGTCAGCTGCGAACCGGCCTGGCGAATCCAGAGGGCGTTGTTCGTGCCGTCAAAGGCCACGCCCGCGCCGCAGAGATTGGTCGGCACGCCCGCGTTCACAAAGGGAATCGTGATGGTGAAGTTCGTGAAGGCGGTGGCCGAGGCGTCGGTCGGGCGGAAGATGACGAAGTTGGTGGTGACATTGGCAGTGCCGTTGGCGCCGTTGCCCACCGCGACGATTTCCGTGTCCAGCCCGCTGCCGCGCAAATCGATGTAGTCGCCTACGCGCCATTGGAACGAGCTGTTGTTGGGCGCGTTGAAAACAATGGTCGGGGCGGTGGTCAGGTCGGAATCCGACGGCCAGCGCCAGATCTTGAAGGTCGAAGCCGGCGAACCCGAGACGTTGCAGGCGTAAACATAGCCGTCGTCAGAGACGCGGATGCCGGTTGCGGCGACCGTGCCGGCGCCAAATCCGGTGGAGTTCAATTGTCCGAGATAGTTGCTGCCGCTGGCGCCGGAGAGCACGGCAACGTGGTGCGTGGGACTGCCGTTGGTGCCGGCGTAGGTGCTGGTGAACAGCACATTCGTGGTCAACGGATTGATGGCGATGCCGCGCGTGGTGTTGCCGGAACTCTCCACCTGGTTCGTCATGTCGTTGTGTGCGCCCGCCGCCAGCATCCACACATTGCTGAACACAGGGGTGTAGGTGACCTGAGCCTGCGTGGTCAGGGCCGCGAAACATAGCGCGGTGGGGAGGAGCCGGCGAAGGAGATGAGGGGTTCTTTTCATAACGACATGAGGGTTGGTTTTACTGATTTGGACTAACAATGACGGGGTTTTCGGAAATGCATATGGGCTGAACGTTCCATGGTCGCAGCGGTCATCTGGGAACGGTGACCTTGAGGCGCTTCAAGTCCCGGTCAGCCGCCACCGTGGTCTGCCCCCAGCCCGGCCCGATGGTGCCGCCGCCCGGGTCCGGCAGGGCGTTGAGCTGGTCGATGTATTTGTCCTGCCAATGCCAGTACTCCGTGTGGCTGTCGGCAAAGGCGAGGATTGCGCCGTTGTTGTGCCGGCTGGTGGGGAGGTTCCAATACCCGATGGTGCCGGCGGTCGGGTCGGCCGCCGTGCCGGGGTAGATGCCAAAGGCATTGTTGTCGATGCTGTTTCCCGCCTCGTCGATGAATACCAGGGCCTGGCTGGCGCCCGGGTTGTTGATCTGGGTGAGCTTCAGGAAACTGCCGCTGGTCGGGTCGGTGTCCGGGCTGCCGATGCTGTGATCAACCCAGTTCATGCCGGTGCTCATCGAGACGCTGCGGAAGCGGACCAGGCCCGGCCGGGCGTTCACCGTGGCCGTGTCCGCCGGGCAATGGTAGATCTTGGCGTTGCTGTTGAAGGGATAAAGGACGCCTTTGGTCACGGCGAGGTCGGTCGCATCCTCGCGGGCGTTGCCGGTCCAGGCGCCGACCCCGAAAATGCTGCCGGAAGTGATCCACGCATTGGGTCCGCAGTTGGCGTTGCCGGCGGTGTGGTTGTTCACCAGACGGTCCTGCGAGTCACCGGTGTAAATCGTCCAGGCAATCGTGAGCTGGCGGTAATTGTTGAGGCAGCTCGTGGTTTGGGCGCGGCTCTTCGCCTTTGAAAGCGCCGGCAGGAGCATGGCCGCGAGAATGGCGATGATGGCAATCACCACCAGCAGTTCAATCAGCGTGAACCCCCTTCGTTGCTTCGCCCGCAGACGAGAACTTCCGCCGAGGTTCACCCGCACCGGAACCAGCCTGGGAAAAAAAATGGGGGCAAGGGAAAATCCAAAAATCTTCCGCAGCACGTCACGGATCAATGGCAGCAACCTTCGGCTAAAGGCAACCATGAGCCCACCTAAACACGCGCCATTTTCTTTTACAACCCACATGTTCATGCCCGGCCAGACATATTCATGTGAGGCATCCGTCCGCGGGCTTCCGGGCGGATGGGATTTGTCAACGAGCGTATCCGCGCCTAAACTCGCAGCGATTCAACGCTTGTGTTCGCCCGACCCTTTCAACTCCAGCGCGTCATCCAAGGGATGGTCTTGGCAGGAAGCCTGTCCCTGGGCAATCCCGCCAAAGCGGTGGAAGGCGTCTCCATCCCTTACAGTTCCCGCGCCTGGCAGACCGATGAAGGGCTGCCGCAAAACTCCGTCCATGCGCTCGCCCAAACCCGCGACGGCTTCCTCTGGGTCGGCACCGGCGAGGGGCTGGCGCGCTTCGATGGCGTCCGCTTCTCCGCCCCGCCGGAAATCCAGTCGTCGCCCTTGAAACACGCGACCGTGACGGCCTTGGTGGCCGGCGGCGACGAAGATTTGTGGATCGGCACCTCGGGCCTGGGCCTGTTTCACTGGCGGCCGGGCGCCGTGGAGGACCGCTCCCCGACAAACGCGGCAACAAACCAGACGATTCATTGCCTGACCCGCGATCGGCGGGGCACGCTCTGGGCGGGGACCGATCAAGGATTGTTGAAGTTCGCCAGCAACCGCTGGGTGAGCTGCGCTGCGCCCAGGGAATTGAACGACGACACCGTCACCGCGCTGTGCGTGGACGACCGGGGCATCCTGCGCATCGCCACCCGCAGCGGCCTGTGGAGCCTTGACGCGCAGGGCCAGGCCGACGCGGACAATTTCGGCATCGGCCCCGTGCGTTATCCCTTGAAAACGGTTTACGCCGACCACACGGGCAGGCTGTGGTTCGGCGGCTCCGGCGGCCTGCGCTACGTGCGGCTGGAAGAGGCCCGCCCGCAAACTCGCCTCACGGATCTCCGCCAGCAGATCATCGCCACCGTCGCGGAGGACCGGCTCGGCCAGCACTGGGTCGGCACCTTTCGGGGACTGGTCCGGCTCCAGGGCGACCAGATCGTGGACTGGCCGCTGAATGAAAAATCCCCCGGCGACGCCATCGCCGTGGTGTTTGAGGATGTGGAGGGCAGCATCTGGGTGGGCGGACGCGACGGCCTTTATCGCCTGAGCCCGTCGCGGTTCGTGAACTACACCAGCCGCCAGGGCCTCGTCGCCAACGACGTCATGTCCGTCTGCGAGGACCGGTCCGGCGCAATCTGGATGGCAAGCTGGGTCGGTGGCCTGAGCCGGCTTGCCGATGGAACCATTTCCCACATCACCAGCACAAACGGCCTTACCGACGACGCCGTGCTGTCGCTGCACCCGGCCCGCGACGGCGGGCTGTGGGTGGGCATGGATTTTGGCCGCGGCCTGAACAAGCTGGACCCGCAATTTCAAAACACCTTTGCCGCCTCGGCCAGCCTGATCAACGCGCCCGTCCGCGCCCTGCATGAACAGGCGGACGGCACGTTGTGGGTGGGCACCGGCAAGGGCCTCAACGTCCTGCGCGGCGGGAAGACCGAGACCTATACCACCCGCAGCGGCCTGGCCGGCGACAACGTCATGGCCATCTGCGAAGATCATCGCGGCGCCATCTGGGTCGGCGCAGTCGGCGGCATCACGCGGTGGGAATCCAACCAGGTCACCCGCCTCACGGTGCGCGACGGCCTCTCGAGCAATTTCATCAGCTCGTTTTTCGAGGACGACCGCCGGACGCTGTGGATCGGCACCAAGGGCGGCGGCCTGAACCGCTGGCGTGACGGACGCTTCACCGCCTACCGCGCCCGCGACGGCTTGTTCAGCGATGACATCTTCGAGGTGGTCGGCGACGATTTCGGCTGCCTGTGGATGAGCTGCCGCCGGGGAATTTTCCGGGTCAGCAAAACGGAGCTGGAGGATTTTTCCGCCGGCAAAATCACCCGTTTGAACTGCGCGGTGTTCGGCCGCGACGACGGCCTGGAAACCGTCCAGTGCAACGGCGTCGCCAAGCCCGCCGGCTGGAAAGGCTCCCGGGGCCGGCTGTGGTTCGCCACCATCCGCGGCGCCGTGGTCGTCGAACCGCGCATCCGCACCAACGAGCGTCCGCCGCCGGTGGAGATCGAGGAGACGCTCGCGGACCGGGAGCTCCTGCCGCCCCCGACGCGGGACCATGGCGGCAAACGGCTCGCCATTCCCGCCGGCACCCGGGAGATTGAGCTGCACTACACCGCGCTCAGCTTTCAGGCGCCGGAGAAAAACCGGTTCCGTTACCGGCTTGACCAGGTGGACACGGACTGGATCGAGGCCGGCAACCGCCGCGTGGCCAATTACTACCTCATCCGGCCGGGCACGTACCGGTTCGAAGTCACCGCCGCCAACAATGACGGCGTCTGGAATGTGACCGCCGCGACGCTCACGCTCGAAGTCCTGCCCCATTACTGGCAGACGTGGTGGTTCAAGCTCACCATCGTCACGGCCGGCCTGCTGGTGCTGGCGTTTCTCTATCGCGCCCGCCTGGCCCGCATGCGCGAGATCGAAGGCCTGCGCATCCGCATCGCCTCGGACTTGCACGACGACGTCGGCTCGCGCCTGACCAAGGTGGCGATGGTGACGGAGTCATTGAACGAGCAGACCCCCGCCGCGCATCCCGGCAAAGGACACATTCAAAACATCGTCAGCACCGTCCACGACATCACCCTGGCCATGGATGAGATCGTCTGGACCATCAATCCGCGCAACGACACGCTCGACAACCTGGCGAACTACATCTTCCACTACGCGCAGGATTATTTTCAAAACACCGGCGTGCGCTGCCGCCTCGACCTGCCGCCCGAACTGCCGGACCATGCCATGTCCACCGAGGAACGCCACAATCTGTTCATGGCCGTGAAGGAGGCGCTGAACAACATCCTCAAGCACGCCGGCGCCACCGAAGTCCGGATCGGCCTGGTGCTCGAAGGCGGCGTGCTCCGGCTTTCCATCGCCGACAACGGCCGCGGCCTGGAAATCAACCCGGCGCGGCCGCCGGGCGACGGCCTCACCAACATGAAGCAACGCCTTCGCCAGATCGGCGGCCGGCTGAACATCGAAAGCCATCCCGGCCGCGGCACCGCCCTCGTGCTGGAGCTGAAAATCCGCGGCGCAAAATGAGCGAGGCCGTGACATATTCATGGGACTTGGAATGGCGCGGTCCTTTGCCGCATATTTGAACCATCAATGCCGATCAGGGTTTCCATCATTGAGGACGACGACTGGATCCGGGAAAATCTCGCGACCGAGATCCGGCGCACCAACGGCTTTGCCTGCGAGCAAACCTACCGCAGCGGCGAGGACGCCCTGGCGAGCGTCGCCCGGTCGCCGGTGGACGTCCTGCTCGTGGACATCAACCTGCCCCAGATGAACGGCATCGAGTGCGTCGCCCAGCTCCGGCGGCTCGTCCCCGACGCCCAGATCCTGATGCTGACGGTTTACGAGGACAGCGAGCGCATCTTCAATTCCCTGCTGGCCGGCGCGAGCGGCTATCTGCTCAAGCGCACGCCCAAGACGGAGATCATCGAGGCCATCGCCAACGTGCACCGCGGCAACTCACCGATGACCGGGCACATCGCCCGCAAGGTGGTGCAGTATTTCAACCAGCGCGGTTCGGTGGACAAGGAGATCGAGAAGCTTTCCAAGCGCGAGCACGAGGTCCTCGACCGGCTGGCGGCGGGCATCTCCTACAAGGAAATCGCCGACGTGCTCTCCGTCAGCATCGACACCGTGCGGGTTCACATCAAAGGCATCTACAGCAAGCTGCATGTGCATTCCCGCGGCGAGGCCGTCGCGAAATATCTGCACAAGGAAAAGCGGGGCTGAGAAATCACTTGCCGTTGCGCACCGCCGCCGGCCATTCGACCGGCACGCCTTCGCGGCCGAGTTGCGCCTGAAACTCCGCCAGCAACGTCTTCGACTGGCGGACCTCCCGCGGCTGCCGCTTCTGCGCCAGGCAAAACGCCACCAGGCTGCCGACGGATTCGCCAATGTTCCATTCCACCGGATGCAGCCGGTAGCAGCCGTTGGTGAGATGGGTGACGCCGATGTTTTTGCAGGCCGGCAAAAGGTTTTCGGTCCGCTGCGGCAGCAGCGCGCCGAGCGGAATCTGAAACGGCAGCGTCGCCCCGTAACGTCCGTGGTCGCCCGTCGTGGTGATGTGCAGGTCCATGCTGTAGCTGCCGATGCCCACTGAATCCCCGAACGGCATCGCGGTCACTTCCGACCGGGCCAGCCCGGTTTCCTGCATCCGTCCATCCACCGTCACATGCTGCTCCAGCACGGTGAAGTCGGCGCGAATCCGCCGCCCTTCGCGGATGTAGGGATACTTCGCCAGGCCATCGGCCGTGCCGACCACGTCCGGCCGCAGCCGCAATCCCTTCCAACCCGTGCCGCCATCCGGACGCGGCGCCTCGGTCTGGAGCCAATACACCAGCGACAGGCTCAACTGCCGGGCGCGCTCGATCTGCTTTGCCGCCGTCGCGGCATCCACCTCGCAGATGTGGCCGAACGAATAATCGTTCTGCGGCCAGTTCACGAGAATGACGTCGCCGGCATAAAACCCCGGCTCGAACAAATCCCGGTCGGCAATCCGCCGATACGTCCAGAAGCCTTTCCGCGCCTCGGGATCGAAGCCGATCTTCTTCGAGTCGGGCTCGTCGAACGACAGGAACCGATACTCCGGGAGGCCGTTCGGCTTCAGTTTGAAATCGTGCCAGTAGTCGTAGTCCCGCGGCTTGGCGATGACGTGATCCTCGCCTTTCAGATAATCCAGCGCGAAGCACATGGTGAAGCCCTGGAGATTGTCCGGCTCGGGCTTCGCCTTGGCGTGGGGTTCGCCGGTCTGCTGCTGTGATTCCGCGCCGACGACGTATTCCGTCTTTGTCAGGGGCAGCAGTTCGCCGAGTTCGGTGGCATCCGCGAAATACGGCGCGCGCAACACCAGCTCGTGGCCGGTCTCCAAATCATTCACCCGGACGGCCTCGACGCGGTCGCGCTTCACGTCAGCGGCGGCGGCCTTGTGGCGCAGAAGAATCTGCACCTGCCCGTTGCCCACATACGGGGCGAGCATCTCCTGCAACACGGCCAGCGCCACGCGCGGTTCGCAGCCAATGCGCGAGACCCAGCAGTTGCCCGGGTTCAAACGCTCGTTGGCCTTCGCCTTTTCGGTCAGCGGATAATTGCGCCGGTAATACGCGCGGATGCCGGAGCGCAGCGCGAGATAGCTGCGCGTGCCGCCGACGGTTTCCACCCAGGGATTTTCATCCGCCGGCACCGCCTGCGAAGTTAGCTGTCCGCCAATCCAGTCCGTCTCCTCCGTCAGGATGACGCGCAGCCGGTTGCGCGCCGCCGCCAGCGCCGCCGCACAACCGCCCAGTCCGCCGCCGATGATGACAAGGTCCGCCGACATTTCCTTCGGGAGGTGAATGGTGCGGGCCGGGACGGAAGCCAGCCAGCCGGGAGCGCCGGCCACCAACGGCACCAGCAGGCCCGCGCGCTTGATAAAAGATCGACGCCTCATTTGTCCGGGGTGGTTTGACATGGTTTTGATTTTGTCTGCGGATCTGCCGCGCTTCAATCTGCCGACGGAAATACCGCAACCGTCTCGCCCAGCGCCAGAAAATAAAGCCACCCGCGCACCGGCCGGCCGTAGATCCGCGACAGGGCCGACGCATACAAATGCAGCTGCGGACGGTAGGTCCGCACGCGCTCGGTCAATTCGTCGGCGGTGATGTCGTCGGTCTTGAAATCCACCAGCCACAGTTCCTGATCCAACAGCACGGCGACGTCGGCCACGCCCTGCACCACGACAAACTCGCCGACCAGCCCGGGCTCCACCGCTTTCCCGGTGATCTCCGAAAGCTCGGCGAGGCTGAAACGCGCGGTGAAGGGCAGCTCACGCCGCACGCGCTCCGGTTGCGCGGCAAGCTGCCGGCCGAGTTCCGACTGCCAGAATTTCGCCAGCGCCGCAAAGTCCAGCACGGCGATTTCTTCGGGCGTCAGCTCTCCCGCCGCGACGAGACGCTCCGCCTCCGCTTCCAGCGCGCGACGATCCCCGGTGCGGTTGAGCGCGGTCAGCTGGAGAAACTTGTGGTGCGCCGTGCCGATGTCCGCGGCGGAGGCTTCTGAACGCCGCCGGCCCGGCCGCTTTGGCGGAAACGTCATCGGCGCAGCCTCCTCATCCGCCGCCATCGCCTCGCGACGCAGCGCCGACACCGAGACTTTCGCAGTCCTTTCACTCGCGGCGATGAAGGGGTATTGCCACGTCAGCCGTCCGCGCAAGGCCGTCCACGTGGCGGCGTCCGCCGTGAAATCCTCGGCGCGCCACGCCTCCGCCGGCGTCGCCGCCGACGTCGAGGAAACCGCTTCATCCACCACCTCGGACCAGCGCAGCAGCGGATGTGAAGTCCGCCCGGCGCAGTTCTCCGCGAACCAAATCCGGATCCAGTCGGCAAAGCTCCCCGCCTTCAAGATGCTTTCCCCGTCAGTGGAAACGTTCCAGCGCTCGTCAAATTGCTTGCGCGTGAGGCTCGCCGTGAGGATCAGCGTGTCGCGCGCGCGGGTGGCGGCGACATACAGGAGCCGCAGCTCCTCGCCCAGCAGTTCACGCTTCTGCCGTCGGGCCGCGAGCCAGTGCGGCAGGCTCGGATAATTCCGCCCCGTGTGCGGCGGACGGATTTTCGGGCACAGGCCCAGATCCTCATCGAGGATGATCGCCGAGTTAAGGTCGGTTCGATTGAACTTCGCGGCGAGATTGGCCACCACGACCACGGGAAACTCCAGGCCTTTGCTCTGATGGATGCTCATCAGGCGCACGGCTTGTCCGGCGGAAACCGAGGCCACGTCCGGCTCCAGCTCCGCCGCCTGCTGGGCCTGGATGAAACGCAGGAAACGGAACAGTCCCTGGCGTTGAAACTGGTCGAACCGCTGCGCCAGACCGAGCAGCCGCTGCACGTTCGCATGCCGCTGTTCGCCGCGCGGCTGCGTCAGCAGGCCCTCGGCGTAATGCGTATCGGTGAGCACGGCCTCCAGACACCGCGACAGCGAGGACTGCCGCACCAGCCTCCGCCAGCCGGCATGGCGCTGGAGAAACAGCTCCACCTTTGCCAGCGTCCCGGCGGGCGACGCCTCCGGACTCCGCTTCGCCCGCGTCACGTCGCGCCAGCGCAGCATCGCCGTCCAGAACGGAACCTTCGCCGCCGCCAGACGCAGCCGCGCCAGCTCCTCGACGTTCAGCCCCACGAGCGGCGAATGCAGCACGGCCAGCGCGGGAACGTCCTGCAGCGGATTGTCGAGGAGCTTCAACAGGCTGAGCAGGTCGGAAATTTCCTGGGTCTCGAAAAATCCGCCGCGCGCCACCTCCAACGGCACGCCGAGCAGGGAAAATTCCCGTGCGAACACATCCGCCTTCTTGCCGGGCGCGCGCAGCAGCACGGCCATGTCGCCCCATTCCACCGGCCGAAATTGTTTCGCGGCCTCGTCCCAGACCGGATGCCGCGCCGCGTGCAATTCGCGCAGCCGCAGCGCCACGAGCCGGGCTTCGCGGTTCGCCTCCTCCAGCTCGGCCAGCCCGGACGGCTCCTCGTCGGGCTCCGAGGGTTCCTCGGCGTCCTGGTCCTTGAACCGCAGTTGAAGCTCCACCCGCGGCTCCGCGTTCGCGGACATGCCCAGCGCCGCCCGCTCCTGCGGCGCGCCAAAACGAAGCTGCGCCTCCGCGTCATAGGCCAGTCCGCCGGCTTCCGGCCGGAGGATGCGGCCAAAGAGCGAATTGGCGAACTGCAGGATGCCCTCGTGGCTGCGGAAATTTTCCGTGAGAGGAATCGCCCGGCCGTTTTCACCGCGCCACGTGGCGGCGTAGTTCTGGAAAATGCGCGGGTTGGCCAGGCGGAAGCGGTAGATGCTCTGCTTCACGTCGCCGACGAGAAAACGGTTTGCCGCCGGACCGTCGCCGCTCAACGCCGCGATGATCTGGTCCTGGGCGGCGTTGATGTCCTGGTATTCGTCCACAAACACGAAGCGCAGCTTGCGCCGCCATTCCTGCGCCACGGCGGTCGGCTGTCCGGTGTGGCGGTCCCACAGCAGCCGGAGCGTATGCTGTTCGAGGTCGTGAAAATCCACCGCGCCGAGTTCGCGCTTGGACTCCGCAAACTTCCCGGCGAACTCCCGCGCCAGCCGCAGCAGGGCAAGCAGGTGCGGCCGCGACCAGTCCCAGTCTTCGGTCAATGGATCCTGGCCGGCGCCGCCGGGCAGCAGCGACGAAAGAAACTTCGCCTCATCAAAAACCTGCTCCATCGGATCGTGGAAATACTTCTTCTTGCCGTGCGGACATTCAGCGGGAATTTGATTCACGCGCTCCAGCAACGCCTCCACCTCCTCCGCCGAAAACTTTCCGGGCAATTGCGCCAACGCCTTCAGCGCCGACCCTGCCAGGGGACTTTCCGCGCTCATCGGCTGGAGAAAAGCGATGGACTCCTGCTTCCATTCGGCCACCGCCACGTTGAACCATTCGCGCCAGGCGGCGGGTTCCGGCGATTCAAACCGGCGGATCTGGTCGTCGAACCAGCCGCCGGGGTTGGCCAGCGTCTGCGTGTAATGATGCAGCTTCATCACGAGCGTCCGCACAGGCTGATCCCAGCCGCGGCTCTGGGACTGGATCAGCTCCTGCACCGCCGCCGCCAGCGCGGAGTCGCCCGCATAATGGGCCTGCAAAATCTCGTCGAGGATTTCATCCGCGAGCAGACGCGTCTCCTCCTCGGCCATCACGGCGAGCTGCGGGTCCAGCTCCAGCTCATGAAAATGCTGGCGGATGAGTTTGAAACAAAAACCGTGGAGCGTGCCGATGTGCGCCGCGTCGAACAACGCCAGCTGCTGCTCCAGATCAACGCGGCGCGGCGCGGTGGCCAGCTCCTGCTCCAGCCGGGCGCGGATGCGCTGCCGCATCTCCGCCGCCGCGGCCTCGGTGAAGGTGACCATCAGGATTTGATCGATGGCCAGCGGCGGCTTTTCGGTGAGCAGCAGTTCGAGGCAGCGCTCGACCAGCGTGCGGGTCTTGCCGGTGCCGGCGCCGGCCACGACGAGCACGTTGCCGCGCGCGGCGATGGCCTGCTGCTGCTGTTCGGTGAACTTCATTTGGCGGGCAAGGGTTTCAAACTGCGGAACGGATGCGTCCACGCATCAATCCGGCAGATGGACTGGTAATCGCACTGCTGGCACGCGGACAGGGAGCCTTTCCGGTACGGCGACACCGCCACCGTGCCCGCGAAAATCGCGCGGCCCATCGCCACCAGATTCGCCTCGACGGTGTCGAGCAGCGCGGAAAACTCCGCCGGCGGTTTCGGATCGCGGCATTGCCGGTGGATGCCGCCCGACTGGGTCTTGCGATAATTGAACTGGTCGCCTTTCTCCGCCCCCGGCCGCGCATCCAGCCACGGCAGGAGGCGCGTGTCGAAGCGTCCGCTGTGCTGGTAGGCCAGCTTGCGCATCGCCTCCGGTTCAGCCAGCGCGGCGTTGCGGTGTTCGCCGCTTTTGTAGCTGCCGCGCAGGTTCACGTAAAAAACCCCGGCGGGATTCAATTTTGCGCGGCCAAACAGCTTCGCCGCGTCCGGCCATTGCCGCAGCACGGCGAGATAGGCGAGGAGCTGCAATTGCAGGCCGTTGAAGACGAGCTGCTCATCCAGCTTCTTTGCGCTCGACTTGTAGTCCAGCACCACGCACCACGACGCTTCGCCGCCCGGTTCGGCGAACACATCGACGCGGTCAATGCGTCCCCGCAAGGCCAGCCGGTGTGAATCACCCAGTTCCAGCTGCCAGGCGGGATGCTCCGGCGTTTCGCCAAACGGCAGCTCGACGGCGGCGGGATCAAACAGATATTGCCCGGCCATCCAGCCGACGAGGGTCTCCACGAAATCCTGCAGCGACCCCGCCATGACCCGCGCGGTGAACTTCGTCTGCTCGGTGGATTGCAGCAGGCCGTCGCGATAGGACGGAATCAGCGCGTCGGTGATTTTCCCCATCCGCTCCCGGGCTTCCTTGGGCGTGATGTCGCGCCAGCGTTTGCCTGCGGCCTGGAGCTGCTCATGAAAAAGCTTCAAGGCGTCGTGCTGGAAGCTGCCCTGCTCGCGGACATCGAGCTCGAAACGTTTCCGCTCCTCGGCGCGCAGGCCGGAGTGGACGAAAAACCGGAACGGACACGCGGCGTATTGTTCGAGCCGGCTGACCGAAGTCTTCAGCGTCGTGCCGTAGAGCTGTTCGATCACGGCCGGAGACAGCGTCAGCTCGGGCGACGCCCTGAAATGCCGCAGCCGGTCCAGGGCCGTTTGCAGCGCGGGAATCTCCTCCAGCCGCCGCCACTCGGCGAGGTCGAACCCCGTGTTCCTTGCCTTCAGCAGCGGCGCGATGACTTCAACCGGATGCTCCGCCTGCCGCCAATCGCTAGCGCGCGCCATCTTCTCCTCCGGCAACTGCGGGAACATCTGCCGGCAGCGCAGCCAGAACGCGGACGGATTCAGCGCGGCGCCTTCGGCGTCGAGCTCGGAGCAGGTCAGCACCAGCCGCTGCCGCGCCCGGGTGCAGGCGATGTAGCCAAAGTAACGCTCCCGCCCGACGTGCTGGCGCAGGCTGTGGCCAAGCGCCACGCCGCGCCGCGCCAGTTCCTCGCGGTCCGCCTCGGTCAGCAGCACCGCCGGCGACGGCGGCGCGGGGAACACTCCTTCGTTCAATCCCATCACCACGGCGAGCCGGATGTCCGGATTGCGCGAACGATCCACCGCGCCGATCAGCACCTGGTCCAGCGCCGGCGGAATGACGCCGACCGCCAGACTGCCGAGGCCGGCTTCGAGGATGGGCAGCCATTCGCGCAACGGCAGCGGCTCCTCGGGAAAGGCGCGCGCGACATTGTCCAGCCAGCTGTTCATCTGCTCCCACACCGTGCGATGCACCGCCGAGGATGCGGCCGCGTCCGCGCCGGCGTTCGGAATTTCACCGGCCCACTCCTGCAGCTGCTCCTCCACCGCCAGCGCGCGCCACAACGCCCGCAGCACTTCGGCGAGCTGGATTCCGGTGGGGCGAAATTCGGATTCCGCCAGGGTCTGGGCGAGGGTTTGAAACGGCGGCACCACGATCCGGCGAATCTTCTCCAACCCTTCCGACAAGCCGGGGTCGCCGGGAATCTGCATCGGGCTTTGCCACACCGAACCCGTCCAGCCCCGCGCCAGCGCCTCGTTCTCCAGGCGGTCCAGGAGGGTTTCCTCCACGGACACCAGCCCGCTCTTCAGCGCGGCGAAAAAGTCCTCGTGCTGCCAGCCCTGCGCCACCACGCGCAACGCGCTGCGGGTGAGCTCCGCCAGCGGGTGATGCGCCACGCCCTCGCGCCGGTCGATGAAGCAGGGAATGTCATAGCGGCTGAAAACCCGCCGCAGCACCTCATGATAACCGGTCAGGGTCCGCAGGATGACGGCGACGTCGCGGTAACGTCCGCCCGCCGCGACGAAGCGCCGGATTTCCCGGGCCGCCGCCCGGGCTTCGGCTTCGGGATTGGCGCAGACGACGGCGCGCAGATGCCGGCCCAGCGGCGATGCCGGCTCTCCGACGCCGGCCGCCTCCGCCAAGCCATGAATGGCCAGCGGCTGCGGATTCGCCCAGAATTTTTCGAGATGCGCCAGGATCGGATTGCCCGTGAAGCGGCCCGGCGAAGAATCACGCGGGAGCACCTCGACGGTCACTTCCGCCCCGGGCAATTCACCGAGACGGGCCCGGGTTTCAATGAATGGTTTGCCGGCGAACGACCAGCTGGAGAGCCAGGAAATCGCCTTGCTTGAATCACCGCCGGCCGCCGGCTCCGGCGCCTGGTCGAGGCAAAAGGCCAGCGTCGCCTGTTCGCAGCGGCCGGCCACGGCGGCCAGCAGATCCATTTCCTGCGGCGAAAACTCGGCGAACCCGTCCAGCCAAAGCCCCGCGGCTCGGAACGGCACGCCCTCAACCAGACGCGCCGTGGCCGCGGGCAGCAGGCAATCCGCGTCCTGCAGGCCGTGCTCGCGCAGCCAGGCGAGATAATCCTCCAGCAGCAGGGCGAGGTCGTGGAGCTTGAGGGACAAACCGACGGCGGCACCAGGGGCGGCCGACAGCTCCCGCAGCGATTCAGGCGTGAGGAGATTTCGCTGCAGCTCGCGCAGGGCGACGCTGAGCTGCTGGGCAAATCCCGCAAGCCGCGCACTCGCGCGGAACAGTTTGAGGTCGCGACGACGCCGCGCCAGCAGCGCGCGCAGCACCATGAGGCGTCCTTCCTCGTCCAGCAACCGCGGCGGCGGCTGGTGGGTCTCCTGAAAGATGAACCGGGCGAGCCGTTCGAAGGAAAGGATGTGCAGCCGGGTGTAGCCGCTGAGGGAATCGTCGGCCAGCAGCTGGCGTTCAAGCTGGAAGGTGGCCTGCTTGGGCGCCAGCAGGATCAGCGGCAGGCCCTCGGCTGACTTGTGCAATTCGGCCCGGATCTCGGCAAGACCACGATAGGTCTTGCCGCGGCCGGCGGGTCCAAGGCGGAAACGAATGTGCACGCCGCATCTTTTCACGCCGGACCGCCGACGTGCAAAGAATTTATTTTTACGGGTGGGACCGCGGCTGTCCTGGGCGGCCGCGGCCGGCAACCGGGCCTTGCACAAAAAAAGCGAGGCACCCTTGCGGATGCCTCGCCGAGATTAACAAGCAGACGGAGTCAGCTTACGGGAACTGCAGGCGGTTGGTCGCCGTGGCGGCGCCGGTGAAGCCGCCCTGGGTGGTGGTGTGGGCAATGTCACCCGAGTTGGCGAGCGCCGTGCGCAGCGCGCTGGAGGAGAACTGCTGCACGCTGGCGTCGGCCATCAGGACGTTGCCCTGCTTGCCGTGCATGTTGTCAGCCCAGCCGATGTTGTTGATGATTGCCGCGCTGCCGCCAGCAATGGCGAAACGGGTGAGAGCATCACCCCAGATAGAGGTGCCGGCCACCGGCACGCCACCCGCAGCGGTGCCCATGTTGTGGTCGCCCGCGAGGAGCATCTGCGGATAAATGTCCGCCGCGTCCACGCCGATGAAATAGCTGGATTGCACGTCACAGTAGAAACCCAGCGTGGTGCCAGCAGTGTTGCCCCAGATGGAGGCCGGCTGGGTGGTGGAACGAGTGGTCTGGTATTCCGACGGGCAGGCCAGAATCTTCGGGGTGTTCAACTCGTTGGACATGACCGCGAACATCTGAAACACGCCGCCTTTGCCAGCCGCACCAGTGTCAGTGGTGTTGAAGTTCGCTGAAAATGCAGTGGCGGAGGGGGTATTATTGCCGGTCTGATAACCAACCGCCGACAAGGCGCCGCCCTGGGTGGTGGCAACCTGCATCGGATAGCGGTCCTGGTTGTCACCCTGCCAGATGCGGAAGGCGAGACCGACCTGCTTCAGGCCGTTGACGCAGGAAATACGTTGAGCGCGGGCTTTCGCCTTGGAGAGCGCGGGGAGGAGCATCGCCGCCAGAATGGCGATGATCGCGATGACGACGAGCAGTTCGATCAGGGTGAACGCTCGCAACTTATTGGTGAGTCTTTTCATAGTGTTTCTGTTTGTTTGGTTTTTGGTGAACAGCCGCAAACTCTAAGGAATTCTGCTGAGCTGTCAAATTTTTCTAAGGACAATTTTAGCAATGCCGGTGCCAGTGGCGGCAGCCGTCCGATGTGGCCCCAAAAACCCGGCCCGCGCCGCTTTTTCCCCGCCACAAACCCGGCCTGCGCGAAAATTTCACGCATAGTGCGTGATTTTCACGCCCCGCGGCAAAGAACCCGGAAGGGAGTTCTATCCGGTTGCCCCGGCAGGCTGATTATCCTATGAAGTAGCCCGGCCTTGCGCGGGGTGGATTCAAAATGAAAATGAAAATGCATGAAGCGCCAGTGGCGGTCTCAGACCGGCGCCGGCTCATTGCGCTGGCCCTCGGCCTGATGACCCTCGTGGTTTACCTGCCCGTGGGGGATCATTTCTTTGTACGCATGGATGACGGGGATTACATCATGGAAAATCCCCGGGTGCTGGGCGGACTGACTTGGACCAATATCCACTGGGCGTTCACCTCGTTCCACGCCAGCAACTGGCATCCGCTGACGTGGCTGTCGCACATGCTCGATTGCGAGCTGTTTGGCACCTTCGCCGGGGCGCATCATCTGGTCAGCGTCGTTTTGCACGCGATCAATGCGGTGCTGTTGTTCGTGGTCTGGAACCGGTTCACCGGCAAAACCTGGCCGGCCGCCTTCATCGCCGCCTTGTTCGCCCTGCATCCGCTGAATGTCGAAACCGTCGCCTGGGCATCAGAACGAAAGAACGTGCTGGGCATCTTCTTTTTTCTCCTGACCCTGCTGGCTTACGGGGACTTCGTGAAGACCGCCCCCGCCAAGGGCCGGAACGCGCTGGCGGGCCTGTTCCAGAATCGAAACGGCCTCCTCGTCCTCTTGTTCTTCGCTCTCGGACTCATGTCCAAGCCCGTCGTTGTCACCCTGCCGTTTGTCCTGGTGCTGCTGGATTTTTGGCCGCTGCGCCGCGTGTCCGGCGGGGGCCGGCCGCTGGCAGATGCGCTGATGGAAAAGGCGCCCCTCTTTTTGCTGACGCTGCTGTCGTGCGTGGTGACCTTCGCGTCAGAACGCCAGGAATCGGTGATCGCCCTGGAGCACCTGCCGGCAAGCCATCGGCTGGTCGTCGCCGTGCTGGGATACCATGGCTATCTCGCCAAGGCGTTCTGGCCGGTGGATCTGGCGGCGTTTTATCCGTTTCATTCCCATGTCCGGCCGGCGACGGTGCTGCTGGCGGTCCTGGTTCTCCTTGCCGTTTCGGCGGCGGCAGTCGGGTTGCGGAAAAAATCTCCCGCCCTGCTGCTGGGCTGGTGCTGGTTTCTGGGCACGCTGGTGCCCGTGATCGGCCTGGTTCAAATCGGCAGCCAGGCGATGGCCGACCGCCATGCGTATCTGTCCCTGATCGGAATTTTTGTGATGGTCGCATTCGGAACGACGGACCTGGTCCGCACCCGGCTGCATCGCGGACTGGCCGCGGCGGGAGGAATCGCCCTGCTGGGATGCCTGCTCGTCACCCGGCACCAGCTCGCCTTCTGGAAGGACAGCGAAGCGCTGTTCCGCCGGGCCATCGCGGTGACGGAAGGCAATGCGAAGGCCGAAGCCGGGCTGGCCTTCTCCCTGCACATGCGCGGCAGCAGCGAGGAGGCGGTGGAACATTTTCGCACCGCCATCCAGCTCGCGCCGAACGACGCCGCCAACTACAACAACCTCGCCATCGTCCTGGAAACGCTCGGCCGACACGAGGAAGCCATCCGGCTGCATCGCGATGCCGTCCGGCTGCAGCCCGGCGACGCCAAATACCATTGCAACCTGGGCATCCTTCTCGCGCGGGACCGGCATTACGAGGAGGCGTTCGCGTGTTTCCACGAGGCGCACCGGCTCAGCCCGCGGCATCCCAAGCCTTATCTGGAAATGGGCCGGGCCGGCCTCGCCCAAGGACGCAGCCACGAGGCCGTCAGATATTTCCGCGACGCCTTGAACCTCGCGCCGGACGACCTTGAAACCCTGGCCGCCCTTTCACAGGTGCTGGCAACCGATGCCGACGCGGAGATTCGGAATGGTCCGGAGGCGGTGAGGCTGGCCGAGCGCGCCGCCGGCTTGAATGTGGGCGGCCAGATCGCGGTCTTCGATGTCCTCGCCATGGCCTATGCCGAGGCCGGGAGATATGACGAGGCCACGTCCACTCTCTCGAACGTGCTCGCGCAAATCTCCGGCGCCGAAACGAACGCGGCCTTTGCCGAACTGCAAAGCCGGTTGCGCCTGTATGAATCGCACCAGCCGTTCCGAGCGCCAAAACCCTCCCCCTAAGCCGGGCAATTTCGTTTTCTTCCGCCGTGCCTGTGCTAGTTTCGCCGCATGGCTTTTGATTCCTATCGCGACTTCGTCAACGCCCTCGAAGCGGCGGGCGAACTGAAACGCATTTCCCAACCCGTCGCCACCGAGCTGGAGATCACCGAGATCGCCGACCGCGAGATGAAACAACCCGGCGGCGGCAAGGCGCTGCTGTTCGAGCAGCCCACCATCAACGGCGTCGTCTCGCCGTTCCCCGTCGCCATCAACACCATGGGCTCATGGAAACGCATGGCCATGAGCATGGGCGCGGAATCCGTGGACGAAGTGGCCAACGAACTCGGCGCGCTCATGAAAGCCAAGCCGCCGACCTCGATGAAGGAAGCCATCAAGTTGCTCTCGCTCGCGCTGGATTTGCGCCACGCGAAGCCGAAGGTCGTGAAGAGCGGTTCGTGCAAGGATGTCGTTCACTTGGTCGAAAGTCGAAAGTCGAAAGTCGAAAGCTGGCCCAAAGCTCCGAACGTCAACGATCCTTCGACCTTCGACCTTCGAGCTTCGACTCTTCTCAACATTCCCATCCTCCGTTGCTGGCCGTTGGACGGCGGACGCTTCATTACCTTGCCCTGCGTCGTCACCAAAGACCCCGACACCGGCGACCGCAACCTCGGGATGTATCGCATCCAGATCTACGACGACAAAACCACCGGCATGCACTGGCAATTGCAGAAAGTCGCCGCGCGCCATGGCCGGCGCTATTACGAAAAGGGCGAGCGCATGCCCGTCAGCATTTTCATCGGCGGCGACCCGATGTTTCCCTTCGCCGCGACCGCGCCGTTGCCGGACGGCTTGGATGAGTTTCTTCTTGCCGGTTATTTGCGCAAGAAATCCGTCGAACTCGTCAAGTGCGAGACCAACGACCTCGAAGTTCCCGCCAACGCCGACTTCGTCATCGAAGGTTACATCGACCCCACCGAACCGCTGCGCGACGAAGGACCGTTCGGCGATCACACCGGCTATTACACGTTGCCCGAGCCGTATCCCGTCTTCCACGTCACCGCCATCACGCATCGCAAAGACGCCGTTTATCCCGCCACCATCGTCGGCATTCCGCCGATGGAAGATTTCTACATGGGCGGCGCGTCCGTGAAAC
>JAXMHO010000010.1:0-91748 GCA_046346715.1 Verrucomicrobiota bacterium
AATGTTTTTCCGGCCTTTGGCGAGTTCTGGGAGGTGGAAGGCCGCAGCGGCGCGGGGGATTTCGCACCCGTGGTGCTGGCGGACCGGCTGACCTTTCTCGGCGAAGGCCGCCTGATGGAGCCGGTTCATCCCACGTGGACGGAACTCCTGAACGGCAGCATGGACGTGCAATGGGCCGAACTGCAGGGGCTGGTCACGGACGTGGAGAGCAACAAGGTCACGCTGCTTCTGCCCGAGGGCCGGCTGGAGGTTTTGATGTCCGGGCATTTTGAAAACGAGCTGAAGCCCTTTGTGAAAACCGTGGCGCGCATTCGGGGGGTGCTCTACGCCATCTGGAACGCGGAGACGCGCGAGGTGCGGGTGGGCAGCGTGCTGATGCGCAACGCCGCCATCAGCGTGGAGGTCGCCGCCCCGGCGGACCCGTTTGATGCCGTGCTGAAGACGCCGCGCGAGCTGCTGCTGTTTGATGCGCAGGCCACGCCGTTCCGCCGCATCAAGGTGCGCGGCCAGATTCTTCACGGCGACGCCAACCGGGTTTTTCTGATCGAGGACGGCGCGGGACTGCGGCTGCTGCCGGCCGGCGCGGTGGAAGCCCGACCGGGCGACCTCGTCGAAGCCGTGGGCTACCCGGACATCAGCGGCAAGGCGCCGCAGTTGCGGGAAGCCATCCTGCGCAAGGTCGGCACCGCGCCGCTGCCGGCTGCCCGGAAATTGACCGACGGCGAATTGACCCGGGAGGGATTGGATTCCACCCGGGTGCGGGTCGAGGGCCGGCTGCTGGGCTGGCATGCTGAACAAGGCTCCTTCGTTTTGGAAATGCAGACCGGCGCCTTCCTATATCTGGCGCGATTGCCGGCGGGCAACAACGCGCCGCTGTCCCTGCGGGCGGGCAGCCTGCTGACGCTCGACGGCGTTTATGTCGGCCTCGGCCGCAGCCGCCGGGTTGGCGCCGAGGTGGAGTCGTTCGAGCTGATTTTGAATTCGTCGGCGGACATCGTGGTGCGGTCCCAGCCCTCCTGGTGGACCTTGCAGCGGCTGTTGATCGTGGTCGGCATCCTGTTGCTGGTGCTGGTATTTGCCTTCATCTGGATCAGCCAGTTGCGCCGCGTGGTCGAGCAGCGCACCGCGCAGCTTCAGCGCGAAACCCGCGAGCGCGAACGCATCGAACGACGGCACGCCGTGGAGGCGGAACGTTCCCGCATCGCCCGCGACCTGCACGACGATCTCGGCTCCAGCCTCACTGAGATCAGCGTGCTCGCCAGCACGGGACAGCGGCCGCAGACCGGCGAGGTCTCCCACGCCGGCCTGTTCCAAACCATCGCCGGCAAGGCGCGCGGTCTGATCGCCGCCCTCGATGTGATCGTGTGGGCGGTGGATCCGGAGGACAACTCGCTCCAGTCGCTCGCCGATTATTTGACCGGCTACACCGAGGAATTTTTTTCCAACACCAACCTGAGCTGCCGCCTCAAGGTGCCCGTGGCTTTTCCCGCCGTCACCGTGGAAGGCAGCGTCCGCCACGACCTGCTGCTCGCGGTGAAGGAGGCGTTGAACAACATCGTGCGCCATGCCGATGCGACCGAGGTGGAGTTTCGGATGGCGGTGGGCGGGGAAAACCTGGAGATTGTCATTGCCGACAACGGCAAGGGTTTCGGCGGCACGACCGGCGGCGACGGACACGGTCTGAAGAATCTGCCGGCCCGGCTGAAAAAAATCGGCGGCGAATGCCGCGTGGAGTCCCGGCTCGGCGGCGGCACCACGGTCACCATCCGCCTGCCGATGGCGGTTCCCGGCGGGAATGGCCGGGCCAAGTCCGAATACGACGTTTGACTGATTTTTTGCGGACGAAACCAGACTAGATTCCTCATCAAACTGGTTGCATTCCGCGGCCGGGGAAAGATGATGTGTCGGCACAACTAGCACCAGGCATCGATTTGATCACAAAAGTCGCCATTGTTGAGGACAACGCCACGCTGCGGAAGTACCTCGCGGAAATGATCGGCAACACCCCCGGCCACCGCTGCATCTGCGCGTGCGCCTCGGCCGAGGAGGCGGTGGTGGAGATTCCCGCCTACAAGCCGAACGTCGTCCTCATGGACATCCATCTGCCCGGCGAGTCGGGCATTGCCTGCACCGCGCGTCTGCGCGAGAAGATGCCGGACCTGCAGGTCATCATGCTGACCGTTTACAAGGACATCAAAATGATCTTCCAGGCGCTCAAGGCCGGCGCCTGCGGCTATGTCCTGAAGCGCTCGGCGGAGCAGGAAATCCTCGATGCCATCGCCGAGGTCCGGGCTGGTGGCGCGCCGATGACCAGCGAGATCGCCCGCATGGTGGTCCGCTCCTTCACCGAGGCGCCCACGCCGCCGGATGCCAACGACACCGATCAGCTGTCGCCGCGCGAGATGGAAATCCTCGCGCTGGTGGCGGAAGGCTGCCCGAACAAGGAGATTGCTTCCCGCCTTTTCATCAGCAACGCCACCGTCCGGACGCATCTGATGCACATCTACGAAAAGCTGCACGTGCGCTGCCGCACCGAGGCGGCGGCCAAGTATCTGCGTTCCAAGCCGCCTGGATCCTCGCCGCGTCCCCTCGCCGAGGCGAATTGAAGGCCGGGTCGGTCGCAAACGGGCTTCCCCGCACCGCGGTTTTGACCGGCGGCAAATACTTCTTTGGACCATGACTGGTCTGCCCTTAAGCTGCTCAGTCATGAATCTCACGCGAACATCTTCGATCCTTTTCCTGATGGTGCTGGCTTCCGGTCCGGTGCTGGCGGCGGCTGATAATTCAGCGGCCCAATTCCCGCCGCCGGCAATGTGCCTGTGGTATCAGCAGCCGGCCAAGGTGTGGACCGAGGCCTTGCCGGTGGGCAACGGACGCATCGCCGCGATGGTCTTTGGCGGCGTGGACGAGGAGCGCCTGCAGTTGAACGAAGGCACGCTCTGGGCTGGCGGACCTTATGACCCGGTGAATCCGGAGGCCAGGGCGGCCCTGCCTCAGGTGAGACAGCTGGTGAACGAGGGCAAATATGAAGCAGCCGCGCGTCTCGCCAGTGACAAGGTGATGGCCAAGCCGTTGAAGCAGATGCCGTATCAGACCGTGGGCAGCCTGCTGCTTAATTTTGCCGGAGGCACCAACGTGACGGAGTATCGGCGGGATTTGAACCTCGACACGGCGACGGCGTCCGTGAGCTACACCCGCGACGGCGTGCGGTTCACCCGCGAAGTGTTTGCCAGCGCACCGCACAACGTGATTGTCGTCCGGCTCGGGGCGGACCGTCCCGGAATGATTTCCTTCACCGCCGGCATGAAGACGCCCATGAAGGCCGCCGTGAAAGCCGAGGGGGCCGACACCCTGGTCATGACCGGGATGGGCGGAGACGCCAGCGGCATCAAAGGACAGCTCAAGTATCAGGCGCGCGTCCAGATCATCGCCAAAGGGGGGAAGCTCGTCGGGCAAGGCTCGGAAATTTCCGTGACCGCCGCGGACGAGGTCATGCTGCTGATCACGGCGGCGACCAGCTATAAAAAGTTCGACGACATCAGCGGGAATCCGGAGCGTCTTGCAAAACAGACATTGGCCCGCGCCGCCAAGGTTTCCCCGGCCAAACTCCGCGCCGCGCAACTGGCGGACCACCAGTCCTTCTTCCGCCGTGTCGCGTTGAATCTCGGCGAGACCGCGGCCATGAAGCTGCCGACCGACGAGCGTATCCGGCGTTTTGCCGGGGGCGGCGACCCGCAGCTCGCCGCCTTGTATTACCAGTATGCACGTTATCTTCTGATCAGCTGCTCCCGTCCCGGCGGGCAGCCGGCGGGATTGCAGGGATTGTGGAACGAAAGCACCAGCCCGCCTTGGGGCGGCAAATACACCATCAACATCAACACCGAGATGAATTACTGGCCCGCCGAGTCCGGCAACCTGGCCGAGTGTGTCGAACCGTTGATCGCGATGGTCAATGATCTCACCGTGACCGGTGCACGCACGGCAAAAAATCAATATGGCGCGCGCGGCTGGGTGGTGCATCACAACACCGATCTCTGGCGGGCCAGCGCGCCGATTGACGGGCCGAACTGGGGCCTGTGGCCTTCCGGCGGCGCGTGGCTGTGCCTGTCGCTCTGGGAGCGGTATCAATTCAGCGGCAATCCCCGCGAGCTCAAGCGCCTCTATCCCGCGCTCAAGGGCGCTTCCGAGTTTTTCCTCGACACCCTCCAGGAGGATCCCGTGCATCACTGGCTCGTGACCAATCCTTCCATTTCCCCGGAAAATATGCATCCCTACGGTGCCGCCGTTTGTGCCGGCCCCACCATGGACATGCAGATTCTCCGCGACCTTTTCGCCAACACCATCCGGGCGGCTGAAATTCTCGGTGTCGATTCACAACTGCGTCAACAGCTTGCCCAGGCGCGGGCGCGGCTGGCGCCCAACCAGATTGGCAGCTCCGGCCAGTTGCAGGAATGGCTGGAGGACTGGGACCTCAAAGCCCGCGATCAACATCATCGCCATGTCTCCCACCTCTACGGGCTTTATCCGGGGCATGACATCACGCGCCAGGACAATCCCGAGCTGGCCGCCGCGGTGAAGAAGTCCCTCGAAATCCGCGGCGACAAGGCCACGGGCTGGGCGACGGCCTGGCGCATTTGTCTGTGGACGCATCTTGGCGCCGGCGACCACGCGTTCGAGATTCTGAAGTTTCTCATCAGTCCGGAGCGCACGTATCCCAACATGTTCGACGCCCATCCGCCGTTTCAGATCGACGGCAATTTCGGCGGCGCGGCGGGCATCGCCGACATGCTGATGCAAAGTCGTGAGGGCGAAATCGAGCTGCTGCCGGCCTTGCCGCAGGCCTGGCCCGAAGGCGGCGTCAGCGGACTGCGGGCGCGCGGCGGGTTTGAAGTTTCGCTGAAGTGGAAGGCGGGCAAGGTGACTTCCATCAACCTTAAATCGCTGAACGGCCAGCCGGTGAAGCTCCGTTTCAATGGGACGGTGCAGGAATTGAGATTGAAGGCCGGCCGGGAATTCACCTGGCAGGGCTACTGACCGGCCATGGCTGAATCAGCCCTGCAACCTGATGCGACCGTCGCCTGTGACAACTGCGGCCGCTTTGGCGCGATCCGGTTGGAGGATCGTTCGCTGTGCACGGACTGCTACGGAGCATGCGGGGCATGCTGCGCTGGCGAGAGCATGGATGGGTAGGACTGCGGACCTTGCGACATTCTGATTGCCAGCTGGCCGCAGCTTCTGCAGTTGTGCTGTCATGTGACAATTGTTTTTAATTACAGCGATGTTGAAACGCGCCCAATCTGCCCTTTTTGTTGCCGCCCTGGTTCTCACTGAGACGGCCTTGTTCGCTGGTGAACCCAAACCGCCGTTCGTCACAGTCAGCTCCAACACGATGCCCGTGACCGCTGGGAAATTTCAACCGAGCTGGGAGTCGTTGAAGCAATACGAAGTGCCGGAGTGGTTTCGCGATGCGAAGTTCGGCATCTGGGCGCACTGGGGTCCGCAATGTCAGCCCGAGGCCGGCGACTGGTATGCGCGCGAGATGTATCTGACCGACAACTGGCACTATCGCTTTCACACCAATCACTACGGCTCGCCAAAAGATTTTGGTTTCAAGGACGTCATTCATTCGTGGAAAGCCGAGAAGTGGGATCCGGAAAAACTCGTATCGCTCTACAAACGCGCGGGTGCGAAATATTTCTTCGCTCTGGCCAATCACCACGACAACTTCGATCTCTGGGATTCAAAATATCAGCCCTGGAACTCCGTCGCGCTCGGACCGAAAAGGGATTTGATTGGCGGTTGGGCGGAAGCGGCGCGCAAGAACGGATTGAAATTCGGCGTCAGTGTCCACGCCGCTCACGCGTGGAGTTGGTATGAACCTGCGCAGGATTTTGACGGCAAGCTAACCAAAGCTGACGGTAAAGGCCAATGGTGGGACGGTCTCGACCCGCAGGATTTATATGAGCAAAACCACAAGCCGGCGGACAACTATCGCAATGGCGGCTCCATTCACGGTCGCTGGAATTGGGGCAACGGCATCAGCACGCCCGACCAGGCTTATTGCGACAAATTTTTCAACCGCACCGTGGACCTGATTGGAAAATATCATCCCGACTTGATTTACTTCGATGACACTGCGTTGCCACTCTGGCCCATCAGCGACGCTGGTTTGAAGATCGCGGCGGACTTTTACAACACCAACCGCAAGCTGCACGGCGACGACGGCGTGTTGTTCGGAAAAATTCTCACACCAGAACAACAGGAGTGCATGGTGTGGGACATCGAGCGCGGCACCGCCAACGAGATTCAACCGAACCCGTGGCAGACGGACACCTGCATCGGCGCGTGGCATTACGACCGGGGAATTTATGAACGCGGCCATTACAAGAGCACGGCGACCGTCATCCAAATGCTCGCCAACATCGTCAGTAAAAACGGCAATCTGTTGCTCAATATTCCCGTGCGCGGCGACGGCACGATTGATGATAAAGAATTGAAAGTCGTGGAGGGAATCGCCGACTGGATGGCGGTGAATCAGGAAAGTACTTTCAGCACACGCCCATGGAAAGTGTTCGGCGAAGGCCCGGCGAGCGAAGGCGCGGCGTTGAGCGCGCAAGGTTTCAACGAAGGCAAAGGCAAGGCTTTCACGAGCGAAGATGTGCGCTTCACGCGGAGCAAAGACGGCATGACGCTTTACGCCATCGTGCTCGGCGCGCCAAAGAACGGGGTGCAAATCAGATCGCTCGGCAAAGCGGCCAAGTTGCTCGACAAAGACATCAAGAAAGTTCAGTTGCTTGGCAGCAAGGAAAAGTTGAAGTGGCGGCAAACCGATGAAGCCTTGGTCATTGATCAACCGTCCACGATTCCCAACACTTTTGCGAATGTCCTCAAAATTTCGCTGAAGTGAGTCGGTGGAGAATCTGAAAGTGTTTTGACCTTGCTTGGCCTGATCGTCGATAAAGTCTATTTGTCATCTGTTTGGCAGATGCTTAAAGTTCAGATCATTTTCTCACCATGAAACACCCGTTACGCGTCGGTCTATTCGGCATTGGCCTCGATACTTATTGGCCGCAGTTCAAAGGTTTGAAATCGCGGCTCGAAGGTTACGTCCGCCGCGTGGAAACGAAACTCGCCCGCACCGGCGTGGAGATCGTGAACCTCGGGTTGGTCGACAATCCCAAGTCGGCGATGAACGCCGGACATCAATTGCGCGCGGCGGATGTGGACATCATTTTTCTCCATGTCACGACCTACGCGTTGTCGTCCACCGTGCTGCCGGTGGTGCAGCGCGCCAAGGTGCCGGTCATCATTCTCAACCTCGCGCCCGAACCAGCGATTGATTACGCGCGGTTCAATCGTATGACCGATCGCACGGCGATGACGGGCGAATGGCTGGCGTATTGCGCGGCTTGCCCGGTGCCGGAAATCGCCAATGTCTTCAACCGCTCGGGCATCGATTTCCATCAGATCACCGGCATGTTGGAAAATGATCCTGAATGCTGGAACGAAGTGGACGCGTGGATCGAAGCCGCGCGGGTGGCGAACACGATGTTTCATAATCGCCTTGGTTTGATGGGGCATTATTACGGTGGCATGCTCGACATCGCCTCTGATACCACGCTCCAATGCGCGACCTTTGGCGGGCATATCGAAATTTTGGAAGTGGATGAATTGTCTGCGTTGCGCCGTTCGGTTTCCGCGAAACAGATCAAAGAGCGCGTCGCGCATTTCAAAAAAGTGTTCGATGTGCAAAGCGATTGTTCGGCGGCGGAATTGGCGCGCGCCGCGAAAACGTCGGTGGCGCTCGACCGGTTGATGAAGGAGCACAAACTGGGTTCGATGGCTTATTTCTATTCCGGCACTGGCAATGCGGAAAACGAAGACACAATCAGCTCGATCATTCTCGGCAATTCATTGCTAACAGCGCGCGGCATCCCTGTCGCCGGCGAATACGAAGTGAAGAACGTGCAAGCGATGAAGATCATGGACACATTTGGCGTCGGCGGTTCGTTCACGGAATATTACGCGATGGATTTCAAGGATGACGTCGTGCTCATGGGCCACGATGGTCCGGGTCATATCAAGATTGCCCAGGGAAAAACGAAGGTGCGCCCGCTGAAAGTTTATCATGGAAAAGTGGGCAGGGGATTATCCGTGGAAATGTCCGTGAAGCATGGCCCGGTGACGTTGCTTTCGGTTGTCGAGACGAAGGAAGGCAAACTCAAGCTGCTCGTTGCCGAGGGCGAATCGGTGCCCGGTCCGATTTTGGAAATCGGCAACACCAATTCGCGTTACAAGTTTTCCATCGGTGCGCGAAAATTCGTGAACGACTGGAACTCGCACGGCCCGGCGCATCATTGCGCGGTCGGTGTGGGCCATGTGGCGGACAAGTTGGACAAACTTGGAAAGCTTCTGCGTCTGGAAGTGGCTCGGGTTTGTTGAATGCTTTGAACGTTAATTTGTTGCACGGACGTTTCGTCGAAATCGAGCGGCCAGACGCGCCATCTCATTTGCGCACGGATTGGGCCAACGTGTTCGACACCTTGGCCGCGCGCATGGAGGACGGCGATTGGACGCGGCCCGGCGGCGACGATGCCAAGTGGACCAACGCTCAGATTATCGCCAAACCTCAGTGGGGCAAACTCACCGCCTCGCGCATCCCGCGTTTGAACGAAGTGCCCATGACTCCCACCTGGGCGACGAATGTCCGCCGGCCGTTGAAGCTCAATTGCGGGCGGGGGACGCCATTAAAATTTTTCCGCATGGTGCTGGCTTGCCGACCTGGAAGTCGTGAGCGAAGATCCCGATGTGGATTGCGCCAATCGCGAACGCGTGGCAATGGCCGGTCCGGGCGCGAACGGCGGGAAAGCTTATTCCAATCCGCGCCTGCTTGAAGTGCTGTTGCGGCGCGCCTGATCCGGCCGACGCATTTCCCAAACAGATGCTGGTGGATTACGTCCGGGTCTATGCCTGGGAGTAGCAGCCTGGGCTGGAATTTCTGCACTGCGGTCGGGGGGGGCTGAAAATGTTTTGCCGGCGCCGAGGCAAACTGCCATACCGAATGTCAGCAAACCCATGCAGGCCTGGGACAAAATCCAGCAGATGATCAAACGGTTCAGATTGAAACCGACGCTACCGGCCGTTTCCGTGCAGGCTGGAGCAAAGACGGTTTCGCTGTTGTTTGTCCGGCACCCGCGTGCGCGGCGTTATCGGCTCCGCCTGCGTCCGGATGGAACCGCGCAAGTCACGATTCCCCGGCGCGGCTCGGTTCTTGCCGCCAGATCGTTTGTGGACCAGCACCTCGCCTGGCTTGACCGACAGGTCCGCCGCCGGGAATCGCAGCCCGGGCCCGTTGAGTGGCGGATCGGGGCTGAAATTTATTTTCGCGGAGAACGGGTGAGGATCGAAACCGCGGAGGGCAAACTCCGGTTTGGTTCTCAAACTTTGCCCATGCCCGTCCCTGCGGCCGGACTACGGGCCGCCATCGAAAAGCATCTCTGGAAACTGGCCCGCACCGAGCTTTGCGCCCGCGTGCAGGAGCTTGCCGCGCTTCACCGGGTTGAGGTTCGGCGTGTCACCGTCAGGAATCAGAGATCGCGCTGGGGTTCATGTTCAAGGAGCAGGAGCATCTCGCTGAACTGGCGCTTGGTTCAGACCCCGGAGCCGGTGCGGGACTACATCATTTTGCATGAGCTTGCCCATCGTCGGCAGATGAACCACTCGCAACAATTCTGGCAGGAGGTGGAGCGCCTGTGCCCCGGATATCAAAGCGCGGAACAGTGGCTTAAAAGGAACCGGGCCGACTTGTTCTGAGCTTTTGAGAATCATAGACCGCGAGTCTTGCCGTGAAACCGCTGGCGCTGCTGGCAGCAAGCTGTCTCGGACATCTTCACCAAATCGAAGTGAGATCGCTGACTGGAATAGTTCATCACATCAAACTAATAAGGTGCATTCGTCTTTTGAAGCAATGGTTCCCGCCTTGTTCTGCGAGGTGTCATGGGGTTGAATCACTAAAGAAAATTTACGAATTGCGTGACGAAAGCGCATTTAGAGACAATCTCTTCAATTTGGTAATCACAAAGCCCTTATGCCCAAAAATCACTGGCTCGTTAAATCAGAACCCGACGCTTATGCGTGGGAAGCATTTGTCAAGGACGGCAAAACTGCCTGGACCGGCGTCCGCAACTTCGCGGCGCGGAACAATCTTCGTGCGATGAAGAAAGGGGACGCAGTGCTGTTTTACCACAGCAACATCGGCAAAGAGATTGTTGGTCTGGCGCGCGTGGACAGGGAGGCATATCCCGATGCGACGGCGAAAGAAGGGGATTGGTCTTGTGTGGATTTGGTGCCGGTCAAGCCGCTGAAACGCCCGGTTTCATTGCAGGTCATCAAGTCGGACGCGCAACTTAAGGACCTGCCGCTGGTTAAACTTTCCCGGCTTTCGGTCAGTTCGGTGAGCGAGGCGCAGTTTCAACGCATCCTCGTTCTGGCGGCCGGAGAGTAAACTCTGAATCGACCTAATGTTGGATATTAACCCGAAAGAAATCGTGAAAAATTTCACAAACTTTCCTTGCGGCGTCGGCGCGCAATTCTTAAATTCGCGCCGTTTCTGACGGTGATTCAAGCAACAGCGGGCATTTGTCCGCTTAATTTTTGACCGGTCGCGCCAATTTTTGCTGTTTAAAAAACAATTGACGGCTGGGGGTTTGGCTTAAGAATCAGCGCTTCGCAGGTTTTGGATGGTTTTAGTCTGGTGAGTATTTGAGACGGTCAACGACAAATTGAAATGTCAGCGATTTTTCCAAAGTGGTCCAACCGATTGCCGCTTTACATCATTCTTGGTGTGATGCTCGTCGGTGGAGCGGTGACGGCGGGGGTGTGGTATTATTTCACGCCCAAATATACGCGCGTCGGTTACCAGCCCATCCAGCCGGTTGCCTTCTCTCACAACACCCATGCCGGCCAGCTTGGCATTGACTGCCGTTACTGTCATACGGGTGTCGATAAGTCATGGTTTTCCAACATTCCGGCCAGTTCCACCTGCATGAACTGTCACAATCAGGTGCTCAAGGATGATCCCCGGCTGGCCTTGGTGCGTGAAAGCGCCGCCAGTGGGAAGCCGATTGAATGGGTTCAAATCCACAAGATGCCGGACTTCGTGTACTTCAATCACTCGGTTCACGTCACCCGTGGCATCAGCTGCGTCGAATGTCACGGCCGCATTGATCAGATGGATGAAGTTTACCATGCCAAGCCGTTTAGCATGGCCTTTTGCTTGGAATGTCACCGTCACCCCGAGACCAAGCTGCGTCCGACCGACAAAGTCACTGATTTGAAATGGCAGCCTAACTCTGAAACCGATCAACTCGCCTTCGGCAACAAGGCCATGAAGGAGTGGAAGGTTGAATCGCTGCAAAGCTGCGGGGCCTGTCACCGATGAAAACGATTCCTCCAACCTGTCCCGAACCTGAATTTGGCCGTAAATACTGGCGGAGCACCGACCAGCTGGCCGACACGCCGGAATTCCGCCAATGGATGGAGCGCGAGTTTCCCGCCGGCGCCACCGAGGAGATGGATGGTGTTTCCCGACGTCATTTCGTCAAGATCATGTCCGCCTCGTTCATGCTGGCGGGTGTGGGTCTGGCCTCCAGCGGCTGCCGTCGTCCAGTGGAAAAGTTGGAACCCTTCGGCAAGCAGCCGGACAACTATGTTTTTGGCACTTCGCAGTATTACGCGACCTCGATGCCGTCCCGTGGCAGCGCGGTTCCGCTGGTGGTTCGTTCCTATGAAGGTCGGCCGGTAAAGTTGGAAGGCAATGCGCAGCATCCTGACAGCAATGGCGGCACGGATCGCTGGACGCAGGCTTCTATCTTGGGTTTATACGATCCCGATCGTTCGCGCCGTTTTGCCCTTGGAGGCAATACCGCGACGCCCGAATCCGCCTTGGATGCTCTCAGTGAACTTTCCAAAAAGGCTCAGGCCAATGCCGGTGCCGGTCTCGCGTTTCTGCTGGAGCGCAGCTCGTCTCCCTCCCGCGCCCGGGTGCAAAAGCTGATTGCGAAAAAGTTACCGCGCGCCCGCTGGTACAGCTACGAAGCCATTGATTTTGATGTGCATCGCCGCGCTGCCTCGGTGGCGTTTGGTGCGCCGGTGAAGCCCTATTTCAAATACGACAAGGCGAAGGTCATTGTCTCCTTGGACTGCGATTTCATCGGTGCTGAAGAGGATGTTCACAACAACATCCGCCGCTTTACTGAAGGCCGGAAGATTGAAAAGCCGGAAGACTCCATGAACCGCCTTTACGCGGTGGAAGGTCTGCTCTCTTTGACTGGCAGCAACGCCGATCATCGGTTGCGGATTCCTTCGAGCGCCATTCCTCAGTTTGCGGCGGCTCTGGCTTCGGAGATTTTGGCGGGTGTCGGCATAACTGGCTTGGATGGCATTGGCAGCCCGGCTGGCGTGGATGCCAAGTGGATTACTGAATGCGCGAAGGATCTGTTGGCGCATCGCGGTGAATCTCTGGTGGTGGCTGGATACCGCCAGCCGCTCGTTGTTCACCTGATTGCCAACGCGCTCAATTCGGCGCTCGGCAACGTCGGCAAGACGGTTGAATTTCATGCCGCTCCTTCCACGGGTGATGGCAGCATTTCCGACCTCGCGGCGTCCTTGAACAACGGCCAGGTGGATACCTTGGTGGTTCTCGGCGGCAATCCCGCCTACAACGCCCCGGCGGATTTGAACTGGTCCGCTGCCCAGGCGAAGGCCAAGAGCGTCATTCGTCTCGGCTACTACGAGGACGAAACTTTTGAGGCAACCAAGCGCGCCGGCGATTGGCATCTGCCGCAGGCGCATTATCTGGAATCTTGGGGCGATGCCGTGACCAGCGATGGCACGCTCGTTCCGGTGCAGCCGCTGATTGCGCCGTTGTTCGGCGGTTTGACTGAGCTGGAAGTGCTCGCCCGCATCGGGGGCGAATCCGTCACCTCACCGCATGACGTTGTCCGCGCCACGTTTGTGGAGTACGCCAAGGGCGACCTCGAAACCGAGTGGAAGAAGTTTTTGCACAACGGGTATCTGGCGAACAGCGCCGCCCGGCCGGTCAGCTTTTCTTTGGATCGCGCCGCCGTCATCAAAGGCATTGCAGACGCCAAGATCTCCGTGGCGGCGAAGGACAAGCTCGAAGTCATTTTGTTCGCCGACTACAGCGTCGAAGACGGTCGCTACAACAACAACGGTTGGCTGCAGGAAATGCCCGATCCGGTTGCGAAGCATGTCTGGGACAACGTCGTTCTGATCAGCCGCAAGACCGCGGCGGAACTGGGCGTTCAGAATGGCGACATGGTTTCAGTCAAGGTTGGCAACGGCACCGCCACCGGCCCGATCTGGGTCCAACCCGGTCAGGCGGACAATGTCCTCGGCATCGCCTTGGGTTATGGCCGTGAAAAATCCGGCCGCGTCGGTCATGGTGTTGGTTTCAATGCCTACCCGCTGTTCACCTCGACGGGCGGTTACATCTCGGTTGGCGCCACCGTTACCAAGACGGGCTCGACTTACGACATCGCCTGCACGCAGGACCACTGGTCAATGGAAGGCCGTCCGATCATTCGCGAGGCCAACCTCGAACAGTTCCGGAAGCATCCGAAATTTGCCGAGACGCTCGACGCCGAGAAGCCGCCGGTGGAAGCGCCGATGTATCCCAACCCCTTCGACAAGGCGAAGGAGAAGGCTCATCATCAGTGGGGCATGTCGGTGGACCTGAATTCCTGCGTGGGCTGTTCGTCCTGCATGATGGCCTGCCAGAGCGAGAACAACATTCCGATCGTGGGCAAGGACCTGGTCAAGCGCGGCCGCGAGATGCACTGGATCCGCATCGACCGCTACTACGCCGGCGACCCCAAGAAGAACAATTTCCTCAACACCTACAAGGACGAGTCGCAGCAGCAATTCGCCGAATGGATCGACGATCCGCAGGTGGTCACCCAGCCGATGCTTTGCCAGATGTGCGAGTCCGCACCCTGCGAAAACGTCTGCCCCGTCAACGCCACCTCGCACTCCGAGGAAGGCTTGAACCTGATGACCTACAATCGTTGCGTCGGCACCCGTTACTGCTCGAACAACTGCCCGTACAAGGTTCGCCGCTACAATTACCTCGACTTCAACAAGCGTTCGTTGAAGGAGCTCAAGGGACCGTTCTATCCGAACGCGATCACGCACAGCACCGAAGGCAAGTGGGACCTGCTCACATGGCTGAAGAGCCCGTTCGAGCCGGAAACCGGCATGCGTCAAAGCGACGAATGGGATCTGATCAAGATGTCGAAGAATCCGGACGTCACCGTCCGCATGCGCGGCGTCATGGAAAAATGCACGTTCTGCATCCAGCGCATCGAAGGTGCGAAGATTGCGCAGAAGGCCAAGGCGGGTCCGACCGGCGACGTGGTGGTTCCGACCGATTCCTTCACCACCGCCTGTGCGCAGGCGTGTCCGGCCGGGGCGATTGTGTTCGGCAACATTTTGGACCCGAACAGCCGCGTCTCGAAATTGAAGCAGCAGGAACGCGACTACTCGTTGCTCGACTTTTTGCTGACCAAGCCGCGGCTCACCTATCTGGCCAAGGTTCGCAACCCGAACCCGCTGATGCCGGATTACACCGAGTCGCCGCTGACGCTCGAAGAATACAATACGAAAATGGGCATCGAAAAACCGTTTGAACACGAGGGCGAGGCGCACGAAGCCGCCGCTCATCACGGCGAGAAAGGAGCGCACTAATGTCCGCTTCAGTGGATCAAAAAGTGCCCGAGGTGCCCGCGGATCTGCAGCGCATCCCGCTCGTTGGCAACAACCGCAGCATCGGCTGGATCTCCAACCAGGTCTGTCTGATCAATGAAGGCAAGCTCCCCCTCTGGTGGTGGTTTGCTTTCGTTCCCAGCGTTTTGTTGCTGGGTTTGCTCGGCGCCATGCTGGGCTATCAGATCACCACCGGCGTCGGTGTGTGGGGTAACATGCACCCCGTGATGTGGGGCTGGGACATCATCAACTTCGTCTGGTGGATCGGCATCGGCCACGCCGGAACGTTGATTTCGGCCATTCTGTTCCTGCTCCGCCAAAAATGGCGCACCGCCGTCAACCGCGCCGCCGAAGCCATGACCATTTTCGCCGTGATGTGCGCCGGCATCTATCCGGCGCTGCACGTCGGCCGCGTCTGGTATGACTGGTGGCTGTTCCCGATTCCGAACTCCAACGGCCCCATCTGGCCGCAGTTCCGTTCACCGCTGATGTGGGACGTGTTCGCCGTCTCGACCTACTTCACCGTGTCCGTTTTGTTCTGGTACATGGGATTGATCCCCGACCTGGCAGTGTTGCGCGATCGTTCCAAGACGAAGATCAAGCAGTTTGCCTACGGACTCTTTTCGCTCGGCTGGACGGGCTCAAACCGTCACTGGAGCAATTATGAAAAGGCCTATTTGATCCTGGCCGGTCTCTCCACGCCGCTGGTGCTCTCCGTGCACTCCATCGTCTCCTTGGACTTCGCGGTGTCGCAGCTGCCCGGCTGGCATACCACCATCTTCCCGCCTTACTTCGTGGCCGGCGCGATTTTCTCCGGCTTCGGCATGGTGCTGACGCTGTTGATTCCGCTGCGCTCGATGTTCAAGCTGCAGGACATCATCACCATGCGGCATATCGACGTGATGTGCAAAGTCACGCTCGCGACGGGCTCAATCGTCGGCTACGCCTACGGCATGGAATTTTTCATCGCCTGGTATGGCGGCAGCCCGAACGAGCGCTTCCAGTTCATCAACCGCGCCCTCGGACCTTATGCGTGGGGTTACTGGATCATGATCGCGTGCAACGTGCTCATCCCGCAGTTTTTCTGGATCAAGAAGCTGCGCCACAACCTCATCTTTGTCTTCATCATGTCCATCCTGGTGAACATCGGCATGTGGTTTGAGCGCTTCGTGATCATTGTGATCTCACTGCACCGCGAATTCCTGCCCAGCAACTGGGGCTACTTCAAGCCGACGTGGGTGGACATCTGCACCTACCTTGGAACGTTTGGATTGTTTTTCACCCTGTTCCTGCTGTTCCTCCGCTACCTGCCGATGATTGCGATATCGGAAGTGAAGGGCGTCACGCCGCAGGCCGACCCGCATCATCCTCTGGGAGGTGCGAAACACGTCGAAGCGATCCCTGACGATGAATAACGCTGCCACCATGAATAGTGCTTCCAAATCTTACGGCATCATGGCCGAGTTTACGACGGCCGCCGGCATCATGCACGCGGCGGAGAAAATCCGCGACGCCGGCTTCACCCGCTGGGATGTGTTTACCCCGTTTCCGGTCCACGGCATGGACAAGGCCATGGGGCTGAAAAATTCCAAGGTCGGCTGGTTTGCCTTCTGCGGCGGCGTCACCGGTTACACGACCGGCATGCTCATGATCTGGTTCCTGAATGCGATCGACTACCCGATCCTGATCGGCGGCAAGCCGATGTTCAGCCCGTTTGCGGCCTTTCCGCCTTCGTACGAGCTGACCATTCTGTTTGGTGCCTTCGGCTCGCTCGGCGGCATGCTTATCCTCAACCGCCTGCCGCGCCTGCATCATCCGCTGCACAAGAACCACCGCTTTTTGCAGGTGACCCACGACAAATACTTCCTCGTGATCGAATGTGACGATCCGAAGTTTTCGGAAACCGAGACTGCCAAGCTTCTGAAGAACGCCGGCAGCAATCACGTGGAAATGGTGGAGGAATAATGCGTTACTTCCTTTTAATTTTTGCAGTCTGCTGCTTGGCCGTGGTTGGCATCGCCGGCAAGCGCGGTTCGCTCACGCGGAACACGCCCATCCAAATTTTCGGCGACATGAAGCGCCAGCTCAAGCTGCGCCCCCAGGCGCCGAACGGATTCTTCGCCAATGGCGTCAGCTCTCAGCTGCCCGTGGCCGGAACGGTTCCGCAGTCCAAGCCCGTTGTCATCGCCGGCAAGGAATACTTCCCCTACGAAGACGCGCCGGTGTTCACGGGCCGTCTGCCGGGCACCACGACTAACTTCGTGGAAACCAATCCGCTGCCCGTCACCGAAGCCTTCATGAAGCGCGGGCAGGAACGTTTCACCATCTACTGCTCGCCATGCCACGGTCAGCAGGGCGACGGCACGGGCATCACCAAGAAAATCGGCGCGATGGCCGTGGTGGCCAACCTGCATGACAAGCGCATCGTGCTGATGCCCGACGGCGAACTTTTCAACATCATCACCCACGGGAAAAACCTGATGGGAGCCTACGGGCCGAACGTGCCCGCGGAAGATCGCTGGGCAATCATCGCCTACTTGCGGGCCCTGCAATTGAGCCGGATTGGAACCGTGGAAGATTTGCCGCAGGAACTGCGCGGCGCCCTGAAAAAGTAATTATGAGTTCGCACAAAAAAGCCGTCCTGCCGCCGCCGTTGGATCTTTCCAAATGGCGCAAGGTGCCGACCTTGCTCATCGTCATCGGCGGACTGGTCACCGCCATCGGCGCGGGCATCAGCTTCAAGCACGACGGTCTTCATCAGTTCGCTTTCTCCTGGCTGCTGGCCTACATGTTCTTTCTGAGCGTCTGCGCCGGCGGTTTGTTCCTCGTCCTGGTGCATCATCTGTTCGATGCCGGCTGGTCGGTGCCGATCCGTCGCTTCTGTGAACACATTGGCACGATGCTGTTTCCTTGGATGGCCATTCTGTGGATCCCGATCGCGTTGCTGCGCAAAAATCTTTACGCGTGGATGTCTCATTCGCCGGCTTCCGATCATGCGCTCAAGGCTAAGCAGCCGCTGTTCACCGAGCCGATGTTCTTCGTCGTCGCCGGCTTTTGCTTCCTGGCGTGGTGGCTGTTGTCCAACCGCCTCCGTTACTGGTCAATGACCCAGGACGTCACCGGCGGTTCGAAGCCGACCTATAAAATGCGCTTCTACGCCTGCTGGGGAATCTTCGCGTTCGCCATCACGCTGACCTTGGCGGTGATCATGTGGATGAAGGCGTTGCAGCATGAGTTCTTCTCCACGATGTATGGCGTTTACTATTTCGCCGGCAGCGTGTGGATGACCCTGGGCCTGGTGTATGTCATCACGATGATTCTCCAACGGCAGCGCATCCTGGACAAGGTGCTGCACGAGCATCAGTTCTATTTCATCGGTTCGCTGATGTTCGCGTTCACAGTATTCTACGCCTACGTTCATTTCGCCCAATACTTCATCATCTGGAACGGCAACATGCCCGAAGAAACCTTCTGGTATGTCGTCCGCGAACGCGGCACCTGGTTCTGGATCGGGATGATCATCATCTTCGGACATTTCTTCATGCCGTTTCTGGGTCTGCTGCGCATCGATGTGAAGAGCATCTTCCCCTACATGGTGGGCGTCGCCTGCTGGGCCTGGTTGATGCATTACTTCGATCTGTCCTTCAACATTCATCCGGTGGCGCATCCGGAAGGCTTTCCGTGGAAGTGGATCTGGCTGGATTTCGGCTGCATGGCCTTGATTGGCGGAATTCTGGCGAAGGTGTTTCTCGCCAAGTTTGCCAGCGCGCCGCCGTATCCGCTCAAGGATCCGCGCCTGGTTGAGGCCATGGGCCTTTATCATCCGGTGCCGACCCAGCTGTCGGGCGGCGAAGTTGAAGACGCCGACGACATGCACGGCGCGCCGGGCCATTGAAATTTGCTGCCATGAATTCTGAATCGAACAATTGCTGCGGATGCGGGAAGAAGGCGGCCTACACGGCTGCGGTTTTCGGCGCCTTCCTCATCGTGGGTGCGCTGGTGTATGTCATGCAGAAATACACCCAGACCGCCCCGTTGAACGCCAATCGTGCCGCTGAACGCGCGGCGGCCTTGAAAGAGCTTCGCGCCGCTGAGTCCGACGCTTTGCACACCGCCGGCTGGGTCGATCAAGCCAAGGGAATCGTGCGGCTGCCCATCGCCGAGGCCATGAAAATCGTGGAGCGGGAATCCCAGAATCCTGCCGCTGGCCGGGCCAAACTGATCGAGCGCGAGGAAAAGGCGACCTACGTTGCGCCGCCGCCGCCGCCGAAGCCCAGCGCCTTCGAGTGAGCTGATGTCGCCGACTCGATGAACCCGACTTCCTGCCAATCTCAAACTGCTTCCGCCTGCTGCGGTTCGTCCGCAGCCGGAGATGCCAACGCCTCCTGCCGGCTTCCGCTGGCGGTGCTTTTCCCCGCCGCGTCTTTCTGGCTGATTGTTTCCTCGGTGCTGGGGATTCTGGCCTCCATCAAATTTCATGCGCCCGATTTTCTTTCGGATTGTGCCAGCATGAACTATGGACGCCTTCACGCCTCGGCTGGGCTGGCGTTTCTTTATGGTTTTGCCATCCAGGCCGGTTACGGCGTGGGCATCTGGATATTGGCCAGCCTGGGTCGGAACGCCATTGCGCGTCCTTTAATGATCGCCTTGGGCGGAAAACTCTGGAACCTCGGCGTCCTGCTGGGCGTTGTCTCCGTTCTCCTCGGCGGCAGCACGGGTTTTGACAATCTGGAAATGCCGCATCACGCGGGCTGGTGCCTGTGGCTGGGAATGTTGGTCATGGGCTATTGGAGCGTGAAAACGCTGCATCAGCGCACGGAAAAAAGCCTCCAGCCTTCCCAGTGGTTTCTGCTGGCGGCAACGTTCTGGCTGCCCTGGATTTTCTCAACCGCCCGTCTGCTGCTCATCTGGTGGCCGGTGCGCGGCGTCACCCAGTCCGTTCTGGTCTGGTGGTTCACCGCCAACCTGAACCTGGTCTGGATGGGGCTGGTGGGATTGGCGGCGGCGTTTCATTTCATGCCGGTGCTGATGAACAAGCCGCTGCACAGCCGGCAGATGGCGTTCTTCACCTTTTGGACGGTGATCCTGTTCGCTAGCTGGAGCGGCATTCCGTCAGGCGCACCGTTGCCCGCGTGGATACCGGTCATCAGCGGAATCGCCACGGTGCTGACCATCGTTCCTGTGCTCGCGGTGGCGTTGAATGTTTATCGCACCTGCGGTAGCGGCTGCTCACAGACTGAGAATACTCCGGCGGGCAAGTTCATCGCGTTCGGTCTCATGGCGTTCGTGGTGGCTTGGACGATGAACGTCTTCGCGGCACTGCCGGCCATCAGTGCCATCACCAGCTTTACCTGGTTCACGGTCGCGCAGTCGCAGTTGAACGCCTACGGTTTTTTTGCCATGACGATGTTCGGCGGCATTTATTACATCGTGCCGCGCGTCGTCGGCGTTGCCTGGCCCTGTGAGCGGAGCGTGCGCGCCCATTACTGGCTCGCGGCGATCGGTGTTCTGCTGATCGTGGCCCCGCTGGCAATCGGCGGTATTCGTCAAGGCCTGGCCCTGAGCCATCCGCAGGTTGCCTTCCTCGACACCGCCAAGGCCACATTGCCTTTCCTACGCGTCAGCACCATGGGCGAACTGTTCATCGCCGTGGGACATCTGCTTCTGGCTGTGAATGTGGCCCGGCTTTTGTGCGGACGATTCAAGGCCGGCCTGCTTCCCGCGCTGGCGGCCGCCACGGCTGAACTGAAACCGGCGGGGGTGAAATCATGAACTACGGTCCGGTCATTTTCCTTGCCGCCTTTTTTGCGCTTTCGGCTTCTTGGTTTGGTCTGGTTTTGACGCCGCAGATTCAGATCGGCCGTCAATCTGAGGCCACCAATGCAGTCGACACTGCGCAACTGTATCCGAAAGCCCGTTCCGGCACCGCCCATCAAGGTCTGGAAGTTTATCGCGCCAACCATTGCGCCGCCTGCCACAGCCAGCAGATCGGCCAGACCGGCATTGCGGTGGATGTGGTCCTTTCGGAAACCGGCACGAATCTCGAGGCGGTGGCGTCGGTTCTCAAGACCATTGACCCCACGGCGACCGCGGCCGGCCTGGCTGGCGGACTGCCCAAGACCGTGTTGCATGGTGGCAGCATGATCGCCGCCGAAGCTTTGTTGAAGGCCTTCAAAGATGCCGGGGCCAAGGCCCAGACTCAGCTCGTTCCGCTCGGACCTGACATCGAACGCGGCTGGGGTTCCCGTCGAACCGTGGCCGTGGATTATCTCGGAGATTATCCAGTGATGCTCGGAGCCTTGCGCATCGGTCCTGATCTCGCAAACGTATCCACCCGCCTGCCGGACGCCAACTGGCATTTGGCCCATCTCTACGCGCCCAAGTCCGTCGTCGAAGGTTCGCCGATGCCATCCTACCGCTATCTGTTCCAGACGCGGAAGGTTCAAGGGCAGCCTTCGCCCGACGCGCTCAAGTTGAAAAAGGAATTTGCCCCGGCGGAAGGATACGAAGTTGTTCCCACCCCGGAAGCCAAGCAACTGGTTGCCTATTTGTTGAGCCTGCACGCGGACACGCCGCTCTTTGAGGCGCCTATGTCCGCTCCCGTTGCCGCCAAAACCACCGCTGCCAAATGAGCCAGTCGAAGCAACCATCTTCCCCGATCGCCGCCCAAAATTCCGCGTCTGACGCGCCGGTTCCGGTATGGCTGATTGTCTTCATGGTGCTGTTGCTCGTGTGGGGCGGGCTTTATTTTGATGATCACGGCGGCTGGTTCAGCCCGCAGGTCTATGGTCCTTACCGTTCCTTGGTCGAACTCGAACCCTACCAGCCCAAGTCTGAAGGCGGACTGGCCGCGCAGGGCAAGTCGGTTTACGGCAAGACCTGTGTCGCCTGTCACCAAGCCACCGGCATGGGGGCGGCCGGACAGTTCCCGCCGCTGGCGGGTTCAGAGTGGGTCAGCGAAGCGGATCCCGGCCGGATCATTCGCCTCGTCTTGAACGGTCTGCAGGGTCCTATCACCGTCAAAGGCCAGAACTACAACAACGTCATGGTGCCTTGGAACAGCCTCAGTGATGAGGACATCGCGGCGGTGATCACCTACATCCGCGGCAACAAGGAATGGGGCAACAATGCCTCGCCGGTCACGCCCGAGCGGGTTAAAGCCGTCCGTGAAAAGCTCAAAGGCCGTTCCGCTGCCTTCACAGCCGAGGAGCTCCTGAAGATTTCTCCGGCTGACTAAGCGCGTTGCGCCGCTTGATTTGCTCGATGGCCCAACGGGCATGCTCGGCAATCAGCGGTTCAGCATCCCTCGCTGCTTTTTCCAAAGCCGGCACGGCGTCCGCCTCACCCACGTTCCCTAACGCCACACAGACATTGCGCAGCAGCCCGCGCCGTTTGGTGCGGAGCAGGGGGGTCCCGGCAAATCTCGCCTTGAAGCCCGGCTCATCGAGCCGAAGCAGTTCCAGCAGTTCCGGCGCGCAAAGGTCTGGCCGGGCATGCGGTCTCATCAAGGCGCCTTCGCGGGCGAACTTGTTCCAAGGACACGCGGCCAGGCAGTCATCACATCCATAAATGCGGTTCCCGATGGCGGGACGCAGCTCGTGAGGAATCGCGCCCTTGAGTTCAATGGTCAGGTAGGAGATGCACCGCCGGGCGTCCAGTTGAAACGGGGCGACGATGGCCTGGGTCGGGCAGGCGGTGAGACAGCGGGTGCAGTTGCCGCAGTGATTTGCCTCCGCCGCATCCGGTTCAATCTCCAGCGTGGTGATGATTTCGCCGAGGAAGAACCAGTTGCCCAGCCGCCGGCTGATGAGGTTGGTGTGCTTCCCGGCGAATCCCAGGCCGGCACGCTGGGCCAGATCGCGTTCCAACAACGGGCCGGTGTCCACATACCACAACGACCGGGTGTTGTCCCCGGCCGCCCCTTGCAAATCCTTCGTCAGCGCGGCCAAGCGTTCGCCCATCACGTCATGATAATCCTTGAAGCGGGCATATCGGGCGACGGCTCCCGTTCCCGCCGGCAACCGTTCGAAGACGTTTCCTGCATAGCTCGCGGCCACAATCACCACGCTGCGGGCGTCAGCGAGGACGGCTTGAGGGTCAAGTCGCTTGTGGGCATTTCGTTCGAGATAGCCCATCTCGCCGTGACGCTTCTGGCTGAGCCAGTCCTGAAACCGGTCTGCGTGATCTGGCGCGCGCGCGGTGGTGAAACGGCAGTCGTCAAAGCCAAGTTCACGGGCGCGTTGCCGGAGCAGCTCCTTCATGACCGGGCGCGCTGGCGTTGCAAATGGAACTGGTGAATCACCTGCTGCACCACTTCGCGGAGCGACCGCATCTCGGTGTTCACCAGCACGTCGGCCTGCTTGTAGAACGGTTCGCGGACGGCAAGAAGCTCGCGGATCTTGGCCAGCGGATCGGGGTTGTTGAGCAGCGGCCGATGCGACTGGCTGCGGACTCGTTCCCAGATCTTTTCCGGCGACGCCCAGAGGCAGACCACCAGCGAGTGCTGTTTGAGGCTGGCGAGATGCGCCGGATTGGTGGGCAGTCCGCCGCCGGTGGAGATGACGGTCTTCTGCCGGGCGGCGAGCTCGTCAACAATCCGACTCTCCCAGTTTCTGAAGGCCGGCTCGCCTTCCTGGGCGAAAATCTCGGTGATGCTTTTTCCCGCGCGGGTTTCGATCACATGGTCGGTGTCGAGGAAAGTGAAATGCAGGCTGGCGGCCGCCATCTGGCCCACGGACGATTTCCCCGTCCCCATGAAGCCGATGAGGGCGATGTTTTGAATCTGACGCGTGCTGTCCACGGAAGGAATTTAGCGATTCAATAGGCGATGGCACGCCGTTTCTCGCCCGTCAGATGTTGAAGTCAAACGGCGTCAACGGCACCTGCTGCAATCCGCGCGCCCGTTCGCACAAGTCCGCCACGGTCAGCCGTTCCATGATCTTCACCACCGCCTCGCGGACTTCCTTCATCACGCTGCGGATGGCGCAGCGCGATTCGTCGGGGCAGGAGCATTTCTCGTAGAAGGTTTCGCTGACACAACTGACCGGGGCCAGAGCGCCTTCGATGTGACGTACCACGGCGGACAGGGGGATTTCTTCCGGCCGCCGCGCCAGCCGGTAACCACCCGCCACGCCACGCCTGCTTTCCACGAGTCCGGCGGACTTGAGGTCGTTGAGAATTTGCTCCAGGAAACGCTTGGGGATTTTCTGCTGCTCGGAAATGGTCTGAATGCGCACCACGGCGTCGCTGTAGTTGAGAGCCAGCACCAGCACCGCCCGCAAGGCATATTCGCCCCGAACAGATAATTTCATGTCGAAACACTAAAATCTACAGTCGGGGAGTCAAGATTCATTCTGAAATGGCGAAAATCTTTAAAAATACGAGGCAAAATAAATCTCTATAAAGTCTATTGACATAGTAGGGATTTGGTTTAGTCTGTGCGCATATTCGTTCCGCGGAACGACGAAACGGACAAATAACGTAGAATAAAACTGACCGGAACCAACGGAAGAAACTATGAAGCTAAAACACAAACTGTCAGTCGCGGGAGTTGTCGGCTTACTGGCCTTTAACTCCGTCGCGCACGCCGACGAAACGGCGGACCTGATCAAGTCCTTGAAACAACAGATCGACGCCTTGGATCAAAAGGTGCGGGTTCTCGAACGCAACCGGGAACTGGACCAAGATGCTGCGGTCGAGACGGCGAAGGCGGCTCCCAAGATCATCATCGGGAACAATGGACTGAACATCACCTCCGGCGACACCAACTTCGCCTTCGCTCTTCATGGTTTGTTGCAGGTGGACAACCGCTCCTTTTTCAACGACGGCAATACCCGGGGCAACGATTCCTTTCTGCTGCGCCGTGCGCGTCCCATTTTTTCGGGAACGGTCTATCGCGATTTTGACTTCATGTTCGTTCCTGACTTTGGCGGTTCCTCCGTCCAGATCTTCGACGCCTACCTGAACTACCGCTATCGTCCGTGGCTGCAGCTCCGCGCTGGTAAATTCAAACCGCCGGTTGGCCTGGAACAGTTGCAGTCGGACCCGGTGACCTTGTTCAACGAACGTTCGCTGGCCACGGCGCTGACGCCCGGTCGTGACATTGGGTTCCAGCTGTGGGGCGATGTCGCCGATGGGCGCGTGAGCTACGCCGCCGGCATCTTCAACGGCACGGCGGATGGTCGTAACTCCAGCAACGCCGACTTCGAGGATCATCATGAATTCTTCGGACGCATCTTTGCCCAGCCGTTCAAGAAATCGGACGTGGCGGGATTGCGCGGCCTTGGCTTTGGTGTCAGCGGCAGCTGGGGCAATGTCTCGTCGAACAGCGCGGGCCTGTCGAACGGTTTTGTCACCGACGGCCAGCAGACGTTCTTCGCCTACACGAACAACGTCGTTGCCGCCGGCAATCACTGGCGCTTGTCTCCCCAGGCCTATTACTACTACGGACCGCTGAGCCTGCTGGGTGAGTATGTGATCTCCGACCAAAACGTGCAGCGCAATGTCGGCACCAAGGTGTTCAAAGCTGATTTGCAAAACACCGCGTGGCAGATTGCCGCCGGCTGGGTGTTGACGGGCGAAGATGCCTCCTACAGCGGCGTCACTCCTCTCCATCCGTTTGATCCGTTCGCCGGACATTGGGGCGCTTTGCAGCTCGTGGGCCGCTTTGCGGAACTCGACGTGGACAAGAACACCTTTCCGACCTTCTCGAATGGCGGCGTCTCCGCGCAGTCTGCGCAATCGTGGTCGGTGGGCTTGAACTGGTATCTGAACAAGAACATCCGCATCAACACCAGCTACTCGCGCACGGACTTCACCGGTGGCGGCGCGGCCAAGGCCACGTCGGCTCCCGGCACAGTCACCCGTCAACCCGAGCAGTTGCTCTTCACCCGTCTCCAGCTTGCGTTTTAACTCCACTCCACTGAACACCTATGAAAGCGATTCTTAAATTCTCCCTGTTGCTCGCCGGTGCGCTGGTTTCCGCCCAGGCGAAAGATGTGAAGCTCCTGAACGTCTCTTACGATCCCACCCGCGAGCTGTATCAGGACTACAACGCCGCCTTTGCCAAATACTGGAAGGAAAAGACCGGCGACAACGTGGTCGTGCAACAGGTGCACAACGGCTCCGGGAAATCCGCGCGCGCCGTCATTGACGGCTTGAAGGCCGACGTCGTCACGCTCGCGCTGGCGTATGACATTGATGCCATCGCCGAGAAGGCCAAGCTCCTGCCGGCTGACTGGCAGAAGCGTTTTCCGAACAACAGCACGCCCTACACCTCGACGATTGTCTTCCTTGTTCGCAAAGGAAATCCCAAGGGCATCAAAGACTGGGACGACCTTCTCAAACCCGGCGTGACCCTTGTCACTCCCAACCCCAAAACCTCTGGCGGCGCGCGCTGGAATTACCTCGCGGCGTGGGGCTATGCCCTGAAGAAGAACAACAACGACGAGGCGAAGGCGAAGGAATTCCTGACCAAGTTGTTTGATCCGAAACGGGTGCCCGTGCTGGACACCGGCGCACGCGGGGCGACCACCACCTTCGTGCAGCGCGGCATCGGCGACGTCTTGATCGCCTGGGAGAACGAGGCCTACCTGACCTTGAAGGAATCGGCCGCCGGCGAGTTTGAAGTCGTCACGCCGTCCGTCAGCATCCTCGCGGAACCGCCCGTCGCGGTGTTGGACAAGAACGTCGTGAAGAACCACACCGAGGAGGTTGCCAAGGCCTATCTCGAATATCTCTACTCGCCCGTCGGACAGGAAATTGCCGCCAAGGACTTTTATCGTCCGCGGCTCGAGACTGTCGCGCAGAAATACGCCGACAAATTTCCGAAGATCAACCTCTTCACCATTGACGAAGTGTTCGGCGGCTGGGCCAAGGCGCAGAAGACGCACTTCAACGATGGTGGCGTGTTTGACGAAATCCAAAAAGCCAACCGCTGAACCAGCATGTCCACCACCCTCGTGAAATCTCCCGGCACCATCTCAGCCCCGTCCTCGTGGCAGAAGCGGCCGGTCGAGCGCCTGCTCGCCCCGCTGGATGCGCTGGCGGAGAGTTCCCCGCACTTCATCAGCAAGTCGCTGGGGCAGTTCGAGAGCGCCGGCCACACCTACCGCCTGCCGCGGTATGTGTATCTCGGACCGCGGGGCGGCGGTGACACCATCCGCATCGGCATCTTCGCCACCATCCACGGCGACGAGCCGGAAGGCGCGCTGGCCCTCAGCCGGTTTGTGAACCTGCTGGAGAGCAACCGCGAGATTGCCAAGGGCTACGCGTTGTTCCTGTATCCGGTCTGCAATCCGACGGGGTTCGAGGACAACACCCGGCACTCCCGCAGCGGCAAGGATCTGAACCGCGAGTTCTGGCGGCAATCCACCGAGCCTGAGGTGCGCTGGCTGGAATCGGAAATCTGGACGCATGCCTTCGACGGTATTGTGACGCTGCATTCCGACGACACCAGCGACGGGCTTTACGGATTCGTGAGCGGCGCGGTTCTTTCCGAAAACCTCTTGGAGCCGGCCCTGCGCGAAGCGGAGCGGTTTCTGCCGCGCAACCGCGGCGACGTCATTGACGGATTCACGGCGCACGACGGGATCATCACGGACTGCTATCCCGGCGTGTTGAAGGGATTGCAGGGCGTGAGCCGTCCGCCGTTTGAAATCACGTTTGAGACCCCGCAGCGCACGCCGCTGCACCGTCAGGTGGAGGCCTTCTCGGCGGCGTTGCAGGCCATTCTGACGGAATACCGTTACTTGCAGGCGATAGCTCAAAACATCTAAGGCACATCCATGGGCGACAAATTTGATCGGACAGAACTGGCGGGCGGGGACAATCAAGACTGGCTGAACCTGGTCCGCGAGCAGGTCAGCTCCCTGCGCTTCGGCGTGGTGGAAATCGTCGTGCATGAATCGCGCGTCGTTCAAATCGAGAAGACCGAACGACTGCGCCTCGACAAAAAAGACGGCGACAACCGCCGCACCGGCTGAGTCAACTCGGCTGGAACCATTTTAAAAACGTCAACTGACCGGACCACCGGAGGTTCACATGAAAAGCAAACAACAAAATTGTTTATGTGGAACTCAACTCCGGTTCGCAACCCGCAGACCTCCGCGTCGCGGCTGATTCTCCTCACCCTCCTTGCCACGCTGTTGTGGCTGCCGTCGCGCGGCCAGGCCGCGGAGGTCAAGCTCCTCAACGTCTCCTACGACGTCACCCGGGAATTTTACCAGCAGTATAACGCCTTGTTCGCCGCCCACTGGAAGGAAAAGACGGGCGACACGGTCCTGATCAGCCAGTCGCACGGCGGCTCGAGCAAGCAGGCGCGGAGCGTTTCCGACGGTCTCGAGGCGGATGTTGTGACGATGAACCAGCCGCTGGACATCGACATCCTGCACACGCGCGGCGAGCTTATTCCGGCGGACTGGGCGAAGCGTCTCCCCAACGGCAGCGTGCCCTATCACTCGACGATTCTGTTCGTCGTCCGCAAGGGCAATCCGAAGCAGATCAAAGACTGGGATGACCTCGTCAAACCTGGCGTTGAACCGATCATCCCCAATCCCAAAACCTCCGGCAACGGACGTTACAGTTACCTCGCGGCCTGGGGATATGCGCTGAAGCAAGCCGGCGGCGACGAAGCGAAGGCGCGGGAATTTGTTGGCAGCCTGTTCACCGCCGTGCCGGTGCTCGACACGGGCGGACGCGGTGCCACCACCACGTTTGTGACCCGGCAGGTTGGCGATGTCCTGCTGACCTTTGAGAACGAGGTCGCGCTGCTGCTGGCGGAATTTCCAGATCAGGCCCTCGAAGTCGTGGTGCCGTCCAGCAGTGTGCTGGCGGAGAATCCGGTGGTTTGGGTGGACCGGTTTGTCGCCAAGCACGGGACGGAATCCATTGCGCGGGCCTATCTGGAATACTTGTTCAGCGATGCCGGGCAGGAACTGGCGGTGCAGCATCATTTCCGTCCGCAGAACCCGGCGGTCCTCGCCCGGCATGCGGACCAGTTCAAACCGCTGAAGCTTTTCACCGTCGCGGAAATCGCCGGCTCCTGGCCGCAGGCGCAGAAGACGCATTTCGCCGACGGCGGACTGTTCGATCAAATCTACAAACCCCGGAAATAAAATGCCCCGCATCTACAACGACATCACGGAAACCATCGGCAACACCCCGCTGGTGCGCCTGAAGCGCACCGCCCAAGCCCACGGCGCGGTCGCCGACGTGCTGCTCAAGCTCGAATTTTTCAATCCGCTTTCCAGCGTCAAGGACCGCATCGGCGTGGCCATGATCGACGACGCCCTGAAGGCCGGGCACATAAACGAAAGCACCGTGCTCATTGAGCCGACGAGCGGCAACACCGGCATCGCGCTCGCATTTGTTGCGGCGGCGCGCGGTTTGAAGCTCATCCTCACCATGCCCGAAACCATGAGCATCGAGCGCCGCAAGCTGCTGAAAATTCTCGGCGCGAAGCTGGTTCTCACCGAGGGGGCGAAGGGGATGAAAGGCGCCATTGCCAGGGCCGAGGAGCTGAAGCAGAAGATTCCCAACAGCGTCATCCTCCAGCAGTTCAGCAACCCTTCCAACCCGGCCGTTCACCGCCGGACCACGGCCGAGGAAATCTGGCGTGACACAGACGGCAAGGTGGATTTTGTCGTCGCCGGGGTCGGCACCGGCGGCACCATCACCGGCATCGCCGAGGTGCTCAAGGCCCGCAAACCGTCCCTGAAGGCTGTGGCCGTGGAGCCGGCAAAGTCCCCGGTCATCTCCGGCGGTCAGCCCGGGCCGCACAAGCTGCAGGGCATCGGCGCGGGTTTCATTCCCGACAATCTCAACACGAAGGTCGTCGATGAGATCATCACCGTGGCCGAGGAAAATTCCGGCCCCGTCTCCAAGGAGGTCAGCAAGCTCGACGGCATTCCAGTGGGCATTTCGAGCGGCGCCATCATCTGGGCGGCGCTGCAGCTGGCGAAGCGTCCCGAAAACAAGGGCCGGCAGATTGTGGCCGTCGTTCCCTCGGCGTCCGAGCGATACCTCTCCTCCTGGTTGTTCGCGGACGTCGGCGTTGAAACAGACCTCCTCGACGAGGCGTTCCTGGGAACGGCGGTCAGCGTCTGAACCAAACATCATCACACTTTTGAGAGCTGACCGGCCCGCCGGAGGTTCCGCATGAACCAAACAAACCAACCAAACCAAACCAAAATGAAATATCAAACCTTGAAAAACATCATCGCGACGGGCGCGACCATTGCCAGCCTCGCCGCGAGCTCCAGTTCCCAGGCGGCCGTTGAAGTCATTGTTGCCGGCGGCAACGCCAGCCGCGCCGTCCAGTTCGACCGGGCCTCCAACATCCTCAGCGGCTTCACTGTTTATGTGAAGGACGCCAACACGCGTTCCTTTGTCGGCGGCACGTTGAACGGCAACCCCGGCCTGGGCGTGGTGAATCTTCACTTCGCCTTGAACGGCGCCTCGGGCGGCCTGCAAAAGCTCCGCGACCAGACCACCGAACCGCTCGCCTATCTGAGCAACGGCTCCAGCAACGGCGTGCCTGTGCTGACCGTGTCCGGTTCCTATCCGGAAACCGTGGGCGTGGACGGCTCGATCTTTAACGCCGCGCCGACGCTGGTGATTCCCTTCGGCTTCATCAAGAATGCGGCCAAGTCCCCGAATCTGGCCAACGTCACCAACCTCACCCAGCGCCAGTTTGTTTATCTGCAAGGCGCGTCCGGCACCCTGCCGTCCGCGTTCTTTGGCGGCAGTTCCACCACGGACCGCGTTTATCTCGTCGGACGCGACACCGCGGCGGCCGTGCGGCAGGTGATTGATGCGAACGTGTACTTCACCGGCACGCCGTCCTTCTGGACGACGAATCGTGCGACCTACCAGACCAACGCGGCGTTCAATGCGGCGTTCAACAACGCCTTCAGCAGCGCGGCGATCGGCGCCCCGGTGCCGAATCCGCTTGGCGGCCACAACAGCGGTGCGCTGGTCGTGTCCGATCTCAACGTCCTCACCAACGCCATCGGCACGGTGGCGTCCGGCGACTTCGGCTCGTTCACCACCTTGTCCTATGAAGGCTATCAGCCCACGGTGCAGAACGTGGCCAAGGGCTATTATCCGATCTGGGGCTACGAAAACTGGTACACCCGCAACACCGGCGCGGGCCAGCCCAGCGCGAACCAGTCGCTTGTCATCACGGCGCTGCTGAACGCGGTGACGGACTTCACCTACCAGCACACCGCCGGCAACACCTTTGACGCCGGCAAGTTCGTGCCCATCGGCGACCTCCAGGTGGAACGAACCCAGGAAGGCGGACCGATCACCTCGCTCCTTTACTAACCGGCGCAACTTCAACTCATCGAACCCATGAAACGCATCTTGCAAACCGCCCTCGTGGCCGGACTGGCGCTGCTGGCCGTCCCCGGGGCGCGCGCCTGGACTTACAATGACGGCGACACGTTGTTGATCTTCCGTTCGAGCGGATTCAACGACGTGGAGTTCAACGTCGGCAACATCAGCCAGTTCACCAACCTAGCCAACGGCGTCACTATCACCGTTCCCAACTGGAGCCGCACGCTCGTCACCAACACGTTTGGCGAGGACCTGTCCGGCGTCAGCGTGATTGTCACGGCGACGAAATCCAGCTTCGATCCCAGCCCGGCGGCCTGGCTCACCAGCCAGAATCCGGCGGCGACCGTCAAGGACCTCACGCCCTCGGCGTGGCAGTCGAAGCTCTACAGCCCCATCAACGCCATCGGCACCAAGCCCGTGCTGAACCTGCTGCCGGCGACGCTGACCAACGCCTACTCCATCGACCCGGTGTCGCTCACCACGCGGCCCTCCGCGTATGACTACATCGTGTCCGGCCAGAACGCCTCGCTCCTGCCGTTCTTCGGCGGCAACGTCTCGTTCAACGTCGAAGGCGCGGTGCCGTCCTCGTTCGGGTTCTGGCAGATTGCGCCCAGCAGTCTGCCGGTCAAGCCGGCAGCGAAATATGTCGGCACGTTCACCATCACGGCGGGCGGTTTGCTGACCTTCACGGCGGGACCGTTGACCACGGCCGCGCCGCCGCAGATTGTCGGCATCACCCGCGCCGGTGCAGTCAGCACGGTGACGTTCACCACCACGTCGGGCGGCAACTACTCGCTGGTTTACAGCACCGCGCCCGCCGGATCATTGGCCACTTGGAGCGTCGTCAGCGGCCCCGTGGCCGGCACCGGTGCCAACGTCTCGCTCAACCACACCACCAGCGGCGCCGCCGGATTCTACGGCGTTGTGCGAACACCCTGACCCAACACACACACACTGGCCGGTCCGGTGGAAACCGGGCCGGCCTCGAAAATTCGTAGAGAGGACCACCACAGCGAATGCAAAACCGGTTCCGTGTTTTTATTCTCCTGCTCGCCGCCGCCACACCCGTTTGGGCGGCGGACACCAACGCGCCCGTCGAGACGACCTTTGACGTCCGCCGCTACCAGGTCGAGGGGAACACGATCCTGCCCCCGCGGGACTTCGCCACGCGCGGTGATCTGGATCTGCCGCCCCGGGAGTTTGATGTCCTCACCAACTACACCGGCAGGATCGCCTTCAGCCGTTTGCGCGAGGCGGTCGGTGCGTTGCAGCTTGTCTATCGCGACCTGGGTTTTGCCACGGTCAGCGTCACGCTGCCGCAGCAGAAAATCACCAACGGCATCGTCACGCTCAAGGTGATCGAGGGAACGCTGGCGGACATCCAGGTGCAGGGGAACCGCCATTACAGCGCGCGCAATGTGCGGCGCGCCCTGCCGAGCCTTGAGACCAACGTTCTCATCAACACGCACAAATGGTTTCAGCCGGAACTCGACCGGGCCAACGCCAATCCGGACCGTCAGATTTATCCCGTCGTCGGCCCCGGCCCCGATCCCGGCACCACGGCCATCACGCTCAAGGTCAAGGACCGTCTGCCGCTGCACGGTCATCTGGAGATCAACAACAAGTCCACGCCCGGAACGCCGATTCTGCGCGTGGACAGCGCGGTCCAATACAACAACCTCTGGCAGCTCAACCATCAGCTCGGCCTCCAGTACAATTTCTCCCCGCAGGACATGAAGGAGGATCGCTACGGGAATTTCTTCGACCAGCCGCTGGTGGCGAGCTACAGCGGATTCTATCGCCTCCCGCTCGGTGTCGGCACGGGCCTGCGGGAAACCTACGACCGTCTGCCGGTGGACTTCGGCTACGACCAGGTCACGCGCAAGTTCAACCTCCCGCCCGCGACCGGCAATCCGGAACTGACGGTCTATGCGTCCCGCTCCGCCTCCGACACGCCCGTGCGGATGGGCGCGGTCAACCTCATCACGAACACGGCCCTGGCCGACATCAGCTCGCAGTTTGCCCAGCGGAACCTGACCTTCACCGAGAACTTCGGCCTCAAGCTTTCCATCCCGCTCCGGGAATTTTACGACGTGCGTTCCACCCTGCTGGTGGGCGCGGACTTCAAGACCTTCAACGCGACCACCTTCAACACCAACCTGACGTATTTCGACCTCTACTCGCTCGACCAGTTCGGCAACCGCGTGCTCGTCACCAACCAGACCATCGCGCTCGGTGCCAACAGCCGCGCGGAACTGGAATACCTGCCGCTCTCCGTCGGCTGGGTGGCGTCCCACCCGGACAAGTGGGGCGCCACCACCTTCACCTGGAACCAGAGCATCTATCTGGAGCGGCTCGCTTCGGCGCGCACGAATTTTCAGAACGTGGCGGGTTCGCGGCTGGCCGGCGGAACATTCACCGTTATCAACGCCGGTCTGATCCGCGACGTGAAGCTGCCGCACGACTGGTCCGCGCAGTTTCGCGCCAACGGCCAGTGGGCCAGCGCGCCGCTTATCAGCAACGAACAGTTTGCCCTGGGTGGAACCGCCGGCGTGCGCGGCTTCCGCGAAGGCGAAACCTACGGCGATTCCGGCTGGCGGGCTTTGTTCGACTTGCGCGCGCCGCCGGTGGGGATTGGTTCCTTTCCCACCCTGACCGGTGACATTCCCGCGCAGCTCCGTTGCTCCTGGTTCATGGATTGCGGCCAGGTGTTTCATGCCGACCCGGCGTTCACCGGTGCGCCGCGCCTCACGGAATGGGGGACGGGCCTCGGGTTTTTTGTGACGGCCGGGGAGCACTTTGACGCGCGGCTGACGCTCGCCTGGGCCTTGAGCCGCAACGGCGTCACGTCCGGACCCGGCGTCACCGAAATCAAGCCAGGCAATCTCCAGGCCTACTTCACGGTGGGATTCCAATTCTAAGCCGCAATGAAACGCAAACGTTCCGCTCAAACAATTCGCCGCCGCCAAAGCGCCCGCGCCTGGAGCTGGCTGGGCATCACGGGGGTTTTCCTCGTGGCCGACGGCGCCGAGTTGCTCGCCAATCCGCAGGGCATGGTGGTCGTGAACGGTTCCGGCAGTGCGACCGCGAACGGTTCCACGCTGAACGTCACCGTGGGGCAGAACACGTTTCTCAACTGGAGCAGCTTCAACATCCAGCCTGGTGAAGTTACCCGCTTCATCCAGCCCTCCGCGGATGCCGTCGTGTTCAACAACATCGGCGGCGCGAGTCCGTCGCAGATCTGGGGCACGCTCAACGCCAACGGCACGGTGATTCTGGCCAATGCCTACGGGTTCTCCTTCGGGCCGAATTCGTTCATCAAGGTGGGCGGCAGTTTCATCGCCACGACTGCGCCCATCACTCCGGACATCGGGGCCGGCGGTTCCTGGCAATTCACCGGCCTGCCGCCGCTGGCGAGCATTGTGAACTACGGCGTCGTGGAAGTCGGGCAGGGACGTTCGCTGTTTTTGATCGCCGAGAAAATTGAAAACCACGGCGCGCTTCACGCATCTGGCGGCGATGTCGGACTTTATGCCGGCAAGGAAGTTTTGATCAGCGACCGGGCCGACGGTCGTGGACTGAGCGCCGCGGTGCGGATGCCGGCCGGTTCCGTGGACAATGTCGGACACATCCAGGCGGATGCCGGAACCATTTCCCTCCAGGCCCGCGTGGTGAATCAGGGCGGAACGCTCCAGGCGGATTCGGTCCGTGAACACAACGGCGTCATCGAACTGCTTGCGTCCGAAGCGGTGAATCTGGGCGAAGGTTCCCGGATTCTGGCGCGCGGGGATGACTCGGCTGCCGTCAGCCATGGCGGAACTGTCACGCTCAAGTCGCAGAATCAGTTCAGCGACACCGCGACCAGCGAGATCATCACCATCGGCGGCGGGCAGGGTGGCAATGGCGGAAACGTCGAAGTCAGCGCGGAAAAATTTTCATCGCTGGCGGCCCGCATGGATGCGGGTGCGCAGGCCGGCTGGACCGGCGGGCATCTTTTGCTGGACCCGGCAAACATCACGCTCGGCACCACCGGCAGCGGCGCGGTTCCCGGCTCGGGGACGGTTCCCTACAACACCTCCGGCACGCTGGCGTTGAACGTCAACACGGCGTTCCTGAACAAAAACTTTTCCCAGATCGCCCTCCAGGCCACGGCGAACATCACGCTGGCCGCGAACACCGTCTGGAATCTCAGCCAGAGCACGGGGCTGAATGCCGGACAACTGACCTTGCAGGCGGGCGGCGACATCATCTTCAGCAACGGCGCGCAAATTACCGACGCGAACAATTGGTCGGTGAATCTTCAAGCCGGCGTCTCGTTTCCTGCCGGTACCGTTCAGTCCGGTGTGGGCAACATCTTCCTCAACGGCGGCGCGGGCCGGACGTTGAATGGCTCCATCAGTCTTTCCCGCGGCGACATTTCGCTGACGGCGGGCAACAGCATCGCGGTCGGCACGGGTTTCGTGCGCACGCTGGGCGGCGGCGGCATTTCCGCCACGGCCTTGAGCGGCGACGTCAACGCGGGCACGGCGAACGGTGGTTATCAGTTTTCGATCTTCGGTTACGGCGTCAGCGCCAATCTCGGCGGCATTTCCACGGCGGCTGGTGGCGATGTCACCTTGCACGCTGGCAACAACGTCATCAGCACGCCGACGGTTCCTGCGGGTCAGCCGGTCGGCGGCTCGGGCGCGTATGGTCCGCAGCCCGGTGACGTCACCATCGCCGCCGGTAATCAAGTCATCGGCAGCTTCAATGTGGCGAACGGCACCGGAACCATTCTGGCCGGCGTGAAGGTTGCGGACGGGCAGGTGAGTCAGGTGACGTCGCCCGGCGCGGATGTCGGAACCTCGCAACGACCGGTCAGTCTTTCGTTGATCAAGGGTTCGTGGAACGTCTGGGCCGCGCGGGACATTTTCGTGGCCGAGGTGCGGAACCCGAACGGAACATTCAACGGCAGCCAGTTGACCGTGCCGGCGGGAATCTTCAACGGCAACGTCGGTGCCTCGACCGTGCCGCCGCGCAGTTCCTTTCTCTTCGATTACGCCGCGGATGCTGCTGCAAATTTTTGGGCGGGCAACGCCATCTCGCTCGTCGGGGCCAATCTGCCGCGCGTGACTGGACAGAACCAGGGCATGCCGCCGGTGTATGCGCCCATCCTGAACCTCAACGCCGGTGCGGGTGGCATCTCCATCCTGAATTCGCTCGTGCTGTTCCCCTCCAGCCAGGGCGCGCTGCACATCACCACCCGCAATGGCGGCTCCCTTTCCGGCAATCCCAGCGCCACATCGCTGACCGGCATCACGATGTCCGACAGCAGCCTGCCGGGCTGGTCAACCTTTGCTCAGGGACACGCCCTGACGCCGCTGCATTTGAACGACGCCAACCCCGTCACCCTCGACATCTCCGGCGACATTCGCAGCTTCAGCCTGACCGTTCCCACCTTTGCCGAGGTCAACGTCGCGCACGACACCTACAACTTTGGTTTTGCCGGCCGCAACCTTTCGGCGTCGCAGACCACGGCCATCAACGTCGCGGGCGACATCCGTTACCGCGGCAATCTCACCAGCGTGACGCTGGCCGAGGCATTGCCGTCGGTGCTTTTGAACACCGCGCTCAGCGGCAACGCCGAGGTGGCGGCGAAGCTCCGCTACGATGCCGCGACCGATACGCTCACGTTCATTGGCCAGATGTCGCCCACGGAACTGGCGTTTCTGCTCAACCCAAGCAAGGTGAAGTTCGACGCCGACGGCCAGGTCATCCGCGATGCCAGCGGCAACCCCGTCACCGTTCCTGTCACGCTCAACACGGTCCAACTGGCGGCCATTCAGAAACTCTATGACGACAGCCAGAGCGCCTCGCTGGGCGACAACGGCCTGGCGTTGGCCGGTCCCGGGCATTTCAACGTCACCGCGCGCAACGTCGACCTCGGCATTTCCGGCGGCATTTCGGTCAAGGCTCCCGACGCCGCGCTGGCTGCGATCTCGCCGTTCGGCGCGGAGGTCCGCGTGAAAGTGTTGGAAAATCTCGACATGACCTCGACGAAGATTGCCAACGAAAGTTATCTCGGCGGAATTCGGCTGGAGGTCGGCGACACCTTGAACGTCGGCGGACAGTTCACCACGTTCGGCGATCCGAATGCGCCCAAGGGAATTTTCACCACGAGCGGCGGCGCGGTTTCCGTGACGGCGGGCAACGACGTCAATGTGAACGGTTCGCGCATCGCCGCCTACAACGGCGGCAACCTCACCGTGACTTCATTGCACGGCGACGTGAACGCCGGCGCGGGCGGTTCCGGTTTTGTGAGTCTCCAGGCGTTGCAGTTGAATCCGCGGACCGGCCAGTTGACGGCCATCCCGGCGACCATTCCGGGCAGCGGCATTCTTGCCACTACGCTGCCGGGGTCGCGTGCGGCGATCGGCAACATCCTGGTGAATTCACCGGAGGGCAGCATCAACGCCAGCCTCGGCGGCATCATGCAGATCGCTTTCAACAGTGCCGACACGCGGCAGAGCTTCATTGAATTGAACGCCGCGAAGGACATCAACGCCGGCGGCTCCGGCATCATCGGCAGCAATCTCCGCCTCCAGGCCGGGGGCGACATCACCGGCCTGGTGGTGGGCAGCGGCACGGTGGACATCAATTCGCGCCAGAACGTGGACGTAACCGCGTTCGGGGGCGGCGGCATCAGCATCAGCGCCGGCGGCAACATCACCGGCACGGCCATCAGCCCCGTCATCAGTGTGAGCGGCGATTCCATCACGGCATCCCTGGTGGGCAGTTCGGTCTCCGCCGCCGGCGACACCTCCGGCGCCAGCCAGGGTGTGCCGCAGTCGAACGTGGCCAAGGAGGATGCCCGGGCCGCCGAAGATGCTTCCACGACGGTGGGCAAGGTTGCCGACACCGAAAGTTCCGAAGAAGAGAAGAACAAGTTCAAAAACATCAAGCTTGCGCAGAAGACCGGTCGCGTGACCGTGCTGCTGCCGCAAAAAAACTGACCCTGCCATACTCATGACCACACTCCTCATCCAACCCATGCTGGCCTCCGGGGCGCTGCAGTTCGCCTTCGAAAAGGCCACCATTGAGGGCAAGATCACCATCTCCGCGCTGCTCGTCCTGTCGCTGTTTAGCTGGACGATCATCATCACCAAGTTCCGCCAGCTTTACATCGCGCGGAAATGGGCGAAGAAATTCTTCGCCGCCTACAACGCCACCCGCGACCCGCTCGACATCAAGAACAAGAAGGCCGAGTTCGAGGGCGCGCCGGCCTATCAGCTTTATATCCGCGGCGCGGATGAGCTGGGCTATCAGCTCGAGAAAAATCCGGTGACGGTGAAGGGCGAGCGGCGCGTCAGCCTCGCGTCGTATGACGCCGTCAAGGTTGTCCTGGAAGAGGCGGCGGCGGCCGAGGCGATGTCGCTGGAGAAGGGGATGATCGTGCTGTCCACGGCGGTGGCCGGCGGTCCGTTCATCGGATTGCTCGGAACAGTCTGGGGCGTGATGGAAACCTTTGCCGGCATTGCCCGGGCGAATTCGGCGAGCCTAACGGCGATGGCACCCGGTGTGGCCGGTGCGCTGATTGCAACGGTCGTCGGTCTGCTGGTGGCGATTCCCGCGATGTTCGCGTACAACTTCATGGTCACCACCATCCGCGGCATCACGCAGGAACTGGACGGCTTCGCCAGCCGCTATGCGAACCAGATCGAGCATGCCTACGTGGACAACCGCGACCTTGAGGACAAGATCGCCATGGCCCTGACCCGCGCCGAGGTTGGCGAAAACACGCCGCAGATCTGAATGAAGAAGTGCTCCCATTCTGCGCACCATTCGCTCACGGAGTTGAACATCACTCCGCTGCTGGACCTGGCGTTTGTGCTGCTGGTGATATTCATCATCACCACCACGCCGGTGGTGAATGATCTCGATCTGAGCCTGCCCACGGCTTCGAAGCATCAGAAGGATCCGCCGCGCAAGGCAAACTTCATCACCGTCGAACCCGACGGCAAACTCTGGATGAACAAAAAGGTCATCGACCTTGCCGAACTGCAGCAAACCCTCGTCAGCCTGCGCATGGATGATCCGGACCTGAGCGTCATCGTGCGCGGCGATGCCAAAACGAAATACCGGCAGATTCGCGCCGTGCTGGACGCCTGCCAGCAGGCGAATGTCAGCAAGGTGGATCTGGCCACGGAACCTGAAAAGTAACATGATGCCCCAAACCCAGCCGCGCGACCGCCGCAACTCGTCGAAGGTGAACCTGCTCATCTCGCTGAGCTTCCACGCCGTCATTGTGGTGGCGCTGGTGTATTTTGCCGCGCGCGAGGGTCTCCTCGGCAAACAGTTGAAGAAGATCGCCGTCGAGATGGTACGCGAAAAGGAGCCGGAGAAACCCAAGGAGCCCGAAAAGCCGAAGGAGGAGCCGCCCAAACCGGAACCGCCCAAGGTGGTGGAAGCGCCGAAGGTGGTGGAAGCGCCGAAGGTGGAAGCGCCCCGCGAAATTGCAGCCGCCGCTCCCCCCGCCACCGCCGTTGTCGCTCCTCCCGCCGTCGCCCCGCCGTCGGACGATGTCCCGTCGTTTGTTTTCGACGGCGGCAAGACCGTGCAGACCAGTTCTGATCCCGCCCAGCTTTACAAGGGATTCATCGAGTACGCCTTTCGTTCGAAGTGGATTCGTCCCGAGGGGATTGATGACGACCTTTATGTGGCCGAGGTCGAAGTCGCCGTGGACCGCGCCGGGCGCATCTCTGATCCGCAATGGAAGAAGGGTTCGGGCGATCAGCGTTGGGATGACGCCGTCCGCTCGGCCATCAAGTCCACCACCACGCTGAACCGCCCGCCGCCGACCAACTTTCCGGCGCGGGTTCTGGTGCGGTTTGATGTGCAGGACGCCTCGGAACCCATTTTGCAATGAGCCTGAAAAAAACCACCCAGCGCAGCCACGGCACCTTGAACGAGCTGAACATCACGCCGTTGCTCGACTTGGTGTTCGTGCTGCTCGTGATCTTCATCATCACCACGCCGCAGATGATGAACAACCTCGAGATGGTGCTGCCGTCCGGCAAACCGCCGGCGATCAAACCCGATGAGCCCAAGCCCAAGATCAACCGCATCGCGCTGACCTCCGACGGCCGGATTCTGCTCAACGACGAAAGCCTCGCGCTCGCCGTGTTTAAGGAACGGCTAAAGCAATTGAAACAGGCCGACCCCGATCCCCGCGTGGTGGTGAAAGCCGACGACGACGTGGACTACCAGAACATGGTGAATGTCCTGGATGCGTTGCAGCAGTTGGAGATCACCAAAATCGGCCTGGCGACGGAGGCCGCGCGTTGACATGAGATTACTTCTTACTAGTATTGGCATCCGAGAGAGGCGTCCTCGCCATCTGAACTTGTTCCATTCCCAGCGCTCACCGGTCCACTGGAGGTTTCTGGCCGCCACAATTCCCCAACCAGAATTGCGGTTTCAACATCAGCGTCTGTTTAAAACACTAGAACCATGAGCAAAGAACCAAACAACGAACAACTCAGTCTCAGCGCCGCGTCCGCGCGCAACCTCGCCACCGCCACCGTCACCGTTCCGCAAATCACTGACATCACGCCGCGCTGGCTGCACAAGCTGCTGCCGTGGGTGGATGTGGATGGCGGCGTGTATCGCGTCAACCGTGTAGCCAAGGCGGAGAAGGACAAGCCCGCGAACGAGTTTGGCGAAGCCAAGGTGGAATTGCTCACCGTGGACGGCGGCGAGCCCAAGCTGCCGACGACTTTCGTCGATTATGAGGAAGACCCACGGGAATATCATCTCAGCACCATCCAGACAGTTTTGCGCACTCATACGCGCGTCACAGATCTTTACAGCAACAAGATTGACCAGCTTCGCGAACAGATTCGCCTCACGGTCGAAGCCGTGAAGGAGAAAGAGGAGTGGGAGCTCATCAATCATCCCGACTTTGGATTGTTGAAAGAAGTCGTGCCTTCCCAAACGATCAGCACGCGCAAAGGAGCACCGACGCCCGATGATCTCGACGAATTGCTCGGACTCGTCTGGAAGAAGCCTGCGTTCTTCCTCGCGCATCCCAAGGCGATTGTCGCCTTCGGCCGCGAAGCCACCCGTCGCGGTGTGCCGCCGCCGACGGTGCATTTGTTTGGAACGCCCTTCATTACCTGGCGCGGTGTACCGCTGATCCCGAGCAACAAACTTGAAGTGACCAAGAACACCACGAGCATTCTCCTTCTGCGCGTGGGTGAAGCGGAGCAGGGCGTGGTTGGTTTGCAAAAAACCGGTGTCACCGGTGAAGTTGAGCCGGGTCTGTCCGTGCGTTACATGGGCACGAACGTGAACTCCATCGCTTCGCACTTGGTCACGCGCTATTTCTCTGCCGCCGTACTGACGACGGATGCCATCGCGCGTTTGGATAATGTCGTGGTCAACAATTACTATGACTACAGCGCCAAATAGTGACGCGTCGCCCGTTGCCGTTCCGGTGGCAGACGAATCGGCGCACACGGATCTGGTGGCAAAGTTGGTGGCCGAAGCGTTCTCGGGTTTGTCGCGTGGTGGGAAACCGCCCGCTGCCGTTCCCAACCTGCCGGTGGAATTGCCGGTCGCACCCAGTTTGCCCAGCGCCACGGCGAGTGAAACGCCTTCCGCTTTGCCGCCGGTGCATCCGAGTTCCCAGCCCGCCGCGCCAAAACTTGCGGCGGCGGAGACAACGCCCACGGGTGCACATTCGCCGGACACCGGCGACTCCTACGCCTTTGGTGAGCCGCGTTGCAACGGGAGTTATCGGCCCGAGAACAACCGACCAGACACGAAGACGGCGAATTCAAATTCAGTCTTGGGCTTTGCCCAGCTGGAATCTGCTGCGCCCGATTTCTATTTTCTGAAAGGCTTGCCGCCGACGGGCAAATCGCCCGCCGCCTGCCAGTCGTATCCCAAGAACGCCGCGCCGATTCCGAAGTTCGACATTGAGGGCGTGCGGCGCGATTTCCCCGCACTGCATCAGTTCGTGAACGGGCAGCCCTTGATCTGGCTCGACAACGCTGCCACCACGCACAAGCCGAAGGCGGTGATTGATGCGACATCGCAGTTTTACAGCCGCGACAACTCAAACATTCACCGAGCCGCGCATGCCTTGGCGGCGCGCTCGACGGAATTGTTTGAAGCGGGCCGCGAGAAGGTGCGCAAGTTTCTCGGCGCAGCCGACGCCAAGGAAATCATCTTTGTGCGCGGCACAACGGAGGGCATTAACCTCATCGCGCAAAGCTACGGTCGGAAGAACATCGGCGCAGGCGATGAAATCATCGTCAGCGAACTGGAGCACCACGCGAACATTGTTCCGTGGCAGTTGCTTGCTGAACAGGTTGGCGCAACCGTGCGGGTCATTCCGATCAATGATCGCGGCGAGTTGATCCTGGAAGAATATGTGAAACTGCTCGGGCCTCGGACGAAGATTGTGTCGGTGGCGCACGTCTCCAATTCCCTCGGCACGATCAATCCGGTGGAGCAGATCGTCGCGCTCGCGCATGCGCGGGGCGTTCCCGTCGTGATTGACGGCGCGCAATCCACGCCGCACTTGCCCGTAAACGTCACCGCGTTGGACGCCGATTTCTATGTGTTCTCTGGGCACAAGATTTTCGGTCCGACCGGTATTGGCGCGTTGTATGGCAAGGCGGCGCTGCTCGAAGCCATGCCGCCGTGGCAGGGCGGCGGGCACATGATCAAGGACGTGCGCTTCGAGAAGACCGTCTTCCAGAATGCGCCAGAGAAATTCGAGGCGGGCACGCCGGACATCGCGGGCGTCGTCGGTTTGGGCGCGGCGATTGATTACCTGTTCAAGGTCGGCATTCCGGCCATCGCGGCATACGAACACGCGCTGCTGGAATACGCACAGCACGCCTTGGGAACAATTCCGGGTTTACGCCCCATCGGCACAGCGGCGAACAAGGCCAGCGTGTTGTCGTTCGTGATTCCGGGCGTGCCGAATGAAAGCATCGCAAGGCATCTCGACAAAAAGGGCATCGCCGTGCGTGCCGGACATCACTGTGCGCAACCGGCCATCCGGCATTTTGGATTGGAAACCAGCGTTCGTCCCTCCCTCGCGTTTTACAACACGCGCGAGGAAGTGGATGCGCTGGTGCGCGCCTTGCGGTCGTTGAAAAGGAGTTAACGAATGAAAACCATTTCGCCAATTGAACTGCAACAGTTGCTGGCCGCGAATCCCAAGCTACCATTACTTGACGTGCGCACGCCGGTGGAATTCGCCGAGGTGCACTTAGCCCAGGCCCGCAACATCCCGCTCGACGAAATCAACCCCAAGGAACTCGCCGGCTCAGGTCAGATTCGGAAAGATCAACCGGTTTACTTTCTGTGTCGGAGTGGGCAGCGCGCCACGCGGGCGGCGGAGAAGTTCGCCAAAGAGGGCTTTGTTTCGACCGTGGTGATTGAGGGAGGAACGCTGGCGTGCATCGAAGCAAACCTGCCACTGGTGCGCGGCAAATCGAAGGTCATCAGCTTGGAGCGTCAGGTCCGAATCGTGGCCGGCACGCTCGTCTTCACCGGAGTGACGTTGGGCTGGTTCGTGCATCCGGGCTTCTTCGGCTTGTCCGCGTTTGTCGGCGCGGGCTTGGTGTTCGCGGGCATCACGGACTTTTGCGGCATGGGATTGTTGCTGGCCAAAGCGCCGTGGAACCACAGGGGGAAAACATGAGCGAGTCAAAGCATGCAGGCCAAGAGACGGACCTTGTCGGCGGTTCTCCGCGCAAAGACGCGGTCTGGATGGCGGAGCTGGTGGATGCCTCGGTGGCCGATTTGCTGCGTTCCTATGCCCGTGCCGGCGGCTTGAACAACCGTGATGCGCACAACATGCCGTCCAAACGCGCCGTCGGCCAAATCTGCGAGGACTTGTTGCAGATTGTTTTTCCCGGCTTCCACGATGACGACGCCTTGCAAAACAATTCGATCGAGGAAATAACGGCCGCCCGGCTGGCGGTCGTGGTCAAACGGTTGACCGAGCAAGTGCGCAAGGCCGTCCGCATCGGCGACCCGCACAAGCCCACAGGCCGCACGCCGCCCATCATCCGGAAGTTCTGCCAGTCGCTGCCCGAAGTGCGCGACCTGTTGCGCACGGACATCGAAGCCGCATTCGATGGCGACCCCGCGACGTTGCATCGTGAAGAGGTGATCCTGTCCTACCCGTTCATCGAGGCGGTCGCCATCCAGCGGCTTGCTCACCGGCTGTATCATTATGGTGCGCCGGTGGTGCCGCGGATGATGACGGAGTGGGCACATAGCCGGACGGGCATTGACATTCATCCCGGCGCGACCATCGGGACGCACTTTTTTATTGATCACGGCACGGGAGTCGTGGTCGGCGAAACGTGCAACATCGGCAACCACGTGAAGCTGTATCACGGCGTCACCCTTGGGGCGCGGAGTTTTGTGAAGGATTCGGACGGACACATCGTCAAGGGCGGCAAGCGCCATCCCGACGTGGAGGACCACGTCACGATTTATCCGAACTCCACGATCCTTGGCGGGGAAACCGTTGTCAGCGCGAACTCCACCATCGGCGCGAACGTGTTTCTCATGCAGAGCGTCCCGGCGAATTCACTGGTCGTTTACGAGGAAAAGCAGCTGGTCATCCGCGACAAGTCGGCGAAAAAAAGGACTGCCGAGCTGGATTGGACAATCTAGGCTGGCTGTGACCAGATGAAACAACTCAAGTCCTCTGTCAGTGATTTGCGGGCGCTCTTCGCCCGCACGGTGGCCCTCCGCGACATTGCGGAACCGCTGGCTTCCTTCGACAGCCACTCGGCGGCGGCGGACGTGCGCGCGTTCATGGAGGCACAGGGTTACGATGTGCTTGGACTGCGGGAGCGAGGAGTCGTGACCGGGTATGTTCTCCGGATCGAACTCGCCGACGGCGCGGCGGGCCAGTATCGCCGGACGTTTTCGCCTGGGGATGTGTTGCCGGACAGTGAACCGCTGGTGGCGGCGTTTGCGGCCTTGCGGGAAAAGCGGCACGTCTTCATCACCGTGTTCGGGCACGTGGGCGGCATTGTCACCCGCGGCGATTTGCAGAAGGCCCCGGTGCGTCTTTGGTTGTTTGGCCTGGTGTCCCTGCTCGAAATGCAGCTGCTGCGCGTGGTGCGGCTGCGGTATCCGGCCGAGGCCTGGGCGCCGCAGATCAGCGCGGAGCGGTTGGAAGGAGCGCGGCGGGTGTTTGCGGACCGAAAACGACGCAAGGAGGAGCTGGATTTGTCCGACTGCCTCCAGCTTGGTGACAAGGCGTGCATTTTCATGAAGGACCCGGAGCTGTTTGCCGCGAGCGGCTTTCCGTCGCGGCAGGCGCTGGAGGATTTCTTCAAGGACATCGGCGCGCTGCGCAACGGACTGGCGCACGCCAATGACATTATGAGCGGACGCTGGCCGGCGCTCGCGGATTTGATCGGGCAGTTGGAAGGTTTTCTGGCCCGGCTGGAGGGAATCGTTTGAGCCGGCCCGCCGCTGGCCCGGCCCGGTGACATGTCCGCATTCTGGTGTTGTGCGGGCAAGTGGCAAAACGCTAGTCTTTGCGACGCTTTCGCGAATGAGAGAGAAGAAATTCAACGCGCTGCCCGGATTCAACCTCACGATGGGGGTGACGGTCTTTTTTTTGACCGTCATCGTGCTCATTCCGCTGGGGGCGCTGGTGCTGCGGGCGTGTGAAATCTCCTGGCAGGATTTCGTGAAGATGATCCGGGACGAACGTTCGCTCGCGGCGTTCAAGCTGACCTTCGGCGCGGCGTTGGTGGCCGCGCTGGGCAACGTGCTCTTTGGCACCATTCTCGCCTGGGTGCTGGTGCGGTATGAGTTTCCGGGCCGCCGGCTGATCGATGCGATTGTGGATTTTCCGTTCGCGCTGCCGACGGCGGTGGCGGGGCTGACGCTGGCCAGCCTGTTTGCCGCGAATGGCTGGTTGGGACAGTATCTCGTGCCCATGGGCATCAAGGGCGCCTATTCGCAGCTGGGCGTGGTGATCGCGCTCGTTTTTGTCGGCATGCCGTTCGTGGTCCGCACGCTGCAGCCGGTGCTGGAAAATCTCGAACATGAGGTCGAGGAGGCCGCCGCCACGCTGGGCGCGGGCCGGCTGCGGACCTTTGTCAGCGTCATTGCGCCGTCGTTGTTTCCCGCGTTGCTGACCGGGTTCGCGCTGGCGTTCGCCCGGGCCATCGGCGAATACGGCTCGGTGGTTTTCATCTCCGGCAATCTTTCCTACAAGACCGAGATCGTGCCGCAGTTGATTGTGATTCATCTGGAGCAATACGAATACACGGAGGCCATCGCCATGGCCGTGGCCTTGCTGGCCGTGTCCTTCGTGCTGCTGGCTGTCATCAACCTGCTCGAACAGTGGGCCAACCGTTTTCAGGACTGACATGGCTGGAGCCGCCAAACGCAACCTCGCCGCCAACCGCACCAAATCCAAGCGCGGCACCGAGGAGTCGCCGCTGGTGAAGTGGACGCTCATCGGCATCGCCATGCTGTTTTGCTCGGTGTTTCTCCTCCTGCCGCTCGTGAACGTCTTCGCGCAGGCGCTTGCGCTGGGCTGGCGCGAGTATGGCCGCTCCCTGATGGACCCCGTTTCCCAGTCCGCCATCCGCCTGACCCTGCTCACGGCGGCCATCAGCGTGCCGCTGAACATCGTTTTTGGTCTCGCCGCCTCGTGGGCGATCGCCAAGTTCAACTTCCGGGGCAAGTCGCTGCTGATCACCCTCATTGATCTGCCGTTCTCCGTCTCGCCCGTGGTGGCCGGCCTCATGTTCGTGGTGTTGTTCGGACTGCAGGGCTACCTTGGTCATTGGCTTGACGACCGCAACATCCGGATCATCTTCGCGGTTCCCGGCATTGTGCTGGCAACGCTGTTTGTGACCTTTCCGTTTGTTGCGCGCGAGCTGATTCCGGTGATGCAGGCGACGGGCTCGGAACAGGAGCAGGCCGCGTTGTCGCTCGGGGCCAACGGCTGGCAGACCTTCTGGCATGTGACGTTGCCGTCGGTGAAGTGGGGTCTCCTCTATGGCGTGATCCTCTGCAACGCCCGTGCGATGGGCGAGTTTGGCGCCGTTTCCGTGGTGTCCGGTCACATTGTTGGCGAGACGGAAACCATGCCGCTGCGGGTGCAGGCGTTGTATGAAGGCAGCACGCGGGCGACGATGGCCGCGTCGTTTGCCGTGGCCAGCCTGCTGGCGTTGCTGGCGCTGTTGACGCTGGGCATCAAGACCTTTCTGGAATGGCGGCAGGCCCGTGAGCATGAACGCGCCCAGGAGACGCCCGCGCCGGAGCCGGTGTCGGAAATGGAAACGCGCTTTCTACCCCGAAAAATTTCTGAATGAGCATCGAACTGAAAAAAGTCAGCAAGAAGTTCGGCGAGGTGGCCGCCGTGGACAATGTCACGTTCTCCGTGAAGGAGGGCGAGTTGATGGCGCTGCTCGGGCCGAGCGGCGGCGGCAAGACCACCGTGCTGCGCATGATTGCCGGCCTGGAAATGCCCACCGGCGGCGATGTCTTCATTCGCGGCCAGCGCGTCAACGACCTGTCCGTCCAGCAGCGCAACATCGGGTTTGTCTTCCAGAATTACGCGCTCTTCAAAAGCATGAGCGTGTTCAAAAACGTCGCGTTCGGCCTGAAGATAAAAAAGTGGAAGCCCGCCGACATCAAGGACCGCGTGGCCGAGTTGCTGAAGCTGTTCGGTCTGGAGGGGCTGGAGAAGCGTTACCCGCATCAGCTGTCCGGCGGCCAGCGCCAGCGCGTGGCCATCGCCCGCGCCCTGGCCTCCAAGCCCAGCGTGCTTTTGCTCGACGAACCATTCGGCGCGGTGGATGCGAAGATTCGCCAGGAACTCCGCGAATGGCTCGTCACCCTGCATCATGACCTCAACGTCACGACCATCTTTGTGACGCACGACCAGGAGGAGGCGCTGGAGGTGTCCAATCGGATTGTGATTTTCTCGCAGGGCAAGCTCGCGCAGGTGGGAACGCCGCGGGAGGTTTACGAGCAGCCCGCCAGCGAATTTGTCGCCCTCTTCATCGGCGTGATGAACGTGCTCGATACGGAGGTCACCAAAGGTGTGGCCCGGCTGTGCGAGCTTCAGTTTCCGGCAGCCGACCAGCCAGACGGCACGCGCCTGCGCATCGGATTCCGTCCGTATGCTGTGCAGATTTCGACCGACCTCACCTTGTTTCCGTATCGTGGCGTGTTGCGACGGACGTTCTTCCTCGGCATCATGCTGCGCCTGGAGATTGAGCTGCCGTCCGGCCTGATCTTGCGCAGCCGCATCACCAAGGAAGAATACGCCCAGCTTGGCCTGGAGGACGGCCGGGAGATTTCCTTCCAGATTCGCAACTACCGCGTGCTCGCCACGGAAACCGCGCCGCTCACGCCGGAACGCGAGCTGACCTACCAGCCGCCGCCGACGATCGGCGAAAATATTTAGCTTCTGCTTCGCGCCCGGCGGGTGGAAGCTTTCACCATGATCGGAATTGCCATCGGAGATGTGACCGGCGTCGGGCCGGAAGTGACGCTCAAGGCCCTGTCGTCCGAAGCCGCGGCGGATTCGACGCGCTACGTTTTGATCGGCGAAGCCGCGGCGCTGCGGCGCTGGAACACGGAGTGGGAGATCGATCTTCCTTTGAAAGAATATTCCCCCGAGGATTCTGCCAGCCGCTTTCAGGTTCTCGATCCATTGACCGCTTCGCTTTCGCATCCTTTGGCAGCGGGGGCACCCGAGGCGGCGCGGGCGGCGGTGGCCTTCCTCAAACGCGGCGCGGAAATGTGCCTGCGCAGCGAATTGTCCGCCCTCGTCACGGCTCCCGTCAACAAGCACGCCATTGTGAGGGCGGGCATTTCCTTTGTTGGTCAGACCGAATTTCTCTCGCAGCAAGCGGGGGCCGACCGCACGGTCATGATGCTGCTGGGACCGGACGAACGCGGCCGCTGGCTGCGGGTGGCGCTGGCGACGGTGCATATCGCGTTGCGGGACGTGCCGGTCAGGCTGACGCCGGAGAAGGTGCTGCTGGCCATCGAACGGGCGGCGGAAGCCTGCCAGCATCTCGGTTTGTCCCGCTCACGCGTGGCGGTTTGCGGCTTGAATCCGCACTGCGGCGAGGGCGGCGAGTTCGGGGACGAGGAACCGAAGCTGATTGTGCCGGCGATTGCCGCGGCCCGCGCCAAGGGTATTGATGTGGTCGGGCCTTTGAGCGGCGACACTGTGTTTCACCTGGCCGTCCACGGCGATTTCGACGCGGTGGTGGCGATGTATCACGACCAGGGCCTGGCTCCGCTGAAACTGGCGGCCTTTGACAACGGAGTGAACTGGACCTTGGGACTGCCCTTCATCCGGACCTCTCCCGACCATGGTACGGCCTACGATATTGCCGGCCGGGGAATCGCCAATGAATCCAGCATGCGGGCCGCCATTCGCCTCGCCAAGCAGCTGGTCCAGCATCGTCTGGAAAACAAAAAAGGCTGAGGAGTTAAATCCCCAGCCTCTCGTATTCTCTGACTTCTGAGGATCAGGAAACGTAGCGGCGAATCATGGCCAGAGCGCCGACACCGATCGCGATCAGCGAGGCGGTGCTGCCGGCATCCGGAACCGACGGAGCCGTGACGGGGGTGGCCTGGGCCACACCGGTCAGGGCGACGAACAAGGTGATAACAAACAGGGAGGTGATTGATTTTTTCATAAGAGTATCGTTTGGTGATTTGCATTTAGCCGCTTCCATGCCACCGAATGGAGACCTGCGTGAAAAATTAAAATCCTCAGCATTTGCAGGGGGAAATGTCCGGAGCGAAAACCTCGGACATTTTACGGAATGAAATGTTTTGGAAAAAAATCCGACGCTGAGTTTAGCGGAAGTGAATGGGCATTTCGCGAAGTCCCACCAAAACAACAGCTTCGATATAATGTCAAATCTGCCGACGCAAACAGGTGTTTTGCCATCGCAAATTTGCGAATTAATTGGGTTCGAGTCGTCCGCCTGCCAGTTGTCCGCGCGTCACGCCGAGTTGATTGGAGAGCTTGAGCTCGCGCCACAGCTGCGTGCCGGAAATGTCGCCGCGCAGCAGCTGCCGGTATTTGGTGATGGTGCGGAGAACTTCGTCGCCGGTCTCGGTCAGGAACTCGATGCGAAAGTGCTTCACGCCCAGGGCCAGCATCCGTTCCACGTATTCGGCGCCGGTCTGGGCCTGGGAATTGAAAACCGTGTTGCGACAGCCTGCATCGGCCTTCAGAGGATGCTCCGCGCCGACGCGGTCCCGCAGTTTGACGGCGTGATGATCGCAGGGGCGGCCGCAGTCATGGTAGTCTTTGCCCTTGGAAAGGAAGGCGCAGAACACGCAATGCTCCATGTGAAACATCGGCATGTGCTGATGAATCGTAACCTCGAACCAGGACGGCGGCGCACCTTGCAGGAGCGCTTCGAGCTGCTGGACGTTCAGGTCGTAGGAAGCCGTGACGCGTTCCAGGCCGAATTTGTTTTTGAAGTAGTCGGCGGAAAAATGGTTCGCGACGTTCAGCGAAAAGTCGCCGATACGCCGGTCGTTGGCGAAATACTTCAGGTGGTCGTAATTCCGGACCAGATAACCGTCGGCATTGCTGGAGCGCACCTGGTCGAGCGTCCATTCCTCGCCGGATTTGAAAATCCGTGGCGGAGCAACCCAGATGCTCGGTGCCGCGCCGGCAGCGGCTCCCGGAAATTTACAGCCCCGCGCGGTGTGGAAAAGCGTGACCGCCTCGCGATATTTCTTGGGATCCTCAAATTCGCAGTAAACCGTGCTCACCCCGCAGTTCAGGGCGGTTTCCAACTGCGCGAGATTGCGGACGAGCACAACCAGCTCCGCCGCCTGCCGGGTCGCGCTGGCGGCCGCCTCGGGCTGCGGATGTTTCACCGCTGCGTTCAACCGCCAGCGTTTCGGAATGGTGCGCTGCCGTTCCAGCTCAACGGCGGCGTCGCGGCGCAGTTTGTTCAATTCACTGACGGGCAGCAGAACGTCCCCGATGAGATGATTCTTCAGTTCTCCCAGCCGAAACGGCGTGCCGCCCAGACGTCCAAGCTGTTCGCGCAGCCGTTCCGTCGTCAGCGGCTGCCGCTCGGCCTTGGTCAGCGGCATGGACGATTCCAACTGAACGAAATGCCCGCCGCCATCGCGGGCCATCAACGTGAGCGGCTTTCCTTCCAGGCCATGAACCTCCATCGCAATCGGCTGTTGAAAGCGCGGAGGCTCCCCGGCAAACGTCCGGCGCAACTGTTTGTCCAGCTCCGGGTCGTTGGTCTTCCACAGCTTGTCGCCCACGCGAACACGCGTGAACTGGATGTCGCCCTGTCCAAATTTCAATTCCACCAGACCCGCTCCCGGCTGGCCGACAATGTCGTAAACCCGTCCACCTTCCTCCTTGTCGGCAGGCTTGCCGGCGTCGAACACCACGCCGTCACCGCGTTTCAACGGCCCTTCGAGTTTGATCATCACCGAATCCCGGAGCACGCGGCTCACTTCGCCGAGATAGACGCCGCGCTTCTTGCCGAACCGGGCGTGGACCAGTCTTTGATTGTCAATGCCGCCGAACCAGCCCGTGAACAATCCGCGCGAGAACGCCATCTCCATCCGGTATTTGTCGCTGTCACCGGCGGGTGGTGTGGAAGGGACAACGGCTTGGCTGCCGGTTCTCTGAAGGTTCGGCATACCGAAATCACCAGCCAGCTTGTCCAAGGCGCTGCGATAGACGCGGGTGATGTTCGCCACGTATTCCGGCGCCTTGAGCCGGCCTTCAATTTTCAACGACGCCACGCCCGCGCGGAACAAATCGGGCAGCACGTCAAGGCCCGCGAGGTCCTGCGGGCTGAGGAGATATTTGCGGTCGCCCAAGGGAACCACCTTGCCGTCGGAAATCAGGTCATACGGCATCCGGCAGGCCTGGGCGCATTCGCCACGATTTGCCGAGCGGCCGCCGAGGGATTCGCTCGTCAGGCATTGGCCGGAATAGGCGACGCACAGCGCGCCATGCACGAACACTTCCAGCGGCAGCGGACGAAGATCGGAGGAACTGCCGGCGGCCTGGATGGTTTCAATTTCCCTGATTGAACATTCCCGCGCCAGCACGACGAGGTTGCAGCCCAGTTCGCGCGCGAACTCCACACCCGCCGCGCTGGTGATGGTCATCTGCGTCGAGCCGTGAATGGGGAAGTCCGGCGACAGTTCGCGGATCAGGCGGCAGACCCCGACATCCTGGACAATGGCCGCGTCCACCCCGGCGGCGATCAGCGTCCGGAGATAATTTTCCGCGTCGGCGATTTCATTTTCAAAGACCAGCGTGTTGAAGGTCACGTAGCCCTTGACGCCGCGGCGATGCAGGAACTCCATGAGCTTCGGCAGGTCCGCCTCGGTGAAATTATGCGCCCGCATCCGGGCGTTGAACTTGTCGAGCCCGAAGTAAATGGCGTCCGCGCCGTTTTCCACGGCGGCCTTGACGCAGTCCCAGTCGCCGGCGGGCGCGAGCAATTCGGGCAGGGGGCGACTTGCGGCCGGGGAAGCCGATGCCGTTACAATGCCGATGGTGGCTGGGTTTGCCATGTCGAAACCATCCTAACAGCGAACGGCGCCGAAACAAAACCTGTTTGCAACCAAAAGACCCACCCTATTCCATGGATGCCGGGCGGCGAAGGGAAAATCATGGTTTAAGGCCGCAGCTTCCTTTGCGATGGGGTTTTGAAATCTGACCGGCGCACTTCCTGCAAGGGCGACCGGACATAATAAGCGTTGAACCTCCGCCAAATTTTGCAAAGCTCGCCCTGGCCGCGGCGGCTACGTTTTGAACGCGGCAGGAACCTGCCCCAACTATGACTATGAAAAAACCGACGTTAGGGAACTGCAACACGGAGAACGAGGCGGTCATCCGCTGGGTGGAACAACAACGCAAGCTGTGCAAGCCGGACAAGATTTACTGGTGCGACGGCTCGGAGACCGAAAAGAAAACTCTCACCGCCGAGGCCGTGGCCAAGGGAATTCTGGTGGAGCTCAACCAGAAAAAGCTGCCGGGCTGTTATTATCACCGTTCCAATCCCAACGATGTCGCCCGCGTCGAGCAGTGCACCTACATCTGCACGCCGATGGAGGACGAGGCGGGACCGACCAACAACTGGATGGCGCCGAAACAGATGTATGCCAAGCTCGGCGCGCTTTGCGACGGGGCAATGAAGGGCCGCACGATGTATGTCGTGCCGTATTTGATGGGCCCGGCCGGGTCGCCGTTGACGAAGGTCGGCGTGGAGTTGACCGACTCCATTTACGTGGTGCTCAGCATGCGCATCATGGCGCGGATGGGGCAGGTGGCCTTCGACCAGCTTGGTCAGAGCGACGATTTCAACCGCGGACTTCACTGCATGCTGGATGTGAATCCGGACCGCCGCATCATCGCGCATTTCCCCCAGGACAACGCGGTTGTTTCCGTCGGCTCCAACTACGGCGGCAACGTGCTGCTCGGCAAGAAATGTCTCGCGCTGCGCATCGGCTCGTATCTCGGCCGCAACGAAGGCTGGATGGCGGAACACATGCTGATCCTCGGCGTGGAATCGCCGGCGGGCGAGAAGACTTACGTGGCGGCGGCGTTCCCGAGCGCGTGCGGCAAAACAAACTTCGCGATGATGGTTCCGCCGGCGCATTTCAAGGGCTGGAAGATCTGGACCGTCGGCGATGACATCGCGTGGATGAAACCGGGACCGGATGGCCGGCTTTACGCCATCAATCCCGAGGCGGGCTATTTCGGCGTGGTGCCGGGGACAAATTCCAAGTCGAACCCGACGGCGGTGAAGACAATCGCCAAGGACACCATCTTCACCAACGTGGCGTTGACGCCCGACGGCGACGTCTGGTGGGAGGGCAAGGACGGCCCCGTGCCGAAGGAGTGTCTCGACTGGCGCGGCAACAAGTGGACGCCGGATTCAGCCGAGAAGGCGGCGCATCCGAACAGCCGTTTCGCCGCGCCGATGACGAACAATCCCTCGTTGGATCCGCGTGCCGATGATCCGCAGGGTGTCCCGATCAGCGCGATCATCTTCGGCGGCCGCCGCGCGGACACGATGCCGCTGGTCTATCAGGCCTTCAACTGGATTCACGGCGTTTACATCGGCGCGACGATGGGTTCCGAGATGACCGCCGCGGCCGTGGGCGGAGCGGGGCAGGTGCGGCGCGATCCGATGGCCATGCTGCCGTTCTGCGGCTACAACATGGGCGACTACTTCCGGCACTGGATCATGATGCGCAAGCTCATCAAGTATCCGCCGCGCATTTTCCACGTGAACTGGTTCCGCAAGGACGACCAGGGGAATTTCCTCTGGCCGGGCTTCGGCGAGAACATGCGCGTGCTCAAGTGGATCGTGGACCGCTGCAACGGTCACGCGAACGCCGCCGAGACGCAGCTGGGCTGGGTGCCGTATGCGAAGGACTTCGACCTGACGGGCCTGGCGAATTATTCGGCAGAGAAATTCGACCGTGTGCAGAGCGTCAACTACGACGACTGGCGCCGTGAACTCCTCCAGCAGGACGAGCTGTTCATGAAAATCTACACGCACCTGCCGAAGGAGCTCATCTTCCAACGGGAGCTGCTGGTGTCGCGGCTGTGACAAGTCGTTAAACGAAAAGACCCCGAAGGAAACTTCGGGGTCTTTTGCTTTAAAGCAGCCCGGAAGCAATGTTTAAAATCCGGTGCCGTATTCGATCCTTTTTGTTCATTCAAAAGGGGTGAAACGTGGCTGAATTGCCGGTTTTTCAATCAGGGACGGACCCGGTAAAATCTAGCGCTGGCGGAAACCGGTGTGGAATACGGCGTCGCGGCAGTGAGGTTCGTGGTCCACGGACCGGTCAGGGCGGGCGCTTCCTGTAGTTTCAACGTCGATGGCGACCATTCCACGATCACGCCCAAGCCACCGGGATAAATCTTCAACGAGCCGGGGGCGAGGTTCGCCGCCAGATTCGCTGCACTGCTCACGGCCAGTCCGCACTGGTTTGAAGCGACGAGAGTGTAGGCGCTGATTTCTGCGCTCGCAAGATTGGTGATGGTCAGCGTGTCTGTTGTCGCGCCGGAGATGTTCGCTCCGTTCAGCACATTCGTGCCGCTGCGTTTCCATTGAAAAGCCATTGGCCGCACACCGGCCACAACTGCGCAGAACGTGGTGACGTTTCCGTTAGTGCGGGCCTGGGGTGGGATGAGGAATTTCGGATCGGTCGCGTAATGCAGCGCGTAGGTGTAATTCGTGATGTAGCCGCTGTAACCGCCGAAGAGCACCAACATTTGCCGCGCGTCGTCGTAAACCATCTGCGGACCGAGAATCAAATCGTTGTTCGGCGGCGTGGGGGCGGGCTTGTCGGCTTGCCAGCGCAGCCCATTCCAGGTCCAGACACTGCGATAGCCGTCCCAGCCCGTCGGATAAACGGAGGTGGAAAGGAAACCGCCGATCAAACCAAACACGCTTCCGAACGTGGCCGCTTCATGACGATAACCATCGTAGGCGAAGCCGTTGTTGGCGCTGTTGCCGTAGTAAGTATCCACGGAACTCGCCGGGCCGGTCTGCCAGTTCGTGCCATTCCAACTCCAGATGGTTTTGGCGTAATCCGTGGCAAGCCCATCAAAAACCCCGATCAACCAGGCGCGACCCCGATCCGGGTCGAACGACATTTCCGCCCAGCCCTGATTCGTCGGCGAAATTCCCGACCAGGTTTTCTGAGTCCAGTTCGTTCCGTTCCATGCCCACAATTCGCTCAGCACTCCACCTGTCCCCGCGTCGCCGCCGAAGACCAGCGTCTCGTGCCGCACCCGGTCGTAGCAACAAGCGTTGGCGGAAAAATACCTGGCGGACGGCGAACTCACCGGCGTGCGTCGTGTCCAATCGTTGCCATCCCACTCCCAGGTATCCGCATTGCGCGCATCCGATGCGAACGCCGCGCCGGAGTTGGTATTACCGCCGAACATCACGACGCGTTTGCGCTGGCTGTCATAGCTCATCGCGAAATTCAGTCGCGCCGGCGGAACGGTGGCGGGAAAGCGTTGCCACCAGTTTGTGCCGTCGAATTCCCAAGTGTCATTGAAACGGCCGTTCGGTGGAGCGGAGGTTGAAAAAGAAGTGACGCCACCGCCGAACAGCACGATGACCCGGCGGTCGGAGTCGTAAACCATGCGATGATCCGTGCGCGTATCCGGGCCTTGCTTGGCGAGTGTGACCCAGGCCGGACTCGGCGTGATGAAAACTTCGGTCACGGCGCTGGTCACCGCATTGCCGCAACCCGGCGTGACGACGAGTTGATAGCTGCCTTCATCCGCAAAGTTCGCTGCGGCAACGGCGAGATTCAGCGTGTGCGAACCGGTCACGCGTCCGTCATCGGAAAGCGGCAGGCCGTTGCGCAACCATTGGAACTGCACCGCTCCCGCGCCGCCCGCATCCGCCGTGAGTGTGAACGGCTGGCAAACCGACACCGTGCGATTCGTCGTCGGAAAACCGAAGATGGCCGCGCCCGTGGCCACCCGGATCACCGGACTTGTGTTGCCGGCCCAATATGGACAAATGTTGCTGATGACGAAGACTTGGAAATTGCCGGACAATGCCGAACTCGTGTTGGGGATGGTGAGTTTAGTTTCCGCGCCGTTGATGAAGGTAAAATTGCTGACGGAATAGTTCGCTCCGGTCAGATAATTGGTGGACCACGCTACGGGAAGGTTTGAGCCGTTTAACTGCCAGACGGCAGTGCCGAGGTAGGGAAGGGCGGTGCTGTTGCATGTGTCCATGCCCTGTGCCGTGATGTATTTGGCGGTCAGTATTAGCGGTCCGCCCGGGCAGTTGGTAACCCCGCCCGGAAATTCGTAAAAGAACATCGGCTGATTGCAGTCAATAATGCAGGGGCCTTCAGCCAAACAGGAGATTGAAACAACCAGCCACAGGGTGAGGGCCAGCATCCTCAGGAAAAGCGGTTGCGGTGTCATAAAATCGATCGGCTTCTAATTATAAATTGGATAAGCGAAAATCCGCTTGCATTTTATTTAACCGCCAAAAGAAATCAATTCCGCAGAGTAACCGTTTCCGCTCATTCCAGGCCATTGCCATGGGCTTGTGCAATCTCTCTGGGCTAAGTTATCCGGGCCAAGATTTGGATAGGGCGGTGGCAGGGTGTTCTGGTTGCCCAAAACGTAATCAGAAAGACCGGTCATGCACCCGTGACAATGTCAGTTGCGCGATGATCGCTCCGCAGAACGCCAGAAACATGTCCCATTGCGTGTCCCACGGATCGCCCTGCGTGCCGAGAAAGTCCGTCGCCGCGTCGCCGGTCAGCACCGCCGTCCACCACTCGATGAACTCGTAGCACGCGCTGAACGCCAGGCACACGCAGACCACCAGCACGGGAATCCAGTTCGACCGCGGCAGCTTCGCCACGCGCAGCAGCAGTTCCCGCACGAAAATCGCCGGCACAAAACCCTGGGCGAAGTGTCCGAGGCGGTCGTAATGATTCCGCGCCAGCCCGAGCCAGTCCTTCACCCAATCACCGAGGGGCACCTTGGCGTAAGTGTAGTAACCGCCCACCATCAGGATGATCGCGTGCACGGTGAACAGTCCGAGACAAAGCCGGCTGAGCTGAAATTGTTTCCGTGTTCCCAGCCAGACGCCGATGCCGATCCACACCGGCGCATTTTCCATCGCCCACGTCAGGCGGTCCGCCCGGGGTGAAATGCCCAGCAGGATTTCGAGCGTCACCACCAGCGCGATGCAGCCGGCGGCAAAACGGTCTTCGGATGGTTTGAACATGGCCTTGTTAAGCTCTGCGTCCCTGCGTCACGGCAAACAGCCGGCGGCCGAATTCATGCGCGAGTTCGATCATCTCGGCGGCTTCCGGCGGTGGCAGCTGGCGGTGTGCATTGAACTCCCACAACCCAAGCCAGTGCTGGAAATGCTCGGGCTTTAGTCCCAGTGACAGATGCGCTCCCGCGAAGCCGCCGCGATACTTGGATTCGCCGCCGGTTTGCAGCGTCCAGAACTCCGTGATCTTGTCGAGGTGGGCGGGCCAGTCTTCGATGTGCGCGTTGAAGATGGGCCCGAGGACGGCGTGCTGCCGGACATCAACGTAGAACGGCTTGATGAGTTTCAGGATGCCGTCATGACCGCCAAGCCGTTCGTAAAGCGATTTTGCTTCGCTCATCCCAGCAAGCTCTTTGCCTTCGCCAGCGCTTCATCCAGCTTGCTCGCATCCTTGCCGCCGCCGCGGGCGTTATCGGGTTTGCCGCCGCCTTTGCCGCCGACGATCGGGGCGATGGTCTGGATAATCTTGCCGGCTTGAACTTTTGCGGTGAAATCCGCCGAGACACTCGCGATCAAGGTGACCGCACCGTTCGCTGCGCCGCCGAGGACGACCACGCCTTTGAACTGGCTCTTGAGCGAATCCGCGATGGCTTGCAACGTGTCGCCGTCGTTCGCGCCGAGGTTGACGATGATGGCGGGAATGCCGTTGATGGTTTCCGCTTTCACGACCAAATCTTTCGCGCTGCCGGCGGCTTCGCGTTGCTGCGCGGACTTGAGCGCCTTTTCCAATTCCTTCTGATGCGCGAGCAAGGCTTCGACTTTTTTCTCCAGCTCGCCGACGGGTGAGTTGATTTTGCCGGCGATGCTGCGGATGAGTTGCAACTGCTCGTTCGCCAAGCCGTAAGCGGTCAGACCCGCGACAGCTTCGATACGACGAACGCCCGCGGCCACCGCGGCTTCGCTGACGATGCGGAACAAACCGATCTCGCCGGTTGCGCGCGTGTGCGTGCCGCCGCAGAGTTCCATGGAATAGCCGTCGAGCTTGTGCGCGCTGCCGCCGATCTGGACGACGCGGACGACGTCGCCGTATTTGTCGCCGAAGAATTGCATCACGTCCTTGCGGTTCTTCACGTCTGCGTGCGGGACTTCCGTCCACGAGACGCCGGCGTTTTCGAGGATGCGTTCGTTCACCAATTTCTCGATGTCCGTCAATTGCTGCGGCGTGAGCGCGGCGCTGTTGAAGTCGAAGGTCAACTTGTCAGGGCCGACAAAGGAACCTTTCTGCGACGCTTCCTTGCTGGCGACTTCATGCAAGGCCCAGTGGAGCAAATGCGTGACGGTGTGGTGACGTTGGATGGCATCGCGGCGGGATTTGTCCACGGTCAGCGTGATCTGCGAACCGGCGACGGGGGCGTCGCCGCCACCTTGTTGCGACGAGGCGTCGCTGCCACCCAGAAAATGCAGGAAGGTGTTGCCGGATTTTTGCGTGTTGGTGACGCGCCAGAGCTGGCCGCTGCCGGTCAATTCGCCGGTGTCGCCGACTTGGCCGCCCATCTCGGCGTAGCACGCCGATGAATCGAGGATGACGGCGATCTTGTCTTTCATCGAAACGACTTCGACCACTTTGGCCTGAACCGACAGCTCGTCATAGCCGACAAACTTCGTGGGCGTGGTGGTTTGGATTTCGAAAGGGAAATGACTTCCTTCTTCTGCGCAGCACGGGCGCGGGCGCGCTGTTCTTCCATCAACTTCTCGAAGCCTTCCTTGTCCACGGTGAGGCCGCGTTCGCGCGCCATCAACTCGGTGAGGTCGAGTGGGAAGCCGTAGGTGTCGTAAAGAGTAAACGCCTGCTTGGCTGAAATATGTCCGGGCGTTTCCTCAACCTGAATCTGAATGTGTCGAGTAAAGTCGCGCCAAACTTCGTCTTGCTGAGCGTGCTGAAGTTTTGAAGGCCGTCCGATAATCTCAAAGACTCCCTCTTTGGTTAAAGGCTTCTTCGCAACCAGCTCGTGAATTTGATTATCGCTCGCGACGTCGCCATTCATCAAACCTTGAACATTGAAGCCGCGTGCAAGGATGCTTCGTCGGGTGAGTAAGCGTTGCTCCAGTAATTTGTCAGCTTGGCTGGGCGTGATTGCATACCGCTCAAATATTTCGAGCCCTTTATCCAACGTCTTGTTAAACGCCTCTTCCTCGATGCGGATGACGTCTTGGACGTGTTTCTTCTTGGCGCGGATTTCGGGGAAGATGTCGCCGAAGTTTTCGGCCACGACGTCCACGAGTTTGTAGAAGAACGGTTCTTTGAAGCCGAGCGTGCGACCGTAACGCACGGCGCGGCGCAGGATGCGGCGGAGGACGTAGTTGCGGTCGTTGTTGCCGGGTTGGATGCCGTCGGCGATGGAAAAGCTGAGCGTGCGGATGTGGTCGGCGATGACGCGGAAGGCGACGTCCACCTTCTCCTGTTCGGTGTCGCCGGTGCTGCCGGCTTTCGGGAGCGTCGAGCCGTATTTCTTGCCGCTGAGTTTTTCGATGGCGTCGAAGAGCGGGCGGAAGACGTCGGTCTCGTAGTTGGAAATCTTGGCGTTCTGGAAATCAGTCAGGTTCTTCGTGCCCTGGATGATGCTGGTGACGCGTTCGAAGCCCATGCCGGTGTCCACGTGCTGTGCCGCGAGCGGGACGAATTCAATAAGTGGCTGCGACGCCCCCGTCGCAGAACCGGCAGCGGGGGCGCTGCCGCCACTTTTAGGCGACGAGGCGTCGCCGCCACCGCTGCGGGGCTGGGCGTTGTATTGGATGAAGACGTTGTTCCAGATCTCGATGCAGCGGGCGTCGCTGCCGTTGACGAGCTTTGCGCCGGCTTTTTGTTCTTCGACGCTCGTTTGCACCGGGCCGGGGCGGAGGTCCACGTGGATTTCGGTGCAGGGACCGCACGGGCCGGTTTCGCCCATCATCCAGAAATTATCTTTCTTGCCGCCGTTGACGATGTGGATGGCGGGATCGAGGCCGACGCTGCGGAATTTTTCGGCCCAGAAACCCCAGGCTTCCTCGTCGCGGTCGGCGGGATCGTTCTTGGCTTTGTCCGGCTGGTAAATGGTCGCGTAGATGCGTTGCGGCGGAAATTTCCAGACTTCGATGACGAGTTCCCACGCCCAGCCGATGGCTTCTTTTTTGAAATAGTCGCCGAAGGACCAGTTGCCGAGCATCTCGAAGAACGTGTGGTGATAGGTGTCGAGGCCGACGTCGTCGAGGTCGTTGTGCTTGCCGCCGGCGCGGATGCATTTCTGGGTGTCGGCGGCGCGGCCGGGGGTGTAGGGGCATTTGGTCTGGCCGAGGAAGATGGGCACGAACTGGTTCATGCCGGCGTTGGTGAACAGCAGGTTCGGCGAGTCCGGCATGAGGCTGGACGACGGGACGATGGTGTGTTGCTTCGACTTGAAGAAGTCGAGGAACGACTGGCGGATCTGGGTGCTGGTCATCATGGCAAAATTATTTCTGTCTAACCGCAGAGAGCGCAAAGAACGCAGAGGATTGATCTGCGGAAGCATCACTGCAAGACGCGGAGATTAGTAAAAGAGGGAGGCGCTAGGCGAGTTTGAAGTTTGGCGGCGATGGAGGGCTTCGGACTTTTACGGACAGCTTCAGGCTGGGGCAAACTTGACGGGTTTGACCGGGTGGGGTCATATTTACGCGGTTAAATCAGAACAGAAGCAAACCTATGCGCTCCCCACGGCTGAATCCCTTCCTCGCGGCAATGTTTATTGCCACCATTTTCAATCTTTCGGCGGCCACGGTCACGTGGGACGGCGGCGGCGGGAATTTCTCATGGCAGACGCCCGCCAACTGGAGCGGCGATGTCCTGCCGAACACCTTGGATGATGTCGTCATCAACGTTGGCGGCGGCATCACGGTGACCTCCACTGCGAACGTGACGATCCGCAGCCTCCAATGCAGCAACCATCTGGCGCTGACGGCGGGAACCTTCCGCGTCACCACGAACGCCTCCGTGGTCCAGGGGCAGTTGTTTGTCATTGGCAACCCCGTTCTTTCCGCGAGCGGTCCCACGACGACCTTTGCGCTGCCGGCGGCCACCAATATCGACGGCGTTGGTCTGGAGGCGTTGAGCAACGCGACCCTCACCGCGAGCCAGGTCATCGGCTATTCGCGCGGAGCCGGCTGCTTCACGACGTTCTGGCAGGCCACGGGCGGCAATGGGCAAATCAACCTGCCGGCGCTGGCATCCCTCACCGGGCCGGGCTGTGCCAGCCACAACCTGCAGGTCAGTTCCGGCGGGAAAATTCTGCTGCCGGCGCTGACGAATCTGGCGGACGGCACGCTCAGTTTTTTGGCGGACGGCGTGAACGCGTTGATTGACCTGCCGCTGCTGGCGACCTCAGACGGCACGCGGGCGATTTCCCTGGAGGCCAAGAACGGCGGGACCATCTGGTCGCCGTTGTTTGTCGGCGGCAAGACGGTGACGCCGGTGCTGCGTCCTTTGAGCACGCTGCCGATGGCCCAGTTCACCTCGCTGGCGGGTTTCACGGTGGCGGGCACCAATGTCAATTTCCCGCTGCTGACCAATCTTTACAACGGCAGCATCAACGTAAGCAGCAACGCGGTGACGATGACCAACTTGTTTGCGCACGACACGCCGTCCTGCGCGGTTCACACCCGGCAGGTGAGCGACGGGCAGCGTGTTGAACGTCCTGCGCCGCGTTCGATGAGCGGCCCTTGCTGCGGCGCGCTGGAGATCCGAGCCTTCAGCGGCGCGCTCGATTTCTCCGCTGACCAATGGTGGAAGGCACTCCTCACCTCGGCGCCCAGGGGACGAACAGTGTCATGGATCTATCCGCGCTGACGAGCGAGCGCCACGGTGAACACGGTGACCCTTGAGGCCGGCAGCCTGGGGCAGGTCATCGTGCCGCAGTTGTTCGGCGGACAGCTGGCGGTCACGATTGTTTCCAACGGCATCCTGCCCGCCGGGCAGATGCGTGAACTGCGCGGCTTCACCGTGACGGCCAGCGCCGCGAATTTTGCCGCGCTGACAACCCGACCGCCGGCGTTGCGAGCGTGACCTGCTCTACGTGGCAACGGCGTTCCACGCCGCTCCTGACTTCGCACAGTCAGGCCAGCGGCTGTCACGCAACTGGTGGAGGCGGTTGGTGCGGGCAGCGTGCTGAACCTTCGGCGCTGACCAACTTCACCGGCGCGGGTTGCGGGCCATCACCCTCCGGCGGGCGCTTGCTGGGACGCTTGACCGTGAACAATCTGGCGTCGGTCAAGGATGGCAGCGTCATCTTCGAGGTTGACGGGGCGGGCAGCCTCGTCAATCTGGCCGCGCTCACAACCGCGGCGGCCCGCGCATTGTGACCTTTTCCGGGCGCTCAATTCGGCACGATCTCCGCACCGCTGACCTCGGGCGGCACGGAATGTTTTGTCTCCTTGATTCCAACGGCGTTGTCCCCACCGGCCAGCTGCGCCTGCTGAACGGTTTCGACGTCAACGCCATGACGGTGGTCTTTTCCGTGTTGACGAACCTGGGCATCGGCAACGTGACCGTCTCCGGCGGCGGCAACGTTTCCGCGCCGTTCTTGACGGCGCATGCGGAAAGTGCGGGCTGCGTGGGCACCGTCTGGAAAAGCATTGGCGCGGGCAGTATCCTCAATTTTTCCGCCATCACCAATCTGACCGGCGCGGATTGCGGAGCGCTGACGATTCAGGCGGTTCTGGGCGGGACGGTGCAGCTTTCGGGGGTGGTCTCAATTGGCGAGGGCAGCATTGCGATGGTGGCGGATGGCGCCGGCAGCCTCATCCAGCTTTCCTCGCTCGCGGAATCCGAATCGCTGGTCCGCAACGTCTCCTTCGAGGCGCGCAACTCCGGCACCGTCGCGATGCCCGCGTTTGAAGGCGGGGAGACGGTCATCATCACGATCAGATCCGGCGGTGCGCTCGACACGGCCCAGTTGAAACTGCTCAAGAGCCTCACCGTGAGCGCGACCACGGTCAGCATTCCGGGCATCACCAACCTTTTTGCCGGCAGCCTGATCGTGGAGGCCGGCGCGGTGCTGAACCTGCCCAACCTGACCAATCACAACCAGGGAAGTTCCTGCGCCGCCTCCTCGTGGACGGCCGATGGCGCGGGCAGCGTGCTGAACCTGCCAGGTCTTAAACGGCTGACCGGCGGCACGTGTGTGCCCTTGAAGATTCAGGCATTGAACAGCGGCCAGGCGGTGTTGAGCGGCTTGACCCATGTCCCGGCGGGCAGGGTGCAGATCATTGCGTCGGGCTCCGGCAGCTTGGTGAACCTGCTGTCGCTTTCCAACCTCGTCTCCCACCCGCTGGTCTCCGAGCTCATCGTCACCAATAACGGCGCGGCGCAGCTGAACCGTGAGGGACTGGTCTTCGACGGCGTGAACATCCGGACGCTCACCAGCAACGGTGCGCCGCCGCCGGTGAACCTGACCAACGCCAGCCGTGTCGTGCTTTTTGGCCGCCCCTGGCGCAGCTACTGGGTGGAAACGCGCCGGACTACCTCGCCGACGAATGTCTGGACCTTTTTCCAAAGGGTGCCGCTCACGAATGATTTTCAGACCATCGTGCCCCAGGGGGTGGCTGACACGGAATTTTCCGCGCGGGAATTTGTCGCGGACCCGCCGTGGTTCGACATCTCGGTGCCGGCGGGGACAAACATTCAGCTCATTCTGTTCGCGGCCACCAATCACGGCTACGACCTGGAGAACGCGACCAATCTGACGTCCGCGGCCTGGGGCAGTCTGGGAACGGTCACGATGACGAACACGTTTCGCATTCTCGATCCCGTGCCGAACCAAAAGCCGGCGCAGTTTTTCCGGTCGAAAACCCTGTGAGCCGCTTTTGCCCGAGAAATATTTTTCGTCGCGGACGATTTTTTCACTTGAGCAAAACGGCGGCGCGACGATATTGGAACCAGATTCGCGCGTTCAGCAATGCGCCCGCTCTTTTGAAATAGAATTTGGCGCCGGAGTTCCGGCGCAAAATTTCCCTGCCTATGCTTTCGTGATTAGAAACTAAGTCCTTGGACCGTAAGTTAACATTCGAGGAGTCCTAATCTGAGTTCGCCAACGACAGGCCTTAACTGGAAGTCGGAAGCAGCTCACCGGGATTCCGTTCTGTTTCTATCAAGTTCAATGGAACTGTTATACACGGCACTGGCGGGGTTTTTTATTTCATAGAGGCGCCTGCCTTGCTTCTCCCGGCAAACGCTCCCGCCGTTTTAATTTCATTGCACGAGTCCGGCCTTTGCCCAAAATCACCGCATGTTGAGGTTGGACAAACCGGGCGTCTTCCGTCCCGGCGAGTGGGTGTTCGCAAACGTCGTGGTGGCGCTGGCCTATTATCTGGCGGCCCGCGTGGAGCAGCTGCTCCCCATGGCGGAGGGCGCGTCCACGCCGGTCTGGCCGGCTGCGGGGGTGGCGCTCGCGGCCGCCTTGCTGCGGGGCCGGGGCATCGTGCCGGGTCTTTGGCTCGGCGCGCTGGCCACCAGCCTCTGGACGAACTACCGCCCCGACCACGCAGTCCTGACGACGTTTGTCTCCGTGGGCACGGCGGGCGCCGCAGTGCTGGCCGCGCTCGTCGCCGGCTGGGCCTGCCGGAAAGTTTCCCGCGACGGAATCCTGCTGGACGGCGTGAGCGGCGTGCTGGGCTTTTTTGCCGCCGGCGGACTTTGCTTTGCCGTCATCAACGCGACGCTTGGCACGGCCCTGCTGGTGGTGGCCAAGCTGCTGCCGGCGAAAGCTTTCTTCCCCGTCTGGCAGACCTGGTGGCTTGGCGATGCGGGCGGGGTGTTGCTGGTCACGCCGCTCCTGCTGGCGTGGCTGCCGGTGAACCGCGAGGCGCGCCCGCGGCGCCGGCTGGAGGCGGTGGTTTGCTTTCTGTTGATTTTGGCGACGGGGCTGTTTGTGTTTGGCGGTGACAGTCTGCCGCTGCTGCGCAATCTGCCCAAGGATGAATCCCTCGCGCTGCCGTTCTTCAACTGGGTGGCGTTCCGGCTGAGTCTGCGGACGCTGACCACGGCCTTGGCGGCGTTTGCCACGCTGGCGGTCGTCGGCACGGTGCTGGGCCATGGCCCGTTTCAACGGAGCACGCCCGGCGATTCGCTTCTCGTGCTCGATGTGGCGCTGGCCTGCCTGGTTTGTGCGTGTCTCTGCCTGGCGGCGCTCGTGCGCGAGGTTCAGGCGAACCTCGCCGCGCTGGCGGCCTCCGAGGAAAAGTTTTCCAAGGCCTTTCGCAGCAGCCCGCTCGCGGTCGCCGTCACCACGGCGGACGAAGGGCGGTTTGTGGATGTCAACCAGGCCTTTCTCACCATGCACGGCTATCGCGACCGGGCGGAGGTGATCGGCCGGACTTCGTTTGAGCTGGGCATGTGGACCCGGCCTGATGATCGCGCGGGTTTGCAGCAGAGGCTCCTCGCGGAACGGCGCATCCTGAATCTCAAGCGGCCCTTCCGCCGCCTCTCCGGCGAGGCCGGCACGGGTTTGTATTCAGTTGAGGCGATCGAACTCGAGGGCCGTTCCTGCGCCTTGCTGCTCGTCAACGACATCACGGAGCGTGAACGCGCCGAGGTGGCCCTCCGCGAAAACGAGCTGCGCCTCCGGCTGATGGCCGAACTCATCGCCGGCTATTCCTTCGCCTACACCGTCGGTCCCGATCAAAGCCTGCGTCTCGACTGGCTGAGCGAGGCCGGGGAGAAGGTCCTGGGCTTCACCGAGGCGGAACTGCGCGGAGCGGTCAGTTTTCGCGGCCGCATCCATCCCGAGGATCGCGCCGCCCAGCAGGCGGCGCAGGATGCCGTGCTGCGGGGTTTTCCACAGGTCACCGAGTTTCGTTTCCGGGCGAAGTCCGGCCAATGGCGCTGGCTGCAGTGCTTCAACCGCCCCGAATGGGACGGCGACCGGGTGGCACGCATTACCGGCGCCGGGCAGGACATCACGGAACGGCGCACGAGCGAGCAGGCGCTGCGCGATTCGTTGGAGAAAACCCCCAATGTCTGCGTGCAGTGGTATGATGTCGCCGGCAAAATTCTGTATTGGAACCATGCCTCGCAGCTCACCTACGGCTGGACCGCGGCCGAGGCGCTGCGCCGAAATCTCGGAGAGCTCATGTTCACGCCGGCGCAAAACGAAGCCTTCATCGGGCTGCTTCAGGACATCCAGGCCACGGGCCGCACCATCGGGCCGCTGGAATTTTCCTTCACGCGCCGCGACGGCCGGGCCGGCGTCTGCCTGTCCACGCTCTTTGCCATCCCCGCGCCCGATGGCGGAAGCATCTATGTCTGCACGGACATCGACATCACCGACCTGAAACGCGCCGAGGAGGACCGCGCGCGTCTGCTGGCGCAGCTGCATTTTGCCGAGGATGCCGAGCGTCGCCGCATCGGCCGGGAACTTCACGACAGCACCGCGCAGCAGTTGGCGGCCCTCAAGCTCAACCTCGTGCAGATGCAAAAAACCCTTCCGGCCGAGGCGTCGCTGGCCGACAGCATCGCCCTGACCGACCAGGCCATCCAGGAAATCCGCAACTTCACCTGGCTGCTCCACCCGCCGTTGCTGGATGAACTCGGCCTGGCGCGGGCGCTGGCGGACTACGGCACCGGCTTCACCCGCCGCAGCGGCGTGCGCACCCTGGTTGAAACGGGCAATTTCTCCGGCCGTCTTGCCCCGGCGATCGAACTGGCCCTGTTTCGTGTCGCCCAGGAATCCCTCACCAACATCCTGCGCCACGCCCGCAGCCAGACCGCGCTCATCCGGCTCGATCGCGACGAGGACGAGGTGCGGTTGGAAATCCAGGACACCGGCTGCGGCATGAACGCCGACCAGACCCATGCCGGCGTCGGCATCGCCGGCATGCGCGAGCGGCTTCGCCTCGTGGGCGGCGTGCTCGAAGTGGAATCGGACGCTGAAGGCACGACCATCTTCGCCTGCGTTCCGCTCAAGACCAATTCATCCCTGTTGACCGCCTACCCCACCTGACTGCCATGAAAAAAATCCGCATCCTCATCGCTGACGACCACGGAATGATCCGTGAAGGATTGCGGGCCGTCATCGCCGCCCACCGCGATTGGGAATGCGTCGGCGAGGCGCCCAACGGCCGCGTGGCCGTGGAACTCGCGGCCAAGCTCAAGCCGGACGTGTGCATCATGGACGTCACCATGCCGGAGCTGAACGGTCTTGAAGCCGCCCGGCAAATTGTCGCGCGCCGCCCGGAAACCGCCGTGCTGGTGCAGACCATGCACGATTCCGAATCGCTCGCGCAGGAGATTCTCGCCGCCGGCGCGCGCGGGTATCTTTTGAAAAACGACGCCCCCGAACTGCTGGCGCAGGCGATTGAATCCGTGGCTGCGGGCCGGGCCTTCTTCACCCCGCGCGTGGCCGAGATGGTGTTGCGAAACTTTGGCGGAAAGTCCGAGCCGGGCGCCCCGCCGGAAGGCCGCCTCACGCCGCGCGAGCGCGAGCTGGTGCAGCTCCTCGCCGAGGGCAAGTCCAACAAGGAGGCCGCCGACGTCCTGGGCATCAGCGTCAACACCGTGGAAACACACCGGAAAAACGTCATGAGCAAGCTGCAATTGCGGTCCGCGGCCGACCTGGTCCGGTATGCGATCCGCAACGGACTGACCCATCCCTGACCCATCCCGCCCACCAACCTCTACCCACTTTCCGGGGCGGCTTTGACCGGCAGTGGGTATGGGCGGCCGGCCGTTTCCGTGTCATAACGGCCGGCATGAATCGAGTCAAAGACCATGCCCGCTTGAAAGCGGTCCGCGCGACGCGTCTGTTGGACACGCCCAGCTCGGAGGGTTTTGACCGCCTCACGTCCTTGGCGGCCAATCTGCTCGCCTCGCCCGTGGCGATGGTTTCGCTCGTCGAGGAGGAGCATCAGTTTTTCAAAAGCGCCGTCGGCCTGCCCATGCCGTGGGCGGCGCGACGGCAGATGCCGTTGACGCATTCCTTCTGCCAGCACGTCGTGCAGACCGGCGGTCCGCTGGTGGTGAACGACGCGCGGCAGGATCCGCACCTGTCCGAGAGCCATGCCGTGCGCGAATTGAACGCCGTGTCCTATCTGGGCGTGCCGCTGTGTTCCAAAGACGGCCACACGCTGGGCGTGTTTGGCGTGATGGACAACCGTCCCCGGCAATGGCAGCCCGGCGAAGTCGGCCTCGTCTCCGAACTGGCGCGCTCGGTCATTTCCGAAATTGATTTCCATGTCCGCGAGACGGAGCTGCGCGAACAGCTGGCCCGCCACCAGTTTTGCTTCGATCAAATGCCCGTGGCTTGCCTCATGGCCGACGCGGCAGGGCGCATCACCCGCTGGAACCAGGCGGCCACCCGGCTGTTCGGCTTCTCCACCTCGCAGGTCATCGGCGCGGCGTTTCACAAGCTGCTCTTCGCCCCGGACCGTCAGGCCGGCGTGCTGGCGGAACTGCGCGCCCTGGCGGCGGCTGGCCGCCTCGAGAAAATCCGGATGCCGGTCCGGGCCGCCGGCAGCCGCGAGCTCCAGTGCGAATGGTCCCTCGTCGCCATGCGGTCCGCCGCCGGCCAGGTGGAGGGTTTCGTGGCCACGGCCGAGGACCTCAACCAGTCGTCGCAGACCCGGCAGGAGCTGGCGCATGCGACCGAGCAGCTGCGGCAGGTGCAGAAGGTTGCGGCGCTCGGGCAGTTGACGGCCGGGGTCATCCACGACTTCAACAACATCATCGCCATCATTCTCGCCCAGGCGGGATTCCTCAAGCTCGCCCCCGCCTCGCCGGCCAAGGCCGAGGAGTCCCTGTCAAAAATTTTCGAGGCCGCCGGTCATGGCGCGCAGCTGACCCGTCGGCTGCTCATGTTCGGCAAGCCTCAGCCCGCACCTATGATCAACGTGGACCTGAACCAGCTCGTCGGCGGTTTGCTGCAGATGTTGCAGCGGCTTCTGCCCAAGCAGATTGAAATCAACCAGAACCTCACCCGCTGGCCGCTCGTCGTGCGCGCTGATCCCGGCCTGATCGAACAGGTGGTCCTGAACCTCATCCTCAATGCCCGGGACGCCATGCCCGACGGCGGCCGGCTCACGATTGAAACGTCCCTGGAGCGCGTCGGGGAAACCGCGCCGGCCCCGGCCCGGCCCGGCAACTTTGCCCGCGTCACCATCCGCGACACCGGCTGCGGCATTCCGTCCGAAGTGCGGCCGCACATCTTCGAGCCGTTCTTCACCACCAAGCCGGCGGAAAGCGGCACCGGCCTCGGACTTTCCATCGTCAACGGCATCGTGAAGGATTCGCAGGGCTGGCTTTCCGTGGACAGCCAGGTCGGCGCGGGCACGGCCTTCCATGTGTATCTGCCCTTGCTGGAAATGTTCTGACGGGACGAAGTCAGTCCTGAGGTTTCCCGCTTTCCGCCGGCGGCTTTCCGCTTTAAGTTCCCGGCATGTCCGCTGACGACCTGTTTTCCGAGAAGCCCGCGCCTCCGCCCGAGACGCCGGCGGAGACATTCGTCCGCCATCAGCCGCTCGCCGCGCGGATGCGTCCCCGCAATCTCTCCGAGTATGTTGGCCAGTCCCACATTCTCGCGCCGGGCCAGCTGCTCCGCCGCGCCATCGAGGCCGACCGCATCCAGTCGCTGATTTTCTTCGGCCCGCCCGGCACTGGCAAAACGTCGCTGGCCCAAATCATCGCCCGGCAGACCAAGTCCAAGTTCGAGCGGCTCAGCGGCGTGGAATCCAACGTCGCCGACATGCGCCGGGTGCTTTCCGCGGCGGCCAACCGGCTGGACAACTCCGGCCAGCCGACGATTCTCTTCGTGGACGAAATCCACCGCTTCAACAAGTCCCAGCAGGACATCCTGCTGCCCGACGTCGAGAGCGGGGTCATCAAGTTGATTGGCGCCACGACCCACAACCCGTTTTTCTTCGTCAACTCGCCGCTGGTCTCCCGCTCCCAGATCTTCGAACTGCGCCCGCTCACCGAGGACGAGCTGTTCGAGCTGCTGCAGCGCGCGTTGATCGACGCCGACCGCGGCATCGGATACCTCAAACTAAAAATCGAAAAGGAGGCCGCCTGGCACCTGGCGAAACTGGCTGACGGCGATGCGCGCAAGGCCTTGAACTCCCTGGAAATTGCCGCGCTCACCACCCCGCCGGAAACCGACGGCACCATCCGCATCACGCTGGGCGTGGCGGAGCAAAGCATTCAGAAGAAGGCCGTGGTCTATGACGGCGACGGCGACGCGCATTACGACACCATCTCGGCGTTCATCAAATCCATGCGCGGCAGCGATCCCGACGCGGCGCTTTACTGGCTGGCGAAGATGATTCACGCCGGCGAAGACCCGCGCTTCATCAGCCGGCGCATCATGATTTGCGCCGCCGAAGATGTCGGTCTCGCCGATCCAATGGCGCTGGTGCTCGCGACCGCCGCGCATCAGGCGGCGGAGTTTGTCGGCTGGCCCGAGGCGCGGATTCCGATGGCGGAGGCGACGATCTACATCGCAACCGCGAACAAGAGCAACACCGCCTACAAGGCCATTGATGCCGCGCTGGAGGATGTGAAGTCCGGCCGCACGCTGGCGGTGCCGGAGCATCTGCGCGACGGGCATTATCAGGGAGCGAAACGCCTCGGCCACGGCGTCGGCTACCAATACGCCCACGAAGGCGAGGGACATTTCGTGGCGCAGGATTATCTCGGCGCGGCGAAGCGCTACTACGAACCGACCGAGCAGGGCGTGGAGAAGAAAATCAAGGACCGGCTGGACCACTGGCGGAAGCAGATGCAGGCGGCGCGGGAGAAGAAAGCGGATGGTTGAAGAAGGGCGAGGCGGGGGGCGGAGCGCGGACTTCAGTCCGCTTCCGCGTTCGCAGTCAAAGAAGCCGGACTTGGCCGTGATCCAAACTCGCAAACTTGCCGTTTCAAAAATCCTGCGCTAACCATTTGCCCGTGTCGCAGAATCATTTTCACAACGACGTCCTCGTCCTGCTCGGCCATGGTTCCACCAAGAACGCCGACTCCGAGCGCCCGGTCTTTCAACATACGGCGGAACTGCGGCGGCGGCGCCTTTTCCGCGAAGTGCGGGAGGCTTTTTGGATCCAGGAACCCCAGGCCAGGGCGGTGGTGGCCGGAATCACCGCGCCGCGAGTCTTCATCGTCCCGCTCTTCGTCAGCGAAGGCTATTTCAGCACCGACGTCATCCCCAAGGCGCTCGGCTTTGCCGGCAACTCAAAACTCCGAACTCAAAACTCGGAACTGTTCTACTGCCGCGTCATCGGCACGCACGACCTGATGACCAGCGTGCTGCTTGCCCGGGCGCGGGATGTGATGGCGCAGTTTCCCTTTCCGCGCGCGCCCAGGCCCAAGGACACCACGCTGTTCATCGCCGGGCACGGGACGGAACAGAACGACCATTCGCGGAGGTCGATTGACCGGCAGGTGGAGCTGATTCGTGCCACCGGGGAATTCGCGGAGGTCCATCCGGTGTTCATGGACCAGGACCCGCGCATCGGCGAATGTTATGCGCTGGCGCAGACGCGGAACATCGTCGTCGTGCCGTTCTTCATCAGCGACGGGATGCACGTGCAGGAGGACATTCCGATGCTGCTCGGCGAACCGGAACGCGTCGTGCGCGAACGTCTCGCCGCCGGCCAGTCGACGTGGCGTAATCCCACCGAGCGTCAGGAAAAGCTGGTGTGGTATTCCCGCAGCGTGGGGACGGAGCCGTTGATTGCGGAGGTGATTTTGGAGCGGGTGAGAGAAGCAGGGGCGGAGGTTGCGTGAAGAGGTTTGCAGCCTGTCTGGTCGCGGGTCGACAGCTATTTCATGAACGGCGCGTTTCGGAAGGCGTCGAACCCGCGCACGGTCAGATCCTCCAGTTCTGCAAACAGCACCGGATCGGCCGAGGTGAAATTGAAGCACGACTTGCCTTGCATCCGCGCCTTCAACTCCTGCGACACTCCTTTGAGCAGGTCTGGCCGCGCGTAAACGCCCATGTGATGAAAACTCACATAGGTTTTTCCAACGGTCACCCAGGCAATCGGGAACGGTTGCTTGTGGGTCGGATGTTTTCCGCCTTCCAAACGGTAACAACTCGCCGTGTCCTCGGTGACAGTGAGCTTGCCAGCGTGGCGTTTGAGGATGTCCCGGAGTGCTGAGAAAATCTCTGCAAATTTAGCAGTCATATAAAGGCAAGGTGGAGGTCCAACTGCGGCATGATGACGCTTTTTGCCGCCGGTCTGGTTTCATGGTGCGACTCTATTCGGGACGCAGATGGGTGTCCAATTGGTTTTTGCTTTGAGCCTCGCCGAAGGCGCCGTGTCCGCCGGCTACCTTCTCAACCGGTAAAACCGCATGGCGTTCGTCGCGATGATGTGCGCGTCGATGCTGCTCCCACCAATCTGGGCGGCAACACCGGATGCCTGCCATGAGTTGGCGGCGGCGAGGTTGGTTGTTTCTTCGAGCTGATATTCGACGCCCGTCAGCGGCCAGGAGAGATGCAGGATGCCGTTCGACACGCTGCCGGTCAGTCCGGGTTGGGGCAGCGGCGGGGTCAGCAGCCAGACGTTTCCCCGCACGTAATCGGCAATTAGAAAGCGGCCATAGGGATCTCGCAGACAATCGGTCATGGTCGGCAGCGGCGTGTTGGTGGCGAACTGGTAGATTTGCTGATGGCTGCCGGTGTTGGGGTCGATGAGGACCAGATCGCGTCCCAGCCAGTTGGTTTTGGTCGCCCCGGCTTCGACCAGCAGCACCTTGCCGGCATCGACGCCTTCGCGGATGAAATCAAACCCCGCGACGGCGGGCGAAATGCCGAAGTCAATGAAGGGCGCGATCGGATTGCCGTGGATGTAGGTGGAGAAACCGAACGCCGGCGGCGGGAAATCGCCCTGATCGCCGAGATGAACTTTCTTGTAGAGCAGGTCTTCCGAGGAATATCCGACGTCATTGTTGCCGTTGGAGGAAACCCAGAGATCGCCGTCCGGGTCAAAGTTGATGCCGAAAGGATTGCGAAAACCGCTGGCGAAATAGCGCAGCTGTCCGTCGGCGCCGTTCGTATTGATCCATTCGTTGGTGGCCGCGAGATAGTTGACGGGCCCCTTGAAGTTCGCGCCGATCTGGTTGGTGTCCGAAACGATCTGGTTCAGGTTCACAATGCGCGCGACGGTCATGGTGTAGAAGTTGTCGCGGGCGGGATTGCCGTTGCGGGCGGCCGCGCCGATGCCGACGTAAAGCGAGTCGCCCTTGATCTTGATCAGGTTCAGGTCGTGGTCGCCCTTGTCGAGGCCGTAAACGAAGTCATGCCGCGACTGGTAAACCCCGTTGCTGTTGGGGTTGAAGTAACGCGCGAGGCGTCCGTCGCCAGTGCCCGCCCCGGAATTCTGGCTGCCGCCGTAATCGAACGTCACGTAAAGGTTCGGGCCGTGAAAACCCAGGCCGATGAGCTCCTTGTGATCCGTGTTGGTGGCGACCATCAGCGCGTTGGAAAGCACACCGGTCACTGGGTTGTAATCATAGCGCGTGACCTGGGCCTGGCTGTCGCGGGCGGCGTAAACGTGCGTCATGTCGCCGGGCTTGAAGGCGAACTGGGAGATCGCGGTGGCGTTGACGTTGGAGCTGACGATTTTGATCGAGTAACCGGGCGGAAGGTTGTTGAGGTCGGCCTTTGAGTTCGCCGGCAGGAAAGAAAGCATGCCCAGCAAAAGGGTAAGACTTGCTCGCCTGCTGACGTCCGCGGAGGGGTTCATGCGAGCTAGGATTCCACAACTGAAAACAAAGTCCAGCGTTAGAACCTGAGCCAGCTATTAATGGCCGGCATATCCGTAATTATCCCATCACAAACCCGCGCTGTGCCGCTGCCGTTTTTCAAACCGGCAGGTTTCGCGATACCCCACCGAACGCGCCAGTTCGACGGCTTCGGCAAAGTTCATCCCGACTTCGCCGGGCGCATGGGCGTCGGAGCCGAAGGTGATGGGGACGCCTTTGGCAAAGGCGAGTTCGAGAATTTCCCGGCTCGGATAAATCTCCCGGCACTCCTTCCGCAGTCCGGCGGTGTTGAGTTCGATGGCGCAGTGATGCGCCTTCGCCGCGTTGAGAAAGGTCTCGTAGAGCGGCCGGCAATCCTGCGTCGGGCGGTAGCCGAACTTCTTAGGGAGGTCGGCGTGGCCGATGATTTCAAAGAGGCCGCTTTTCGCCGCGAGGGTGAGGCGTTCGAAGTATTGCGACCAGACCTGGAAGGTGTCGCGGTTCTTCCACTGCGAAATCTTGGCGGGGTTATCAATGTCCCACGTCTCGATGTAATGCACGGACCCGATGAAGTAGTCCCAGTGATGCCGGGCGGCGAGTTCGCGAATCCAGTCTTCATGGCCGGGCAGGTAATCCACTTCGAGCGCCAGGCGGATGGTGAGCTGGGGAAACGTCTGCCGGGCGAGCTGAACCTTGGCGACGTAATCGTCCAGCTGGGAAGCGAACATCCGCCAGTCGTCGAAGTCGTCGCGGCGCATCGGCGAATGGTCGGAGAAGCCGATTTCCGTGAGGCCGAGCTCGACGGCGCGGCGGGCGTATTCCACGGGCTCGCCCTGGGCGTGGCGGCAGAGCGGCGTGTGCATGTGCAGGTCGGATGGCAAAGCCATGGTCGGAGATTAAGCGGCGGGGAAAGGATGGCGAGGCGAAAGATTCCGGGCCGGATTGGGAAACGGGAAAGCGAACGCCAGCGGACGCTTTTCACCATGGAGGGTTCGCGTTATCTTCCTCGCATGGCTGAGAAGCGAGATGTGGTGCGGCGGACGCTCGGGGTTTTCTTCCTGGCGGCGGCGGTGATCATGCTGGTGCTGGGCGAGACGGCGCTGGGCGGTTATCTGAGTTCGCATCCCCGGGAATTCCTTTTGTTCTGGCTGGTGTGTTTCCTGTTCGTCGGCCTGGCGCTGCTGACGGCGGTGCTGGACATGATGGCGGTGCGCCGCCGGCTGCGTGGCGAACAGCGGGAGCTGGTGGAGAACACGCTGCATCAGATTGAGGAAGCCAAAATTGCGAAGGAGCAGGACGTCCGCAAAAGTTCGTAAATCAGCTGAACTTTTGCGGTTTTTCGATTTCTTCATTGAAAAGATTCGGGGCGTCTGGTTTCATCGCAAGCGTCATCAGCATGGATTCACCGACGACAACTTTTCCTGTGAACAAGCCGACGGAAAGCGAAAGGGCGGCGCTGGTCAATCTGTTGACAGACGAAGATCCGGTCATCTACCTGACCGTCCAAAAGAAAATTCTCTCCTGCGGTCCCGAAGCCAAGGAATGGCTCCAGCCCCATATCCTCAGCGAGGATCCCGTGCTGCGCCGGCGGTCGCGGGAAATTGTCCGGCGCTTTGCGCAATCGGATGCCGACGCGAAGTTCATTGAGTTTTGCCAGGTCGCCGGGGACAACCTCGACTTGGAGGAGGGCGCGTGGATGCTGGCGCGCACGACCTATCCCGACATCAACGTCGAAGCCTACCAGGCCATGCTGGACAGTCATGCGGCGGTGTTGCGGGAGCGCATTGATCCGTCGGCGACCGGCGCGGAAACCGTCGCGGTCATCAACAAGTATTTGTTCGAGGAGCTGGGTTTTGCCGGCAACGAGGTGGCGTATTACGATCCGCAGAACAGCTATGTCAACCGCGTGATGGACCGGCGCATGGGCAATCCCATCGCCATGTGCATGCTTTACATTTTCCTGGCCCGCCGGCTGTGGCTGCCCGTCAGCGGCATCGGCCTGCCCGGCCATTTCGTCTGCTGCTACAAGTCCGTGGCGGAGGAAATTTACCTTGATCCATTTCACCGGGGGCGGACGATGACCCGTCCCGATTGCGTGCAATATCTCGCGCATCTCAGCGAGACGTTGCGGGCGGAGGCCATGACACCGGTCAGTCCGCGCCGGATGCTTTCCCGCGTCTCCAACAATCTCCACCAGATATACCGCCAGCTGGGCCTGCGGGACGAGATGCAGCGCCTGCAGCGTTACGTCGCCGCGCTCAAGGCCTGAGCTGCTTCGGCAGCGAACGCCATTGCCACCGGGCAATCCACGGGTCCAGCCGTGCCAGCAGCCAGTAGGCGAGGCGATGCTTCAATCGCCGCCAGAGCGTCCGCGAACTTCGCCACGTTGCCAGATCAATCCGGGTGCAATGCCGCAGGGCTCCCTCGAAAATCTCCCGCGCCTCATCGGCCAGCCCCGGGTTTTGAAACCGGATCATCAGCTCGTAGTTGATCTGCAGGCTGCGCGGATCCAGGTTGGCCGAACCCACATACACCGCGTCGTCGATCACAATCAGCTTCGCGTGCAGCACCTGCGGCTCGTATTCGTAAATCTCCACGCCGGCCTGCATCAGCCGGCGGTAAAGGCTCCGTCCGGCAAATTGCGAGAGCAGCACGTCGGATTTTCCCGCGAGGATCAGCTGCGCCCTGCCGCCGCGCCGCGCCACCGCCATCAGCTCGCGTCGCATCCGCCAGCTCGGCAGAAAATACGCCATCATGATCCGGACCTCGCGCGCCGCGGCCAGGTCGGGAATCAAGGCGGCCTTGATCGGGTTTTTTCCGCGGCCCGGTCCGCTGAAGAGCAGTCTTCCGTCCTTCTCGGCGACGGTTTTGCGCGCGGAAGACTTTCGCATCCGGGCGAACGAGCGATGCCGTAGATCGGCGCGGGCGAACATCTCGTCGAACGACGGCGCGAGCTGCGCGGCGAGCGGGCCTGCGATCCGCATGCCGATGTCGCGCCAGCCCTTTGCCACACCGTCGCCCTCGTATTCCGGCGCCACGTTGTAGCCGCCCACAAACGCGACGAGCTCGTCGCAGACCAGCAGCTTGCGGTGGTTCCGAATCCACATCTGCTTCAGCGCAATCGGATTGAACCATTTCACTGTGCCACCTGCCTCGATGAAGGGCTGCCAGAACTTCGTGGATAGTTCGAGCGAACCCAGTGCATCCACCAGGGCGAGGACGTGAACGCCGCGTCGGGCGGCATTGGTCAGGGCGTCGCGGAAGCTCACGCCCAGCGGGCTTTCCTTGAAGATGTAGGTTTCAAACCGGACCGAAGCCGTCGCCGCGTCGATGGCGGCGAGCATGTCACGGAATACCTCGTCGCCCGCGTTATACCAGCGGTAACTCGTGGCCATGCCGGTCGGCGTCATTTGCCGGGAGACTAAATCGGCCTCCGGGGATTATCAATGCGCTGACGTTGTGAAAATTCTTGCGTGACAATCCTGCACCGTCATTTTGAAACCATGAAATCTGCCGCAACCTTTCGCCTCGTCCTCGTCACCGCCCCGGACTTGAAGACCGCCCGGAAGCTGGCGCGGGCGGCGCTGGCGGCCAAGCTTGTGGCCTGCGCCAACCTCGTGCCCCGGATCGAATCACACTACTGGTGGCAGGGCAAAGTCGAGCGCAGCGCCGAGGTGTTGATCCTGTTCAAGACCGGAAAGGCCCGTTTGCCCGCCCTCGAAAAGCTGGTGTTGAAGCTGCATCCGTATGACACGCCCGAGGTGGTTTCAGTGTGGCTGGATTTGGGGAACGCGCGTTATCTGGCGTGGCTGGCGGGGAATTGTTGAAAGCAACGCTCCGCAGAATCGCGGACTTGTCTCCCCGGAGAGGTGGACCTATGATCGCGCCATGTTCCGCCGCCTTTTTTTCACGCTGCTTGCGGCCGGATGCGTGTTTCTCCAACCGAACTTTCCCGGCACGGTCCGCGCCCAATCCGCCCCGGTGCTTTCACTGCTGGTGACCAGCGCCGTCCCAGTGATCCAGATCAGCGGCGCCTCCGGCAGTCCCTGCGTTCTCCAATTCTCCACCAACCTCGCCGGCGGCTGGCAGACGATGTCTAACTTCGCGCTGGCGGGCGGCCAGATGACCGTCACGGATCCCGCCCGGGCGACGAACCTGCTGCGATTTTACCGCGCGGCGGTGCTGGCGCCGACGAACGCGGCGTGGATTCCCGCCGGCACCTTCACCATGGGCAGCCCGACCAACGAACTGCTCCGGATCAACATCGAAACCCAGCATGTCGTCACGTTGACCAAGAGTTTTTACGTCGCGAAATTTCCGGTGACGCAACAGGATTACCAGACCTTGATGGGTGTGAACCCAAGCTATTACACCCCGGCGAATGGTTTTGCCGCGGACCTCTCGCGGCCGGTGGAGCAGGTGTCCTGGTCCGACGCCACGAACTACTGCGCGAAGCTCACCCAGCAGGAACGCGCGGCGGGCCGCATCCTGACGAACTGGTTGTATCGCCTGCCGACTGAGGCGGAATGGGAATATGCGTGTCGCGCCGGGACGGCCACGCCGTTTTACACCGGAACCAACCTCCTGGCAGGCATGGCGAACTTCAACGTGCAGTATGAATACGTCGGCGGCGTCGGCCTGACCAATGCCTCCAGCGGCACGTTCTTGAACCGGCCCAGCACGGTGGGAAGTTATCCGGCCAACGCCTTCGGGCTTTCCGACATGGCGGGCAACGTCTGGGAGTGGTGTGCGGACTGGTTCGGCAGCTATTCGACGAACAGCGTGGTGGACCCGCAGGGACCGGCATCCGGCACGGCGCGGGTGTTTCGCGGCGGGGCGTTCAACGCCACCGGCGCGGATTGCCGGTCGGCCCGGCGCAATAGCGTCAATCCCTCCACGGCGGTCAACACGATTGGTTTTCGCGTGGTGCTGTCGGCCCCGTGAGCGCGGCGGGGTCGGTAAAACTTCGGCATTGAACCTTCGCGACGGTCGCGTAAAGTTCGATTGAAGTGAACGAGCCGAGTCTCATTCCGGTTTTGCTGCTGATCCTGCTGGGGGTGGTGCTGGGAATGATGGCGGTGTTTGTCGCGTTCGCCCTGCATCTGCGTCGCCGCGGGGTTTCGCTCACCTCGCACCGCGGCGTGCCGAGTCTCCAGTTCTTCCCGAGCTTTCATCCGCCGCACGTCGTCTTCCAGCATCGTCCGCCGGTGTGGCTGGCGATTCGTTCCCGGAATCTTCACGCCGTCCAGTCGGCGCTGGGCCTCTTGAATCCCCGGCCATGCAGCTGGATTGAGGGCATCGTGCGCGAGCAGAAGCTGTTCATCGCCCCGCCGGTGAACGGCTGGATCCTGGTCGTCGGTTCCGGATTGCCCGAAGTCACCGACGATGTGGACGAGACGTTCCGGTTCCTGCTCGGCCTCAGCCGCAAGGTCGGGCAGGTCCAATACTTCGCCGCGAACCGCGTCCTTGGTCATCACGCCTGGGCGATGGCGGAGGCCGGGCGCATCGTGCGCGCCTATGCGTGGGCCGGGCAGACGTTGTGGAACCAGGGCGTCAAGACGCGGGCCGAGCTCGAACTGGGCTTGAAATGCTACCATTACTTCGAAGGCCCGGGCCGGCTCACGTTTGGCCAGACGGATGTGATCGCGCTCAACACGGAGAAAGTCCCCCTGCTGGCGGCGCGCTGGAGCCTTGACCCGGCGTCGATCGACGAACGCCTGCTGGTTCGCACGCATGGAATCGCCGAGGCGTCCTGAGCGGCACCTCGTCGCGGCAGGCATCCTGCCTGCCAGTAAACCGGGCTTCCAGCCCGCCGAGCCGAAGTAATAACCGTCAAAGAAGTCAGCGGCGGGAAGCCGCCACACAGTCAGGCAGGATGCCTGGCACTACAATTTGCCGCCGGATTGACAGTCATCGTGACTTGGCAAACACTGGCGGCGCACGGAAGGAATCGCTTATGTCTATCGAACTTGAAATCCAGAAGTTTCCCAAGAAGATCGTCCTCAAGGATGATTTTCAGGCCACGCTCCGGCCGTTGAAGAAGGACGACGAGAAAAAGTTCCACCAGTTCTTTCTCGAAGTGCCCTCGGAGGAGCGCCTCTTCATCAAGCATCGCGTCACCGAACCCGACGCCATCCGCGAGTGGTGCCAGAACATCGACCTCGGCCGCAACTTCCCGCTGCTCGCCGTCGCCGACCAGAAGATCGTCGGCTGCGCGACGCTGCACCAGCAGCTCGGCGGCTGGAAACGCCACATCGGCCGGGTCAGCGTGCTGGTGCTCCCCAAGTATCGCGGCCGGGGCCTGGCCCGCGCCATGATCAAGGAAATCTCCGGCATCTCGCGCAACCTCGGGCTGGAGCGCCTGGAGGCGGAGTTCATCGGCGAACAGGAGGCGGCCATCAAGATGTTCGCCATGCTGGGCTTCAGCAACCTCGCGCGCTTTGAAGATTACGTGAAGGACATGCAGGCCGTGACGCATGATTACGTGTTGATGGGCCTGAGTCTCAAGGTGGACGAGGAATACGCCGGCGTCGGCGGCTGAGCCCAGTGCGGAATGTGGAATACGGAGTGCGGAATGAAACGACGCGCCCGCGTTTCCAAATCGGCACTCCGCAATCCGAACTCCACACTTAAAAATGCCTCCCGAAATCTGTCCCCATTGCGGTGCGGAAGTTCCGGCGGATGCCAAGGCCTGCCCGGAATGCGGCTCGGATGAAACCACCGGCTGGTCCGACGAGGCCCACCGGGACAATCTCGGACTGCCCGCGGAGCATTTCGACTACGACGACTTCGTGAAGCGCGAGTTTGGCGGGGAGAAGGTCAAGCCGCGCGGACTTCACTGGGCCTGGTGGCTGGTCGCGGTGTTCCTGCTGCTCGTTTTCCTCTACGGCTTTTTCCGCTGAACCTCCGCGTGCCGGAAGCAATCCACGGGATGATCATTCACCATCCCGACGGCCTGCATGAACGCATAGCAGATCGTGGAGCCGACAAACTTGAAGCCGCGCTTGAGCAAATCCTTGCTCATCGCATCGGACTCGGGCGTGCGCGGCGGGATTTCCTTCAATGATTTGCGGCGCGGCTGCAAAGGTTTCCCGCCGACGAAGCTCCAAAGGTGTTTGTCGAAGCTGCCAAACTCCGCCTGCACCGTCAGAAAGGCCTTCGCATTCAAGATGGTGGACTGGACCTTCAACCGGTTGCGGACGATGCCCGGGTCGGCCAGCAGCGACTCGACCTTGCGGGCGTCGTAGCGGGCGATTTTCTTGGCATCGAAGTGGTCGAAGGCGCGGCGATAGTTCTCGCGCTTCTTCAGGATGGTGGACCAGCTCAGGCCCGCCTGCGCGCCTTCGAGGATGAGGAACTCGAACAGCACCCGGTCATCATGCACCGGCACGCCCCATTCGGTGTCGTGGTAAACGATGTCGAGTTCTTTGGTCGGCCAGGCGCAGCGTTGCATCGGCCCACTAGAAATTTCCCGGCCCGATTTGTCGAGCGAATTGCTCAGCGGGCGGAACGCCGGCGTTTGGCGAGGAACCAGGGAATCGTCAGACCGAGTATCGTCAGGGCGTTCGGTTCCGGGACAAAGAAGCTGACTCCGAAGGGGGCAAACCCTGACTTGTTCAGCGAGATTTGCACGTCAATTTCGGTGACGGCATCATAATTAAAAACTTTGCTCCACCCGAGACTCCCACTGTAGTAAGCATCTGCAAGGGTGCCATAAGAGGCGTCGAACCCAATGACCATCATCGAATAGCTTGTATTCGGGTTGGTTCCTGCGACTGGGGCCATACTGAAACCTCCGGTGGTTGTGTAAGCCCAACCGCTGTTACTCAATGTTCTGGGCTGGATCACATTGCCGGTGTTGGCGTCCACAGCCAAATGCCAAACGCCGCTGGAAAGTTCTGATTGGATCATGCTCCAAGGATTTGCATTCAAACTGATGACGTGGTTTGTCGGTGTTCCGTTGAAAAGGCTTTGCAGCGCATGGGTGTGGACTCCTTCCGCCCAAAAGATATTGATGAAGATATTACTCCCAAATTTGGGCGTCGGGTCTTGCGGGTTTGAAAATATATCCCAAGCAGCCCGTGCTGAGCCGCTGCTGAGAGCAAAATAGCCCTGCCCAAAGCTGGAAGCGGTCAGAAGGATTGCGAGGGTGATGATGGTGATGAGTTTTTTCATGCTGTCTCCTTGTGTTGCTGGATTGGTGTCATCGAACCACTAATCCAGCGAGTGGTCAAGATTAGAGCTGCCCGGAAGGGGATTCGGAGAAGCGTTGTCAGGCCTTTCTGCAACATTGACACCGCCGCCGCATGTTTCTAGCTTTTGCCCGCAAAGACACGCGCTTTGCCCCGGACGAAACTCCGGGGATTTTTATTTACTATGGCAAACACAATTCTCGTCGGCGCCCAGTGGGGCGATGAAGGCAAAGGCAAAATCATCGACGTGCTCACCGAGAGCGCGGAGGTCGTCGTCCGTTACGCGGGCGGCAACAACGCCGGCCACACCGTCATCGTCAACGGCAAGAAGACCGTCCTCCACCTCATCCCGTCGGGCATTCTCCGCAAGGGCAAGCTGTGTGTCATCGGCAACGGCGTGGTGCTTGATCCCATCGGCCTGATGAGCGAGATGGACGGCCTCAAGAAAAACGGCGTCAAGGTCACGCCCAAGAATTTCGTCCTCAGCGAAACCGCCCACGTTGTCCTGCCGTATCACCGCGAGCTGGACGGCCAGCGGGAAGTGCTGAAGGGCAAGAACAAGATTGGCACCACCAAGCGCGGCATCGGCCCGTGCTACGGCGACAAGGCGGCGCGCGTCGGTCTGCGGGTCAACGACCTCGTGGATTCCGCCAAGCTCGAAGCCAAGCTCGCCGAGCGCATCAAGGAAAACAACGTGGTGCTGAAATCGCTCGGCGCCAAGCCGCTGTCGTTCAAGGAAGTTTTCGCCACCTACAACAAGGCCGGCCAGTATCTGAAGCCGTTCGTCCAGAACACCGTGGTGCTGCTGCATGAGCAGATCCGTCAGGGCGCGGACATCTTGTTTGAAGGCGCGCAGGGCACTTTCCTCGACATCGACCACGGCACGTATCCTTACGTCACCTCGTCGAACACCACGGCGGGCGGCGCCTGCACCGGTTCCGGTGTTGCGCCCAACAAGATGGACCGTGTCGTCGGCGTGATGAAAGCCTACACCACCCGCGTCGGCGAAGGTCCGTTGCCAACCGAGAACCAGGTGATTTCCGACCTGCTCCACGGCATGGGCCGTGAGTTTGGCGCCACCACCGGCCGGGCGCGGCGTTGCGGATGGTTTGATTCCGTCGCCACGCGCCATGCGACGATGGTCAATGGCATCGACGAGATCGCCGTCACGAACCTTGACGGCCTCGACACGGTGGAGAGCATCAAGGTCTGCGTCGCTTATCGCCACGGCAAGAAGCAGTATGATTACATCCCGAACGACGCGCAGGTGCTGGCTGAATGCGAGCCGATCTATGTCGAGTTCGAAGGCTGGCGTTCGCCGACCGAGAAGTGCAAGAAGTTCTCCCAGCTTCCGAAGAAGGCCCGCGACTACGTGAAGGCGATTGCCGAACTGAGCAACGCGAAGCTGTTCATCACGTCCGTCGGACCGGGCCGTGAACAGACGATTTTTGTCTAGGCCAAGTTTTCCCGCAGATGTCGCGGATGGGCGCAGATAATTTTTTGTTCTGCAAACTGCGGGCATCGGCGTAATCTGCGGGCCGTCAAATGAGCACTGCCGCCACCAATCTGAGTGCTGAAGCCGCTGCCAACCTGCCGCAGCACGTGGCCGTCATCATGGATGGCAACGGCCGCTGGGCCCGGCAGCGCCATCTGCCGCGCGTCGAGGGGCATCGCCGCGGCGCGGAATCCGCGCGGGCCATCATCAAGCTCGCCGGCGAAATCGGCATCAAGTATCTCACCCTCTACGCGTTCTCGGCGGAGAACTGGAACCGGCCCAAGGACGAGGTGGACGCGCTGATGAAATACCTCGTGCACTACCTCAAGCGCGAGACGCCGGAGTTGAACGACAGCAACGTGCGGCTGGAGGCCATCGGCCAGATTCATCGGCTGCCCGAGAACGTCCAGGAACAGTTGCGCAAATCCATCGCCACGCTGTCCAAGAACAACGGCCTGACGCTGGTGCTGGCGTTGAGCTACGGCGGCCGCGCGGAAATTGTCGATGCCACGCGGCACATCGCCAAGAAGGTGAAGGCCGGCGAGCTGGATCCGGAGGAAATCACCGAGAAGGTTTTTGCGCAGCATCTGTATTCCCGCAACTGGCCCGATCCCGACCTGCTCATCCGCACCAGCGGCGAGATGCGCATCAGCAACTTTCTGCTCTGGCAGATTTCCTACGCCGAGCTGGTCATCACCCCCACGCTCTGGCCGGATTTCCGCAAGCCGCAGTTCTTTGAGGCGCTGGAGGAATATCATCGGCGGCACCGGCGTTTCGGCGGGTTGTGAATCAACCACGGATGGACACTGAGGCGCACGGATAAAACTTAGAGGCCGGGCGCGGCCGGTCGTTGAGTCTGAAGGGCTGGTTGGTTATTTATTTGACGGATGATTTTGGATCCGCGTTCATCGGTGTTAATCCGTGGTTAACTTAAACTGCATGAAAAAAATCAGACGCATCGGCATCATCACGGCGGGCGGCGACGCGCCCGGACTCAACGCCGCCATCCGCGGCGTGGGCAAGGCGGCCTTCAACGGCTATCAGATGGAGATCCTCGGCTTTCGCGACGGCTACCGCGGACTGGCCGAGGATTTGAAGCTCCGTCTCGACAAGCGCATCCTCGCGGGCATTTTGACCGTCGGCGGCACCATTCTCGGCACGGGCCGCGACAAGCCGCATCGCATGGACGTGAACGGCGAGGTGAAGGACATGACCGACACCATCGTCGCGAACTACAAGCGCAACAAGCTGGAGGCATTGGTGTGCATCGGCGGCGGCGGCACGCACAAGAACGCGCTCCGGCTGGTGGAGAAGGGGTTGAACATTATCACGCTGCCGAAGACCATCGACAACGACATCGCGCTGACGGACGCCACGATTGGTTTCGACACCGCGCTGGGGATTGCGACGGAGGCGATTGACCGGCTGCACAGCACGGCGCACAGCCATCATCGCATCATCATCGCCGAGATCATGGGGCATCGCGCCGGTTGGCTGGCGCTGGGCGCGGGGATTGCGGGCGGGGCGGACGTGATTTTGATTCCGGAGATTCCCTACGACGTGAAGAAGATCGCGAGCGCCATCCGGCTGCGCAGCAAGCACGGGACGAATTTCAGCATCGTGGCCGTGGCCGAAGGCGCCATGTGCCAGGAAGACGCGGAGGAGTTCGCGGCGGCGGCCAAGCGCAAGCTCACGGCGAAGAACAAGGCCGACAAGCAGAAGGCGAAGACGGAGCTGGCGGTGTTGAACGCGCGCCATACCGGCAACACCATGCGGCTTGCCAAGCAGCTGGAGGAGCTTACCCATCTTGAAGCGCGGGTGACGATTCTGGGTTATGTGCAGCGCGGCGGCACGCCCAGCGCGGGGGATCGTCTCCTGGCCACCCGGCTGGGCACGAAATGCGTCGAGCTGATCAACGAACGCGTCTATGGCGTGATGGTTTCCGCCCGTGGCGACGGCGCGAAGGCGGTGCCGATCGCGGAGGTGGCCGGCAAGTTAAAGACCGTGCCGCTGGATCATTCGTGGATTGAGAGCGCGCGGCGGGTGGGGACGAGCCTGGGCAGTTGAGCCGGGCGTCAGTCTGTCCGGAGTTTTGTAAATCCAACTCGACACCTGCCGGTGCGGATTCCATTCTTTTCCGATGTCTGAAGCAGTTGCGCCAACGCCGCCGCCGGCCTCCAAATTGAAAGTCTTCGTCCGCCGCCTGACCAGCACGGTCGTTTTGTGGACGGTGGTGCTGGCGGCGCTGTTTTCCTCCAACCGCTTGATCTCGGACAATTTCTTTCTCGCGGCGATGGTGTTTCTGGCGGTCACCGGGCTCATTGAATTCTACGGACTCGTGGAAAAGCGGGGGTTGGTGTGCTTCCGGAACTGGGGCGTGCTGGGCGGCGTGCTCATCATGGGCGGGACTTTTTTCCAACTCACGGGACACATTGGAACGCAGGGTTCGCCGGCGCGGGTGAACGACTTCGAGATGGATTTTCTCATCCTGTTCGTGCTGGGCCTGTGTCTGCGGCAGTTTTTTTCCAGGAGCAACACGGCGGGCATCCTGGCCATTTCCACGACGCTCTTTGGATTGATGTACGTGCCGTGGCTGTTGAACTTCGTGCAGAAAATCCAGTTCTTCACGTTCCCGGCGACGCATGAAGGCACGGGAAAATACTACGTCCTGTATTTCATGCTGGTGACCAAGTTCAGCGACACCGGCGCCTACGTGGTGGGGTCTTTGATCGGCCGCCACAAGATGATCCCGCGCATCAGTCCGGCGAAGACCTGGGAGGGCTTTTTCGGCGCCATCACGATTGCGACGCTCACCAGCGTGGCGTTTGCGCACTGTTTTGCGGACAAGATGTATGGCATGCAATGGCCGCACGCCGTTGCTTTGGGGATCATCCTCAGCGTCTGCGCCGTGGTCGGAGATTTGATTGAATCGCTCTTCAAGCGCGAGGCGGGCGTGAAGGATTCCGGCCAGCTGTTCCCCGGCATCGGCGGCATTCTCGACCTGCTCGACAGCCTGCTGTTCAACGCGCCCATCATGTATTTGTATCTGCGGCATATTCTGACGCATCCCTGATCCCATCTGTTATCGAATGAAAAACGTCGTCCTACTTGGCTCCACCGGTTCCATCGGCACCAGCACCGTGAAGGTTGCGGAGGATTTGCCTGACCAGATCCGGCTTATCGGTTTGGCCGCCGGCAACAACGTGGACCTGCTGCTGGAACAGACCCGCAAACACCGGCCGCCGGTCATTTCCATCAACGACCCCGCCAAGGCCAAGGAGCTGCAAAACACGCTGGGCGCCTCGACGCAGGTTCTGTGCGGCAACGAGGGCCTTCTCAAGTTGGCGACCTTGCCTGAGGCGGACATCGTGCTGATCGCGATTGTCGGCACCGCGGGATTGCAGCCGGCGCTGGCGGCGATTCGCGCCGGCAAGGACATCGCCGTGGCGTCCAAGGAAATCCTCGTGATGGCCGGCGAAATTGTGATGAGCGAGGCCCGCAAGCACGGGGTCAAAGTGCTGGCCGTGGACAGCGAGCATTCCGCGATTTTCCAATGCCTCGACGGCAAGCCGAGTTCTTCGGTGCGGCAGTTGTTGCTGACCGCGAGCGGCGGGCCGTTCCGCAGCCGGACGGACTGGCCGAAGGAGAAATTTGCCGAGATCACCGTCGAACGCGCGCTCAAGCATCCGTCCTGGGTCATGGGGCGGAAGATCACGATTGATTCCGCCACGCTGTTCAACAAGGGCCTTGAAATGATCGAGGCGCGCTGGCTGTTCGACATCGAAATGGCGCGGGTGGGCGTGGTGGTGCATCCACAGAGCATCGTGCACTCGATGGTGGAGTTCGTGGACGGCTCGTTGATCGCGCAGCTTTCCACGCCGGACATGTGTCTGCCGATTCAATATGCGCTGACCTATCCGGCGCGCGCCGCGAGCGGCCGGGTGCAGACGAATTTCCCCAAGATCGGCACGCTTACCTTTGAAGAGCCGGACACGGAGCGTTTCCCGTCCATCTTGCTGGCGCGCCGGGCCGGGGAGACGTGTGGAACGATGCCCGCCGTTTTCAATGCCGCCAACGAGGTGGCCGTCGAGGCTTTTGTGAACCGCAAAATCAACTTCCCGCAGATCACCGAGACCGTGCGCCGTGTCATGGATGCCCACCGCGTGGTGGAGCATCCGACACTGGAGAAAATTTTGGAGGCGGATGCGTGGGCCAGAGGCGCGGCGATTTAACGGATCGTCCCAAGATGATTGTCGGAGCGCGCAGCGAGAGTTGAATTGAACTGGTTGACTATGCAGTGTGCTTGGAGGGGTTTTAAGGTGCGTGGCGCTTTTTGCTGCGCCGGAACAATCATTTGTGGAACAGCCTTCGTTCTGTCGACGGAGCTGCATTGCGGCGGCAGCGCATTTAAATGTTTCACGATCGGGGTTGAGTTTTGAAGATCCTGTGACATCTGTTTCGCACTCTGATGAACGAGCTGATTCCCATTTTTCCGCTGGAGATGGTGGTGTTTCCGGGCGAGGCGCTGAACCTCCACATCTTCGAGCCGCGCTATCGCCAGCTCATCGCCGATTGCGAGGCGGAAGGCATCCGGTTCGGCATTCCGGCGATCGTCGACAAAGCCATGCCGGGCTGCGGCACGCTCATCGAACTGGAGGAGATCACGCAGCGCTACGACGACGGGCGCCTGGATATCAAGACGCGCGGCCTGAAGGTTTTCACGATTCAGAAGCTGATGAAACAGATGCCGGGCAAATTTTATTCCGGCGCGGGCGTCGAGTTCGCCGACCAAGACATGACCGCAGAGGCGGAGTTGCTGCGGCAGGTGTTGGCGAGTGTGAAGCTGCTGCATTCGCTGTTGAAGGTGGAAAAGAAATTTCCGCCCGCGAACAAGCTGACGAGTTACGATCTCGGCCATCATGTCGGCCTGTCGTTGCCCGGCGAATATGAATTGCTGCAACTGCGCACGGAACTGGCGCGGCTGGAATTTTTGAACCGGCATCTGGAAAAGATTCTGCCGACGGTGGCGGAAATGGAGAAGTTGAAGGAGCGGATCCAGTTGAACGGCCACTTCAAAAAGCTGCCCGGCTTCGAGCTGTGACGGTCATGCGGCTGCCGGCATTTCAGCAGAATAAATTCAATGGAATACCGCCAAGCGGCGGAAGCGAGGCTGCGTCTGCCCGGCGGATCACTCGCCGATGATTTTCACGAGCACGCGCTTGCGGCGGTTGCCGTCGAATTCGCCATAAAAGATCTGTTCCCACGGACCGAAGTCGAGTTTGCCCTTGGTGATGGCGACGACAACTTCGCGGCCCATGATCTGCCGTTTCATGTGGGCGTCGGCATTGTCTTCGCCGGTGAGGTTGTGCCGGTATTGGCCGGTGGGGGAATGAGGCGCGAGTTTTTCCAGCCAGACTTCGTAGTCATGAAGCAGGCCGTCCTCGGCGTCGTTGATGAAAACGCTGGCGGTGATGTGCATGGCGTTGACGAGGCAGAGGCCTTCTTGAACTCCGCTTTTGCGCACCAGACCGGCGATGGTGTCGGTGATGTTGACGAAGCCGCGCCGTCCGGAAACCTCGAACCAGAGCTGTTCGGTGAGGGATTTCATGGAGGCGGTATGCCGCACGCGAAGCCGCGGCGCAAGTGAAACCGTGCTTTTCGTCGCCGCGCGTTTGCGGTTAATTCAAGGCATGCGTGTTTTGATTGTCGGCTGCGGATATGTGGGAACGCCGCTGGGTGCGGAACTGGTCCGGCGCGGTCATGAGGTGTTCGGCCTGCGGCGCAATCCGGCCGCCGCCGGGGAATTGCAGGCCGAGGGCATCCGGCCGGTGTTCGCGGATTTCACCCAGCGCGATCAGCTTGAGTCGTTGCCGCGGAATTTTGACTGGGTAGTCAACTGCGCCGCGCCCGGAGGCGGAACGGTTGAAGGCTACCGCGCGCTTTATCTGGAGGGGACGAACAATTTGCTCGGTTGGCTGAGGGCGCATCCGCCGCGGCATTACGTTTACACCAGCAGCACGAGTGTTTACGGCCAGAACGACGGCTCGTGGGTGGATGAACAATCCGCCACGGAGCCGGGGACAGAAACCGGCGACATCCTGGTGGCGACGGAGCAGTTGGTGCTGAAGGAGACCGTCGGGAAATTTCCCGCGACCATCTTGAGATCGACGGGCATCTACGGGCCGGGCCGCGGTTACTGGCTGCGGCAATTTCTGGCGGGCGAGGCGCGGCTTGAAGGGCAGGGCGGGCGTTTCCTCAACATGATTCATCGCGATGACCTGGCGGGCAGCATCATCGCCGTGCTGCTTCGTGGTCGGCCGGGGCAAATTTTCAACGCCTGCGACTGCGAGCCGGTCACGCAACGGGGGCTGTATACCTGGTTGTCGGAGCAGCTGGGAAGGCCCCTGCCGCCGAGTGTTGGTGAGAATCCGGAAAGCCTGCGTCGTCGCGCCGTCACAAACAAACGGATCTCCAACGGCTTGTTGCGGCGGGAAATTGGCCAGACGTTTCTGTACCCAAGCTTCCGCGAGGGATACGCCGCCGAATTGAAGCGCCTGGGCGTCAGCCTGGCTGATTGATCAATTCGCCGCCGGATTCAGCGGCGCGGTGGCCTTGGTCCGGAGGCAGTTTTCAACCGCGTCAATCAGCGACGGGGCGTTGAACGGCTTGGGGAGGAAATTTCTGCCTTCGACCAGCAGTTCCGCGTTCTCCACTGCCTCGGAGCTGTAGCCGCTGGTGTAGAGCACCTTCAACTGCTGCGATTCGTGGATCAGTTCGCTCGCGAGGCGGGCGCCGCTCAGTCCGTTGGGCATGACCATGTCGGTGAACAGCAGATCAATGGGCTTGTTGGCCGTGCGCCAGACGAGCTTGGCCTCGTGGCCGTCGCCGGCCTGCAGCACGTCAAAGCCGTATTCCTGCAATGTTTCACTGATGAATTCGCGGAGGACCTCCTCGTCCTCGACCACCAGCACCGTGCGGTTGTTCTTGGCCTTGGTGAAGGAGCGGGTCGCAAAGGAGGTGTCGCCCTTGGTTTGCGCCGCCGGCTTTTCGCTGACGGGCAGGTAAACGTGGAACGACGACCCGACGCCGCGCTTGCTGGTGACTTCGACCCAGCCTTCATGCTGCTGGGCGATGCCGTAAACCGTGGAGAGACCCAGGCCCGTGCCTTTGCCCTGCGGCTTGGTGGTGAAGAACGGTTCAAAGAGCCGGCCAAGCAGCGTGGTGTCGATGCCGCTGCCGTTGTCCTGCACGGTGAGGCGGACAAAATGGCCATCGCGGGCATCCGGATGCTTTTGGTTCGCCGCCACGACGGTGACCTCCTCGGCGGAAATGCGGACGCGGCCGTTGGAGGAAATGGCGTCGCGGGCGTTCACCACCAGGTTCATCAGGATTTGATCCACGGA
>JAXMHO010000011.1:0-75353 GCA_046346715.1 Verrucomicrobiota bacterium
GCCTTTCTTCAGGTCGGCGGACATTTCGTAGGCGGCCTCGTAGGTTTTGACGAGCGCCTCAATTTCCTTTTCCGTCGCAGCATTGACGAGCTTCACGAGATCGCCGACGCCGTAGCCGTTGACGGCAAAGCCAAACTTCATCTGGGCGGCCACCTTGTCGCCCTCGGTCACGGCCACCTCGCGCATGTTGTCGCCGAAACGGCAGAACTTCGCGCCCTGCCAGTCGTGCCATGCCGCAGCCGCGCGGGTCCAGGCGCCGAGCTTTTGCTGGACGGAATTTTCCTGCCAGAAACCCACGACCACCTTCCGGTTGATCCGCAGGCGGCTCATGATGAAACCGTGCTCGCGATCGCCGTGCGCGGCCTGGTTCATGTTCATGAAATCCATGTCGATCGTGGACCAGGGAATGTCGCGGTTGTATTGGGTGTGGAGATGGCAGATGGGCTTGCGCAGCTGTTTCAGGCCGTTGATCCACATCTTGGACGGCGAGAAGGTGTGGCACCAGGTGATGAGGCCGATGCAGTTCGGCGCGTTGTTGGCCGCCTGGCAGAGTTCCGTGATGGCGTCGGGCGACACCATCACCGGCTTGAAGACGACCTTCACGGGAATGGCCGGGGCGGCATTCAACGTCTTGGCGATTTCCTGGGAATGCTGCGCCACGGCCTTGAGCGTGGCCGGTCCGTAAAGATGCTGGCTGCCGGTGACAAACCAGACTTCAAACTGCTTGAGATTTATAGTCATTGTATGAGAGGGCAATTAATTGCCGCAGTGATCGTAGGAGATGATTTTAAAGAACCAAGGGAAGAGCAACGCCGTTTTGCGCATATCTCTCCCCAAAAAACGCCGGCGGGCGGGGGGGCCGCGCCGCCGGGTGGGAAGCTGATCCGTTCCTCAGATGAACTCGTTGATGAGGTTTTCCAGGAATTCCTGGCGGCCGGAAGTGTTGGGGGCGGCATCGCCCTGCTTGAGCATGTAGGCTTCAAGCTCCTTGAAGCCGACTTTGCCGGCCTCGATCTTGGCGCCGATGCCCGCGTCCCAGGAGGCGTAGCGGTCCTTGACGAACTGGTCGAGCCGTCCGTCCTGGCGAATGGCCGCGGCGATCTTGAGGCCCCGCGCAAAGGCGTCCATGCCGCCGATGTGGGCGTGGAACAGGTCGATGGGCTCAAAGCTTTCGCGGCGAACCTTCGCGTCGAAATTCACGCCGCCGGTCTTGAAGCCGCCGTATTTGAGCACGGAGAGCATCGTGTAGGTGGTCAGGTAAATGTTGGTCGGGAACTGGTCGGTATCCCAGCCCAGCAGTTCGTCGCCGGTGTTGGCGTCGATGGAGCCCAGAGCGTTGGCCGCGCCGGCGACTTCCAATTCATGCTGCATCGTGTGGCCGGCAAGCGTGGCGTGGTTGGTCTCGATGTTGAGCTTGAAGTGCGAAAGCAGGCCGTGCTCGCGCAGGAAGTTGAGACACGCGGCGGAGTCCGAGTCGTATTGATGCTTGGTGGGTTCCTTGGGCTTGGGTTCGATGTAGAACTGGCCTTTGAAGCCGATCTTCTTCTTGTAATCGACCGCCATGTGCAGCAGCGCGGCCAGGTGGTTGAGCTCGCGCTTCATGTCGGTGTTGAGCAGCGTCATGTAGCCTTCGCGGCCGCCCCAGAACGTGTAGCCTTCGCCGCCCAGTTCGTGGGTGACTTCCATGGCCTTCTTGATCTGCGCGGCGGCGTAGGCGAAGACATCGGCGTTGCAGCTGGTGCCGGCGCCGTGCAGGTAACGGGGATTGGAGAAGGCGTTGGCCGTGCCCCAGAGGAGCTTGATGCCGGTGCGCTGCTGCTCTTCCTTCAACACCTTGGCGACGGCGTCGAAATTCTTGTTGGACTCGGCGAGCGTCTTGCCTTCCGGGGCGACGTCGCGGTCATGCCAGCAGTAGTAGGGGGCGCCGAGCTTTTCGATGAACTCGAAGGCGACGCGGACGCGCTTCTGGGCGTTGGCGACGGAGCTGGAGCCGTCATCCCAGGGACGCTGCATGGTGCCCGCGCCGAACGGATCGGAGCCCGTGCCGCGGAAGGTGTGCCAGTAAACGACGGCAAAGCGCAGGTGGTCCTTCATGGACTTGCCGGCGACGAGCTCGTCGGGGTTGTAATGCTTGAAGGCCAGCGGGTTCTTGGACTTCGGTCCCTCGTAGGCGATGGCTTGGATGTTCGGAAACGCAGGTTTCATGGATCTATGGTGATTGCTTTTAGCTAAACGGTTCAGCCGACGATTCTTCATTTTCCCAAGGGAAAAGTCGAGCGCGAGTTGAGGCGGCAACGGCGGCTCGCTTTCTCAAACAACGGCTGCTTTACTTTTTCCAACCACGGTTTGCCGATGAAATCCATGCCAGCCAGCTGCCCGCGCTTTGCCCAGAGTTCTGCCGGCCTTCCCGGCGGCTGGTTTGTCCTGTGGCTGTTCCTCGCGTTTGTCTGGCCGCCATCGGTCGGGGCCTTGGAGGCGCTGCCGGATTTTGCCAGGACCCCGGCGAACGTTCCGGTGGTCATCCCGGTTCTCGCCAATGACAGCGCCACTGCCAGCATGGCTGTTCTCCGCTTCACCCCGCCGGCGCATGGACGCGTGGTGCTCAACTCGAACGCCGTCACCAACGCCGAACTCGCGAGCCTGATTGCCTTCGCCGCCCACCAGCTCAGCAACACCGTGGCGCAGGTCGGCAATTCAAATCTTTATCCGTGGCTCACGTTGCCGGATGGCACCTGGGACACGGCGGCGATCGGCGACAACAACTGGATCAGCGGATTCTTTCCCGGCTCGCTGTGGCTAATTTACGAGGAGACCGGCGACATTCATTTTCGTGAGTGGGCGGAGAGTTGGACGGCGGGCATCGCGCCGATGCAGTATTCCACGAACGTTGACGACGTCGGCTTCATGATCAACACCAGCTTCGGCAACGGTTATCGGCTCACCACCAACACCGTCTATCGCGCGGTCCTGCTGCAGGCCGCGCAATCCCTGACCAACCGCTTCAATCCCATCGTCGGCTGCCTTGCCGACGACCGGCTGCTTGCTCCGCCAACCTTTGAAGTCATCCTCGACACGATGATGAATTCTGAACTGCTGTTCCGCGCCTTTGAACTGAGCGGCGACACCAACTTTTATCAGCAGGCCATCAGTCATGCCTTGCACACCCGGCTCAATCAGCTGCGGCCCGATGGCAGCACGTTCCACATGGTGCTTTATGACTCCACCGACGGCAGCGTGCTCTACCAGGGCAACCGCGCGATTGATCCGCCAATGGACACCTGGGCGCGCGGACATGCCTGGGCAACCTACGGATTCACCATGGCGTTTCAGGCGACGGGCGACGCGCGCTTCCTGGACACCGCGAAACGCACGGCGGACTTTTACCTCGACCACGTCCCGGCGGACCGGGTGCCGTATTGGTATTTCCAATCCAACAGCATTCCGCCGGCGCCGCCGTTGCGGGATTCCTCTGCCGCGGCCATTACGTTGTCGGCGTTGATCGAACTTGGGCAATGCGTGACCAACGACGTCGATGCCGCGCGCCTGTGGCTGGGGGCGCGGCAGCTTTTTGACTCGCTCCGCTCCACCAACTATCTCGCGCAAGGCACGTCGAGTTCGGGGGTTTTGCTGCACGGCAATCCCGTGGACTCCAATCGCGACACGTCCCTGATTTATGGCGATTACTATTTCATCGAGGCGCTCGCCCGGTTTCGCGAAGTCTTCCAGCACACCTCGCTGACCTATCTTCCCGACCCCGGGTATTCCGGCGCGGATGCCTTTTCCTACCAGGCCTGTGACGACGCCGGCAATTGCTCGACGGCCGTCGTCAGCGTCGCTGTGGGGCTGGAAGTGGAAATTCAGCTTTCTCCCGCGCAACAGCCGGTGCTTTCCTTTCCGACCGAGTCCGGCAAAACCTATTTCGTGCAATGGCGTCCCGACCTTTCCCCGGCCTCCAACTGGCAGATGCTTGCCACCAATCTTCCCGGCTCGGGCGGCGTGCTGTCCTTCGCTGACACCAACCGCCTTGGCCAGCGCTTTTACCGCGTGGGCGCGAATTGAAACGCTTTCCCGGTCTGGCCTTTCCCGGGAATTCCGGCAATGCTGGTTGCCACATGAGCCTGTCGCTGTTTGACGCGCACAATCATTTGCAGGATGAACGCCTCGCCGCGCAACGCGACGACATTGTCCTGCAGCTCGCCCGCGTCGGCATTCAAGGCATGGTGGTGAACGGCTCATGCGAAGAAGACTGGCCGCAGGTGCTGGAACTGGCGCGGCGTGTGCCCGAGGTGATCCCGTCGTTCGGTTATCATCCTTGGTATATCCGCGAGCGCACGCCCGCCTGGCAGGAAAATCTGAAACACTTTCTCGATGCCGTACCCTCGGCGGTCGGCGAAGTTGGCCTGGACAAATGGATCCGCCATCACAACCTCGCCGACCAACGTGAAGTCTTCGTCTGGCAGCTGCGGCTGGCGGCGGAGCGAAACCTGCCGGTCAGCATTCACTGTCTCGAAGCCTGGGGAACCCTCTTGGAGATTCTGAAAGCCGAGCCGCGTCCCCGCTGCGGCTTCGTGCTGCACTCCTTCGGCGGACCCCGCGAGATGGTCGAGTCTCTGGCGGAGCTGGGCGCGTATTTTTCATTGCCGGGCTACTTCGCGCACGAACGTAAGTCGCGCCAGCGCGAGACGTTCAAGGCCGTGCCGCGCGAACGGCTGCTCATCGAGACCGATGCACCGGACCAGTCTTTGCCGCCCGAACGCGTGGAGTTTCCGCTGCCGGATGCGAACGGCAAACCGGTGAATCACCCGGCGAATCTCGGCGCGGTGTATCGCTTTGCCGCCGAGCTTTTGGAATCTCCGATGGGGGAGCTGGCCGGACGGGTTGCGGAAAATTTCCGCCGCGTGTTTGGCGGCGTGATGGGGGCTTTGCCGCGTTCGTAAAAAGCTAGCCGACGATTTTCCGCACCACACAGGAGGCTGCGGCCATTCCGAAGACGCTGGTCACAAACGCCGCCGTGCCCAGACCGGTGTTGCAGTCAATCCGCAGATCCGTCGCCGTGCCGCGCTCGCAGCTCACCGTGCCGTCCGTCTGCGAATACACCATCGGCTCCTTGGAGAACGCGCACTCGATGCCGAACAATTCCTTGTCGCGGGGGAAACCATACTCCGCCCGCAGCCGTTTCCGCACCTCGGCCAGCAGCGGGTCGCCGCCGGTCTGGGCGAGGTCGGCGATTTCAATCGCCGTCGGATCGCGTCGTCCCGCCGCGCCGCCGGTGGTGACGATCGGAATCTTTTTCTCGCGGCACATCGCCAGCAGCAGGCATTTCAATGCGGTCTGATCAATCGCATCCAGCACGCAGTCATAACCTCCGCCCAGCACGTCCTCGGCGTTTGACTTGAGGAAAAACTCCTGGCGCGCGCGCACCTGGCAGTCGGGGTTGATGGCGCGGACGCGTTCGGTCATCACTTCGACCTTGGGCTTGCCGAAAGTCCCGGTCAGTGCGTGCGACTGGCGGTTGACGTTGCTGATGCAGACATCATCCAGATCGACCAGCGTGAGCGTGCCGATGCCGGAACGCGCCAACGCCTCAACCGCCCACGAGCCGACGCCGCCCACGCCGATGACGCAGACGTGCGCCCGCCGCAGACGTGCGGCGCCGGCGGTGCCGAACAGACGCATGACTCCGCCGAAGCGGGCGTCGAACTGGGCGGAGGAAGGCGTGTCCATGAAAAGGCGGCGGCGTCAAAACCACGGTTTTGATTCTGCGGGAAGGCGGCGCGCTATTTGACTTCGAGGTTGATGCCCAGCCGCTGGAGCGTCATCGCCTCATCGAGGCTCAGCTCGGAGATCGCCTTGTTGTAATCGGCCTGCGCCCTGATTTCATTGGCGCGGGCGGTGGTGACGAGGCTTTGCTTTTGCAGCACCGTGAAGGTGGTGCTCTTGCCGTTTTGCAGGCGGGTCTGCTCGGCTTCGAGCGACGCCTCGGCGAACTCCCGCGACTTGCGCGTGGCCTCCAGCTTGTCGAAGTCCGCCTCGACGGTGCCGACGTCGTTGTGAACCTCCACGAGGATGTTCTGCTCCAGTCTTTTCAGGCTGAGCAGCAGGGCTTCGAGGGTCAGCTTGCCCTGCTTGTAGGCGGTGCGGGCGGCGACGTTGCCAATCGGAAAAGAAATCTGCGCGCCGTAATAATACGAGGGCTGGCTGCCTTTGCCGAGCTGGTCGAAGGCGTCGGTGAATTCCCGGGCGCCGCTGGCGTTGTGGCCGTAGCTGCCGACAAGGTCGAGCTGGGGCAGGAGCTGGTTGCGTACGTATTTGAGCGAAACACCCTGCCGCTCGACGTCGAGCCGGGACTGCAGCAGTTCCGGCCGCTGCCGCAGGGCGATGCCCCAGCTTTTTTGCAGATCCACGGGCTGCCGGTTGGTGTTGAGCGATTCAATGGGCACGAGATCCACTTCGGACCAGGCGGCAAAGTCATCGCCGATCAGGCTCTTGAGCACTTCAAGCTGTGTCTGCCACGCCTGCTGGGCGCGGATGAGATCCGCCCGGCTGGAGGCCGCCTGCGCCTCCGCGTCCTGCGCGTCCAGCGGGGTCATCGCGCCGAACTCGACGCGCTTGTTGTTTTCGTTGAGCAGGGCCGTCGCGATCTCCACCGCCTTTTCCTGAACCTTCACGTTTTCCCGCGCAGCGATGAGGTCAAAGTAGGCCTTCTCCACTGTCGTCACCGTGCTCATGATGTTCTGCTGGAGACCTAGCTCGGAATGTTTCAGGCGATTTTTGGCGACGCGAATGTTCAGACGGGTGCTGTCCACCCAGAAATTTTTCAACAAGGGTTGCGTCAACGTGACCGAAGCCGAGCCGCGGGACTGGTCGGTCGGTGTGCCGCCGATGGTCCCGTAGCTTTCCGAAATGCTGCCGCGCAAACCGTAGGTCATGCCCCCGGGCAGCAGTCCGCCGAGCACCGAGCTGCTGAAGCTGTCCGAGTCGATCGACGTGGCCGGCGTGGGCAGATGCGTGGTGGGATCGAGTCCGCCGCCCGAGAGGCTGTAGCCGTGCTGGCCGCCGAGGAAAAAGGTCGGATCATAGCCGGCGTACGCGCCGGACAAATCCAGCTTCGCCTGCTGCGGCTCGTAGCGGGCCACGCGGAGATCGAGATTTTTCTCGAGGGCTTTCTGCAGGCATTCCTGAAGTGAAATGGGACGCGAGACCGGGGTGTTGGTCTGGGCGGAAACGGAACCGGCGGCCAGGATGACGGCGGCGAAAACGGAAACTTTCATGACGGTGGAAGAGTGGGGCATTTGTTTCACTTGGTCAAATAGACCGTTCAGCTTCAAGTTTGTCATAATTTTTTCGTCCGGTCTCAGCTGGCGGCGCGCCGCAGCCGGTCCGCCGCGCCGCGCCACTCGGGAGTTTCCGGCAGGGCTTCGGCGACGATGAACTTCGCACCGGCCTCGTCGCAGCGGTGGAGTTCGGCATACAACGCCCGCGCGTAGGCCTCCGCGTCATGCGGAATCACGCTGATGCTGGCGACTTTCACGCCGGAAGGCAGATGGCTGTGCGTGATCACGTGGCAATCTTCGGCAGCCACTCCGCTCGCCCGGACCTGGGAGGCAAACTCCGCCGTGTCCCGCCAGCGCAGCACGAGCAGCCGCGCCTTGGGGGAGTAATGCTTTTTCAGCAGCCCCGGGCTTTTCAACGCGGCGGTGTCCGGGGTGTGGTCGGCTGATGGGCTTGCCAGCGCCACGCCCGCGGCGGCGAGGGATTCCTCGTGGATGATTCCCGGCCGCAGGACCCGGGCGGCCCCGCCCGTCAGATCGAGCACGGTGGATTCGATCCCGACCTGCGATTGACCGCCGTCCACGATGAGCGGCAGTTTTGCGCCGAGATGTTTCCGGACATGCTCCGCGTTGGTGGGCGAGATGTGATTGGAAACATTGGCGCTCGGAGCGGCGAGGGGAAAGTCGCAGGCGCGGATGACCGCCTGGATGAACGGATGACTCGGCCAGCGGATGCCCGCCGTCGCCCCGCCTGCGGTCACGTTGTCCGGGATGATGTCGGCGCGGGGCAGCACGAGCGTCAACGGTCCCGGCCAAAATGCCGCGGCGAGCCGTTCCGCCGTTGCCGACCAGTGGCTCGTGCAGCGTTTCGCCATCACGAGACCGGCGACATGCACGATGATCGGGTTGTGCGCCGGGCGGCCCTTGATCTCAAAAATCTTCGCCACGGCTTGGGCGTCCAGCGCATTCGCGGCGAGGCCGTAAACCGTTTCGGTCGGCAGCGCCACGACTTCGCCGGCGCGCAGCAGTTCGGCGGCGCGTTGGACCGCCGTGTTAAACAGCGCCGCGGTGTGGGTGGAAAGAAGTTCAGCCGCCATGACTCGTCATTCGTAACGCAGCGCTTCGATGGGATCGAGCTTCGATGCCTTCCACGCCGGATAAAATCCTGAGATCACGCCGACCACCGCGCTGGACAGCGAGGCGATGCCGACCCAGCTGATGGGGGTGAGCGTGGGCCAGCCGGTGGTTTGTGCCACGATCTGGGAGGCGCCGACGCCGAGCCCGATGCCGATGATGCCGCCAATGGCGCTCAGGGTGACGGCCTCGACAAGGAACTGCACGAGGATATCCCGCCCGCGTGCGCCGACGGCCATGCGGATGCCAATCTCGCGGGTGCGCTCGGTGACGCTGACGAGCATGATGTTCATGATGCCGATGCCGCCGACGATAAGGGAAACACTCGCAATGGCCGCGAGCAGCACGGACATGATCTTCGACGTGGCCGTGGCGGTCTGGGCGAGTTCAAGCTGGGTGCGGACGGTGAAGTCCTGGTCGCCGCGATGCCGGGCCAGCATCAGCTCGGTGATTTCCGCCGAGACCTTGGGAATCGCCTTCGTGCTGGCGCACTGGACCTGGATCGAATTGACGAAGGAGCGCGTCGTGATGCGGCGCATGTGGCTGGTGTAGGGAATGACCACCACGTCGTCCTGGTCCTGGCCGAACAGGTTGAAGCCCTTGGGTTCGAGCATGCCGACCACCTTGAAGGGAATGTTGCGGATGCGCAGGCTCTGGCCGATGGGGTCCTGGTTGGGAAAGAGCTGGTCGGCGACGGTCTTGCCGATGACGGCGACTTTGCCGAGGCTGCGGACATCGCCCGCGGTGAACATTGCGCCGCTCGAAATGTTCCAGCTGCGGATTTGGGGATAATCCGGCGACTCACCGAGAATCTGCGTGTTCCAGTTCAGACCGTTGGCCAGGACCTGGTTGCGGTCGCGCACTTCCGGACTGACGCCGACGACGTCTGCCAGCTCGTTCTTGATGGCGTTGGCGTCCTCGACGGTCAGCGTCGGCGCGCTGCCCCAGCCGCCGCGCATGCCGCCGCTGGTGAAGTTGCCGGAGAAAACCGTGATGACATTCTGGCCGAGGGCGGCGACGCGGTCCTCGACCTGCTTGGTCGCGCCGGTGGTGATGCTGACCGCGGCAATGACCGAGCCGACGCCGATGATGATGCCGAGCATGGTGAGCACCGACCGCATTTTGTTGCGGCGCAGGGCGCGCAGGGCGAGGCGGATGGTGGAAAAAATTCTCATCGGACTAGTGGGCCAGCTTCACCTTGGCCTGCTCCTGCCGCAGGTTCTCCAGCTCCCGCTCGGCGTTGAGCCGGTTTTCGACCGCGGTGTCGGTGAGAATCTTCCCATCCCGCAGAATCACGTTGCGCTTGGTGTAATGCGCGATGTCGAGCTCGTGCGTGACCATCACGATGGTGATGCCCTGGTCGTTGAGCTTCTGAAAGACGCCCATGATCTCGATGCTCGTCTGGCTGTCGAGGTTGCCGGTCGGTTCATCCGCCAGCAACAACGCAGGCTGGTTGACGAGCGCCCGGGCGATGGCGACGCGCTGCTGCTGTCCGCCTGAAAGCTGGTTGGGATGATGGTCGGCGCGCCTGGCCAGGCCGACCAGTTCCAGTGAGCGAAGCGCGCGCTCGGATTGTTCGCGGTGGGGAATGGCCGGATGCACGTAAAGCATCGGCAGGATGACGTTTTCCACCGCCGAGGTGCGGGAGAGCAAATTGAAGCCTTGGAAGACGAACCCGATTTTTTTGTTCCGGATGTCGGCCAGTTCATCGCGGTCGAGCTGCGAGACATCGATGCCGTCCAGCAGATATTTGCCGCCGGTGGGCCGGTCCAGGCAGCCGAGCGTGTTCATGACCGTGGATTTGCCCGAGCCGCTGGAGCCCATGATGGCCACGAATTCGCCGGGGTGAATTTCCATGGAGATGCCGCGCACGGCGTGGACGTCCACTTCACCGGTGCGATACACCTTCTGGATTTCCTCAAGCTTGATGACGGCGTTCGTTGCCATGGCTTGCGGTTAACGTCGCGGGAAGCCGCCGCCGCCGAACGGATTGGACGCCGGCGCGCTGGCGCTGCTCACGGGCTGGGTCATGCCCGTCACGACGCGGTCGCCTTCGTTGAGTCCTTCCACGACCTCGGTGACGATGCCATCTGTGATGCCGATTTTGATCTGCACCGGTTTGGGTTTCACCGCGGCGTCGTCCTTGTCGTTTTCCTCGGGGAGGACATAGACCGTGCGGACATTTTTTTCGCCGCGCGGGCGGGGGTTGGTCGCGGGCGCGCCGCCTTCGCTGCGGCGCCGGCGGTTGCCGCCCTTGGCGGATGCGCCGCTGGCGCTGTTCGTGTCCGGCATGCGGAAGCGCAGGGCGGCGTTCGGAATGGTCAGGGTGTTGGTGCGTTCGGCGATGATGATGGAGACGTTCGCCGTCATGCCGGGCTTGAGTTTGAGATCGGCGTTGTTGACGCCAATCACCGTGTCATAGGTCACCACGTTCTGGACGGTGGTTGGCGCGTTGCGAACCTGGACCACCTTGCCGTGGAAGGTGCGGTAAGGAAAAGCGTCCACGGTGAAGTTCACGGCCTGGTCTTCCAGAATGCCGCCGACGTCGGCTTCGGCGACGTTGGCGTCGATCTGCATGTTGGCGAGGTCGTTGGCGATCTGGAACAGCACCGGTGCGCTCAAGCTGGCGGCGACCGTCTGGCCGACATCGACGTTGCGGGAGATGACGACGCCGTTGACCGGGGAATAAATGGTGGCGCGGGAAAGGGTGACCCGGGCGTTTTCGAGCGAGGCGGTCTTGATCTGCACCATTGCCTGCGCCTGATGCAGGCTGGCGATGGCGGTGTCGTATTCCGATTCTGAAATCAGCTTGTTCTTAAACAGCTCGGTGGAGCGTTTGGCCTGGACTTGGGCAAGTTCGAGATTGGCCTTGGAATTGGCGAGGTCGCCCTCGGCCTGGGCGACGTTGGCCTTGAAGGTGGCGGGGTCGAGTTCGGCGACAATCTGGTTGGCCTTCACCGGCGTGTTGAAATCGGCGTACAGGTTTTTGATGATGCCGGAAACCTGGCTGCCGACCTGGATGTTGACGACGGGATTGAGCGTGCCGGTGGAAGTCACCGCCTGGGTGACGTCGCCGCGTAAAACCTCCGCGCTTTGATACTCCGGCGCGGTCTCGTCCGCGTGGTTGAAATACCACCAGGCACCGCCGCCAAGCGCGGCGACGAGGATCATCAGGAGGAGCCATCGCGTGCCGCTAGATTTTCCATTGGGCATAAGTTTGATTCAAAAGGTCCAAAATCCGTAAGACCGAAACTGAAACCGGGAGGTTACTGAATTCCAAGGGTTCGTGTCGATGGCGGGATTGATTTCAGCGCGGCAGCCGCGGGTTGGAATTCGCCTTTGCGCCGGTGTATGGCAACGTCATTGCAAGGCTCCGGCATTTCCTCTAGCTTGGCCGGATGATTTTTGCGGTTCGGTTGCTACGCATGCTGGCGGCGCTCTGGCTCTGCATGGGCTTGGGCGGCTGCCTGCCTTCGGTCCACGGCGACGAAGAAGAAGAGAAGGAGGCGCATTATCTCGCGGGCAAAAGCTGCCTGAGCAGCATGGATTATCAAGGCGCGGTGGAATCTTTTGAAAAGGCCGTCGAGGTAAACCCGCGGTCGGCCTCGGCGCATTTTCAGCTTGGTTGCCTGTATGAGGAAAAGCAGCCGGAACCGGCGGCGGCCATTTATCATTATGAGCAGTATCTCAAGCTGCGGCCAAAGTCCGACAAGGCGGAGTTTGTCCGTGACCGCATCAACAACTGCAAGCAGGATCTGGCCAAGACGGTGATGCCGTTGCCCATCCCGGCGGGCATGCAGAAGGAGTTCGAGCATCTGGCCGAGGACAACAAGCGTCTCCGCGAGGACAATGAGCGATTGCGCGCCCAGTTGGAAAACCGCCCGCCCACAGTCCTTTCCAACGCACCTCCGTCCTCACCGAGATTCCCCAATCCGGCTGCTGATGCTCCTCCCGCCGGAGAAACGGTGCGGACTCCCCCGCCTCCGGGCAGCCGGCGCACCGTGCCGGGCGGCAAGACCCACACGGTCCGGTCCGGGGAGACGCCCATGTCGATCGCCCGGAAGTACGGGGTGAAGCTGGATGATCTGCTTCGCGCCAATCCGGGTTTGGATCCCAAGCGGATGCCGGCCGGCCGGGTTTTGAACATTCCAGCGAGCTAGGTGCGTGGGTTGGCTCTCCGGTCCGCCGCACTGGCGTCGTCAGGTGGGTGCCGCTGTTTCAAGAGCATCATGGAGTTCAAGGATTTGCAGGGCAAAAAAGGATAAACAAATAATGGAAGATTGATTTGACACTGCTCCAATCAATCCGTTAAAAGTTCGTAGATTTACTGATTGTCGGAAAACTGCCTTGCAGTCCCAAAAACTGAACACGACTATGAAAAAACTAGCAGCCTCCATCGGATTGATAGCCTTGGGCTCCACCTGTTTGCACGCCGCTGACGACGCCTACTCGTCCGCTGACTCGGGAAAAATTTGGAAGATCTCGGCCAGTCTGCGCGGTTTTTACGACGACAACCTGAACAGCGTGCCGAGCGGCAGCGCCAACCGCTCGAGCTCGTTTGGTTTTTCATTAAGCCCAGGCGGCAGTCTCGATTGGCAGCGCGGTTCCACCACGCTCCTGCTGAGCTATCGCTATTCCCTCCTCTATTACGGTGTGCGTCCGGCTGGCAACAACAACAATTACGATCAGGACCACAATTTCGATCTCACGCTGAATCATGTCATCAATGAGCGCTACCGGTTCCGCGTCAGCGACTCGTTCGTCATCGGCCAGGAACCTGATTCACTGCGGTCCAAGGAGGCGGTGACCACCTCCCAGCGTGTTCCCGGAAACAACATCCGCAATACCGGCGCGATCGTCTTCAATGCCGAGCTCACCCCGCTGTTTGGTGTGGAGGTCGGGTATGAAAACTCCCTGTTCGACTACGACACCAGTGGTGCCGTGTTCACCAGCCCGACGAATGTGATCCCCAGCTTTTCCGGCACCTCGGATGCCTTGGATCACACCTTCCATCTGGACACCCGCTGGCAGATTCAGCCGCAGACCACGGGCGTGGTTGGATATCAATACCGCCAGGTCAATTATACCGGTAATGAAGTCATCGGCTTCGACTTCTCGGGCAATGCGCTGTTCAGCAAAAGCCGTGACAGCCGCACCCATTACGCCTACGTCGGCGCGGAACACGTCTTCACTCCTGACCTGTCCGGCGTGGCCAAGGTTGGTGCTTCCTTTGTTGACTACTACAATGATCCCCAGGGCAACGACAGCGTCAGCCCCTATGTGAACATTTCGGCCAGCTATACCTACGCTCCCGAGAGCTACGTGCAGGGCGGATTCAGCTACGACCATAACTCGACTGACGTCGTCGGACCTTTCACCATCAAAGGCCTCACCCAGAGCCAGGAGTCGGCCACGCTGTTCGCCACCATCAATCATCGCATTGTGCCGAACCTGTTCGCGGCTCTCAATGCCTCCTACCAATACGGCACCTTTGTTGGCGGCCAGTTTGACAGCCAGCATGAGAAGGATTTCCTGATTGGTTTGAATCTGCGCTATCAATTCATCCGTTACCTGAGCGCCGAGCTGGGTTATGACTACACCAACGTCAGTTCCGACACCGGCCGTTCGTATGACCGGAACCGGTTCTACCTCGGTGTGACCGGCAGCTACTGATTGCATTTCTTATGGAATAGGGGCTAGGCTTCACGGACTGGCCCCTTTTTTTATTTATGGACTCATCGAAAGTTTCTTCGTCGCAGGACGCCAAGCTGCATTTTTTGGATTACTGGCGGATTATCCGCATTCGTAAAACGGTCATTCTCGCGGTGTTTCTTCTGGTCGTCATCACCGCCACGGTCGTGACTTTCATCCTGCCGGAAACTTTCATGGGCATGGCCCGCATCAATGTTCAACGCGAGGGAACAGACATCCAAGGCATGAGCGGAAACGGCATGCAGAGCTTTGCCGTTGATCCCTACTTCATCCAGACGGAATTTGAAGTCATGCAGTCGCAGGCGCTGTTGACCAAGGTGGTGGAAAATCCCCGGATGAACTTGAAAGAGAAATGGTCTGCCAAATACTACGGCGGCGAGCCCATCACCACGCTCCGGGCCATCACCTTTTTGAAGGGGATGCTTCAAATCAATCCCGTCCGCAATACCAGTTTGATCGAGATCAGGGTGCAAAATGACAATCCGCAGGATGCCGCCGATCTGGCCAACGCCATCGCTGACGCCTACAAGGAATTCCGCCTGGGACGCAGCAAGGAAAAGCTGGAAACCGGCGTCAAGGGCTTGGATGAGACAATTGAGGAAAATGAAAAGAAATTCCGGGAAGCCCAGCTGGAGGTGGAGCGCCTGCGGTCGGAACTCAAGGTTTCCGATCCTGATCCCGCCAGTCGCGCACCCAGCCCGATGCTTTCCAGCGCGGTGGTCCAGCAGTTGATGGCCGAGGTATCCCAGCGCGAGGGCGAGGCCGCGCAGTTGAAAACCCAGCTCGAGGCCCTCTCCAGCCTCAGCAAGGAAAAACTGCGGGGCAGCATCCAGACCGTGGTGGAAACCGATCCGGTGCTGAGCACGCTGATCAACGAACTCGACACCGCCGAGCAGAATCTGCTGACCATCGCCAAAACCCGGACCGAGGAGCATCCGGATTATCAGAGCGCCAAAAAGGTCGTGGACCAGTACAACGTCAAGATCGACGAGCGCGTCGAGGCGATGATGTTCGGTTTGCAGCAGCGGCTGGCTTCCAAGCAGGCTTACATCACGAATCAGATTGCCAAGCTGGCCGAAGCCAAAAAGGCGGACATTGAAGAAGCAGCCCGCACCAGTCCTTACTGGGAAGCCAAAATGCGGCTGAACAATCTCGAACAGTTCCGCAGCGTCCTCCAGATGCGCGCGGCCTCCATCAAGGCAGATTTGAACCTGCCCAACAAGTACATGGTGGAAATCCTCGACAAGGCCGCCCCCAATCCAACTCCCATCCGTCCCAACAAGCCGCTTAACATCGTGCTCGGTGTCATCATCGGCCTCGTGGTCGGCATTGGTCTGGCCTTCTTCATCGAATACCTCGACACCAGCGTGAAGACCATCGACGACGTCGAGCGGACCTTGCAGTCCCCGGTGCTGGGTGTTATCCCGCAGAACGTCGGCTTCCTGCTGGACGAAGGCGCGGAAAGCCCGCATGCCGAGGCTTACCGGGTGCTGCGGACCAATCTTTTGTTCTCCCGCAAGGAGGACAAGCTCAACTCCATCGCCATCGTCAGCGCCGGCGCGGGCGAAGGCAAGTCCACCACCATCTTCAACCTCGCCGCCGTGTTCGCCCAGAACGGCAGCCGCGTGGTCATCGTCGATTCCGACCTGCGCCGTCCCACGCTGCACAAGATGGTCGGCGTCACGAACAACATCGGCCTCACCAACTATCTGCTCAAGCAGAACGCCTTGGAGGAAGTGATTCAGACCACGAACGTGCCGACGCTTGATTTCATGGCGAGCGGCAAGCTCCCGAGCAGTTCGCTGGGCATTCTCAGCTCCGCCCAGATGCGCGACCTCATCACCGAACTCAAACGCCGTTATGATTTCGTGTTCTTTGATTCTCCGCCGATCATGGGCGTGAGCGACGCCTCGATTCTCGCGAGTGAGGTGGACATGACCTTGCAGGTGATCCAATACCGCCGCTATCCGCAGCCGATGAACATCCGCGCCAAGCAGATGATCGAGAAGGTGGGCGGCAACCTGGTGGGCATCGTGTTGAACAACATCAACGTCTCCCAGGACGAGAACTACTACTACTACAGCGGCTACTACAACGAATACTATTCCAAGAGCGAGGACTCCGAACCGGCGGCCGAGGGCGAGGCGGGCGAAAAATCGAAGCCGGAGATCAAACCAAAATACTGATCGCGGGTCTAACAGGGTAACTATCAAAGATGAAACAATTGAAGCAATTTATCCGGCAACTGGCGGTTGTCACCGCCGTCGTTTGCTTGGGGCTGGTTTTGAGCGGTTGCCAGACCGCGAAGTTTGCCGACTATCCGGAGCTGACCTCGGTCGCGCCGACCAGCAACCCGCCGACGGCCACTCCTGATGCCGGCACTCCGCCTAACAACATCCCGAAGCCGCCGGATTACCGTCCACCGCAGCAGGGAACGTCAGACACTTTGTTCATCGGCGATGTCGTCACCATCACCTTTAACTCCGGCGACAGCCAGCCGTTGCCGCAGCATCAGGAAGCCATCAAGGACGACGGGCGCATCACGCCGCCCTACGTGGGCTCCGTCATGGCCAAGGGCTTGTCCACGGGAGAACTGCAATCGCGGCTCCAAAAGCTGTATGACCGGCTTTACCGCAACATGACCGTGACGGTGGCCTCCAAGGACCGTTACTACTACGTGTCCGGCGATGTGAAAAATCCCGGCACGAAGCCCTATTTGGGCGAGACTGACATCTTGAAAGCCATTTCCTCTGCCGGTGATTTCACCGATTTCGCCAAACGCAGCAAAGTTCAGATCAATCGCGCCAGCGGAAAAATGGAGACGATTGATGCCGAAGAGGCCATCCGGGATCCCAAAAAGAACGTTCCGGTCTATCCCGGCGACCACATCTTCGTGCCGCGGCGGTTGTTCTGATGATTCAGCTCAAGATACTTTCCGGCAAAATGGCGGGCACCACGTTTGTGGCCCGCCATTTTCCTGTACGCGTCGGACGCCAGCCGGGCATGGATTTGCAGTTGGAGGAGCCGGGATTGTGGGACGAACACTTTCAGATCACGCGGATGGACCGGGAGGGGTTCTTTCTCGAAAATCATCCCCAAGCCTCAACCACCGTCAACCGCGCGGCCGTTCAGCAAGCCACGGCATTGCGCAATGGCGACGTGGTTGAAATCGGCTCGCTGAAGCTCCAGTTCTGGCTGGATGAACCGCGGCAGAAGACACTGGTCGCGGGTGAGGCGTTCGTCTGGACGATGGTCGCGGCGGTGACCGCAGTTCAGTTCGCGGTCATCTACTGGCTCGTGCGCTGAGTTTCAGGACTTTTCCCGTCCAGCCGCCATCCCTCAATGACGGAAGTGCCGCGCACCGGTGAAGGCCATTGCCATGCCCCGCGCATCCGCCGCCGCAATCACTTCCGCATCCTTGACGGAACCGCCCGGTTGAATGGCCGCCGTCGCGCCCGCCTCCGCCGCGGCAATCAAGCCGTCCGGGAAGGGGAAGAACGCATCGCTGCACACCACGCTGCCCTTGAGCGAGAGCTTGGCTTCGCCGGCCTTCCAGACCGCGATGCGGCTTGAATCCACGCGGCTCATCTGTCCCGCGCCCACGCCGAGCGTGCTGTCCGCGCCGGAATAGACGATGGCGTTGGACTTCAGATGCTTCACCACCCGCCAGCCGAACAGCATGGAGCGCAGTTCCGCCTCGGTGGGCTGGCGCTTGGTCACGATTTTCAAATCCGCCGCCGTGGTCAGCTTCAGGTCGCGCTGCTGGAGCAGGAAGGAGTTTGCGCCAACGCTGCGGATGTCCCACGGTTCACTGGTGAGCGGCGACTTCAACACCTTCAGCAGGCGGAGGTTTTTCTTCTTTTGCAAGATGCTCAAGGCTTCCGGGGAAAAGTCCGGTGCCACGATGACTTCGCTGAAAATTTCCGCGATCGCCTCGGCGCACGCGGCGTCGAGCGTGCGGTTCACGCCGATGATGCCGCCGAACGGCGCTTGTTTGTCCGTGGCGAACGCGCGGTCCCAGGCATCGCGCAGATTCGCGCCCTGGCCGACGCCGCAAGGATTGGTGTGCTTGAGGATGGCCAGCGTCGGCTCGTCCTTTTCAAACTCGGCAATGAGTCCCGCCGCCGCCGTCAGATCGAGAATGTTGTTGTAGGAAAGTTCCTTGCCGTGAAGCTGCTGGAAAAACTCGGTGAACTTGCCGTAGAGCGCCGCCGATTGGTGCGGGTTCTCACCGTAGCGCAGCAGCTGGGCCAGCGGGGCGGAAACGGACAGGGCCGGCGGCAATCCAGTCTGCGACACCTTGAATTCCTTTTGCAGATGCGCGGCGATGGCGGCGTCGTAGGCGGCTGTGCGGGCGAAGACCTTCGCGGCGAGCTTGCGGCGCACTTCCAAGGTGGTGTTGCCGGTCGCCTGAATCTGGTCAGCCACTTCCGCGTAGTCGAACGGATCCACCACCACTGTGACGCTGTCGTGGTTCTTCGCCGCGCTGCGCAGCATGGAAGGTCCGCCGATGTCGATGTTCTCGATGGCGTCATGCAGCGCGACGTTGGGCTTGGCGACTGTGGCTTCAAAGGGATAAAGGTTCACCACCACCAGATCGATCGGTTTGATGTCGTGCTGTTTGACGGCGCTTTCGTGGGTGGCGTTGCCGCGGATGTAAAGGAGGCCGCCGTGCACTTTCGGATGCAGCGTCTTGACGCGGCCGTCGAGCATTTCCGGAAAGCCCGTGTGTTCGCTGATGTCCTTCACAGCGAGTCCGGCCTCGCGCAAAGCCTTCGCGGTGCCGCCGGTGGAAATCAGTTCCACGCCCGCCGCGGTAAGGGCCTGGGCGAAGGGAATGAGGCCGGTTTTGTCGGAAACCGAAAGCAGCGCGCGTTGAACTTTTAACATAGGCCGATAAAAATCCTTGGAGCCGCGCGCGGAGTCAATCGGCAAAATAAAAAACCGCTCCCGGCCTTCGCCGGAAGCGGTGGTGTAGTTCAGTTTCGTTCAGCTGATGTATTCGCGCGGGTCAGTCACCTTGCCGGTGAGCGCGCTCGCGGCCACCGTCGCCGGGCTGGCGAGGAACACCTGTGATTCCTTGTCGCCCATGCGGCCGGGGAAGTTGCGGTTCGTCGCGCTGATGCACTTGAGGCCCGGCTGATTCATGCGGCCGAAGGTGTCTACCGGCCCACCCAGGCACGCGGCGCAACCGGCGTTCTCCGTCATGCGCACGCCAGCGTTGAGCAGAATCTGCCAGATGGTTTCATTGCCCCAACGGGTGCTCTGCAATTCATGGACGATGTCCGGCGTCGCAGGAACACCGAAGGTGTCAATCGCCACCTTCTTGCCGCGCAACACGCGGGCGAACTCCACGAAGTCGCTCGTCTTGCCGCCGGTGCATGAACCGACATAAGCGCGATCCAGCTTCACATTGCCCATGTCCTTGGCCTTCTTGCGCTGTCCCGGATCGGGATGACACGCGACGGTCGGTTCGAGCTTCGACAGGTCCACGACGAGTTCGTAAACGAACTTCTGGTCCTTATCAATTTCCCCCGGATCATAGCGGGAAATCGTGCCGTTGAGTTTAACGCGCGCGTCCACATATTCGGCCGTGCGCGAATCGAACGGGAAGATGCCGTTCTTGCCGCCGGCTTCAATGGCCATGTTCGCCACCGTCATGCGGTCGTCCATCGAGAGGCTCGCCACGCCGGGGCCGTCGAACTGCATCGCGCGATACGTCGCGCCGTCGAAACCAATCTCACCGATGCAATGCAGGATGATGTCCTTCGCCATCACGCCGGGCTGGAGTTTGCCTTCGAGGCGGAAATGCATCGTCTCGGGAACTTTGATGAGCAACTTGCCCGTGCCCATGACGAAGCCGGCGTCGGTGTTGCCGATGCCCGTGGCGAACTGATTGAACGCGCCCGCCATGCAGGTGTGCGAATCCGTGCCGAACAAAACTTCGCCCGGACGCGTATGGCCTTTGGCAGGAAGCGCCGCGTGGCAGACGCCCGCGTAATTTGAACCGTATTGGCGCTTCAGGTTGCCCTTGGCGGCATCGTATTTCCAAGTGCCGTTGGGATCATCGATGACGTCGTAGAAGTAAGGCAGCGCCTGTTCGCGGGAAAATTCGCGCAGGATGTCCACGTTGCGGTTCGACTTGGAGTCGGCGGTGAAAATGTAGTGGTCGGGAATGATGACGACGCGGTTTTTGTCCCAGACCTTGGCGTCCTTGCCGAACTCGCGTTTGAACACGCCGATGGTCCCCGGTCCGCACACATCGTGCGTCATGAGGACATCAGCCTTCACCCAGATGTTGTCGCCGGCCTGCACGGAAGCTTTTCCAGCGGCGCGGGCGAGCAATTTTTCAGTCAACGTCATAAGACCGCAGCTTAGCCGAGGCTTGGCCGCGCTTCAACAGGGTTTTGGCTTCAACAAGGTGCGGCGTGGTTTGACGAGCCGTGGAGCGATGGCTAGCCTGCGCGGGTGAAAATCGAGAACCTCTTCAACGCGGTTGGTTCAATCGAAGGCTCCAAGGCCGCCTGTCCAAACTGCCGGCAGGCCATTCCGCTCGACGACATCAACGTCGTCAAGGACATCGCCTTGTGCCGGTCCTGCGGGAAAACCTGGGCTTTCTCCCAGACCACGGCGGTGAAGGAGCTGGACGGTGTGGACTTTCGCCAGCCGCCAAAGGGGGTTCGCCTCACCACCGACCACCACGGCGCGACTAGGATTGTCTATCGCCGGCTCTCTCCGATTTTGATTTTTCTGATTCCGTTCACCGCTTTGTGGAGCGGTTTTTCGATGTGGGGCATTTATGGCAGGCAAATCCGGCAGGGAAATTTCGATCTTGGGCAGTCTTTGTTCGGCCTGCCCTTTCTGCTGGGCACCATTGTGCTGTGCACGGTCATTTTGTTTGGCTTGTTCGGCCGCTGGGAGGTGCGGGTGCGCAACGGCGAAGGCAGCTGCTTTGTGGGGGTGGGACCCTTCGGCTGGCGGCGGAAGTTTGCGTTTGGCTCCCGCGCCGTGGTAACGCTCGAAACGAGCAGTTATCGGGTCAACCACCGGGCGCAGGACGCCATCACCATCCAGCAAGACGGCGGGAAGATTATTTCGTTCGGGGCGCCCATCCCATCCCGCGAAGCCAAGGTCTTCATGGCTGCGGCCATTCAGCGCGCCGGCCGGTGAAGCCGGTTCTTAGAACTGCTTCAAGAACCGCACGTCGTTTTCGTAGAAGAGCCGGATGTCGTTGATGCCATAGCGGAGCATGGCGATGCGCTCGATGCCGAAGCCGAACGCCCAACCGGTCCATTCCTTGGCGTCGTAGCCGACGGTTTCGAACACCTGCGGATGCACCATGCCGCAGCCGGCGATCTCCAGCCAGTCCTTGCCCATCTTCTTGACGAGCGCGTTGGTGAAATCAATCTCGTAGCTTGGCTCGGTGTAGCTGAAATAATGCGGCCGGAAACGGATCTTCACGTCGCTGCCCATGAGTTCGCGGAAGACGAATTCCACCGTGCCCTTGAGGTCGCCGACGGTGACGTTCTTGTCCACGTAAAGCCCTTCGATCTGATGGAACGTGGGATTGTGCGTGGCGTCGGCGTTGTCGCGGCGATACACGCGGCCCGGCACGATGATGCGCACCGGCGGCGCCTGCTTTTCCATCACGCGGATCTGCACGGACGAGGTGTGCGTGCGGAGCAGTCGCTTGTCGCTGGCGTTGAGGTAAAACGTGTCCTGCGCATCGCGGGCCGGATGGTCGGCAGGCGTGTTGAGTGCGTCGAAACAATGATATTCATCCTCGATCTCCGGCCCATCGGCGACGGCAAAGCCGATCTTGCGAAAGGCGCGGACAATGTCGTCGGTGACCTGCGTGAGCGGATGCAGCTTGCCGAGCGCGCGACGCCGGCCGGGCGCGGTGAAATCCGTCGGCTCCTTCGGGAGCGCGGCTTTCATCTCCAATTCTTCACGACGGGCGAGCAGGGCGGCTTCGAGTTCCTGTTTGGCGGCGTTGATGAGTTTGCCGGCGGCGGGCTTTTCCTCTTTGGAGAGCGTGCCCAGCTGCTTCATCAGCGCGGTGAACTTGCCGCTGGGGCCGATCCACGCGCCCTTGGTCTGCTCCAGGGCGGCGAGGTCGGCGGCATTTTTCAATTCGCCCAACGCGGTTTGTTTCAACGGTTCGATTTCGTTCAGGAACGACATAGAGTCCGAGGATTTTGAGACAGGCTGCGCCAGAATTACAGGATTATTTTCAAGCCGCCCAGGCGGCGTCGGCGCGCTGGCTCAACCCGCTTGGGCCGGCATCTTCCGGAAGCCGCCGGCCAGGCGATTCCAAAAATTCGCCAGGGAAATGGAAAGGCTCAGCTCCACGATCTCCGTGGCGGAAAAATGATTTTGCAGTCCGGCATACGCCGCCTCATCGGCGTGGGTGTCCGGGATCAGGGTCAGGGATTCCGCCCAGGACAATGCGGCTTTTTCGCGCGCGTCGAAGAACGGCGATTCCGGCCAGACGGCCAGCGTATCCAGTCGTTGCTGGCTCTCGCCCAGCGCCCGCGCCTCCCGCAGGTGGAGGTCGGTGCAATACACGCAGCCGTTGATCTGCGAGACGCGGGTTTCCACCAACGCCCGCAGCTTCGGGCTCAACGTGAACTGTTCCTGGGACTTGGTCAGGGTGCGCAGCTGCGTGATGAACTCCGGCTTCACCGTGAAATAATCAATGCGGTTCATAGCGTGCCCGCCTCCAGTTGTTCGAGGTAGATGAACGCGGGTGCCTTGACCCCGGCCTCCTGGCGGATTTTCACCAGGCGCGGCGATTCAAAGAAGGCTTTGGCGGCGGCGATCGAAGTCCAGGCCGAGAAATGCACGATCTGGTTGGGATCGTGTTCGTGGCGCAGCACCTGATAGGAACGTTCGCCGGCCTCCTTGCGGATGCCCGCCGCAGTGTCAAAGACCTGTTTCCAGGCCGGATAGTCGGCCACTTCGTGAAGGATCAGAACGTATTGCATAAAAGGATTTGGAGGTTTTGGCGGAGGGCGGAGGGAGGGTTGCCGTGTTTGGCTGCCCGGCAGTCAGCGTTTCACCACGACGACGATGATGCCGAGCAGGAGCAGGAACAAAATTCCCGCCAGCACGATGAAGCGGTTGCGGGCGACGCGTTTCTCGTAACGCATCGGCCGCAATCCCTGCACGCCGCCGGCCGCGAGGTAGTTGACGAGCTTGGGATTCGTCGTGGTGGGGCCGTGGAAATGGTTTTTGATGCGGCGAACGAGGGCCGGCAGATCGTATTTGCGCACGCCCAGTTCATTGAAATGTTCCGGCGGTGAATCTGCTTCGGCGGCGGGGTCGAGCTTCTTCTGGTCAACCTTTTCGAAGATGGGATCGTGCGTGGCCGGCACCGGGGAAGGTTCGGGATGGCGCTGGGCGTTCACGCCCTGCGGCAGGGCGGCGGGACGCAGGCGGGGCGGCGTGGGCGCGGTCTGAAGCTGCGTGTCCAGCTGCTTGATCTTGCCTTCGAGCGCGGCGATTTCCTCGCTCAATGCCCGGGCACGGTCGCTGATCGGGTCGGGCTTTTTTTTGAACCACGCCATGTCACAAAAACTCAATGGCTGCGGAACAAGGCCACGAGGAAGGCCGCCAGGGCAATGATCGCCACCACGGTCAGCGGCCAGGTCATGGCAAAACCAATCTTGCACAGCTCGCCGAAGCCCAGTTGCTGGAGGGGAAGTTTCGCCGAGGCTGGTGCGGCGGATTCGGCCGCCTCGGCTTTCTGGCCGGACAGGATGGGGAATTTCAGCCGCGCGGCGTTCCATTCCATCCGGGCGTTTTCAATCGAGGTCAGCGCACGGGTGAGTTCGACGTTGAAGGTGTCCTTGGTCCAGGTCTCTTCATGGATGGCCTGCACCTTGGCGAGGGCTTCCCGGAAATCACCGACGGTCTTGGCCATCTGTTCGGCATCGCGGCGGGCGGTGAACTCCGCCTCTTCCAGCAAACCCAGGCCACGGGTCAGGTTGTGGACCATTTCCTGGCGGCCGTTCTGGAATTCCATCTGGCGGCGGCGCACTTCTTCAAGCGACGCGCGCTCGCGCTCCAGCTCCTCCTGCTGGCGCTTCAACTCGGCGAGCTTCTGCTGGGCGTCACCGACGCGGGCGTCCACCTCTTCGCGCGACGGCGCGCGATGCGTGCTGGTGCTGCTGTGCGTCGTCGGACGGGTTTGAAAATCGTCGTCCACAAAATCAGTCGGGTCGTAGTTCGAAGCCATGCGCCGAATTTAGTCCCGGGGTTGACGGGTGTAAAGGCGGCTGTTCGGAAACGGCCCGCCTGCGGAAGAAAATTTCTCATTTCCGATTCCTCCCCGGTTTGTGTTTAATCAGATACCCCATGAAAAACTGCATTCGGCTCTGCAAACGCCATTGGAAAGCCCTGCTGGGCCTCGGCCTGATTGGAACCGCCGCCAAGCTCTGCCTGGCTCTGCCGTACCAGCCGGTGCAGCGCTTGCCGGCGCAGATCGTGGACATGCATTGCCATGTGGCCGGGATTGGCGCCGGCGGCAGCGGATGCTTCGTGTCGGCCAAGTTGAAGGACAGCTGGAAGTTCGACATCTACCTGAAGGCTTTTGGTGTCACCCGCGCGGAAATTGAATCGCAGGGCGACGCCCTGGTGGCGGACCGGATTTCTCAAACCCTATCCCGAAGCCGGTATGTGAGCAAAGCCGTCCTGCTGGCCATGGACGGCGTGGTGACCGACGGCCGGTTCGACACCAACCGCACGGAAGTTTATGTGCCCAACGAGTTCGTGGCGTCCGTCGTGGCGCGGCATACAAACCTGCTGTTTGGCGCCTCTGTCAATCCCTACCGACCGGACGCGCTGGAACGCCTGGCCTGGGCGAAGACCAATGGCGCGGTTCTGGTGAAGTGGATTCCCTCGATCATGGAAATCGATCCGGCAGACCCGCGCTTGGAAGTGTTCTACCGGAAAATGGTCGAGCTGAACCTGCCGCTGCTCACCCATGCCGGCCAGGAGCGCTCCTTTTCCGGTGCGACCGATTCCTACTGCGATCCCGGCAAGCTGCGCTATCCGCTCAGCCTCGGCGTGCGGGTCATCGCCGCGCACATCGCCTCCACCGGCAGCTATGAAGGTGAACGCAGCAGCGAACGGCTGGCGCGCTTGATGCCGGAACACACCAATCTGTTTTCGGAAATCTCGTCGCTGACCCAGATCAACAAGCACTTTTTCCTTTCCGAAGCCCTCCAAGAAAGCCGGTTCAACGGCCGGCTTCTCTACGGCACGGATTTTCCGCTGATCAACACCGCCCTGGTTTCGCCGTGGCATTATGGGCTGCGACTTTCCGGCAAACAGCTTTGGGAAATGGCGCGCACTGAAAACCCCTGGGACAAGGACGTGCTCTTGAAACATTATCTTGGAACACCGGCCGAAGTCTTTGCAAGGGGCGGCGAGTGGCTGTCCGTTCCGAAGTCACCCTAGCCAAAAATTCTTCGCGCCATCCTCCGGCGAAACGGTTTAACATCCGTTCATGGCAAAACGGCTTTTCCTCCTCGACGGCATGGCGCTGGTCTATCGCGCGCACTTTGCGTTCGCGGTGCGGCCCATCCTCACGTCGAAAGGCCTGAACACCTCGGCGATTTACGGCTTCGCCAACACCCTGCTCGACATCCTTGGCAAACAGCAGCCGACGCACCTGGCCGTGGTCTTCGACACCGCCGCGCCGACGCCGCGCCACGTTGCCTATCCCGAATACAAGGCGCAGCGCGAGGCGATGCCCGAGGACCTTTCCGCCGCGCTGCCGCATGTTCGGCGTCTCATCGAGGCGTTCAACATCCCGGTGCTTTCCGCCGACGGCTTCGAGGCGGACGACATCATCGGCACGCTCGCGCGGCGCGCGGAGAAGGCCGGCTTCAAAACCTTCATGGTCACGCCCGACAAAGACTTTGGTCAGCTCGTGGATGAAAACACCTTCCTGTTCAAGCCCGGCCGCGCCGGCGATGACGCCGAAATCCTCGACGTCGAAGCCATCAAGAAGCGCTGGGGCATCCAGCGCACCGAACAGGTCATCGACGTGCTGGCGTTGATGGGCGACGCCTCGGACAACATCCCCGGCGTTCCCGGCATCGGCGAGAAGACGGCCATCAAGCTGATCGGTGAATTCGGTTCGGTGGAAAATCTCCTGGCCAGCACCGCGAACCTCAAGGGCAAGCTGAAGGAGTCGCTGGAAGCCAATCGCGAGATCGCGCTGCTGTCGAAACAACTGGTCACCATTTTGCATGACGCTCCCTGTCCGGCGGACTTGGAATCGCTGAAGCTGCGTCCGCCCAACGAGGAATCGCTGAAGGCGTTGCTGGTCGAGTTCGAGTTTAATTCGCTCGGCAAACGCTTGTTCGGCGCGGACTTCAAGGCGGGCCGGGGATTTCAATCCGCTCAACCGGACAGCGCGCCGACTGCTGAAACAACCGCGGTTGTATCGCCAGTAGTTGCGGAGCCAGACGGCCTGCCTGTGGAAAGCAAACCCGCGGTTCCTCTGAAATCACTCGCCGATGTTTCCCACCGCTTCAACGTGGTGAACGATGCCGCCAGCCGCGCGAAGCTCATTCAGGAATTGCAGACCTTGGACGCCGTTGCATTCAAAGCGGCGGTCGCCGGTGAGGACGCCAAATCTGCCCGTCTCGAAGGCTTGGCGTTTTCGTGGCAGCCGCATGCCGGAGTGTTTGTGCCGTTGCCGAGCGAGCCGGGTCGAGCGGCGACGGTGCTGTCCGAGTTCAAGCCGCTGCTGGAGTCGGAACGTCTGGCCAAGGTGGGGCACAACCTTAAATTCGACGCCAGCGTTCTGCGTTGGCGGGGCCTCGAACTGCGCGGGACGTGGTTCGACACCATGGTCGCGCACAGCTTGATCGAACCCGACCAGCGTCATGCGCTGGAATATCTCTCGGAGGCCTGCCTTGGTTATAGCCTCATCAAGGCGCCGGAGGCGAAGGAGGAGCAGTTGAGTCTCGGAGACATCGCCTCGGAAAAAATTGCGGAGCGTGTGACCGAGGCCGCAGAGGTGGCGTGGCAGCTGCGCGGCGCGCTGGAGCCGTTGCTGAAACAGCGTGGGCAGGAAAAGGTTTTCTACGAGATCGAATCGCTGCTGAGCCCCGTGCTGGTGGCGATGGAGCACGAAGGCATTCGCGTGGATTCCGCCGCCCTGGCGGAGTTCGCGTCGCAGTTGTCGGCGGAGATGGCCGATGCGGAAAAGACCATTCACCAACTGGCCGGGCGCGAGTTCAACGTCGCTTCGCCGCGTCAGTTGGGCGAAATTCTGTTCGACGTCCTGAAGCTTTCCAGCACCGCGAAGAAAACCAAGACGGGGCAATACGCGACCGACGAACAGACCCTGATGCTGCTCGCTCCGGACCATGAGATTGTCCGGCGGTTGCTCGACTATCGCGGCGCGGCGAAGCTCAAGTCCACCTATGCCGAGGCGTTGCCGGCGGCGATCTGGCCCGCCACGGGACGCATCCACACCACCTATAACCAGGTGGCGACCAGCACGGGCCGGTTGAATTCCCAGAACCCGAACCTCCAGAACATTCCCATCCGCACCGAACGCGGTCAGGAAATCCGCAAGGCCTTCGTGCCGCGCGATGACCAGCACCGCCTGCTCTCGGCGGACTACTCGCAGATCGAGCTGCGCATCATCGCGGGGCTGAGCCGCGAGGCGGGCTTGCTGGAGGCGTTTCAGTCGGGCGCGGACGTGCACGTCGCCACGGCGGCGAAGGTGTATGGCGTTCCACCGGCCGAGGTGACTTCCGCCATGCGCGGCAAGGCCAAGATGGTCAACTACGGCATCGCGTATGGCATCTCGGCGTTCGGGCTGGCGCAGCGCCTGAACATCCCCCGCAAGGAAGGCGCGGAAATCATCGAGGCCTATTTCAAGCAGTTCTCCGGCATCCGCCAGTTCATGGACGAGACCATCCAGTTCGCGCGCGAGCATGGTTACGTGCAGACCGTTACGGGCCGGCGACGTTATGTGCGCGACATCAATTCCTCGAACGCCACGGTGCGCGGCGCGGCCGAACGCAACGCCATCAACGCCCCCATCCAGGGCACCGCGGCGGACATGATCAAGCTCGCCATGATTCACATCCAACAGGAGTTGGTCCGCCGCCGGTTGCGGACGCGCATGCTGCTCCAAGTCCACGATGAACTCGTCTTCGACTTGTATCGCGACGAGGAGCAGGAAGTCCTGCCGCTGGTGGAGAAGAAGATGAGGTCCGCCATTTCTCTCGGCGTGCCGATTGAAGTCGAGATGGGCATCGGCGCGACGTGGCTTGAGGCGCATTGAGCACGTCCTCGCCTGGGGAAAACACCCCATGGAATCGCCGTGAACTTCGCCGCAATCCGTTTCGAGATTGAATACTTCCCCGTGTTCTGCGGTCGATTACTCCGGAAAAGAAGTTGGCCTCCGCGAGGGGTGCCTCGATAGTCTGGGCGACTGTGTTGTGCTTTTTATGAATAACAAAGATTCCGAAACATCCGTGGGGAAACCTCGTCGTTGGCCGAAGCTTCTCGGCGGCATTCTGCTCGTCCTGCTCGCGCTGGGCGTCGCCGGATACTTCATCGCCACCAGCTCGAGCTTTGTCAAAGGCGTCATCCTGCCGCGCGTCGGCAAGGCGGTGAACGCCGATATCTCGGTGAGTGAGGCATCGGTCAGTCCGTTCAGCACGGTCGTGCTGCGAAACTTGAAAGTGCAGACCACCGGCGGTGAACCGCTCGTCACCGCAAACGAAGTGCGGCTGCGTTATCATCTCATGGACATTCTCGGTGGAAACTTTCACGTGGATGAAATCGCGCTGGTTTCGCCGACGGTCAGCGTCATCCAGAATGCCGACGGTTCCAGCAACCTCGACCCGCTCACGAAGTCCAAGCCGGAGACGGCCGGGAAACCCGGCAAGCCGTCCGGTCCCCCGCGCGTGGATTTGAAGAAGCTCACGCTGACGGACGCCACCATTCGTTACGTGGCCAGCGAGAAGGACGGTTCGCGCAGCAGCACCGAGTTGTCGAAGGTGAACGTGACGTTGTCCGACGTGAAGAACGGCGCGACGGGAAACCTGACGTTGTCGGCGGAGGTGAAGTCGGACGTTCATTCCTCCACCAATGCCGGTGCGATGCAGGCGCAGGTCGCCGGCGGTTTTGACTTCGCGCTGGCGGACGACTTGAAACCCCTTTCGGTGAAGGGCAAAACCGCCGTTGAAGTTTCCTCGGCGACGGGCTCTTTGGCGAATGCGGCGGCGCTGGCGACGCAGTTGGAATGCGAAGTCACGCCCACGGAAATCAAGCGAGTGGCGGTCAGCTTCCTCAAGGCCGGGACCACGCTGGGCGCGTTGGAAGTGAGCGGCCCGTTCGCCGCGCAGAAGCAGGAGGGACGTTTGAGCGTGGTGTTGAAGTCGGTTGACCGGCAGCTGCTGAACCTCGCCGCGGCCGGCCGCGGCCTGGATTTCCAAAGCACCACCGTGAGCGCCAGCAACGTCGTTGAACTGACCAAGTCCGGCACGGTCATCAACGCCCGCGGTCGGGTGGCCGTTGCAAACTTTCAAGCCAGCCGCGCCGGACAAAACACTCCGGTGCTGAATTTCCAACTGGATTATGGGGTGGGGGTGAATCGCTCCGCCCAGTCCCTTGTGCTGCAATCGCTCGTGCTCGCGGCGACGCAAAACCAAAAGCCTTTCGTGCAGGCGGAGCTTTCCAGTCCGATGACGGTGGCGTGGGGCAATGGCGGCGCCGCCGCCGGGGACGCGGCGTTGAATGTGACGGTCAGCCCGTTCAGCGTCGGCGACTGGAGCGCGTTTGCAGCTGGGACCTCGCCGTCCGGCAGCGGGGAAGGCCAGTTCAAGCTCGTGTCACGACAGGGCGGCAAGCAGCTCGACTTCGATCTCGACGCCCGCCTCGATGACTTCTCCGCGCGGTTCGGGACGAATGTTGTGAGCCATGCCGATGCGCAGCTTCAAGCCAAAGGCAGCGCGGTGGAGTTCAAAAACTTTTCACTATCCAACTACCAGCTGACCCTGGCGCAGCGGGGTGAAAATGCCCTGACGGTGAACGGCAGCGGCCGCTTCGACCAAACCACCGGCGACGCCGAACTGCAGGTGCTGGTAAGGGCGCAGTTGATGAAGCTCCTGGCGATTGTGCCACAACCGCAGGCCGGACTTGCCAGCGGCTCGGTGCAGTTTCAAGGCCGCTTGAGCAGCCAGGGCGGCGCGCAGTCGGTGGCCGGTGAACTGGTGATGACGAATCTCGCCGCGAGCGCGAATCCGTCCGTCCGGCTGGCGGCGAAGTGGAACCTGGACGCCACGATGGACAAGAACATCGCGGACCTTCGCCGCTGTCAGTTGTTTCTGACGCCGACCGACCGCGCCAAGAACGAGCTGACCCTTGCAGGCAGGGTGGATTGCTCCAACTCAAACGCCATCACCGGCGCGTTGAAACTGGCGGCGGAATCGCTCGACCTGGGCGGTTACTATGATTTGATGGCCGCGCCCGGGGGCACGACGCCGAAGACCGCACCCGTTCCGACCGCGCCTGCCAAGAAAACTCAGGAACCAGCCGCGCTGACGCTCCCGTTCAAAAACTTCAGTTTGGAATCGCGCATCGACCGCCTTTATCTGCACGCAGTCGCCGTCACGAATTTTCAGATGGTGACGAAGCTGGAGGGCAGCTGGATCAAGCTCTCACCCTTCGAGCTGAACTTGAACGGCGCGCCGGTTTCTGCGCAGGCCGACGTGAACCTCGGCGTGCCGGGCTTTCAATACGACGTGGCCTTCAGTGCGAAGGGCGTGCCGATTGCGCCGCTGGCGGACACGTTTTCCCCGGCCTATCGCGGCCAGGCGAAAGGCACTTTGTTTGCCGAGGCAAACCTCAAAGGCGCGGGCATCACCGAGGCGAGCCTGCATACAAATCTGCTGGGCAAGGCGAACATCGTGCTGACGAATGCGGACATCCAGCTGGTCGGACCGAAGGCCAAGGCGCTGATCACGCCGATTGCCATCTGGCTGCGGCTGAACGAGCTCACCAGCGCGCCGATGACCGGTTTGAACGCCCTGGTTCAAGTCGGTGGCGGCGCCCTCAACCTTTCCCGTTGTGAAGTGCTGAGCGATGCTTACCGCGCCGACACTGCCGGACCGATGGTCCTCGCGCCGGGGCTGGATGATTCCATCATTGCCAACTGGCCGGTGAACTTCTTGCTGGCCCGCGCGCTGGCCAGCAAGGCGAACCTGATGGCGCCGAACACGCCCACGAACATGATGTTCATTCCCCTGCCTGCTTTTGCCCGGGTGGTTGGCACGGTGGGCAGGCCGGCGGTCAAAACGGACTGGGGAGTAATTGCCGGACTGACGGCCAGATCGGTGGCGGGACTTCCCGTCGTGGTGGGCGGCGATGCCGGCAAGATTCTTCAGGGCGTCGGCAACCTGCTGACCGGAGCGAGGGCGCCGGCTGCCACCACCAACGCTCCCGGCACCAACGCCGCGCCGGTGAACCTGCGGGATGGCCTCTGGCAAAAGAAATAAGGCGGGCCGGTCCCGAAAGCGCGGCGCCGCCCGGGTCCATTCCCGGAGCGGGCACAGGCAATAGCCGGCGGGCAAAAGCCAATTCGTGTCCAGTGTTCCGGCTTGGCGGTTTTGGCAAAATTGGCTACCTTGCCCTCATGAACAGGATGTCTTCCCAGACACTCGTTCGGCTTCCAGGAGAAAGGCTCCCCCATGAAAGAATTCCAGCCCGCTGACATCCGCAACTTCGCCGTCGTTGGTCACGCCTCCTCGGGAAAAACCATCCTGAGCGAGGCCATGCTCGCCTGCGCCGGCGTCATCAACCGGATGGGCGGCATCGCCGCCGGCACCACGGTCTCCGACTATCACGTCAGCGAACAGCAGCGTCAGATTTCCGTTTCGGCCACCCTGATGCACCTGGAATGGCTCGGAAAAAAGTTCAACGTCCTCGACTGCCCCGGCTACGCGGACTTCATCAGCGAAGGCCTGGGCGCGCTGCGCGTCGGCGACTTCGCGCTGGTGGTCATCAATGCCGCCCACGGCGTCGGCGTGGGCACGGACGCCGTCTGGAAATACGCGACCCGCTGCGGCATCCCGAAAATGATCGTGTTGAACGGATTCGACAAGGAGGGGGCGGACTTCGAGCCGGTGCTGGCACAGGTGCGCGAGCATTTCGGCGCGAATGTCTTTCCGCTGACGCTGCCGGTGAATCCCGGCAGCGGCTTCAACCAGGTGCTTGATGTGCCGCGCGACGAGGTTGTCACCTACGCGGCCGACCGCAGCGGCAAATTCACCGAGGCCCCCGCCGCCGGCGCGGCGAAGGAACGCGTGGACCAGCTGCACAAGGAACTGATCGAGCATGTGGCGGAATCCGACGACGCCCTGATGGAGAAATTTTTCGAGCAGGGCGGCTTGAGCGAGGAGGAATGGCGCGCCGGCATCCACCAGGCCATCCAGGAGCAGGTGATCGTGCCGTTGTTTGTGACGTCGGCGGAGAACAACGTCGGCGTGGCCCGGCTCATGGATTTCATCGCGAAGTATGGTTCGTCGCCGGTGGACCGGAAGAAAGTCACCGCGCACGATCTGGACGGAAAGGAAGTTTCGGTGGCGCTCACGGATCCCGACCCGGTCTGCTACGTGTTCAAGACCATGAGCGAGGCGCAGTTCGGTGAGCTGTCGTTCTTCCGCGTTTATTCCGGGCAGGTCAAGGTGGGCTCGGAGCTGTTCAATTCCGACCGGCGCATCACGGAAAAGATCGGGCAGATTTATCTGCTCAACGGCAAGGCGCGGGAAACCGTGCCGGTCCTCAACGCCGGCGACATCGGCGCGGTGGTCAAGCTCAAGGACACGCACACCGGCAACACGCTGTGCAGTGTGAAGCGTCCGGTGACGCTGCCCCGCGTCGACTATCCGAAGCCGAACATTCATGCCGCGCTCAAGAGCAATGTCAAAGGCGAGGAGGACAAGATCGCGTCCGGCCTGGCGGCATTGCATCACGAGGACCCGACGTTCCTGCATTTCGTGGATGGCGAACTGCACCAGACCATTCTCTCGGCGCAGGGCGAGCTGCATCTTGAGGTCATCGCCGACCGGCTGCGCCGCCGTTACAATGTCCATGTCGAGCTCATTGAGCCGCGCGTCCGCTACCGTGAGACCATCCGCGCCAAGGGTGAATCCAAATACCGACACAAGAAACAAACCGGCGGCGCCGGGCAGTTCGCCGAGGTGTGGCTGCGCATCGAACCCCGGCCGCGCGACAGCGGCGTGGAGTTCGTGCAGTCACTGGTGGGGCAGAACGTGGACCGCGGATTTGTGCCGTCGGTGGAGAAAGGCGTGGACCGCGCCGTGAACGAAGGCATCTTCGCCGGTTACCGCGTGGTGGACGTGAAGATTGAATTCTACGACGGCAAGATGCATCCGGTGGATTCCAAGGACATCGCCTTTCAAACGGCGGGCTATCATGCGTTCAAGGAGGCCTTCGCGTCAGCGCGGCCCTGCCTGCTGGAGCCGATCCACCTGGTCGAAATCCGCATTCCGGAAGATTGCCTGGGCAAGGTGATGGGCGACTTGTCGAGCCGGCGCGGGCGCATTCAGGGCATGGACACCGATGGCGCGTTTCAGGTCATCAAGGCCCATGCACCGGCCAAGGAGCTTTACCGCTACTCCAGCACGCTGCGCTCGCTCACCGGCGGGCGAGGTGCTCATGCGGAGGAATTCAGCCATTACGAGGAGATGCCGCGCGAGACCGAGGCGAAGATCGTCGAGGAATATCTAAGGCACCGCGCCGAACCGAACCACAATCACGGCTGACGCCGGCGGAGCAGCCGGCCCGCGAGCAGACCAGCCGGCAGCAGGGCCAGAGCCGTTGGCTCGGGAACCGCCGACGCCGTGACGTTGAGGCGCGGAGGATTCGCCGTGCCCACCGTGTTGAACAGATAGCTGACCGAACTCCCCGCCGAGGGCTGGCCGAAGAGCGTGAGGTCCCCGCCGGCGAGAATCGCATTGCCGAGTGGAGCGGCATTCAAGTTCCACGTCGAACTGCTCGCGCCGGTGGCCGGCCAGAAGAACGTCCCCAGGCTGTCCAGCGTGTTGGTGCTGCCCGCGCCCGGCAGAAAGTCGGGGAGGGTGTTCCACGTCAGGGTGGATTCGCCCCACGTGTTGTTGCCGAGCAGCCCGAAGTCAAAATTGCCGGCCGCAATCAGATTGAAGCTGGCATTGTTCGGCTGCCGTCCGGCGGTGGCGAAGTTGGAGAACAACGTGACCGAGGCGTCCGTCACGGTCCAGTTGCCCGCGCCGAAGTCTGCGTCGAACGCGTCCCGCAACGCGGTGGCGTTGAACCGCGTCAACGAAAGCAGCGTGCGCGGCTGCGTGGCGTTGGGCGCGGCGATTTCGACCGCGCCCTGCGCGCCGAAGTTGACGGCGGGCTGGCCCGAGGACACAAACGTGTCCGCCGTGGCGAACGAGGTATAGCTGACAGACTGGCCCTGCGCGGTGCCGGCCAGTGCGGCCAGCAGACACAGGCTTAAGGAGAGGGCATGCTTCATAAAACTTACGGCGTGCGGATGCGGTAGAACCGCGCGACGTTGCTCGCGGAGATGTCGGTGAACTTCCAGGTGCCAAAGCCGTCGTTGGTGGCGGAGCCGATCAGCGTCCAGTTGGTTTGCGGCGTCACGACATTGGTGGTCATCAGCACGCTGTAGGAGCCGCTGCGGGCGCCGTTGGTGAAGCTCAGTTCAAACACGCCGTTGGTGAGCTGGATGAACTGCGTGAACACCGGCACGACCGGCGCTCCGGCTTGAATCACCGTGATGCTCTGGCCGAGCACGTTGATCGAGCCGACGCGTGAGGACGTGGCGGGGTTTTGCGTGAACGAGAAGCTCACGACGCCGTTGGTGACGCCCGTGATGCTGATCCACGGCGTGGCGGTGGAGGGGGCGAAGGAGGCCGTAAGATTCCGGTTCGTCGGGAGCACGGCGCCCAGAGCATCGGTGCCGGCGATGAACGGCTCGGACTTCGTGGTCGCATCGATGAAGGCGTGGGGCAGTTCCTTGACCGAGTCGTTGTCGAAGTCCGCGATGAAGATGTTCTGCGCGGCGTCCACGGCGACGCCGGTGGGGTCCCCAAGTCCGCCCGGCACATTGGTGATGACCGTGCCGCTGGCCGCCACCCATTGGACGATCTGGTTGTTGAAGCCGTCGGCCACATAGACGTTGCCGCTGCCATCCACCACGCAGTCCCACGGCGAACTCAGCCCGGTGGAGATCAGGGTGGTCAGGTTGCCGGTGAGGGGATCCCATTTCCGGACGCGGTTGGCCGAGGTTTCGGCGATGTAAACATTGCCGACAATATCGAGGGAAACGCCGCGGGTGGAAGTGAGGGAGTTGGAAACCACCCCGACGACGTTGCTGCTGGCGGCGACCCATTTGTAGATGGCGTGGGGGGAGGGCATCGCCCAAAAGACGTTCGTGTAGTCATCCAGGGCAATTCCACTCGGTGGCGCTGGTGTTTCAGCCAGTGTCAACACCGCGCTGTCGCTTGCCCGCCACATTTTGACCTCCAGATTGAAGAAGTCGGTGACATAGACGTTTCCGGCTCCGTCCACGTCCAGTCCCTGCGGGGTGAAGCCCGACATGATGACGGAGTTGGTGGTGGTCCCCGGGGACCATTTGCGCACGGTGTTGTTGCCGCTGTCACCGAAGAACACGTTGCCGAGATGGTCGGGCGCGACATCCACGGGGCTTGCAAGACCCGTGCTGGTGAGTGTGGTGGCGGGTGCGGGTGCCGGGACGTAGGTGACGCCGGCCTGCGTGACGGTGAGCACCTGGCCGTTGATGGTGATGGTGCCGGTGCGGGTCGTGCCAAAGTTGGCGTCATACGTGAACAGTATGTTTGTGCTGCCGAGGCCGCTGGTGTCCGGCAGATGCAGCCAGGGGGTGGCCGTGCTCGCGTTCCAGGTGGCGACGGAGGGGATGACGCGTTCGGTCACGGTGTTTGAGCCTGCCTTCGGGCCGACCAGCAAAGAGTTGAGCGCGATTTTCCACGACGCGCCGGCCTGATTGATGGTCACGGGCTGGCCGAGCACGCTGAGCGTGCCCGCGCGCGCTGCGCCGGTGTTGGCGGCCACGGAGAATTCCACCACGCCCTCGGTGGATCCCCCATAGGTGATCCACGGCTGGTTCGCTATCGGCGCGAAGGGCGGCAGGAGGTTTTCATCCGATGGCAGCACGGTGGGCAGGGTGTCAAAGGTCAACTCAGCCGGCTCCTGTTTGGGCGTGGTGGAGACGAAGGCGTAGGGGAGCTCCCTCACGACGTTGCCGCCCCAGTCACAGAAGAACAGGTTGCCGGTCTTGTCCACCGCCACGCCGATGGGGCTGTTCATGCCGGAAACCACCGAGGTGACGGTGTTGCTGGCAACGTTGAGTTTTTTTACAGCGCCATGACCGTAGTCGCCGACAAAAATATTCCCGGCATCATCCACGGTGAGATTGTAGGGGTTGCTCAGGGTGTTGCTCAGCACGGTGATCTGGTTCCAATACGGAAGGAAAAACGGGAAGGAGCCGATGAAGAACAATTTGGTGCCGAGTTTCTTGACGGAGTCGTCACCGATGTCGGACGCGTAAACCGATCCGCCCTTGTCCACGGCGACCCCCCAGGGGGAGATAAGTCCGTTCGTGGTGAAGGAGGTGAGCGTCTCGGTTGCCACGTTCCAGCGTTTGATGGCGTGCTGTCCGGGAACCGCGATATAAACGTTCCCCGCGTCATCCAGGGTGAGCCCCGCCACCCCGGTGGCGTTGTTCGTGAAGAGGGTGACCACGAACGGAATGATCGGCAGACGCTTTTTGATTTCGGTGTCCCCGAACTGGGAGAAGTAAACGCCGCCAAAGCTGTCAACGGCGATGCCATAGGGGGTGGACCAGCCGGAAGTAAGCGTGGAGACGGTGTTGGCGGTCCGGTTCCAACGTTTGATCGCGTTGTTGCCGCTATCGGTGAAATAGACGTCGCCATCATCTTCCAGGGCGATGCCGAACGGTGAAATCAGACCGTTGGTGGCCAGCGTGGTGAGCGGACCGGCCTGGACATAATTGGTGCCCGCCTGCGTCACTTCAACGGTCCGGCCGCCGACGTGCAGGGTGCCGACGCGCGTCGGACCTGGGTTGGCATCATAGCGGAACAGAACGGTGTCCGGTCCGGTGCCGGAGGTGTTGCCGGGGACGGTGTGCAACCAGGAGTCGTCAACGGTGGTGGTCCACGCGGCCGCGGATGCCGTGGTGGCGATCACGCTGTTGGTGCCCGCCGCCGAACTGACGAGGCGGTAGGCGGTGTTGGGCACGACCACGAGTTCGCTGATCATGCCGACCGTGCCGTGCAGGAAAATATGGCAGTGCATGAGCCAGCGGCCGACGTTGCCGCCGCGTTCCGCATCGGTGGAGGTGATGACCGGGCCGCCGGTGGCGGAATCCGCCAGAACCGAACGATCCTCGAGCTTCACGCGGAACACCAAGGCTTCACCGGGATAAATGTCCACGGTGTCAACAAATTCCTGGTAGGGAAAGGTGAAGAGGTTGGTCTGGAGGTTCTCACTGTAGATGGCCACCGGCTGCATGGAGAAGCCGTGCAGATGATAGGGGTGCACGGACGCGCTGGTGATGGCGACGGCGAGCTTAAACACATCGCCCGCGCGGGCCCAGAGTGCGGTGGGCGGGTGCGGCACATCTGTCCAGGCACCGAAACCGCTGTTGCCGTCCAACGGGGTGGCGGCATATCCGCCGATGTTCGGCCCGTTCATCACGCCATTGGCGGCGATGCCGACCTGGAGTTCCACGCGTCCGTCCTGGGTGCCCAGATCGGGATCAGGCGGCGCGGTCAGCGAGTTGGTGCCCAGGAGCGAGAGATCTTCCACCTGCTGGCCGATGGCCGCCAGGATGGGCATCGAGTTGGTGATGGGGGCGTTGGTGCTGGCCGTGTTGGTGACGACGAAGAAGGCGATGGGATAGTTGGTCGGGAGAATTCCGACGGTGTCGAGCTTCCAGGGATCCGGCAGGGAGCGGCCGAGGAGTTGGATGACGTCCCCGTTGTTTCCGGACGTGTAAAACATCACATCCTCGCGGGCGCCGGAGCCGAGGTTGACGGTGCCCTTGGGAAAGATGAAGTCGTAGCCGCTTTGCACGCCGCCGTCGAGGACGGCCCGCTCCAGAAAGCCGCCCTGGCCGCCGATGTGAAACAGGTTCGTGTTGCCCGAGGGATTGCTGCATGGGTAATGCAGGGAAAAATTCACGGTGCGCGAGGTCGAGGCGTTGAAGAGTTGGAGCCGCACCCGCTGGTTCTTGCCGACATAAAACACCGGCGAGGAATTGGTCGTGGGCGTGCAGTAATTGCCGGCAAGCGAAGGGATTTTGCCGTTGCACAGGAAAAGGTTTCCCGGTTTTCCCGTGGGACTGCATTTGCTGTTGTCGCCGCCTGGCTCGCCGAGAATGCTGTTCTCGCAAAGCTGGATCAGGGTGTTGAGCAGGTAGTTGGTGCCGTTGACGACCTTTCCCACCGTTCCGTTGGTAAAACTGATGTCAGACACCATCAGGGGAAAGGTGTTGTTGGTGCCGGGGAGGACATTCGCGGCGATGAGCGCGGTTTCATTCGTGTCCTGCACGATGATCGGCCCGTACATGCCGCCGTAGGTCGTGGTGCCGGGCAACATGTGCGAGTGATACCAATACAAACCAGGCCGGGGCACGATGAAACGGTAGGTGTAGGTCTGGCCCGGGAGGACCGTGTCCTGCGTGACGCCGGTGCCGTCGCTGTCGTTGTCGAGTTCGATGCCGTGCCAGTGGATGGACGCGCCCTCGACGTTGTTGGTCAGGTTGTTTTTGAAATGGCAGATGACCGTCTGGCCGACGTTCAATTCGATCAACGGTGCGGGAATGCCGCGCGTCGCGCCGCCGCCGCCGGGCGGGTCATCCATGTAAACCAGCACCCGGACGTTCGTGCCGTTGAAGGTGGTGGTGATGTTGGTGGCGGTCAGGTAAAACTCGTTGGTCAGCGCGGGGCTGGTGCTGACGTTGGTCACCTTCGGCAAAATGCCCGCGGTCGCGGCCGGCGGACTGAGCAGGTTCATCAATGCCATCGCCATCAAGGCGCATCCAATAGACGTCCATGTCTTCATAATCTGTTTTGGTTCAGGGTTGGGAGGTGTTTGCTTCCTTCAGCGCGCGCAGGATTTCTTCCACTGCTGAGTCGCCATCAAACGAAGTCAGATACGGTTTGGACCGCACGACGCCTGACTTGTCAACGATGAAGGTGCCGTGCTGGGCGGAGCCAATCTGGTTGCCGGCCCCGGTCACGGCGCGCATCGCATAGGCATCAATGGTCTTGCTGCCGGTGTCCGACAGGACCGGCAGGGCGATCTTGCGGCGTTTGGTGAAGCGCTTCACTTTGGGGGGCGCGTCGTAGCACACCACCGCCACATTGCCGCCGGCGGCCTGGATTTTGGAGAGGTTTTCCGACAGCTGCACCGTTTGCATCTGGCAGAAGGCGCACCAGTCAATCGAGCGGATGAACACCACCGCCACCGGCCCGTGCTGCAGTGATTTGCTCAGGGAAAATTCCTGGTCGTTCTGATCCCTCAAAGTGAAGTCCGGGGCGCGTTCACCGATTGCAAGCGTGCGTGGGGTGGCTGAGTTGGTCTGCCCCGAACACGCCTGCATCAGGGCACCCGTGAAAAAAATCATGGCCAGCAGATGGCGTAAGGAATTCGTTTGCATCGGTCAGGAGGTGTTTGAATTACCGGGGGCATTCTCCCCCCGAACCTCAAACTTGGTCAACCAGAATTATTCTGATCAGTAGCAAGGTTGACCATCAGGTGAACAACCTGGCCATGGGGGAGCCAAGAAACGCTCGGCCCGTGGACTCCGGTGCCTTTGTCTCAATGGTTTGCCACGTGGAAACGGAACCAAGCCTCGCGGAGAATCGGGAGAAGCCTTGAAAGGATTATCTTGCCGGCGCGGTGTTCAAATCATGCGGGAACCACTTGATGACGTAGTAGGTGGCGCGATTCGTCCCGATGTTCCGCATGCCGTGCAGCTCGTTTGACGCGCAGAAGATGATGCCGCCGGCTTCGACGCGGTTGGTCTGGTCGTTTTGCACGACCTGCAGCGTGCCTTCCTTGAGGATCATCATTTCCTCTTCGGGATGACGGTGCGCGGTGTGCGGAACCTCGCCGGGGTTCAAGGTGGTGATGTGCGATTCAAAGCGCGTGAGATTGGCCGTGGGGACGTCGAACAACGCGCGACGCTCGCCGGTCTTGGTGGTGTCCACCTTCATCTCGCTCCAGTTGAAAACCCGCGACGCCATCAAGGGTTTGGCGGCGGATTGGGCGAAGGCAACCACGGCGGCGGTGGCGCAAATGGACACCACGGCGACGGTGAAATCTCGGCCGGTAATCATGCGGGTATTTCTCCCGCATATATCCATCATGTCAAGCACGCTGAGCCGCCAAAGTCAGCGGGAGGTTTTCCTAAAATCAATCTCCCGCCCCTTCCAGCATTTCTCGCCCGTCTTGAAGAAGCCCAGATGCCAGCGCCAGGACATGCCGTAATACGGATTGCGCGTCGGCCAGAATGACAGGATGTCAACCTTCGCCTCCTTCGCCATCTCGATGGCGCGGGCGATGTGGTCCGGGTGATCATTCCAGTTGAAAAGCAGATACTTCCATTCCACCACCGGCTCGGTCAGGCCGCGTGCATTACGATACGCCGCCATCTCTTTCATCATCTTGTAGGCCTCATCGAATTTGCTCCGGTGCATGTATTTGCCGAGCATTTCGTTGCTGATGCCGTGGATGGAAAACAGCAGGTGGCTCACGTTCAATGCCGCCTCGCGTTTGGCGTCGGTGTTGAGCAGCACGCCGTTGGTCGAGATCACAATGCGCGCCTTGGGATTCTTCGCGCGGAGAACCGGCAGCTCCTGGCAGACGTTCGGCGACAGGAACGGCTCGCCGAGGTTGAGGTAGAAAATCTGTTCCATGCCGAGCCGCGCCGTGAGCTCGGCCATCTCGGTGATTTCGTTCAACGGCATCTGGAGCTGCTTGCCGACGCGGATGGCCACCGCGCCTTCGCGCGCGCAGCCGATGCAGTCCACGTTGCAGCGCACGGTGTTCTCCAGGAGGATGCCGCGATGCGGCAGGCGGATTTCCGGGGGCTTGGCGTTTTTGGCGGCGAGCCGTTTCAAGTCACCGCAACGCGAACAGGTGTCGATGGGAATCTTCCCCTTCGCCAGCTCGTCGCGAAACCGCTGGGCGGTCGGGCCGAACCAGATTTCCTCGAAGCTGTTTTTCCGCAGATCACCGATGTGGCCGGTGCCTTCGTAGTCCTGGCAGTTGCAGGAGATGGTGCGGTCGGAATTGATGGTGATGTTGTATTCGGAATCGCCGGCGAGGGCGCTGCAGTAATAACCGCGGCCGGAAACCTTGGCGCGCAGCTCCAGCCAGCGCGTCATCAACCGGCGCACCACGTCGCTGACCTGCCAGTTAAAGCGCGTCTTCGGATTGCTGATGGTTTTGCTCAGCGATGGGGCCGGGTTCGACATCGGAATAGTTTAAGAGTGAATGAGGATTCTGAAAGGGAAAAGTCGTCATAACGACAATAAAACCGCAAAACTAGCGGCAGCAATTTTGGCTGCCGGTGACAGTGGGTTTTCAAGAGGACGAATCTATTTGGTGACGAAGTTCTCTTTGATATAAGAGCGGTCAAAAACGAGTGTTAATGCCGTCCCCTCAGAAGCCAAGGCTCCGTCCGGAAAGGCAACTTGAATCTTGCCCCAAGATGGAGCACCGACAACAACTTCAAAAAATTTCTTATCACGTTTCCAATAGAGCTTTGTCCCTGCCCATAGATTCCCAGTTACGTCTTTGAATGCTGAATCCGAAGCCCAACTATTTGGTTGATGAAGCTGGGCCGTTGGCAACGGTTTCGTAGTTTGAGGGTGTATAGCTTGAGCCATCGGTTTCAATTCCGCGCGCGCCGCCAAAAGAAGCGCCATGAAATCGTCGGATTGTGCCCTTGTTTGGAAACTGATGCCAAAAATATCCTCGCTACCTGAGTTCTCGGTTACGTTTGTCCCAATATCGCTGGCTTCCATTTTAATAACTGCGGTAAAAGGAAAAGTTTTGGCTTTATCTTCGGTTTGAAAATCAATTCTGACAGCTCCGTTTGTTGTGTACGTCCTTTTGACCTTTGCTGAAACAAACATTGGGATGTCCACATGAATTGATTGGCTGACAATTAATTTTCTGCCTTCAGAACTTGAACCAAGGACTTGTTCAAAAACGATTTCGTTATTGCGCTTAATGCTATGTATAATTTCGAAAAGCTCGTGTCCGTCATCATGGTTCGTAAAAGTCTTCGCCGCCAAAAACGATTGCAACGCCACGAAAGCATCGTTAGTAATCGAGGAAACTGGCTTATCTACAAAAGCAATTAAGGAAACTGACGAAGAATTTGTTTGGCTTAGGAAATTACTGACGTTGCTTTGACACACTATATCCGGACCGTTGCTGATGACAACGCTGTTTCGCCCTTTCTTGTTTGCGCGTTCAGTGTTTTCCGATAGGTGAAAACCAATTACGACTGCAATCAGAAAAATCACTGCAGTAAACAACAACCTCCTCGGAAAACCGGTTTTCTTCTGCGTTGGCTTAACGAGTTCACAATCTTTTTCCGGTGGATCCACCAGATTCTTTGACTGATGTTCCTTCGTTGCGTCATGAGAGTTTTTAGCGAGCGTGGCTGAAAATTTTTCTGTGTTGTAGTCAGGACAATCAAAATCACCCAAGATTTTGCCAATGTTTTCAAATGAGGTTTTCCCCGTTATTTCAAGTATTGGCGACGTTGCGGTGTACCAATAACAAAATTCCTTGTTCTCTTTCCAAACCTCAATTTTGTCGCCTGAGTCTTCCCATATGAGTCGCAGAAGGTTACTTCCAAGATTTTGAAGCCCTTCGGCGGTGTTTCGAGGGATTCTTCGCCCGGTAAATTCGATGATACATTTACGCAGATTTATTGGTTCTTTTGCCATTAAACCCTCCTCGTCTGATATCTTTGAAACTCCGATTCCGCATCGGCCGGATGCTTTCAGAACGATCAAACCGGTCAAGATAATAGTCTCAATGACGCAGGATGCCTGCCGCTACGTCAATTCAACAACCGATACCAGTTGTCCCGCTGATGCGGCTCATAGCCGAGGTCTTTGATCAGCCGTTGCATGTCCGGCACGGTCATGCGGAACGTCGTGCCGGCCTGCGAGACGACGTTTTCCTCGATCATGATGCTGCCCAGATCGTTCGCGCCGTATTTCAACGCGACCTGGCCGATCTCCAGCCCCTGCGTGACCCACGAGCTTTGCACGCTCGGGAAGTTGTCGAGGTAAATGCGGGAAAGCGCCTGGGTCCGGAGATAATCGTGCGCGCCGACCGTCGGGGCCTTGAGCTTGGTGTGCTCGGCTTGGAAGGTCCAGCAGATGAAGGCGGTGAAACCCGCCGGTTGAGAGTTGAGAGTTGAGAGTTGAGAGTTGGATGGGTTTTCACTCCGCACTCCGCACTCCGCACTCCGCACTTTCAGCGACCGGTCCTGCTGCACGCGCAGCCGTTCGAGATGCTCGATGCGGTCTTCGATGGTTTCGACGTGGCCGAACATCATCGTCGCCGAGGAGTTCAAGCCCAGCCGGTGCGCGACGTCCATGACTTCGAGCCAGTCGCTGCTCATCGCCTTGAGCGGCGAAATGCGCTGGCGCACGCGGTCCACGAGGATTTCCCCGCCGCCGCCGGGAATGGAACCGAGGCCGGCCTTGGCAAAGTCGGTGATGATCTGCTCCAGCGGCTCGTTGAACACGTCGCGGAAGTGGATGAACTCGCTCGGGCTGAAGCCGTGGACGTTCACCTGGGGAAACTTGTTTTTGATGTGCGACAGCAGGTCGAGATACCACTGCTTGGTCAGCTTGGGATGATGCCCGCCCTGCATCAGGATCTGCGTGCCGCCGAGCGCGATGGTCTCCTCGATCTTCTGGTCGATCTCCGGCAGGGAGATGACGTAGGAATCAGTGTCCTTCTCGGTGCGATAGAAGGCGCAGAACTTGCAATAGACGTTGCAGACGTTGGTGTAGTTGATGTTGCGGTCAACGATGTAGGTGACGATGTCATTCCCGCGGCCGTCGTAGGCGGCCTGGCGCGCCAGCTGGCGGCGGCGGTCGGCGAGCGCGCCGAGTTCTTCCAGCGGCAGGGTGAAAAGCCGGCGGGCGTCGGCGCCGTTGATGCGCCGGCCGTCCCAGACTTTCTGAAGCAGTTCGTCGAGTGACGCGTCGTAAATCACGCCGGGGACACTAGCCGCATTTGCGCCTCCGAACAAGCCGGAGTTGGGCGGGCGCGGCAAAAGAAGTGCGTGCCAATCCGCCGGAATCCTGCTTTCCTCTTGCGCCAATGAACATTCAAGTGGCGGTTTTGTGCGACGCGGCGACGGACGACAACGGCAAGCTGAACCTGCTCGGGGCCTTTGACACCATCTACACCCAGCAGCTCCCCGCCGTGCATCCGCAATGCTCCATCGCGCTGCGCCTCACCTTCGCCAACGACGACGAGGGCGCGCGCAAGCTCCGCCTCAGCTTCGTGGACGCCGACGGCCATTCCATCATGCCGGGCATCGACATCCCCGTGGAGGTTTCGCTGCCGGGCGATTCCCATTTCGGCACCCGCAACTTCATCGTCAACATCCAGCAGCTCAAGTTCGAGCAGCCGGGACTTTATTCCATCGACGTCGCGCTGGATGAAAAGCCCCACGCGAGCATTCCGCTGCTGGTGAAGCACAATCCGCCGGCGGCAGCCTAAGCGGGCCGGCGGAAATTTGTTCGCGGCGCGGCCGGGTTTCGTTTAAGGTGCGCCCGTGCCAGCAACCGCCAGAAAGGAAAAGTTTGGGGCCTTCGGGAATCCTCCGGAACTTTGTTTGACCGGCGTTGTCTCAAATTTTCACTGACATGACTCCCACCGCCAACGACGCCGCCCGCGACATCTACAAAAAAATTGCCGCCAACATCGCCAAGGTCATGCAGGGCCAGGCGCCGGCGACCCGCATGCTTCTGGCCGCGCTCGCCGGCGGCGGGCATGTGCTGCTGGAGGATTTTCCCGGCACCGGCAAGACCACGCTCGCCAAGGCCCTGGCCCGGTCGCTGGACGCGAAGTTCAAGCGCATCCAGTTCACGCCCGACCTGCTGCCCTCGGACATCCTGGGCGTCTCCGTCTTCAACCAGCGCGACCAGCTGTTCCGTTTTCATGAGGGGCCGATCTTCACGAACATCCTGCTCGCCGATGAAATCAACCGCGCCTCGCCCCGCACGCAGTCCGCGCTGCTCGAAGCCATGGGCGAATGCCAGGTCAGCGTCGATGGCGAGCGCCGCGACCTGCCCGGACTGTTCTTTGTCATCGCCACGGAAAACCCCGTCGAGTTTCGCGGCACCTATCCGCTGCCCGAGGCGCAGATGGACCGGTTCGCGATGCAGTTCACCCTCGGCTACGTGTCGCCGATGGAAGAGGTCGCCGTTCTCACGGCGCAGGAGCACCAACATCCGCTCGATCATCTCCAGCCCTGCGTGACGCTGGAGGACGTGCTGGCCTTGCGCCAGGCGGTGGAGGGCGTCCGCATCAGCCAGGAATTGAAACGCTACGTGGTGGACCTCGTCGCGGCGACCCGCACTGCGCCGGGCGTGCAGTTGGGCGCCAGCCCGCGCGCCTCGCTCACCCTCATGAAGTCGGCCCAGGCGCTGGCGTTTTTTGACGGGCTGGACTTCGTCACGCCGGAACAGATCCAGGAGCTCGCCGTGCCGGTCATCGCGCACCGGCTGGTGATGGAATCGCAGGCGCGTTTCTCCGGCGTCACGGCGCACAGCGTCGTGGCGGGCATCGTCAAGAAGCTCAAGGTCCCGGCATAGGCCGGCGCAACCCCGGCAACCGGCATGGTTCGAATCCTCCAGCAACCCACGTTGTCCTTCGGAAGCTTCAGCCAGGTCTATGAGTTTGACCTGCCGCCGGGACCGGCCAATCCCCGCGAACGCATCCTCGACTTTTTCCAGGGGCGCCAGGTGCGCGGGCTGAAGCTGCGGACGGGCGAGGTTCAATTCGAGCGCGGCAGCCGCTGGCGGTCGCTGCTCCTGCCCAATGAGCTCAACCTCCTTCAGCAGGGCCTCATCAATGTCGTTGCCGACCCGGCCCGGACCGTCGTGCGCTGCGAGTATCACTGTGAGCCGTCGTTGTTCTGCACGCTGCGTTTTGGCCCGAGCCAGCTCCACAAGGAAGTGCGGCTCCTGGAGGCGTTTCTCGCCGGCACCGCCCCCGCGCCGAGGAAGACGGTAAAAAGCGCGTCCGTCCTGACGGTGCGGCCCGTGTTCAAGCTTCTCTACCGCCTCTACCGCCTGTTTTCGTGGATGCACTACCACGCCAGCCGCCGGCTGTCGACCGCCGGCATGCTGGTTCTGTGTGCGATGGTGGCGGCGGGGGCGATGGGCGTGGACACGGACAGCACGGTGACTTACCAGGCCTTTGCGCCGCTGTTTTTCCTGCTGGCGGTGTCGATGCTGTGCAGCCTTTTTTTCCGCGCGAAGTTTTCCGCGACGCGCCTGCTGCCGCAGTTCGGCACCGTGGGTTTGCCGTTCACCTACACGGTGCGGGCGAGAAATCTCACGAGCAAAACGCAGGCGGGCCTCATGCTGCTGGAGAATCTCGCGGACCCGCGGCCGAGTTTTGACGACTGGTTCGCCGCGCAGCTGGCGGATGAGCGCCGGGTGCGCTCGTTCAAGTTCAACCAGCGGACCAACCGGGCGTTTCATCGGGCGATGGTCAAGGAGGCGAACCTGCCGCCGCTGGCCCCGGGCGGCGAGGCGGAAACCCAGGTCAGCCTGGTGCCGTTGCGGCGGGGTTCGCTGCGCTTCACCGGCTTCACCTTTGCCCGGCCCGATCCCATCGGGCTGTTTCGTTCGTTCATCCGCGTGGCCATGGTGCAGACCGTGCTGGTGCTGCCGCGGCGCTATCCCATTCCCCGGCTGGCCCTGCCGGGAACCGAAAAATATCAGGAGGGCGGCGTGGCGATGGCGGCGAACATCGGCCGCAGCGACGAGTTTGTCTCGCTGCGGGATTACCGGCGCGGCGATCCCCTCCGGCACATTCACTGGCGGAGCTGGGCGAAGATCGGCAAGCCCATCGTGAAGGAGTTCGAGGACGATTACTTCACGCGGCACGCGCTGGTGCTGGACACCTTCACCGATGATCCCCGGAGCCCGGTGTTCGAGGAGGCGGTGTCGGTCGCGGCGTCCTTTGCCTGCACCATCCCCACGCAGGAATCGCTGCTGGACCTCTTGTTCATCGGGCCGCGGGCGTTTTGCTTCACCAGCGGCCGCGGGCTGGCGCATGCCGACCAGATGCTGGAGGTGCTCGCGTCGGTGGAGGCCATCCCGGGCCAGTCCTTTCGGACCCTGGAACAGCTGGTCATCGAGCATTCCGCCTCGGTGACGGGCTGCATCTTCGTGCTGCTGACGTGGGACGACGCGCGCAAGGAGCTGGTGCGGAAATTGAAAGTGCTCGGCGTGCCCGTGCTGGTCATCGTGATGGCCGAGGCCGACAGCGAGGCGGTGCTCGCCCCGGGGCCGATGATGGACGAGCCGGAGAGGTTCCACGTGCTCGAAGTCGGCCGGGTGGAAGAAGGGCTCGCGCGATTGAAATGAAGCCGCCGCCGCTATTGCTCGCCGCCGCGCTCCTGTTCTGGGGGTGGCAGACGGACCTGTTCAAGGTGAGCCTGCTCATGGCGATCATCCTGGAAAGCGCGCGCCTGACCAAGGCCCGGTGGGAGTTTTCCGACGACGACTTCGCCCGCCTGTGGACCTTCTGCACGCTGGTGTTTCTTGGCACGGCGGTCTATGCCTTCACCGCCAACGAGGGGCCGTCGCGTTTCATGAGCTTTCTCGAGGAGCCCACGGCCTCGAACACCAACAGCGCCGGCAACGCGAGCGCGCTCGCGGCGGCGGCGTTCTTCCGCTGGATGCCGATGACGTTCTTCCTCTTTGTCGCGGCGCAGACCTACAGCACGCGGGAGGAAATTCCGCTCAACACCATTGACCTCATCATGCGCATCCGCTGGAAGCGGGACAAGCGCCTGGGCCGTCCGCTGCCGCCCCCGCACGGCGTGAACGTCTCGTTTCCCTACTTCGCCATCTGCCTCTTTTCCGCCAGCATCCACGATCCCACGGCGAACAACTTCTATTTCATCGGCCTCTGTGTGCTGCTGGTGTGCGCGCTCCTGGCCCTGCCGGTCCGGCGGTTCGGCTATGGCTTCCGGGTGCTGGTGCTCGCCCTCGCGCTCGCCCTCGGCTATGTCGGTCAATACAGCATCATCCAACTCAGTGGCTACTTCGGCCGGGTGAATCCGCAATGGTTCTCCCATTTCCTGCATCGCCGCAAGGACGCCTCCCAGTCCCGGACCTCCATCGGCCGCATCGGCCAGTTGAAGCTCTCGGGCAGCATCGTCATCCGGCTTGATCCCCAGGTCGGGCCGCCGCCGGAATATCTGCGGGAGACGACCTACCGGGCCTATCAGCAGCCGGTGTGGTTCGCGGGCAAGAACAAGGAGGATTTCGATCCGATCGCGCCCGACTCCAACACCTCCACCTGGCGGCTGCTGACCAGCAAGACGAACGCGTACTCCGTGCAGATCGGCTGCTATCTGGCGGGCGGCATGGACCTGTTGCCGCTGCCGGTGGACTGCGGCGAACTCCAGGAGCTGCAGGCCTACAGCATGCGGAAAACCTTCGCCGGCGGCGTGCGCGTGGACGGACCCGGTCTCGTGGTCTTCAATGCGCTGTACGGGCCCGGCCCGGTGATTGACGGTCCGCCGGATGAATCGGACCGCGACATCCCGGCCAACGAGCAGGCGGCCTTGAGCGAGGCCCTCGCGCAGATCAAGTTCGGCAGCACGAACATTGGCTCCCGGCTGTTCGCCATCAACCGCTTCTTTCAGGACAACTTCACCTACTCGACCTATCAGGAGCGGACCCGCCAGCGCCTGGCCACCAACGAAACTTCACTCGGACGCTTCCTGCTCCAAAACCGCCGCGGCCATTGCGAATACTTCGCCACCGCCGCCGCCCTCCTGCTGCGGAAGCTGGAGGTGCCCACCCGCTATGCCGTCGGTTATGCGGTGCATGAAAAGTCCGGCAGCGGCTACGTGGTGCGGCTGCGCGACGCCCATGCCTGGTGCCTGGTGTGGAACGGCCAGAACTGGCAGAACTTCGATCCCACCCCGGCGTCCTGGGTGCGTGAGGAGGAAAAGCACCGCTCCACCTTTGAGCGCCTCTCGGACCTGTGGGACTGGTGTAAATATCAGTTCACCAAGTTCCGCTGGGGCCAGACCCACCTGCGCACCTACCTCCTCATCACGCTGGTGCCCGTGCTGCTCCTGCTGCTCGGGCAAATTTTCTTCCGGCAACGTCGCCGGCGGGCCGGCAAATCTTCCGACACGGTGGATTTCCCCGTCGATTGGCCCGGCTTGGATTCGGAATTTTACCTCGTGGAAAAGAAGCTTGCGGCCCGGGGCGTTCCCCGGCTGCCGAACGAGCCCTTGACCGACTGGCTGGAACGGGCCACCCGCGATCCTTCGCTGGTTTCCCTTCGCGATCCCCTGCGCAGTCTGCTGCGGCTGCACTACCGCTGCCGTTTTGATCCGGCGGGAATGAGCTCCGCAGAACGTCAGGTGTTGCGGGAGGAGGCAAGGGCATCCTTGGATGCCCTGGGCAAATAGTCCGGCGGTCAGTTCAACCGCTCGGCGATGAAGTAACGGAACATCCGCTTCTTCATCCAGCGCACCGCCAGCAGGTCATAGAAGGACGCAAACAGCCGGTTCCACACGCCGTAATGCGCCTGGCCCGCGGTGCGGGGATTGTGCCGGATGGAAATCTCCGTGACGGTGAAGCCCTCGATCTTGAAGAGCGTCGGCAGGAACCGGTGCATCCCCTTGAAGAACTTCAAATCCGCCACGCACTCCCGCTTGAACGCCCGGAAACAGCAGCCGGCGTCGCTGATGGTTTCGCCGGACAGTTTGTTGCGCACCCAGTTGGCGATGCGTGACGACGCGATGCGCACGAAGCCGTCGCCCTGGCTGCGGGCCGCGATGCGGGAACCGCACACACAGTCGAAATGCTTCAGCGCCTCCAGAAACTGCGGCAGGTCGCGCGGATCGTTTTGCAGATCGGCGTCGAGCGTGACGATGAATTGTCCCCGCGCCGCTTTCATGCCCGCCCACATCGCGGCGCTCTGGCCGGCGTTTTTGCCGAAGCGCAAACCCCGGATGCGCGGATCCTCGGCGGCCAGCTTCTTCAGCCGCGGCCACGTCTCGTCCGTGCTGCAATCATCCGTCAGCACGATTTCATACGTGCGGTTCAGCGGCGCGGCGACCTCGCGGATGGCCTTCACGAGCGGCAGGAGGTTGTCCTGCTCGTTGTGACACGGGATGACGAAGCTCAGTTCGATGGGAGCGGTTTCGATGCTCAAGGTGCCGATACTTTTTAGAAATCACAGCGGGGCGGCAAGTGAAAAGGCGCGGTCGCCGCCACTTCCTGAATTGCAATTGAACCGCCACGCGCTAGCTTCCCGGCGTGACCAACGAATTTTCAGTGGCGGCTCATTGGTCGGGCGACTTTGACGAACCGGCCTTGCAGACCTGGGCCGAGAATCTGCGCCGTCAGCTGCGCGCGTCCAAGGTGTCCCTCGGGCTGGTCTTTCTGTCGCCGAGATTCTTTCCCCACGCCCGCGCGGTGCTCGAACTGCTCCGGGTTCACGCCCAGATTCCGTTGCTGGCGGGCTGTTCCAGTCACAGCCTCATTGCTGGCGACGAAGAAGTGGAGGAGAACGCCGGGCTGACTCTCGGACTCTTCGCTCTGCCCGGAGCTGAATTGTCCGCCTGTCATTTCACCCAGAAGGACGTCGAGGAAGCCACCGGCCCTGACTATTGGCGGCGGCTCGCCGGCGTGGCTCCCGGACAAACCAACGGCTGGCTGGCGTTCGTGGATCCCTTCCACCTCGACAGCGAATCCTGGCTGCGCGGCTGGAACGAGGCCTATGCGCCGAAGCCGGTTCTCGGCGGCCTGGCCAGCGGCGATTTCAGCGACCAACACACGCAGGTGTATCTCAACGGCGAAGTCTTCGAGGAAGGCGGCGTCGCGGTTTCCATCGGCGGCGAGGTCGCGCTGTCCGGCGTCATTTCCCAGGGCTGCACCCCGATCGGCGACACCTGGACGCTGACCAAGGTGGAGCAGAACGTCATCCATCAAATCGGCAATCGTCCCGCCTACGAGGTGCTCGCGGAAACCTTCAACACCCTTTCACCCGAGGAGCAGCGCAAGTCCCGCGGCAATCTTTTCATCGGTCTTGTCGTGAATGAATATCTCGAAGACTTTCACCGCGGCGATTTCCTCATCCGCAATCTGCTCGGTGCCGATCCGCGGTCGGGCAGCATCGTGGTCGGCGCGCTGCCCAGACTCGGGCAGACCATCCAGTTCCAGCGCCGCGACGCCGCGGCGGCCACCGAGGACATGAACGAACTGCTTGATCGCGCCAAGCAGGAGATCGGGCCGGCCAAGATTTACGGCGGCTGCCTGTGCAGCTGCAACGGCCGGGGACGCGGGCTGTTCGGCGAGGCCAACCATGACGCGGCAAAGATTCAACGAAGCTTCGGTCCGATGGGCATGGCGGGCTTTTTCTGCAACGGCGAGATCGGCCCGATCGGCGAGAAGAATTTTTTGCACGGTTTCACCGCATCGCTGGCGCTGTTCGTGAAGAAGAGCTGAGCGGCCTTACTAGCTTTTCTTCCCAAACTCCTTCTCCAGCGGAATCCATAGCACGGCGAGGAAGCTTGGAATGGTCGCGAGAATCACCCACACGAAGAAATGCTGGTAGCCGATGATTTCCTGCAGCCAGCCGCTCCACATGCCGGGGAACATCATGCTCATCGCCATGAACCCGGTGCAGATGGCGTAATGGGCGGTCGCGTGTTTGCCGCGCGCGATGTAGATCATGTAAAGCATGTAGGCCGTGAACCCGAAGCCGTAGCCGAACTGCTCCACCGCCACACACGCGCTGATGACGGCGAGATTGTCCGGCTGGGCATACGCGAGGTAAATGAAGATGGCGTCGGGCAGATGAATGATCAGCACCATCGGCCAGAGCCAGAATTTCAAGCCCTGCCGTGACGCGACAAATCCGCCCAGCAGTCCGCCGCACGTCAGCGCGATGATTCCCACCGTGCCGTAGGTGAAACCAACTTGTCCCGTGGTGAGGCCGAGTCCGCCCAGCTCGCGCGCATCCAGCAGAAAGGGCGTGACCATCTTCACCAGTTGCGCTTCGCCGAAACGGTAGAGCAGCAGGAACAGCAGCAGCGCCACGATCTTCGGCTTGCGAAAGAACGAGCCGAACGTCGCGAAGAACTCCCGGAGAAAGTTCACCACTGAACTGGCATCGCCGGGCTTGTCCGCCGCCGGCCGTGGGAGAATGAACCGATGATACACGCCGAAGCCGAGGAAGAGCGTGCACAGCACAAAGAACGTCACCGTCCAGGACAGCGTGATGTTGCCGGAGCGTACTTCAAAGACGGCGGCGGTCTCCTGCCGGAGCTTGGGATCGAGCTGGACCACGGCCAGCGCGGGAATGTTCCAGTTGCGATCGTCGAAGACCAGCCGCGCGCCTTCCGCCAGTGCGACGCTCTTGTCGCCGGATTTGAATGCCGGCGTGACGATGACTTCCCGGCCGGGCGGTTTGGAAAGGTGCAGGCTGACCACGCCGATTTCGCCGGCGACGGTGCTGGTGCGTTTTTCGTCCGGACCGAAATGCTCGTGCAGGAAATTCCCCAGCGGCCCGGACACCGTGCGTTTCCACCAGGTTGGCCCGGTGCTTTGCCGCTGGGTGGTCTGGGTCTTCTGCTGGGCGCGGAGGAAACGGTTGGTGGTGTTCCATTCCTTGGCCGCGGCCAGGAGCGGAGTGATCTCGGACTTGGCGCGGGGCTGCGGATTGATTTCCAGCCGCGGCGCGGAAACCAGCACGCGCAGTTCGCCTTCGCTGGCGGAGAAGGTTGCCGATGACGGCAGGACGGATTCGACCAGAGCCGCGCCGGGTTTGGCTTGAACCGTCAGTTCGATCTTGGCGAGGCCGGTGTGGCTTTGGATGTAGCCCGCGAGGATGACCAGCAATCCCTGGCCGCTGACCATGGCGATACGGTAGAACGTGCTGCGGATGCCGACGAAAAACGCCTGCTCCTTTTCCGTCGTGGCCAGGAGATAATAGCCGTCCGCCGCGATGTCATGCGTGGCGGAGCTGAAGGCCAGCAGCCAGAAGAACGCCAGCGTCCATTGGAAAAAGCCCGGCGCCGGAATGCTCAGCGCCACGCCCGCCAAGGCGCCGCCGACGAGCAGTTGCATCACCCAGATCCACATCCGCCGGGTGTGGAGAATGTCCACGACCGGGCTCCACAACGGTTTGATGACCCACGGCAGATAAAGCCAGCTCGTGTAGAGCGCGATGTCGGCGTTGGAGAGTCCCAGGCCCTTGTACATGATGACCGACACGGTCATGACGAGGACGTAGGGCAGGCCGGACGCGAGATACAGCGAGGGAATCCACGACCACGGATTGCGCGGGGCGCTGGGTTGTTCGGGCGGCACGCTGTCGTTTAACAACAAAGCCCGGACCGAGGCAAGCTTTCCCCGGCCGCGGCCGTCAAGGTTTGCGCAGGCGATAATACCTTTGGTCGCCGTCGGCGTTGTTCGTCACCACCTGGTTGGTCCCGATGACAACCGGCGACGGCAACACCGCGTCCCAGACAACGCCGGGCAGGGAATCCCGCGACTCCAAAAGATAACCGGTGTCGTTGGTCGGCCAGCTCAGGATGATTTTGCTGCCGGCAGGAATTGCCGAAAGCGCCGGCGGCGTGAGGGAAACCCCGACGCTGCTGGTCGCCGGCGTGAGCTTGAAGTGATCGAATGAAACCGCATAGCCGGTGCTGGCCGGGTTCTTGTTGGTCACGGTGAACTTGAACTGGTAGCTGCCGTTGGTCGGAGCCGTCCACGTGCCGCAGTCGAATTCCTTGAGCAGGTTCGTCCACAGCAGCTGCGAGGTCACGACGTTCGTCGGATAAAGTCCGACGACGTTGGTGGGTGAGTAGGTGTCGAAGGCCGCGCCGAGGTTGGTCAGCGAACCGCCCGTCGGACCGGCGCTCAGTTGGAATTGTCCGGAGGCAGTGCCGCAATCTGCGACGACGCGGACGCGCCAACTGCCGGCCGGGACGTTGGTCAGGGTGTAGGTGACAAAATCGTTCGCGGCGTTGGCGGCGAGCCGGGTTCCGCGCAGATTGCTCAAGGCGGAATTCGTGAAGGCCGTCAGGGTGTCGCCGGCGCTGGTGGCGGTGGTGAGATTCTCCGCTTCGTAAGCCAAGGCGGGCAGGACGGTGTAGTTGGAGCCCGTCAAGGTGGCGAACTCATAGACGCCCGGAAAGATCATCGGAGCCTCGATGGCGTTGGTGCCAAGCCGGACCTCGACCGGCCAGCGCGAACGAATCCGGCATTTATTCCCGACCAGCGAGGTCACGCTGGCGGCGGTCAGGCGGTTGTTGGTCCACGTGATGCCGACCTCGAATCCGCCACGCGCCCGCAGGCCGGCGATGACGCCGTTCGTCCATTTCGGCGGCAGGGCGGGCAGGAGATGCAGTTCGCCCCGCTGGCTTTGCAACAGGATTTCCGTGACGCTGCCGAGCGCGCCGAAGATGCCGTCCACCTGGCGGTTGTTCACGTCGGTGAACAGCATATTCGTGGAGACATCGCGGCTGAGCATGTTGGTGTGAATGAGGTAAACGAAGCTGGCGTTCTGCAACCGAGCCTGAAGTCCAATGCGCCAGGCTTTGCCCCAGCCGATGTCGCCCACGCTCCGCCAGTCGGTGGAAACTTTCGCGGCGGCGGCGAGCGCGGGCGTGTAAAACGGCGAGATGGTTTCCCCGGGATACAAGCCGACCAGATGCGAGCAATGCCGGTGGGTGTCGCCAGCACTGTCCACGTCCTCCAGCCATTCCAGCAGATGCCCGGAGGCCTTCGAGGAAATTTGCGCCGGCGGCAGTTTGGCGCGCAGGGCGATGAGGTTCGTGCGGAACGGGGCGTCGATGCCGAGAATCTGCGTGGACTGGATCAGGTCATCGCAGAGGTCGCGGATGAGTTCGTTGTCCATCGTCGGGCCGGGGACGTTGGCGACCTCGATGGAGCCGGACGTCCAGTTGTGTTCCGAGGAGTAGGAAGGACAGGTGACCCACCAGGTGGCGTTCGAGGGATGCTGGATGAGAAAATTCTGGAAGAACAACGCCGCGCCCTTCATGAGGGGATAGGCGGTGTTGGCGAGGAAGTTGGTGTCGCCGGTATATTGGTAATGCCACCAGAGATTTTGGGAGAGCCACGCCTGACCGCCGGGCCAGATGCCGTCGCGGCCATTGATCGGCGCCGCGCCGCGCCACAGGTCGGTGTTGTGATGCACAACCCAGCCCGGGCAGTAGTAAAGATTGCTGGCGACGCGTCCGCCGGTGATGGCGAGATCCTCGATCATCCGGAACATCGGCTCGTGCAACTCGGACAGGTTCGCCATCTCGCAGCCAGAGTAGTTGAGGAACTGGTTGATGTTCAGCGTGTGTTTGCTTTCCCACTGCGGATTCGTCAGGTCGTTCCATTTGCCCTGGAGGTTCAGCGGCTGGGAACCCGGGCGCGATCCGGCGATCATCAGATACCGCGCCATCTGGTAGTAGAGCACCGAGAGCTGCGGGTCGTCGCCCTGGTTGGCGAGCTTGAGGCGCTGGCCGGTGGGCATGTTGGTCTTGGCGGGGTTGCTCGGGCCGAGGTCGAAGGTGACGCGATTGAACAACGACTGGTAGTCCGCGAGCTGCGAGGCGCGCAGCTGGGCGTAGGAATTCGTCGCCGCGGCGGCCACGTTGTTCGAGCAGATCAACGAGTAATTGCCGGTGAGGTCTTCAAAGTTTTTGTAGTTCGACGCCGCACTCAACAGCAGCGTCACCGCATCCGCATTGGCCACGGTGACGGACGAGCTTGTCGTGGAAACGGAACCGCCTTCGTTCAGCACGCGGACCCGTGCCTGATATTTGATGCCGTTCGTAAGACCCGTCGCGAAATACTCCGGCCGGGGCGTGGTGCTGACGGACGCATTCAGGACGAGGTCATTGCCCGAGGTGCTGATGGCGAAGGTCGGTTGCAGCGTCGTGAACGTGGCGGTGAAGCTGATCTTCGCCGCCTGGCTGGCGGTGAGGCGGACAACCAGACAGCGGTTGGTCGGGTTGCTGCCGAAAAATTCCCGCGTGTAGGTGACGCCGTTGTAATCGTAGCGGACGATGGCCGTCGCGGTCTTGAGGTCGAGGGTCCGGCGGTAGTTCAACGCGCCGCTGTGCGGGGAGAAGTTCAGGTTCAAGGTTCCGGCCGGCTGATACTGCGCCTGCCGCAGCGGCACGCTCATCAGATACTGGCTGGCCTCGGTCCAGATGGCGGTGTCATCGCGCTTGAAGACGTTGTTGCGGATGCTGGCCAGATGCGCCGGGGTGGCGTTGGGATTCGTGTAGTCATGCGGCTGCCCCGTCCAGATCGTGTCCTCGTTGAACTGCATCTGCTCCGTGCCCACGGTGCCGAAAATCATCGCCGCGAGCTTTCCGTTGCCGATGGGGTAAGCCTCGTGCTGCCAGGACACGGCGGGAGCTGCCGACCACAGTTCCATCGGGCCGGTTTGGGCATGGGCGGTTTCGGCTAGGCAGAGGCAAAGCAAGGCTATCCGGCGCAGCATTCGGTTCATGGCGAAGGCGGGAAGATACTTCGTCCGCTTTGACCGGCGCAAGTGCGGGCAAATACTGACCGGGCGGGTTCAGCCGAACAAATCCATCTGCGGCGCGGGCGCGAGTTGCTTGAGCTTGTCGCGGTCCTGCTGCTTGCGCGGGCGGCGGACATTGCCTTCCGGGGTCAGCTCGGATTCTTCGAGGTTGGACAAAATTTCCTTCGCACGTTCGAGCACCTCCTTGGGCACGCCGGCCAGCCGCGCGACCTGGATGCCGTAGCTTTTGTCGGTGCCGCCTTCGACAATCTTGCGGAGAAAGACAATCGAGTCGTGCCATTCGCGCACGGCGACGTTGAAATTTTTCAGGCGGGGCAGCCGCGCGGCGAGTTCGGTCAGCTCGTGGTAATGCGTCGCGAACAAAGTTTTCGCCCCGATCTGGTTGTGCAGGTGTTCGACAATGCTCCACGCCAGCGAGAGGCCGTCGAAGGTGCTCGTGCCGCGGCCGATTTCGTCGAGCACGATCAGGCTGCGCAACGTGGCGTTGTTCAGGATGTTCGCCGTCTCGGTCATCTCGACCATGAAGGTGGATTGGCCGCGCGACAAATCATCGCTCGCCCCGATGCGGGTGAAGATGCGGTCGAGCAAATCAATGCGCGCCTCCGCGGCGGGCACAAAGCTGCCGGTGTGCGCGAGCAGCGCGAGCAGGGCGACCTGCCGGATGTAGGTGGATTTGCCCGCCATGTTCGGGCCGGTGATCAAGGCGATTTGAGATATTGCCGACTGCCGATTTGCGATTGCCGAGTTGGCCTGTGCGTCTGACGGGCTTTCAATCGGCAATCGGCAATCGGCAATCCCCAATGCCGTGTCGTTCGGCACGAAACGTTCCTCGATGAGCTTCTGCTCCAACACCGGATGACGGCCATCGCGGACATTCAACAGCCCTGCGTCCGCCACGTGCGGCCGGACGTAGCTGTGTAGGCGCGCGGTTTCCGCGAACGAACCCAGCACATCGAGTTGCGCCAGGGCCGAGGCGGTGGTTTGCAACCGCGGCAACTGGGCCAGCACCTCCTCGCGGAGGCGCTGGAAGAGTTCGTATTCCAGCTTCACGCTGCGTTCCTCCGCGCCGAGGATTTTGCCCTCCATCTCCTTCAGCTCGGGCGTGATGTAGCGTTCGCCGTTGGCGACGGTCTGTTTGCGGATGTAATGCGCCGGCACCTTGTCGAGGTTCGACTTGGTGACCTCGATGTAATAGCCGAACACGGAATTGAACCGTACCTTGAGCGAGCTGATGCCGGTGCGTTCGATTTCCTCCTGCTGTAATTTCGCGAGCCAATCCTTGCCGCCGCGCTGCGCCTCGTGAAGTTCGTCGAGGTTGGCGTCGAAGCCGTCGCGGATCATGCCGCCCTCCTTCACCGCGAGCGGCGGTTCATCCACGATGGCGCGGCGGATGAGTTCAACGAGATCGGGGGCTTCGCCGAGTTGCGCGGTGAGGCTTTCGATCAAGGTAGGGCGGAGTTGCTGCTCCGCCGTCTCATCGCCACTCAACAAGGCCGAGCGGCAGTTCGGCCCTACCGAGGCAAGTGTCTGCTTCAACGCCGGAATCTGCTCCAGACCCTGCCGCAGCGAGACCAAGTCCCGCGCATTGCCGCTGCCGGAACTCAGCCGGCCGAGCGTGCGTTCCAGATCGCGGACGCTGCCGAGCTGGGTGCGGAAACTTTCCAGGGCGTGGCCGTTGTCCACGAACACCTGCACCACTTCCTGACGCCGGTGAATCGGTTCGACGGTGGCCAGCGGTTGCGAAAGCCAGTCGCGGAGACGTCGCGCGCCCATGGGCGTGACGGTTTTGTTCAACGCGCCGAAGAGCGAGGCGTTGCGCGGGGCGTCGTGCTGCTGCGGTTCGAGAATCTCCAGATGCCGCAGCGTGGTGTAGTCGAGGGCGAGGAAATCCGTCCGGCGATAAAATGACAGCCGCGTGAGCTGCTTCACGTCGCGCCGCAGATGCTGGGTGAGATAATGCAGCACCGCGCCGGCCGCGCCGATGGCGGCGGTGCGGTCCTTCAGCCCAAAGCCGTCCAGCGACGTCACCTTGAAATGCTCGCGCACGGTGTAGTAGGCGGTTTCCGCGGCGAACACCCAGCCCTCGTAGAAGTTCAGAATCTTGAACGCGTCCCGGAGCAGGTCGCGCGTCGCCGTGGCTTCGGACGGCAGGATGATTTCCGCCGGACGCAGCCGTTCCAGTTCGGTCAGCAGCGCCGCATCGCCGTCCAGTTCGGTGGTGAGGAAATCGCCCGTGGTCAGGTCCACCAGCGCCAGCCCGAAGGTTTTGCCGGCGGGACAGATGGCGGCGAGGAAATTGTTCCGTTCGGCGACGAGCATGCGTTCGTCGAAATGCGTGCCGGGGGAAAGGATCTGCGTGACCTGGCGGTTGACGAGCTTGCCGGGTTTGGCCTCCTCGGTCTGGTCGCAGATGGCGACCTTGCGGCCGGCCTTGAGGATGCGCGCGATGTAGCCGTTGGCGGCATGGAAAGGCAGGCCGCACATGGGCGTGCCGTGGCGCGCGGTGAGGGCGAGGTTGAGGATCTGCGCGCCGTCCTTCGCGTCGTCGAAGAACATCTCGTAGAAGTCGCCGAGCCGGAAGAGCAGCAGCGCGTCCTTGGGCAGTTCGCCCTTGATGCGGCGATACTGCGCCATCATCGGCGTGAGTTGGACTTCGGCGGACATGCGGCGGGCAAGTTAATGACCGGCGGCGCGGACGTCGAAGGGAAATTTCGCCGGGTTCAACCGTTTTGCCGGGGCGGGAAATTGACTTTGCTCCGCTGCTCTGGTGAACTCCTGCGATGAAATCTTTTCATCAGAAGAAGACAACTCATGGACTCCGCTCATTGCTGGCGCTCCTGCTCCTGCCGGCCGGTGCCTGGGCCCAACCGGCCGCGGCGGCGGTTGCCAATCCGGTGAATTCCGGCGACAACGCTTGGATGCTCGTCAGCTCGGCGCTGGTGCTGATGATGACCGCGCCGGGGTTGATTCTGTTCTACGGCGGCTTGGTGCGGACCAAGAACGTGTTGTCCACCATGATGCACAGCCTGGTGCTGATGGCGATGATGTCGGCGCTGTGGATGGTGTTCGGCTACAGCATGGCGTTCGGCGAGGGCAACGCCTTCTTTGGCAATCCGCTTCAGCATCTCTTTCTCAAGGGCGTCGGCCTGTCGCCCAACGCCGACTACGCCGGCACCATTCCACATCAGAGCTTCATGCTGTTCCAGATGATGTTTGTCATCATCACCCCCGCGCTGATCAGCGGCGCGATTGCCGAGCGCGTCAAGTTCAGCGCCTACACGGTGTTCATGCTGTTGTGGACCGTGGTGGTTTATCTGCCGTTGTGCCACATGGTCTGGGGCAAGGGCGGTTATTTCAACTGGGCGCTCGGCGGGAAAATCCCCGTGCTGGACTTTGCCGGCGGCACGGTGGTGCACATCAGTTCGGGCGTGTCCGCGCTGGTGTTTGCCATGATGCTCGGCAAGCGCGACGGATTTCCGCATGAACCGATGATGCCGCACAACGTGGTGTTGTCCTTGATCGGCACCGGCCTGCTCTGGGTGGGCTGGTTTGGCTTCAATGGCGGCAGCGCGGTGACGGCGGGCGGTCTGGCCACCAGCGCGTTTGCGGCGACGCACTTTTCTGCGGCGGCCGCGGCGCTGAGCTGGGCGGGCATGGAATGGTTTCTCAAGGGCAAACCCAGCGTGCTGGGCGTGGCTTCCGGCATGGTGGCAGGACTCGCCACGATCACGCCGGCGTCGGGTTTCGTCACCATCCCCTCGGCGTTTGTCATCGGCCTGCTCGGCGGCGTGGTTTGTTACCTGGCGGTCACAAAACTGAAACACCAGTTCGGCTATGATGATTCGCTCGACGTGTTCGGCGTGCATGGCGTCGGCAGCATCGTGGGCATGCTGATGCTGGGATTGCTGGCCAGCGCCGAAGTGAATCCGGCCATCGCCGCCACCTTCCAGTCCGGCGGCCAGGCGGTTTCGCTGGCGGGCGGAACCGGGCAGTTTCTCAACCAGCTTCAGGCGGTCTTGTTCACGGCGGCCCTTGCCGCCGTCGCCACCTTCGTCATAGTAAAGCTGGTCGATGCCGTCATCGGTCTCCGGGTGGACCAGGACGATGAAAGCGTGGGGCTGGACTTGTCCCAGCACGGCGAGCGGGCCTATAACGAATAAATTGTATGAAAAAAATCGAAGCGATCATCAAGCCGTTCAAGCTGCAGGAAGTCAAAGACGCGCTGAACGAGATGGGAATCCAAGGCATGACCGTCACGGAAGTGAAGGGTTTCGGCCGGCAGAAGGGTCACACGGAAATCTACCGCGGCAGCGAGTACACCGTGGACTTCCTGCCCAAGATCAAGGTGGAGCTCGTCCTGCCGGACACGCAGGTCACCGCCGCCGTCGAGGCCATCATCAACTCCGCCAAGACCGGCAAGATCGGCGACGGCAAGGTCTTTGTCTCGGCGGTCGAGGATGCGTGGCGGATTCGCACCAGCGAACGCGGCGACACCGCGGTTTGACCGACTCGGAATTTCCTGGCCGTGCCGGCGGTGCTTAACAGTTGCCCCGGCACAAGGCCTGCGGCACTTTAGCGCGTCATGAACATGGACCGCGCGCAGGATTCTTCCCTCCGCCCGGGCCGCCCCGAACATGCGAGGCTGGCCTGGGCGCTGGGCATTTCCCTCGCGCTGCACCTGGGCTGCTACGGCGGCTACCAGCTCGGCAAGCGGCTCAATCTCTGGCAGGCACTCCACTGGCCGGACTGGATTCGCCGGTCCAAGGTGTTTGCGCCGCCGCCGCCCCAGCCGCCGCCCGTGCTTCAGGAAGCTCCGTTGATGTTCGTGGACGTCAACCCGCAGACCGCCACCGCCGAACCGCCGAAAAACGCGAAGTTCTATTCCAGCAAAAATTCCAAGGCGGCCAACCCTGACGCCAACGCCGACCTGGCCATGCCGAAGATCGAAGGCAAACAGACGGACGTGGTCAAGGCCGAGGACACCTCGAAGGCCAAGTTTGACAAGCTGCAGCCGGACTTTGCCGAGCTGGCCCGCCAGCGCGAGGCCGAGCAGGCCAAGCCCAAGTCCGCCAAGGCCCCCGGAGACCTCGTCATGGCCAAGCCCGACGTGACGCTGCGGCAGGACGACGGTTTCACCGAACATTCCCGGCCGCGCACCATCAAGGAAGCCCTCATGCGGCAGAACCGTTCGCAGCTCGTCGGCGAAAAGATGAAGCAGGAAGGCGGCGCGAAGCGTTCGCAGATTGTTCCCTCGTTCGACACCAAGGCGACGCCCTTCGGCGCTTACGACGCCGCGCTCATCGAGGCGATTCAGGCGCGCTGGTATGATTTGCTTGACCAGATCAGCTACAACAACTACCGCAACGGCCGCGTGGTGATCCAGTTCCGGCTGCATTACGACGGACGGATCACCGACATGCGCATCGCCGAAAGCACCGTCGGCGACACGCTCGCCTTGCTCTGTCAGAAGGCGGTCCTCGATCCCGCGCCATATGAGAAGTGGCCGCAGGAGATGCGGCAGACCGCCGACAAGGATTTTCGCGACATCAGCTTCACCTTTTATTACAACTGAATCTGGACTGAATTTTATACATGGAAACATTCATATACGCTCTGCTGATTGTGACATCGATCGTGGGTCTGACCTTCATCATCGCCCTCGGGCGCACCTTGCGCTGGCAGAAGGTGCTACCGCGCGAGATTGAAACCGCCGTGGCGTCCTGCCACGGACCCGAGGACGTCCCGATGCTGCGCCGGGCCTGCGCGCAGCACGACGCACCGTTGAGCCGGCTGCTGCTGCTGGCGGCGGATCATCTCGAATGGCCCAAGGTGGACAACGTGGAGGCGATTCAAACCCAGGCCCGGCATGAGATCGTCCGTCTCGAACGGGGTCTGGTCGTCCTGGAAATCATCGTCGGCATCGCGCCGCTGCTGGGCCTGGTTGGCACGATTGTGGGCATGATGGCGGTGTTCGGTGACTTGGGGCAGACCGGTTTGAACGACGCCGCCAAGCTCGCGCAGGGCATCGCCTTGATTCTCCGCGCGACCTTGATCGGCCTGCTCATCGCGATTCCCGCCCTGGTCTTCTGGAGTTATTACACGAAGAAGGTGGAGACGCTTGCAGTTGAGATGGAGGCGTTGTGCGAGGAATTCATCCGCCGGCAGTATCGCGACAACGTGCAGAAATAAGATGAACTTCCACGTTCGCAAACGCCGCCAGACCCCCACCATCATCATCGTCGCGCTGATCGACGTGCTGATTGTGCTGCTGATTTTTCTGATGGTGACCACCACCTTCAAGCAGCAGCCTTCGCTCAAGCTCGCGCTCCCCGAATCTTCCCAGGCCCAGAAATCCGGCGCGGATGAGAAGGAAGTGCCGCTGGTGGTTTTCATCGACACCTCCGGAAACCTGCGGCTGGGCGCGGAGGCGCGGCCGGTGACGGCGGAACAATTGCTGGCCGAGCTCACGTCCAAGACTGCCGCCAATCCGGAACTTAAGCTCGCCATCAGCGCGGACAAGGCGGCGCCCTTCGGCCAGATCGTCAAGGTGATGGACGCCGCCAAGACCGCCCGGGTGAAAACCGTCAATGCCTTCACCAAGGAAGCGAAACCGTAATAGTCACGACGGGAAAAGGCTTGTTAAATCAGACGGACATTGATTAGCTGCCTTGCAGCCTTATGAACTCCCTTTTGTGCCGCACTGGGCTTTTTGCCTTCGTGCTTTTGACGCAGCCCCTTTTGGCGCAAACTTGGTCGCTTATCCCGGGCAGTGTAAATCCCTGGTATGCCCTGGCTTCGTCGGCGGATGGCAGTCGTCTGGTGGCGGCGGCGGGCGGCGGCAGCGTGGGTGGAATTTTTGTTTCGGCGGACTCCGGCCGCACCTGGACGCCCACCCCGGCGCCGGTGACCAACTGGTTTGCCGTCACGTCTTCCGCTGACGGCGCCAAGCTCGTGGCCGTGGCGGGCGGGGGACCCATCATCAAAGGGCTGATTTACACCTCCACCAATTTCGGCGCGACCTGGACCCCCACCAGCGCGCCCAGCAATTACTGGTATGCCGTCGCCTCCTCCGCGGACGGATCGCGGTTGCTGGCCGCCGGTTCCCGGAACAAGCCAACGGCCCTTTATTCATCCGTGGATTCCGGTTTGACGTGGGTGTCCAACAACGTGGTCCCGATGAACTGGCGGTCGCTGTTGGTTTCGGCGGACGGCAGCCGGGCGGTTGCCCTGGCGGGCGGCATCAACGGCGGCGTGTTCACTTCGGCGGACTTTGGCGGCACGTGGATTCAGCATGCCGCACCTTCCTCGCAAGTGCAGGCCATGGCGGCATCCGCTGATTTGTCCCGTCTGGTGGCTGTCACCTACGGTCCGAGTCCGGGACCGGTCTATGTTTCCACCAACTTCGGCGGCAGCTGGAGCCTGACGTCGGCACCCAATAATTTCTGGACGGCCGTGGCCTCCTCGGCGGACGGGAGGCATGTGGTGGCGGCGGGCAACGCCGCGGGAAGTGTTGGCCGGTCGGCCCTTTACACCTCGGCGGATGGCGGCGCCACCTGGGTTTCCAACAACGCCCCGGCCCTCCTCTGGAGCGCCGTCGCCGCTTCCGCGGATGGGGGAAAGCTGGCCGCCGCGGTGAACGGCGGCAGCCTGTTCAATCTTCAATTCGCCTGTCCACCCACCCTGCGCCTGCGCCCGCAGCCCGCGGGCGTGGTGGTTTCCTGGACGATTCCCTCCACGAACTATGTCCTTCAAGGGGCCGCCGCGCTTGGCTCCGGGGAGTGGCTGAACGTGCCCATCACGCCGGTGGTGGACGTCTCCCATCTGCAGGAGCAAGCGTTTCTGCCGGCTGACGCACCGTCGGAGTTCTTCCGTTTGAGCACCCAGGTTCCCGCCGAATGACGGAATGAAAAAGGCGGAACGAACTTGCGTCCGCTCCGCCTGAAAAGGTTGCCGGAGACTACTTCAACAGCTCCTCGGCGATCTGCACCGCGTTGAGCGCGGCGCCTTTCAGCAGCTGATCGCCGCTGACCCAGAAGCACAATCCATTGTCCAGCGCGCAGTCCATGCGGATGCGGCCGACTTCGCAGTTGTATTTTTCCGACGTGAACAGCGGCATTGGATATTTCTTCGCCTCGGGTTCGTCCACGAGGTCGATGCCCGGCGCCTTCTTCAGGACGGCCCGCGCGGCCTCCACCGTGACGGGGCGTTCGAACTCGGCGCTGACGGCGATGGAATGCGAGCGATACACCGGCACCCGGACGCAGGTGACGCTGGCGCGGAAGGCCGGGTGATGCATGATCTTGCGGCCTTCGTTCTCCATCTTCATCTCCTCCTTGGTGTAGCCGCTGGGCAGGAAGGAATCCACGTGCGGCAGCACGTTGAAGGCAATCTGGTGCGGATAGACCTCCTTGGTGACGGGCTGGCCGTGCACGATCTGGCCGACCTGGCGTTCCAGTTCCTCGAGCGCCTTGGCGCCGGTGCCGGAAACCGCCTGGTAGCTCGACGCAAAAATGCGCTTCACCGTGAACGCCTGATGGAGCGGATACAGCGCCATGAGCGTGATGGCCGTGGTGCAGTTCGGGTTCGCGATGATGCCCTTGTGGGATTTCACGTCGGAGGCATTGACCTCCGGCACCACCAGCGGGACGTCGGCGTCCATGCGGAACGCGCTGGAGTTGTCCACCACCACGCAGCCGGCCTTCGCCGCCACCGGCGCAAACTCCTTCGAGATACTGCCGCCCGCGCTGAACAGCGCGATGTCGATGCCGCCAAAGGAATCCTTGGTCAGCTCAGTGACCGTGACGTCGGTGCCGCGAAATTTCAGCTTCTTGCCCACGGAACGCGCCGAGGCGAGCAGGGTCAGTTTGCCCACCGGGAAATTGCGTTTCTCGAGGGTCTTGATCATTTCGATGCCCACGGCTCCCGTGGCACCGACGATGGCAACATGCGGTTTTTTGTTCATACAAAGATGCCTAAAATACAGCGGGGCAGGCTCGGGTGTCAACGCGCAGGGCGGGTTGGTAGTGTCCTAATTTGGATTTAGATGAAGGCAGACCTAAATCCCATGAAGACCATCCATGAAGCTTTGAGGCTTCCGAATATCCAGTGGGTATTCACCAGCGATTGGACCTTTCAAGGCAAGCAATTTTCGGGGTTTTGAAGGGGATTGCCTGTCACCGTCATAAGTAAATAAAACCGGACAGTTTTCGACGATTGCGGTTGCCAGAAAAATGCAATCCATCGGCGCAAGAATCGGCACCGCTTGAGTGCGCTGGTTTTCAGCCTTGTAAAAACTTCTAATTTGAGAAGCGACTTCAGCGATCCTTGAATTGACAACTATTTCATCAAAATTGTCCAAGTTTGTGAGCTGCTCAAACTGCTTCTTAAGTTCTGATCCCAGGTTGCACTCCATTAGCTCCGTGCGCAAAATTGTCGGAAACAATACATTTATTCTGCCTTGGTGGATGTCCGAGAAAAGCCCCTTCAAAATTGGAACATCCGAAGGAATCCGGTCAGTTCCCCCTTTTAGAAACGAAATAACAACACACGAATCAATGCAGACGGTGCGATTATCAGCCATAACGCATATTTTCTATGAACTCTTCCGCCGTAAGCTCGCCAGTCGCATTGGGTGCCGCTCCAAACAGCTTTCTTATATCGGGAAGCTCGCTTCGGTCGGGCAAGTTTTCGATTTCCCTAACCTTAACCTCATAAGGATGATTCTCACGCCAAGCGTATTTAAAATCGCCATGAATTCTAACGAACCTGCCAAAACAATCCACAACCTGATCCCGAAGGTCTTCGGAGAAAAGACATCTCACCTTGTCGCCTCGCGTCGGATATAAAAAGAAAAACGTTCGGCTTTTTGCGTGGATGTTTGCAGCCTCTATTTTGCCTTTAATTTCCATCCCTCTGTGGACTTTATCCTGAGTGCTTATGTTGGCAAGGTTCGCCTTGAATCGGCTATCCAAGACCACGCTGTGTCCGTTCACCGCAATTCTATTAACGTGAACCGTGTTTCCTATGGGGCCGCAAAATTCCCTGAGATATTTCAAAACCGGAGCGTTGACTGTTCGCGGGATTTCTTTTTCATTCAGTATCGCTTCAATTCCAATCTCTAAGGTTTCGTGTATGCGCGGAAAGTTGACAGCGCCAGAAAAATTCAGAACCTCGCCGCGATAGGAGGCCATCAGGGGACTGTTTGTGCTTAATTCATCGAATCGGTAACGAACACTTTCCGCCTTGTCGCCATCAAGTATTTTTGCAGTTTCCTTCAAAGCCCCCATGAGCGCGGCAGATTGTTTTAGAAAATCATCGACGATCACCTTCGCGGCAGGCCCGCCGGAAGCCTCAACCGTCATTTTGATGATTTCGCTGGCCATTTGCTTAAACATACATATTCATCGGCGGTCCGAAAGAAAAATTGCGGACTTAAAACGAGGCCGCAGTCAAAAGTTTGTCGCGAATCCACTCAGACTTTCCAACGTTGGATCGCTTCACTGCGGCGTGAACAAGCTTTGACTCGTTGGGTGAAAATCGCGCCCCTATCAAAACGCCTTTTGCCGCGCCCTTGGGCAAAACCGGTCGGCCAATTTTCTTTTTCTTTTTGTTTAACATTTACGTTGACACAACATACTTCTTGTTTAACAATAAGTCAATAAAAGAAACGATATGGCAAATGAACTGAAGTCCGAGCAGAAGGCGCAAGTGGTGAGCTTGCTTTGTGAGGGCAGCTCCATCCGCTCCATTGAACGCATCACGGGGATTCACCGTGATACCGTCATGCGCCATGGGGGTCGAGTGGGAACGGCGTGCGCCAAGATTCAGGACGAGAAAATGCGCGGCTTGAACTGCGCTCAGATTGAAGTGGATGAGATTTGGGGATTCATTGGTGCCAAAAAGAAAAACGCCTTAAAGGCTGGCGCGTATGGCGATGTTTGGACGTTCATTGCGCTGGACGCCGACACCAAGCTGATTCCCTCTTTCATTGTCGGCAAACGCGATGCTTATCACGCCAAGGCATTCATTGCTGATCTCGCCGAACGCATGGCCAAGCGTGTTCAGGTTTCCTCTGATTCTCTCGCGGCGTATGCTGATGCGATGGAGCGCGGATTTGGAACGGAAGTGGATTACGGCCAGATTTCAAAAACCTACTCTCTCACCAACCTCAACAAAGATGCCGCTAGTCGTTACAGCCCGTGCGAGGTTGTTAAGACCGAAAAGACGATTGTTTCCGGTATGCCGGACGTTGACCGCATTTCCACGTCCCACGTTGAAAAGCAGAATCACACGCTCCGCATGCATTGCCGCCGCCTCACGCGCCTTACCAATGCGTTCAGCAAGAAGTTTGAAAACTTTCAAGCTGCGGTTTCCCTCAATTTCGCGTATTACAACTTTGTCAAAACTCACGGCGCAATCCGCATGACGCCAGCGCAGGCCGCTGGTGTGGAAACGAGCGCGTGGACGGTGACGGAGTTGGTGGAACGCTGCGGTGAATAAACAGGATTACATTGCCCAAGTTCAGGTTGCCGTGTCACAGTTGCACAACTGCGGCGCAACGTGGCGATCAACCGTGCCTGTCCATGAAGTCTTTCAGGGCAAAACTGTCTGGCATGGGGATGTTGAGGTTTTCGATCTTCACAATCACCCAAAGGCGAAACGCGCCTACGCCTGGAGCCATCTGGACGGCAAGAATGATGAACGCACCAGGTTCGTTGCTGTGTTGGAAATTCCGCCTGTCGAGGACGCGCAAACGGCGGTGCGGGTGCAAATCATAAAAGATTTCAAAAAACATTAAAGTTTAGTTTTCTTTTACCGATTCAACTCATGCAGGGTTGCAGAACATCAACCCTGTGCTAAATTTGGACTTGCGGGGTGCCAAAGTTTGTTAAAGTATTTGACTCACCCGCATGGAAAATATGAAAACGCTACAATTTGCCATACCAGATGAGCGCGAAATTGAAGTTTTCTTTGGGCAAATGAGGGAATTCTCAGCAGACCACGAATCTGCTGAACTCTGCATAAATGCTAAATCGAATCCAAAGCGGGCGGAAATTGTGTTAGATAACAATTCTCGCAATCCTGGAATCGTCCAAGCAATTTATGGGAAACTGGAATGACCTCGCCGATGAATTAAGAGTTGCTGGTAGCCCTTACGACATCATCCGCCGAAAGTATCTCGCCAAGCTTCACCAGACTACTGGCAGAAACGTAATTGCCTATTATTCTGGCTGGCTTCAAAAGCCGGGGAATCCGTTCCTGTCGATCAATGATGCCGACAAAAACGGCTTCATGACGACAATTCACGAATTAGATCGCACAAAAGGACTTGATCTATTGTTGCATACACCCGGCGGCGAGACGGCGGCCACAGAAAGTATTGTGGACTATTTGAGGAGCATGTTCTCGACCGACATTCGGGCTATCGTGCCCCAACTCGCAATGTCTGCTGGGACAATGATTGCTTGTGCCTGCAAACAGATTGTAATGGGAAAGCACAGTAGTCTTGGTCCGATTGATCCCCAATTTGGAGGAATTGCAGCGCACGGGATTATTGAAGAATTTAACCAAGCGCAAAGAGACATTAAAAGTGATCCTTCTTTCATCCATGTCTGGCAGCCTATTTTTCATAAATATCAGCCGACTTTGATTGGTGAATGTGTAAAAGCTATTCAATGGTCAGAAACGATGGTGGCGGAGTGGTTATCAACCGGCATGTTCAAAGGTCAGGCTGATGTTCCGGTCAAAGTTAAAAAGGTGATGCAAGAAATTGCCAGCCATGCTTTGACGCTTTCACATGCAAGGCATTTATCCGCGGCCAAATGTAAAGAGCTGGGGCTAGATATTGTAATGCTTGAGGAAAAGCCAGATCTTCAAGATGCTGTTTTGACCGTCCATCACGCCATGATACACACGCTGTCATCTACGAATGCCGTCAAAATTATTGAGAATCACAATGGTGTGGCGGCAATATCTTCAATGAAAGTTTAGCCTGAATTTTGGTGCGGATTCAGAATTCCTATTCAATACGTAGGATTCAAATTAGGACACTACCGGCGGGTTGTCTTGGCTCGGCAAAACCGGCTCAAAAGCCATCCGGGATCTTTCAGCGTCGCTGAATCCGCGCTGTCCGGGACGTCATAACACGGCTGGCCGGGGCTCACCCCGGGCAATTAAAGTCAAAAGACCGGCAACTTCGGTTCGGTGAGGATGCTGCTTCGGCTTCAGCGCATCGCCTGGAGCCGGCTGTCCAGGACGTATTGCCCGTTTTTCTTCGTGCTCAACGTCACCTTTTGTGCGCCGCAGCGGATTGTGCAAGGCCGGCCCAGCGAGGACCGAATGACGGCCTTGGTCAGCGCGCCGTTCTCCCAGGCGAGATCCACTTCAAATCCACCGCGCGCCTTCAAGCCAGTGACGGAGCCTTTCGGCCAAGTCTTTGGCAAGGCCGGCAGCAAGTCCAGGATTCTGACTTCTGACTTCTCGCTTCCAGCTTCCGTCAGGTGGCTTTGCAACAACATCTCCATCACCCCGGCGGGCGCGCCGAAGTTCCCGTCAATCTGGAAGGGTCCGCAAAGGTCGAACAGATTTGGCAGCGTGCGCTTTTGGAGCAGGCCTTCCAACTGCCGCAGGGCGAAGTCGCCATCGCCGACGCGCGCCCAGAGCGGCATGCGCCACGCATAGCTCCAGCCGGTGCTGCCGTCGCCGCGCCATTTCAACAGCAGCCTGGCGGCATCATAAATCTTCGCGTCAGCGGGCGTGATGTCCCAGCCGGGATACAAGCCCCACAACGGCGACATGTGCCGATGGTTGTTGTTCGGCGCGTCCCAGTCCGCCTGCCATTCCTGCAGCTGCCCGTGGCTGCCGACCGTGTTCGGCGGCAGTTGCGCCCGTAGATCGGCGAGCTGCTGCGCGAACTTTTTGTCCGTGCCGAGGATTTCCGCGGCGTCGATCGTGTAGGTCAGCAACTGGCGGATGAGCTGGTTGTCCATCGTCGGCCCGGCGGCGAAGAGCGGGCGGCCCGGCGGCGTCTGCTCCGGCGAATGCGAAGGGTTCGTGACGAGGTGGCCGGACTTCGGGTCCTTCACGAGAAAGTCCACGAAGAACAGCGACGCGGATTTCATCGCCGGATAGGCGCGCTTCGCCAAAAACTTTTTGTCGCCGGTGAACAGGTAATGATCCCAGAGATGCTGGCACAACCAGGCGCCGCCGGTGGGCCAGAAGCCGTCCACGTTGTTGATGGGCGCCGCGCCGCGCCAGTGGTCGGTGTTGTGATGGACCACCCAGCCGCGCGCGCCGTATTGCTCCTTCGCCGCGCGCGCGCCGGTGACGGTGAGGTCGTCCACGAGATCGAAGAACGGCTCGTGACATTCGCTGAGATTGCCGATCTCGGCGGGCCAGTAGTTCATCTCGAAGTTGATGTTGAGCGTGTATTTGCTCTCCCACGGCGGGTTGAGCTCCTCGTTCCACACGCCCTGCAAATTCGCGGGCTGCGAACCCGGCCGGCTGCACGCGATGAGCAGGTAACGGCCGTATTGGAAATGCAACGCCGCGAGTGCGGGATCGGCAGCAAGGCCGGAATTTTTAAGGCGGGCGATGCGTTCATCCGTCGGCAAATCTGCGGCGGCCGTGCTTCCCAGATTGAGGCTGACGCGACGGAACATTTTCTGATGATCGGCAATGTGCGCGGTGCGAAGGTCGGCGAAGGATTTGCCGGAAAGATTTTTGAGGTCCGCGGCGCACAGCTTCGCGGGATCGCCGCTGACATCATCGAATCTCTTAAAGCTGGTTCGGGCGACGAGGAGGAGAGTGGCTGAATCGGCATTGGACACGCTTAGAGAACTGCCTCCGGCGCTGATTGTGCCACCGTCGGAAAAAGCCCGCACGTGGGATTCAAACTGCAGGACGTTCGTGGGCGGCGTGAGATGGCCGGTGAGAACGAGATCGGCGTGCCGGGCGGAGCCTTTTCCTCCGGACCTTCGGCGCGCGTCTGGGAACTCCCATGCGGGCTGTCCATCCGCAGCGTGAAGTTGATCTGCCCCGGCTTGCTGGCGGTGAGACGCACCACAATGACCCGGTCGGGATAGCTGGCGAAGGCTTCGCGTTTGAATTCCACCTTGCCGATGCGGTAGGTCGTCGTGGCGATGGCGTCGTCGAGATTCAGTTCGCGGCGATAGCCGGTCGCGCTGTCATGGCCGGGAAACGTCAGGCGCAGATCGCCGAACGGTTGATACGGCATCTGCCGGACAGGGTCGCTGATGGCCTTTTCTTTCGCGAGCTTGCCGGCTTCGCCCGCGTTGCCTTCAAAGACCAGGCGGCGAATTTCCGCGAGCTGTTCGCCGGCCCCGGCCCGGACGTAATCATGCGGCCGGCCTTTCCAGAGCGTGTCCTCATTGAATTGGATGCGTTCGCTGCCGATGCCGCCGAAGACCATCGCGCCCATGTGGCCGTTGCCGAGGGGCAGCGCCTCGGTCCATTTGTCGGCCGGCTGCGCATACCAAAGCATCGGAACGTCGGCCGCGTTGCCGGACGAGGCGTGGACAAGCAAACCGTTGACGACGGCCAGCGTGAAAGCCGACCAGAGTTTTTTGATGGTCATAAAATGTTTCGCACCGCTGCGCGATTTCAGGGGTCGATCATCACGCGGTAATAGCGCATGGAGGTGTTCGCGCCGTTGGCATGGACCAATGGCAGCGGCACGCCCGCGCCAGCGGCAGCCGTTCCGACGTTCTGCCAGGAACCGCTGGTGAAGTCATCGCGGTATTGCAGCTGGTAGGTGTGGCCGAGATAACCCTGAAGCGTGACAGTGAAGTTCGCGCCGGCCAGGCTGTGCGACGTGATCACCACCAGGCTGCGGTCGAGAATGGTTCCGGTGTTCACCAGACCGGTGGGCAAAGTGCCGCTCCAGCTCATCACATCCAGCGTGCCGGTGTTGGTGAAGGTGCCGCCAACGGTCAGGCCCGCATTGCCGGTGAGACGAAGTGTGCCGCGGTTCACCAGGCTGTTGGTGACGCGCAAACTTCCGGACGAAGTCACGGCCAGCACACAGCCGGCATTGTTCTCCAGCCGGTTTGCCACGCTCAACCAGCCATTGGTGAGGTTCAGCACGGCGTTGTTGGTCAGGCGCAGGGTGCCGGCGTTTTGCCCGGCGGCATCCACGATGACGGTCTGGTTGCTGATGAGGACGGTGTCGAAGCGGCTGGGCTGCCATTCCGACGACGTGACGATGCTGCCCAGGCCGGAAATGTTCAGCGGCTGGCCGTTGACGCGCCAGTTGAAGATCTGGGCGTAACGGTTGTTCGTGGCGCCCGTGAAGTTGACCGTGCTGGAAGCCGGCCACGCGGCGATGTCGTTCAGATACTCCTCCAGATCGGTGTAGCCGTCGCTGTCAAAATCCGCGTTGTTGTTGGCCGCGTTCGGGTTCAAACCGTGCGCGATTTCCCAGTCGTCCGGCAGACCGTCGCCATCGGTGTCCCAGTTGGCGGCGCGGGTCAGTTGGGCGTTGCCGGTGACGGGATCGGCGCGCAACGCCAGCAGGCCGCGCCATTCCCAGCCTTCGGACGGGCTGGTATTGAACGGGTCGTCGGCCCACGCGATGATCTTGCCGGTGCCGGTGGCGGTCTCCTTCACAAGCCGCTCATCCACATAGGCCGCCATGTCGTTGGTCGTGATGGCGGCGGTGTTGCCGAGGGTGAAATCGTAGGGACGAACCCACCAGCGCGCGCCGCTGTAGCGCAGCGTGTTGGTGAAGGCCGATCTCGCGCTCAAGGTCACGCCGATGTTCACCGGAATCGCCGCGCCCAGGCTGGTGATGCTGGAATAGCTGGCGTCCGCCGCCGCGTCGTCGTTGGGATCACCGTCCTTGTTGAGGTCGGCCAGGTTGCCGCTGACGAAGGCCCGCGTGTAAGTCGCGCTGGAACCGCTGAAGATTCCCGTGCCGCCGGAACTCGTCACGATGTTTGTTCCTGAGGCATCGTCGCCGCCCGGACCCGCCAGATAAAAGTTCGCGACGAAATTGTTCGAGCTGGGCTGCGGGCTCGCGCCGGAGCCGGCGGTGCCGAGCCAGTTGTAAAAGACGTTGTTGCGAAAATCATTCAACGCGCCGGTGCCGATTTCGCTGCCGACGCGCGGCAGCCGGCCTTTGAGATGCGCGTAGAGATTGTTCAGGATGCTGATCTTCGCATTCGACCCAGCCTGGAGCAGGGAACCCAGCGCATGACCGGTGTAGACGCCGGGATTTTCGGCGTCGGCCTGCGGATAATTTTCGCCCTGGGCGATGGTGCAGTATTGGATGGTCAGGTTGGCGGCGAGTTCGTTGCACGAGATGGTTTCATCCGTGCCGTAAACCGTCGTGAGATGATCCAGCATGATATTCTGGCCGCTGATGTCCAAGGCGTCGAAGACATAGGAGTCCGGGAAATCACCGGGCGTCGGCAGCACGCTGAAGTCCTCCTGAAAACTCCGCGTGCCGTAGCTCGGGGCGAGGGTGACGTTCCGGAGGATGATGTTTGAGGCGGATGGCTTCGTGGTGCCGCCGGCGATGATCACCGGACCGGGAGCGGTCTGGCCGGCGAGGGTGACGTTGGACGGGATGTTGAAGCGCGAAGAGGTGTCCCAGCCATGCACATGATTGCTCTCGGCACCGTAACGTCCCAGCCAGAAGGTGCCGGCGACATCAAAGACAATCGTGCGCGGCAGGCCCGTCGGGAAATTGCCGTCGGTCAGGCCGTAACGCAGCGTGCCGCTCGCGGCGTCGCTGAAATTTCGGTCCAGCTTCGTCACGTGATAAACCAGCCCGCCGCGTCCGCCGGAAACAAACTTCGCCGCTCCATCCGCGCCGGAAAACGCCGGCAGATTGGCGGGGCCGACATCGATGACCGTCAGCACTGCCGGCGAACTGGTGATGGCCCCGACGGAATTGGTGATGATGACGGAATAGCTCCCGGTGTCCGGCAAACTCGCCGGCGAGAAGCTCAGCGTGGTGTTGGTCTGTCCGGCCAGCGCGTTGCTGGAGTTCAGGAACCATTGATACCGCAGCGGCGCGTAACCGGCGGCCACTACCGTCAGCGTGGCGGACTGCCCGGCGATGACCGCGCGGCCGGCAGGCTGCGTGGTGATGGAAGGCGGGGCCGGCGGCAGCACCGTCAGCGTCACGAGGCTGCTGGTGACCGAGCCGACGAAGTTGGAGACGATGACCTGATACGTTCCGGCGTCGGATGGCTGGGCATTTGTGAAAGTGCAGGTGGCGTTGGTCTGAAGAGGCAGCGGCGTGTTGGTGTTGAAATACCATTGGTA
>JAXMHO010000012.1:0-69495 GCA_046346715.1 Verrucomicrobiota bacterium
CGTCATCGCCTCCTACGCGCATGATCCCTCCCTGAACGGCCTGAATATCGCCGAAGCCTCCAGGAAATTGCGCGGCTCCGATTCGCTCGACGACCAGATTGAAACGGTCTTTGAAATCGAGCGCCACGGCGGCGGCAGCGGTGTCTTTCATGGCATGAACGAGCAAGACCTCCAGCAGTTCATGCGGCATCCGAACACCATGATCGCCTGCGACAGCGCCATCCGCGTCTTTGGCGAAGGCGTGCCGCATCCCCGTGGCTACGGCAACAATCCCCGCGTGCTCGGCCGCTATGTCCGAGAATTGAAGGTGCTCCGGCTGGAGCACGCCATTCACAAAATGACCGGACTGCCGGCGGCGACGTTTCATTTCAAGAACCGCGGCGAACTGCGCGAGGGCAACTGGGCGGACGTGGTGGTGTTTGACCCGGACAAAATCATCGACCAGGCGACGTTCAGCAAACCCCACCAATACCCGATAGGAATCTCGACAGTGCTGGTCAACGGCCAACCGGTAATTATCGATGGACGCTGCACTGACAATCGGCCTGGCCGGGCACTGCGACGAAACGCTGAATAACCCTGTGCATTTGACAGCTCAAAATACAATGCTAACGTCAGTGGCAAACAGCACCTCGACGCGTCTCACATCTGGTTCAATTTTTCAAAAAGCCGCTACAGCCTGGACTTGAAGCGAACATGATGCATCAGCAGCAAACCCTCTTTGCCAAATCGCAGCGTTGGACAGGTTCGCTGGTTTTAGGCGTTGCCCTGATTCTCATGGCACCCCAAAGTCCGGCCCAACGTCCGCTGGGTACGGATGTCTCCAACTACCAGCCTGATATTTACTGGCCGGACGTGCGCAATTCAGGGATCGTCTTCGCCTGGTCCAAAGCCACCGAAGGCACCACCTACACCAGCCCGTCGTTCATCGAGCAGCAAGTTGGTGCCAAAAGCGTCGGCATCTACGTCGGCGCTTATCACTTCGCCCGTCCCAGTTCACACCCGAACATCACCGGTGCCAACAGCGCTGATTCCGAGGCAAACTATTTCTGGAGCGTAGCCGGCAATTACATCAAGGGCGGAAGTTCAAACCTCGTTCCGATGCTCGACTGGGAGGACTCCAACGCGACGGTTGCCGCAGGTTTCACCACCACGCAGATGTCGCAATGGGTGAATCAATGGTGCACCACTGTTTCCAACCTCGCCCGCGCCAGCGGCATCACGATCAAACCCGTCGTCTATACCGGTGTGTGGATTTCCCAGCCCAGCGGAACCTATCCCGGCCTGAACACGACCGTCACCAACTGGCCCTCGTGGATCGCGTCTTACAACGGGCAAAACATCCAAACCGGCGGACCCACCTCCACCTTTCCCTGGTCAACGTGGAACATCTGGCAATACGCCGACACCAACTGGTCGGGCGGCGATTCGGACGTGCTCAAAGGCGGCTACACCAATTTGGATTCTTTCGTCATCGGCGGTCTGCCGCCCGGTCCGTTCATCACCAAGCAGCCCGTCAATCATCGCGCCTTGGACCCGGGCAAAAACGTTTCCTTCGCCGCCGCCGCCCTGGGTCGCGGCGCACTGCAGTATCAATGGCGGTTTAACAACACCAACATTCTCAATGCCACCAACACCAGCCTGACGGTAAGCAATGTAACCGCCCCGAATGCCGGACTTTACTCCTTCGTGGTTTCCGATTTCAGCGGCAGCGTGACCAGCACGCCGGTTTCATTGTTCGTTTATCCGGTCCAGACTGCGGCGTTTGCAGACAATTTCGATGTGAACACGGGTCCTAATTGGATCCAAAACCGCAGTTCGTCCGATACCGCCGTGACGTTCAGCTTCGACTATTCAGCCTTGGGAATTCCTTCCGCGCCAAACTCCGCCGGCGGAACCACCCGAGGGGTACAGATGAAAGCCAACCTTGCCAGCAATGTGGCCGCCGCCCTTTCCATCTCACCCACCAACCAGAATTTCTCCGGGGATCACCGGCTCCATTTTGATGCCTGGATCAATGTAAACGGGCCGTTCCCGGGCGGCGGCCTGGGTTCCACCGAATTTCTCACCGCCGGCATCGGCACTTCCGGAAACCGGGCCGAATGGACCGGCAATGCTTCTGCCGATGGTTTCTATTTTTCCGTGACGGGCGAAGGAGGATCCGGAAGCACGGCGGTTTCCGCCGCCGACGTCAACGCCTACGTCGGCCCGACCGTCCAAACGGTCGCCGGCGGAAGTTATTGGGCGGGCAAGGACGTCACCTCGCGAGACCACGGAAACTATTATTACACCGAGGCCCTTCCCGGAAATGCCCCGGCACCTGCATTGCAACAGGCGAATTTCCCCCAGCAAACCGGACGCCTGGACACGGGGACCTTTGGCCTGACTTGGCACGATGTGATTGTATCCCGCCGAGGAAACATCGTGGACTGGGTCATCGACGGCGTGCGCTTTGCCACCATTTCGAACGCCACGTTCACGGCGAGCAATGTGTTTGTCGGTTTCTGGGACCCTTTCACCTCTCTCTCGTCAAACAACGTCATCAACTTTGGTCTCGTGGACAACGTGCGCGTTGAAGTTCCCGCCATCGCCCCCGCCTTTGTCACGGTTCCGTTTTCGCGCACCGTCAAGCTGGGAACAAATGTGACCTTTACATCCTCGGCAACGGGATTGCCCGGCGCGGCTTATCAATGGCGCTTCAATGGCACGAACATTTCAAGTGCGACCAACGCCAGTTACAGCCTTGCGTTCGTTGGGACGACAAACGTTGGAAGCTACTCCGTGATGGCCACCAATGTTGCGGGTTTGACCCTCAGCACGAATGCCATGCTGTCATTGGTGGCACCCGCCGCCGGCCAGTTCACCGGCATCGCCAATGCCGGAGGCGACATCCAGATCACTTTGGTTGGCGATCCTTACTGGACCTACACTGTCGAAGTTTCCACCAACTTGGTGAACTGGAATGTGTTTACGAATTTGAGCAACGCCAGCGGCCTGTTTGGCTTTCAAGCCGGAGCCTCCGGTGATGCACCGCAGAGGTTTTTCCGCGCCCGGGTGGGACCCTGAGGCGGTAAATTGGGGTTTTAATTCCGGGAGAATTTTCAGCACAAAGGGCGGCGCCTCAGACAGACTCTTCGCCCAGTTCCACATTCCAGTAGGCCAGGTCGATGAAATGCCGCCAACTGTCGTGATGATTCAGGGTGAGATTGATCTGCACAAACGGACGCCACTTCGGCTTCTTGGGCTTGCGCACCAGGTGCATGCCGGCCTCGGACGGCGTGCGGTTGGCCTTGACCGTGTTGCAGGCGATGCAGGAGCAGACAATGTTCTCCCACGAGGTCGGGCCGCCGCGGTCGCGGGGAACGACGTGGTCGAGATTGAGGTCCTTGCGGTCGAAAATCTTGCCGCAGTACTGGCAGGTGTTCTTGTCGCGCTCGAAAATGTTGTGGCGCGTGAACTTCACTTCCTTCTTCGGCATGCGGTCGAAGACGCAGAGCAGAATTACCCGCGGCACCCGGATGCGGAAGGAGATCGTGGTGATGGATTCCGGATGCGGCTCGGCCTGCGAAAAATCGTGCCACTGGGAGAAGTTAAAAGTGCGGAAGGAGCCGTCGTTGGCGCCGAGCACCGCCTGGGCCTGCCCCTGAAAGAGCAGCGTCAGGGCGCGACGAGCGGTGCAAACATTGACGGCCTGCCAGAGGCGGTTCAGCACCAGCACGTGTTGGTTTAGAACTGGGTTCATAACCGTTCGGTCGCGGGGACACTACACAGGCCGGCTGGGCCTGTCAACGGAGCGGCTATGAGGAAATCCCTTGAGGAATGCTCAAACCGAAAAACCCGCCGCCTGCGCGTCCGTCGCAAACATCTTCACCGTATCGAGCGACAACGCCGTGAGATCCTGCCCCGTCATCTTCAACGCCTTGTTCAAGATGTCGTGCGGAACGGTCACGATGTGACAGCCGCTTTCGTCCGATTGAAAAATGTTCAGCACTTCGCGCACGCTCGCCCAGAGCAGCTCGGCCTTGGGCTGTCCGCGCAAAATCTGAAGGCTCTCGCGCATCGTTGACATCGGGTCACGGCCCGTGTCCGCGATGCGTCCGGCAAACACTGACACCACCGACGGCACCGCGGGATTCAAGGCCGCCGCCACGCCGCGCACCTGGTCCAGCGTCAGGATCGCCGTAATGTTCAACTGCACGCCGTCCTTCGCCAGCTCCTTGATCAGCGGCAGCGCGGATTCGCTGCGGGTGTTGGTGATCGGAATCTTGACGTAAACGTTCTTCTGCCACGACGCGATCTTCAGCGCCTGGCGTTTCATCTCGGGAAAGTCATCGGAGAAAACCTCGAAGGAAATCGGCTTGTCCTTCACGCTCTGCAAAATGTCCTTGGCGAACGCCTCGTAGTCCTTGATGCCGGACTTGCGCATCAGCGTCGGGTTGGTCGTCATGCCCTGGATGAGCGGATTGGCGTAGAGGCTGAGCATCCCGGCCTTGTCGGCGCCGTCGGCAAAGATTTTGACCTTGAGGTCTTTTAAGGACTTTTGCATGTGGGCAAACAGATAGACGAACGGCGGGGCAACTTCAACAGGCTTTTTCCGGTTCGCGTAAAATTACCGTGGCGGCCTCGAGCAAACTACGCACCCGGAAATCCGGCGCCTGCCGCAGCGCCTCGTCGTAGTCATACTCCACCAGCACCGTCCGGCATCCCGCCGCGTGACCGCAGTCGATGTCTCGCCAACGATCACCCACCATCCAGCTTTGCTTGAGATCGAGGTTCAACTCCTTGGCCGCCCGCAGCAACATTCCGGGCTTGGGCTTGCGGCAATCGCAATCCGACGCGCCCTTCCCCGGATGAAAACAAACCTCGACGCGATCAATCGGCAGTTCACGGCGCATGAAGTCGTGAATCTCCTCGACCACCTCCTGCCGCATCGTTCCTCGACCGACGTCAGGCTGGTTCGTGGCGACGACAAGCAAAAAACCGGCGGCTTTCAATCTGGCACAGGCTTCGGCAACGCCCGGCAAAATCTGAAACTCGGCAATGCTGCTGGGCGGGTAAGGCTTGTTGTCGCGGGTCAGCGCGCGATTGATGACACCGTCGCGGTCGAGAAAAACGGCGCGACGGCTATCCGCTTTCCGCTTTCCGCTTTCCGTCTTTACTTCGTGGATTCCCATTTGGTCTGGGCCACTTTCAACTTCGGATGCGAGACGAACAGATGCCAGATGACGCCTTGAAAGGCTTCGCTGTGCGGCGTGACGTGCGTGGGATTTACCGTCGGCACGATGACACATGCCGTCGCCTGCTGCGCCGTGTAACCGCCGTCGCGTCCGACAATGCCGACCACCGACGCGCCGACCTGCTTGGCGAGCTGGATGGCGTTGACCAGATTCGGGCTGACGTTTTTCTCCAAATTGCCGCCGCCAACGGAAAAGATGAGCAGGCCGTCCTTCGCATTGATGCGGGAGCCTTTCAGCCATTCGGCAAAAATGGTCGGCCAGCCTTCGTCATTCGTGCGCGCGGTGAGTTCGGAGACGTTGTCCGTCGGCGCATAGGCCTCGAAGCCGCAGATCTTGCGGAAATCGTTCACGGCATGACCGGCATTGCCCGCGCTGCCGCCGACGCCGAGGATGAAGAGGCGTCCGCCGCGGTTGCGGATGGCGGCGAGCTCTTCCGCGCACTTTTCAATGGCGGCTTCGTTCAATTGCGACGTGACCTGCTGGACTTCAGCTAAAAATTGCTTGGTGAAACTCATGCGTGACAAATTACGGATTTCGTCTGGCGAAGGGAAGCGAAGTTTGTCTTGGTAGCCCAGACCTGCTGGCCTGCCAAAGAGGGCGGCGCAGCAAGGCCGCCCCACCTTATACCGCTTTTTTCATCAGCAAAGCCTCCAACTCGGCCAAGCCCGCCGGCGAACCCATCTCATAAAACCGCTCCGGCACTTCGAAGCCGGCGAGTTGCTTTTCGCGGACCAATTTGCCCATGACTTCGGCGAGATCAAACTTCTCTTCCGCCGAGTAGCCGGCGAACACGGATGACTTGAACAGACTCAGGCCGTAGTCGATGTGCCGCATCTCCGGCAGACGGACTTTCTTGTCGTAGATTTTAATCTCCCCGTCGGCAAACACGACGTTGCTGGTGTCGTATAGCCCCTCATTGCGATAGACCGTCATCAGGCCAGGCTTGCCGCTGCGCTGAAAAAATTCCGCGACGGGCGCGTATTGGATGGGCAGATACGAATCGCCGTAGAGGATGAAAAATTCCTCGCCCAGCTTGGGCAAGGCGCGTTTGATCGCGCCGCCGGTGCCGAGCAATTTCTCGCCGTCGAAGGAGTATTCCAACTGGATGCCGCAAGCCTCGCTGCCGAATTCCTTCTGGATCATTTCGCCAAGAAAACCGATGCACAGCACCGCCCGGCGAATGCCTTGCGCGTGGAGCATCTCGAGTTGATGCGCCAGAATCGGCCGCCCGGCGACGGGCACGAGCGACTTGGGAATCTTTTCCGTGATGGGCCGCAACCGCGTGGCGAGTCCGCCTGCAAGGATAACGACGGGGATTGGGGAAAGCGAAAGGCTCATGTGATAAAAATCAGGTCAGCCGTCCTCGCCAATAACCCGGGCACCGTTTCATGTGCATCACAGCTACAATCCAGACAACGTCCGGCTTCTCCAGAAAAACAATGCCGTAGGGAAAATCTCCGCTCAAATGTCGGCGGGCAGGCGGATCAAACTGCCAGAATCGTTTTGGTTGCTCACACACTTCGCGCAACAACCGTTCCATTTCGCGATAGAAACGCACCCCAAGCCCGGGCGAGATTTCGGAATAATAACGGACGGCGGTAGCAAACTCCTCGTCCGCCTCGGGATGGAGCAAGTATCTCACAGCCCCGCAATTTTACGCGCCCGTGCCAGCGAGTCTTCCAGCGAAACACCTTGGACTTTGCCGGATTCAATTTCCGCTATCCGCCGATCGGTTTCGGTTTTCCATGACGCCGCTGCGGATGGCTCAATCCCGCCGTGCCGCGCAGCCATAATGCGGTCAATCAACTCCGCCACCGTGTCACTCGGCATTTCGCGGGTTTCTTCAACGATTTGATCCAAGGTTATCGTCATGGGAAAAGTCTCATCCAACGCATGAACTTTGACAAGGGGCAAGGTGCGACCGCAATTTTACCTTGGCCTGCTCCCAGTCCAGCACGGTTTCTTCGCCACGCGCCCGGCGTTCGGCGGTTTCCCGCAGGGCGTCCGCGTGCCACGCGGGCGATTCCAACTCCGCCTCGTCCCGGCTCAAGTCCGCCCACAACATTTCCATGAACTTCAACTTCTCCTGCCGGGGCAACTGCTGGATTTCAAGCGCACTCATGCCGGGACATTACACCCGCCGTTTCCGCCCGCAAAGGCGAAGCCGCCGCCCGCGGAATGGCGACGGGGATTGGGGAAAGTGAAAAGGTCATGGAATTTATTTGACGTCTGCAGAAATACCCAGCAATCGCTTCCGTATTTCTTTGCTCAACCCACCTGACGCAGCGACTCGGTGCAATTTCTTCGCCTGACCTCGCCAGATTGACTTTAACTGTGTTTTAATTGAACGAATATGCGGCGCAGGTTCAAATTCTGGATTTCCCGCAGGCAAGAATGCCCGACGCATTGATTCCATCAGTTTCAATCGGTCAGATTCGTAGCCCCTAGTCCAAAACGCACATTGGTTTCGAATCGTGAGTTCTCGCATCTGAAACGAAGCCTCAACTAAATCCTCATAGATTTCTTCGGGCTTGGCAGGAAAAGCTTTTGTTTTGCGTAAGTCTTCGAAAACGGATTCTTTGTTATCTAACAAAATACAAAGCGATTCTTGCACGGCATATCGGAAAAGATCGGGGTCAGCACTTTCAATCGTTCCGACATGATCAATACGACATTCCAGAATGTAAATGTCTCTCGGCCCAACGTCCCAATCCCAACTTTTTTGTGGATCATTATATTTTGAAAAACTCCAACACCAGCCCCACTTTGGCATGGCTGCGCCGTTAAAATAGAACGTCCACGGAAAGTCTTTTTCGGGATAGTTCATAACAGCAATTCATTTTTCAACCTCTGCTGTAAAATTATTTCACGAGATGACCAGCTTCGTTCCCTCAAAATCAAAACGGAAGCGCACTTCCTTCAAGCCCGCCGTGCGCATGGCGTGGCGCAGTTTGGCCTTGTCCTCCGCGTAAAACATCAGGAAGCCGCCGCCGCCCGCGCCGATGAGCTTGCCGCCCAGCGCGCCGCTGGCGAGCGCGACGTCATACCACTCGTTGATCTTGGGATTGCTCATGCCGCCGCTGCGCTGCTTCTTGCGCTGCCAATGCACGTCCATCAATCGCGCGAATTCCTGCAGGTTGCCGGATTCCAGCGCCACCTGGCTTTGCAGGCCGAGGTCCTTCACGAAGTGCAGGTTCTCGATCATGGACTTGTCGTCGGACTTCGACTTCACGTCCTGCTCCTTCAGGATGGCCGACGCGCTGCGCGAATAGCCCGTGAAGAACAGCAGCAGGTTGTCTTCAAGCTCGTCGCGGGTGTCGTCGGAAATCTTCAACGGCCACGCCTCCACCTTGCCGCCGGGCAGAAACCTGAAGCACGTCAAACCACCCAGCGCGGCGATGTATTGATCCTGCTTGCCGATGGGCTCACGCAGGCGGTTCAACTCGATGTCGCAGGCTTGTTCCGCGAGATCGGCGGGATGCACCAGGTCTTTCTTCTGCGCGTGGAGGGCTTTCAAAAGCGCCGTCGTAAAACTGCCGGACGAACCCAACCCGGTGCCGGCGGGAATGTCCGCCATGGAAGTCAGCTCCAGTCCACGGCCATCCAAGCCAACGAGGTCAAAGGCTTCACGAATGATGGGGTGCTCCAACTTGGAGGCGTTCTCCACGCGCTCCAGCTTGGAATACTTCACAATGAGATCGGGCGTGAAGTTTTCGTGGAGGGTGATGTAAACGTATTTGTCGATGGCACCGGCAATGAGGAAGCCGCCATACTTGTTGTAATACGACGGCAAATCGGTGCCGCCGCCGCCGAGGGAAATGCGCAAAGGGGATCTGGATATAATCATAATTTACTTCTGATAAATTTTGTCCACAACAGCCAGCGCCGCCCTGGCTTCCTTCAATCCCGGAACCGGGGTGCGCTGGAGTTTGATGTCTTCAAAGAATTCGGCCATCTCAATCTTCCATGATTCATCGCCGCGCGGAAATTCCCAGATCGTGGTTTCCGGCGGGCCCATCTGCGGGAGCATCTTGTAATAGGTCAGGCGCTCGACGCCGTAGCTGCCGCCGAGACCTTCCCAATGCAGCTTGCCGTCGCGGCCGTAAATTTCGAGGCTGAACAGGTTCTTCCATTCGCTGCAGCTCGCATGCAGCCAAGCGGTCTGGCCGGCCTTGTTGCGCAGGCTGAGAAAGGCGTTGTCATCCACGGGCATTTTCCAAAAGAGCGTGCTGGCATGGCCTTCCACCTTGGTGAATTCGCCGAGGAAAATTCCAGCCAGGTCAATCAGGTGAACACCCTGGTCAATCAATTCGCCGCCGCCGGACAGCTTCGGATTCGCCCGCCATTCCTGATCGTATCCAACGCGCCCGCCATGACCGTAACGTCCGCGGACAAACATCATCGGCCCCAAGGCGCCGCTGCGGAAAATCTCCAACGCCTTGAAACAGGCCGGGTGGTAGCGATGGTTGTAGCCGACGCGAACCTGCGCCCTGCTCTTCCGGGCGGCGGCTTCGATTTTTTTCAACTCGGCGACGTTGATGGCACCGGGTTTCTCGACCAGCACATGCTTGCCCGCCTTGACGGCAGCAAGGGTGATCGGAGCGAGCGTGGCATTGAGCGTTGAAACAAAGACGACTTCGACGTCGGCATCCGTGACGGCCTGCTGGTAGTCAGCCACGGCGCGTCCGCTCTTGGCAATCTTCACCAACTCCTCGGCGCGGGCGAGGTTGGTGTCGCACGCCACGGCGAGCTTTGCGCCCGCCGGCATTCCGGCAACGCGTTTCTTCCCGATCAGTCCGCAACCAATGATGGCGTAGTTCATTTGTTCCAATTCTTCCCACGGTCTTCCGGCACGATGCGGCGCAGGGTGAAAATGTCGGAGGCCGCGAGTTCGTCGCGATGTTCCGCGAGCTGCTGCCAAGGATCCCACGGTGCGCTCAACAGACGTCCGCTGATTCCGTCGCTCTGGGAGGACAACAACATCTCCACCAGACCGCGCACCTTTTCCAACTTGGCGGCGTTGTCTTCGCGGGACGTTTTGTTCGCGCCTTCAAATTCCTTCTGACCGGACAGAGTTGCGCCGCGCGCCAGGACTTCCTCGGTCATTTTGGTGAAGATGGCGCCGGGTGCGATGGCATTGATGTCGATGGGCTGGCCTTTCCATTCAACCGCCAAGGTTTCGACCAGGCGCACGACGCCGGTCTTAGAAATTCCATACGCGGCGAAGTTCGGCCGCGGACTGGTCGAACCGCCGCCGGAAAAGCAGAGCACCTTGGCGCGGGCGGGAGATTTTTTAAGCAGCGAATGAAAAGCGCGGATGGCGAAGAAGGTGCCGTCGAGGTTGACAGCCAGCGTCTGACGCCATGCGGCCGGATCAATTTCCATCGCGGGCCCAATCGGCTCCTGCACTCCGGCGCAACAGATCAAGGCATCAACGTGGTTCCATTTTGAGGCAACCGACTTCGCCACGGCTTCAAGCGCGCTCCAGTCCGCGACGTCGCATTGAAAGCTGAACCCCGGCTGCGCCGAGCGGGCAATCCGGCATATCTGATGACCGCCGGCCGCAAGCGCGTCGGCGAGATATTTCCCGATGCCGCTGCTGCTGCCTGTGAGAACGATGTTCACTTGCGCTTCTCGTAAACCCACTGGTTCTGCTTCAGCCATTCGACGGTGCGGATGACGCCCTGCTCGATGGTCAGCTTCGGCTTCCAACCGGTGGCCCGAATTTTTTTGGTGTCGAGGAAGATGAACGGGTTATCGCCGACCCAGCCCTTGTTGCCGCCGGTGTATTCCAGCTTGGGCTTCAGCCCGAGCGCGTGGCAGATGTGGCGGATGGAATCGTTCACCTGCACGAATTCATCGGTGCCGAGATTGTAGGTTTGCACGCGATGCTTGGCCGTCTTCGCCGTGCGCTGGGTCATCACGTGCGTGATCGCCGCGATGCAGTCCTGGATGTGGAGGTAGGACTTGCGCTGCGTGCCGTCGCCGAGCACCCGCAGATGATCCGGGTGATCGAGCAGCTGTTTGTAGAAGTCGAAGACGTGGCCGTGCGTGTAGCGTTCGCCGAGAATGGAAACGAAGCGGAAGATGTAGCTCTCGAAACCGAACCCTTCGCAGTAGGAGTGGATCATCCCCTCGCCCGCCACCTTCGACGCGGCGTAAAGCGAGGTCTGGATGGGAAACGGCGCGTCTTCCGGCGTGGGAATCGTCGCCGCCTCGCCATAGACCGAACCGCTCGACGCGAAGGCGATGATCTTGACGTCATTGGCGCGCATGGCTTCGAGCACGTTGAAGGTCGCAATGGTGTTCTGCTCCAGGTCGCGCCGGGGATGCTGGAGGCCGAAGCGGACGTCGGCATTGGCCGCAAGGTGAACCACGGCGTCGCAGCCTTTCATCGCGGCGGTCATGGCGTCGAGGTCGAGGTTGTCGCCGCGAACGAGTTGAAACTTGGGATTTTTCCCGGCACCGGCGAGGAACTCCGGCTGGCCCGTGGAGAAGTTGTCCCAGCCCACCACCTGGCGTCCCTGCTGCAGCAGGAGGTCGGTCAAACTGCTGCCAATGAAACCGGCGGCGCCGGTGATAAAAACTTTTTCCATGAGCGGGGCGAAGTCTAGTGTTGGTGTAAATTCTCTGCCAGTTCTTTTGCGGCGGGCGGCATCAGGAGATCAGCCGGGCGTGGGCGGGCAGTTTCAAATCATCCTGCGCACCTTTCCGGGTCGGCAACCAATGCAGGATACTGTTGATGGCGTGGCGTACCGCCTCGTCGGAACTGCGCGGCAGCGGAAAGCCGGCGGCGCGAAGCTTCGAGGAATCCATCCGCGACTGCGCGACGTCGCCGGGCCAGCCCTGGGTGGATTCGCCGTAATGAATCTGCGTCGGACCGGCGAAGTTGAGCTGACGGACCAGTTCGGTGGCAATGAACCGCACGCTGGTCGCGCCGTCCGGGGCCAGGTTGAAGACGTCGAACTGTGACGGTGCAAGCTTCTGGCAAAGGCCCTTGCCAAACATCAGGCCCGCCACGAGATCGCGAACATAGACATAGGGCTTGGCCTGATGGCCGTTGCCGAGAACTTTGAGGTTGGCGGAATCCTTGGCGAGCTGGCGGATGAAATCATAGATGACGCCGTGCGTGGTGCGTTCGCCGGTGATGTTGCCGAAACGGAAGATGATCGCGCTCAAACCGAACGTGGCGCAGAAGGCGGAGATCAAACCTTCGGACGCCACCTTGCCGGCGCCATACAGACTGGTCGGCAACGCCGGGCCGAGCTTTTCATGCGTGACCGTGGTGCCGACGTCGCCATAGACCGTTCCCGAACTAGAGAAGACCAGGCGCGGCGTTTTGGCGCGGCGCATGGATTCGAGGACGTTGTAGGTGACGATGGTTTCCTGTTCGAGGTCGAGCCGGGTGTTGTCAATACCCCAGCGGGCGTCGGGATTGGCGGCGAGGTGAAACACCTGGTCCACGCCTTGAAAATGCGGCGCAATCTTCTCCAGCTCCAGCAGCTCGACGATGACGATCTTCAGCCGGGAATCGTGCCCGTGATGGGCGAGATGCTCGCGGCGGCCGGAGGACAAATTGTCCAGCACCCGGACTTCCCGGGTGGACTTGTCGGCAAGCAGGACGTCAATCAGGTGCGAGCCGATGAAGCCCGCGCCGCCGGTGACGAGATAGGTTAACGATGGATTGGCAGTCACGGCGCGAGGCTAGCGGCTCCATTGCGCGGAATCAATGTTTCCCTCGGCCGCACGGACAACTACGGACAATGATGCGGCCCGCATCGCGCAGTTTGGGCTGGAAGTTTGTTTCGTCCTAAATATCCTCGCCCGATGCCAGAAATTCAGCAGAACCTTCTTCAACTGCGCCGCCTGCGGGTGCGCGCCGACCGCGACGTCGCCTACGAATCCCCCGACCATCTCATTCCGTGGGGGACCCGGCGCGACAACAGCCGCCAGCGCCGCTTCAACCAGAAGCTTTATCAGCTCTTCGGCGAGGATTATCCGCCCATCTGGGTGCTCGACCTCGGCTGCTCCGGCGGCGGTTTCGTGAAGGACTGCCTCGACGACGGCTGCATGGCGGTGGGCATCGAGGGCAGCGACTACTCCAAACGCATGCGCCGCGCGGAATGGCGGACCATTCCCGAGCATCTGTTCACCGCGGACATCACCAAGAACTTCGAGGTGTTCGGCGAATTTCCGGACGGCGAGAAGCAGATCAAGTTCGACGTCATCACCACGTGGGAGGTCATGGAGCACATCCATGAGCGCGACCTCGGTGCGGTGGCGGAGAACGTCAAGAAGCACCTCCGACCCGGCGGCATCTGGATCATGAGCATCGCGCTGTGCGACGACTGGCACAAGGGCGTCAACCTCCACCAGACCGTCCAGCCCAAAAGCTGGTGGGTTCCCAAGCTGGAAAGCTTCGGACTAAAATGTGTCGATGGTTACGTGAACTATTTCAACACCCAGTTCCTGCGCGGTCCCAAGGACACCTGCCGTCCGGGTTTTCATCTCGTCGCCACGAACGACACCGCGCTCGCGCCGAAGATTCCGAGCGAGCCGTTGAGCTACCGCCTTTACGACAAATGGCTGGGCAGCCGGCCGCAACGGCTGCTGCGCTTCGCCCTTTACGGCTACTAGGATGCGCGCCTCCATCATCGTCTGCACCCGCAACCGCGCGGATTCCATCGGCGAAACGCTCGAGGCGCTTTCCGCCCTGCATTATGCCGACCGCGAGCTCCTCATCGTGGACAGCAGCACCGGCGAGCAGAAGACAAAGATGGAGCGGCTCGCCCAGGAACGCGGCGCCAAATACGTCAGCGAACCGCGCCGCGGACTTTCCCTCGCCCGCAACACCGGCATCGCCGCGGCCTCGGGCGACATCATCGTATTCACCGACGACGACTGCATTCCCGCGCCGGACTGGCTGGACAAAAAGATGCGGGCCTTCGCCGACCCGTCGGTGTGGGGCTGCACCGGCCGCGTCATCCAGCATCTCGTCGGCGGGGCGTCGGACTTGTTCGAGGAAGTCGCCGGGCAGGACCTCGGCAAGGAACGGCGCGTGTTCACGAAACAGGATTTGGAGTTCGGCCCGGCGGTTTTGCTCGCCAACCTCGGCAAGGTCTTTGCCAAGCACATGAAGAATCACGCGCCGGTTCCCTGGTGCATCGGGCACGGCAGCAGCACTTCGTTTCGACGGGAGGCCTTCCGGCAACTGGGCGGTTTCGACGACCGTTTCGGCGGCGGGGCGCCGTTGAAGGCCTGCGACGACACCGAAATGTTTTACCGCATTCTGAAGTCCGGCCATGCCATCGTTTACGAACCGGAAGCCGTCGTCCGCCACAAGCACCGCCTCACCTCCGATGTGGAAACCTCCGGCGATGTCCGGCGGCAGGCGGAGGCCACGGCGGACGAGGTGTTTCAGACCCGCTACGTTTACAGCTTCGGCGGCGCGGCGTTCATGCGGGAGCACCGGCGGGATTCCCTGATGTTCTTCCAGTTCTACGGACGCCTCGTGCAACTTCTGATCAAGACGGCGCAATACAAGCTGACGGGCAAAAAGGATCTCGCCCAATCTTTCGGCTCTGACCTGCGGGGTTTTCGGGAAGGCTGCCGGGCGCACAAGCAACTGCCCCGGCCGGCTGCCAATCGTCCGGGCATTTAGGCAACCGTCGCGCACGAAGTGACGCGCCTCACCCAGGTTTGCCCACCCGCCGTCAGCGACGGGAATAGAAGTAGTTTGTGTCCCGTTGATTCCGCAGCGCAAAACCGGCGGACTCCATCCGGCCTGAGATCAACGCGACATCTTCGGGGCTATGAATTTCCACGACGAACAGCTCGGTCCGCTGGAGCAGGTCCTTGATGCAGTCGAAGTTCTCGAACACTTCCTTCTCTGCTCCTTCGATGTCCATTTTCAGCAGCGCGACCTTGCGGGTGGCGAGCTGGAAGTGGGCGACGAAATCCGCCGGCGTGATGACCTTGACGCTGACCGTCTCGCCGGACTGGGTGCCGTAAAGACTCTGGCTGGAGGAAATCGGAATCAGATTGATGGAGACATCCCGCGTGCGTCCGGCGATGCCCGCATTGAGCAGCGACACCTTTTTGTTGTCGGTGAACCGGGACTGCGCGCGCTCGAAGGTCCGCGGGCTGAGTTCCGCGCCGAACACTTCCAGTTGGGGATTGAGGCTCTGGGCGAAGTTGATGAACAAGCCGTGGTGCGTGCCCCAGTCAATGACAACGCCCTCCTTCTGCTGGCGGACGGATTCCTTGAGCAGCGGAAATTCATAGACGCCCTCCAGAAAAATCTCGTCGTAGATCACATACTCAATCCAGCGCGTCAGCCGGAAACCATGGCGCGACCGAAACTCCGCGATGGGCTGCTCCGGCAGCGAGGGATCGTTCAGCAGATGGCGATACTTGAGGGCGAACTTCAGGCGTTTGAAAAGCCATTCCACGGCTCCGAACAGACCTTCGTGCCGCACCAGCGGAATCAAATACAGCACCAGTTTGACGAGAACGAAGAAGGGATAAAAAACGCGGTGCCGCTTTGAAAGCTCGTAAAACTTGTCCAGAAAATCGTGCATGCCGCGCTTTCAATAGCTGGCCACCGGTCAAAAAGCAATGCGCGTCGGGATGCCCCCGGGACGGGAGCATTCCTCACCACGCCTGGGAAATATTCCGGGACGAGAGACTCGCCCCAAGTCAGGCGCGCACTGCCACACCTTCCCGGGCGAGGAGCTTGATTTTCCATTCGATGCCGCCGGAGAATCCGCCCAACCGCCGGTTCGCGGCGAGGACGCGATGACACGGCACGAGGACCGGAATCGGGTTCGCCCCGCAGGCGCCGCCCACGGCGCGCACCGCTTTCGGACGGCCAATCTCCCGGGCAATCTCCGCGTAACCGCGCGTCTGTCCGGTGCGAATCCGCTGCATCGCCCGCCAGACCTGGCGTTGAAAATCCGTTCCCGCGGACATATCCAACGGCGGCAGTTTCGCTGCGGCGCGACCTGACAAAACCGCGGACAACGCCCGCGTGGTGAGCTTATGCCACTGGCGGACCTCTTTGGAAACCTCGGCGCTGGACGAGGCCGCCGGCTTGCGTCCGGGAAAATCCAGCGTCGCCAGACCGTTGTGGGAGTAGGCGGCTTGAAAGGTTCCGTGGTCGGTCTCGATCGGCAGGCGAATCGACGGCTGGACAGTTTTGGATTTTAGCATGGCCCTTGTCTCGCCCGGACTTCGATTTCTGTCAAAGGGATTTTGCCATGCCCGAAAAATTCATTGCCGCGGAGACATCTGATTCGTTTTAATCGCGTCTCACATGCCGAACACGACACGAACCGCGCGCCAGCCGCAGCCTGAATCCCCCCGATGAAGAAGCTCCGCGTTGTTCAACTCACCACCGACAACCGCTGGCCTTACCAGCAATACGACAAGCCCGCGCCGTGGTTTGGCGCCGCGCCCGAGGCGTTGCTTTCCGGCTTCGCTGCGTTTCCCGACGAGGTGGACATCCATGTGGTCTCCACCATCCGCCAACCGGTGAAATCGCCGGCGAAGCTGGCCGACAACATCTGGTTTCACAGCGTGCACGTGCCGAAGATCGGCTGGATGCGCACCGCCTACGCCGGCTGCATTTGGAAAACCCGCCAATATCTGAAGACGCTCCAGCCTGATCTGGTTCACGGGCAGGGCACCGAAATGGACGCCGCCATCTGCGCGTCGCTATCCGGTTATCCCAACGTCATCACGCTGCTCGGCGTCATGAAGGAAATGGTCCGCGTGCTGAATTCACGCCCGGGCAACTACTACTGGCTCGCCAGCCAGCTGGAGAGCTTCGCCCTGCGCCGTTCGCTCGGGGTGTTGGCCAACTCCCGTTTCACCGAGGAAAAGGTCCAAGGCCGCACGCCCAAAACCTGGCTGGTGGCCAATGCGGTGCGGGACAAATTCTTCGACACTCCCCTGCCCGACTCACGACCCGGCAAATGCATCCTCATCAACGCCGGCACCGTCTGCACTTACAAACGGCAGAACGAACTCATCGACGTCACCGACCGGCTGCACGCCGAGGGGCTTCCTTTTGAACTGCATTTTCTTGGCGCGGCGACGAACGCCAACGCCTATGGCGCCAAGTTTCTCTCCCGCGTCAAAAACAGCTCCTACCTCTTTCACCACGGCCACAAGAACATCGACGAGTTCATCCGCACGGTGGACGGCGCGACGGCCATCGTCCATGTCTCGGCGATTGAAAGCTTCGGCCTCGTCGTGGCGGAGTCCCTGTCCCGCAACTTGAAGTTCATCGGCTTCAACACCGCCGGCGTGGCGGACATTGTCGAAGGCGTCGAGGGCGCGGAAAGCCTGCGCGACGGCGACTGGAGCGGCTTGAAACAATCCCTCGCGGCGTGGATTCGTGCCGGGCATCCCCGGCCCACGACTGCGGCAGCCACGATGAAGCAGCGGTTTCATCCGCGCGAAATCGCCCGGCAGCATCTGGAGGTTTACCGTGAAGTGCTGGGCCGGAAATAATTCGCCGGCGAATCTGCCGTTGCCAACCTGCGGCGGGAGCTTCAGTATCTTTCGCGTCCTATGAATTTCCGTTCCAAGCTGATTGAAGCCCACCAACTCGCCGCCTGGCGCGAAGCCATGCGGCAAAGCGGGAAGCGGCTCGTCGCCACCAACGGCTGCTTCGACATCCTCCACCTCGGCCACGTCACGTATCTCGAAGCCGCGCGGAACCAGGGCGACGCCCTGCTGGTCGGCATCAATAGCGACGATTCCATCCGCGGCTTGAAAGGCCCGCAGCGCCCGGTGAACTCCCAGGGGGACCGCGCCGCGGTGCTGGCGGCGCTGGAAAGCGTGGACGGCGTGTTCGTGTTCAACGAACGGACGGCGGTTCAGTTTCTGGCCGGCGCGCGGCCGGACATTTACGTGAAGGGCGGCGATTACACCTTGGAGACTTTGGAGCAGACTGAGCGGCGCACCGTGGAATCCGCCGGCGGAAAAATTGTCATCATTCCTTTCGTGCCGGGCAAATCCACCACCAGCCTGATCGAGAAAATTTCCCGGCTGTGATGTGAGCCATTGCGCTTATCTCGCCCGGGTCAAACCTTCGTAGAGGTCTTTCAACTTTCGCGCCACGTCGGTCCAGTCGTGGAGCGTCACCTTCGGCGCGGGCGCGGTGGCGGATTGTTCATAGAACGATTTTAAAGCGACGGCGTTCGCTTCGTCGTTCCATTTCCGGGGGAAGTATTTTGCCTGGTCGCCGAAGCGTTCGCGTGACCACGGCAGATCCATCACCAGCAGCGGCAGACCGCACGCCGCCGCCTCGTGCGCCACAAAACTCCAGTTCTCGTAATGGCTCATCAGCACATGGCCGCGGGCGGACTGATAGAGCTTCAGCAGATCGGTCTCGGAGGAAACATGCGGCTGGTGGCGGACGCATTTGCCGTCCACCAATGAGGAGAACTCCTTCCAGTAGGCATTGCCCGGCTCGAACGGTTTGCCGACGAACAGCACCGGCACCTGCGTTTCGCGCGCCAGCCGCGCCAGTTCCAGGGCGCGTTTCACCGGCGCGATGGTGCCGACGCTGATGAGGTAATCACCATCGCGTCGGGCCGGCGGCGACTTCAAAAATGCCTCGGGCAATCCGAGCGGCACGGCGGAAACTTTTTCGGGCGCGATGCCGTAGTTCCGGATGACCACCTGCCGTTCGGCTTCCAATCCCACCACGATGTGATCGGCGACGCGGCAGCTGTCCCAGACGGAGGTTTGCCCGGCGGTGAGCAGCTTGGGCATCCGGCGCAGCGCTTGAATCATCCAGCGTCTAGTCGCGAGCTGGAAGGGCGTGCGGTTGCAGGTCTGGGACAGCAGCAGCGTCATCACCACCTTCATTCCCTGGCGGTGGGCGAGATTGATGGTGCCCTCGGACAGGACGCCGAACTGATGCAGCACGTCGCCGCGCTGCCGCTCATCCCACCAGCGCAACGCCTCGGCCTCGACACCAAGCCCGGGCAGCGCCCGCAACGTCTGCTCGATCTGCACCTGCATGCCGCCGTGGGCCAGGGCAAAGGGACTGTCGCAATCGATGAGGACTTTCATGTCATTGGGGAGCTGCGGCGGAGCTTGCCGCGGGCTGGGATTTTTCCGGTCCGGCAAACAGCAAACGGAACAGCGTCGTCTTGATGGCGCGCGCCGCATACGGCGGCCAGTACCAGTAGTTGAAGACCACGCCCGAGCAGATGGGGCCGAGCACGAAGGATCCCGGGCCGAGGCTGGTGAAGCGCAGCAGGGTCAGCGAAAAGATCATGCTGCAAAAGTTGGTGACGATGCCCGGCCAGATGAACGGCAGCCGGTTGCCGGTGGAGATGAGCGTGCCGCAGGTGGAGAGCTGCATGTCCATGAATGCGCTGAACATCAGGCAGAGCAGCCACCGCGTGGGCAGCAGCTCCTTGCCCTTGCCAATCCAGTGCAGCAGGTCCGGCGCAACAAATACCACGCCGCACGCCAGCAGGAAGTAGGTTCCGGTTTGCAGCCAGATGCGCGGCCGGAGAATGCGCTGGATGGCGGCGTAATCGTGCCGCGCCTGATATTGCCCGATCAGCGGCCACTTGGTGAAGGTCCAGACCACCGCCATCATGGAGGCGTAGCCCATGAGCTGGACGGAATAGGTGTAGGCGCCGCTGACTTCCAGATGATAGACGTGGGCGCAGACCAGGGTGTTGACCTGGGTGATCAGATAGGTGCTCATCAACTGCATGCCCAGCCGCCAGCTGTTGGGCCACATGACGGCGAAATGCTTTTTGAAGTCGAACGGCAGCGTGGACTTGCGCGCCGGCAGCAGCTGGAGGCAGCGCACGCGCGCGTAACGGCGCTGGATGTAGCTGCTCACCATGGTGGCGAGGGGCAGGCTCAGCAGGCCCGCACCCGAAAGCAGCAGCCCCACCGAAATCCCAAATTTTGCCAGCGCCGCCAGCGCGGCAACTTTTGTGGCCGCCCGCACCTCGTTCATGCCCCGGAGATAAATGCCCCACCAGTTCGAGTAGATGTCCAGCAGCGTGGACAGAAACGTCGCCGCCCAGGCCAGCCGCGCCATCGTCACGGGAAAATCCGGATGCAATTCCACTTCGGCGTGGATGAGCTTTTCAACCATGAAGGTGCCGCCGAGGCCGAGCGCGAAGAACAGGATGACGCTCAGGTAGCGGTACAACCGGCGGGTCGTCTCCAGCAGCTCCCACAGCAGCTCGAAGTTCGGCTGGTGATGCTCCCCTTTCTCGGGGACGCCGTGCGCCTCCAAGGTTTTCGCGCCGCCCATGGCATAGCTGATGAAGCGGTCGATGGTGGGGCCGAAACCGAAATCCACGATGAGGGCGAGGCTGGCCAGGCTGAGAAGGACGCCGTTCATGCCCAGCTCTGACTTGCTCAGGACGCGGAACAAGATGGGCAGCACGATGACGCCGGAACCGGCCCGCAGGCCGTTCAGCACCCATGACCAGACCACGGTGGACTGGGTCAGGCGTTTGATCATGCGGGTTTCATTTCGCGGGTGGTTCGACCGGATCCTCGGTCGAACCGTTCATAATTGTGATGGCCTGGCTATTACGGAGCCCGTCAGGCGGAAAACTTGGGATTCACCCAGACCTCGGTGATGAAGGACTGCTCGGTCATTTGAAAACCCATCTGGCGCAGCAATTCGCGGCAGCGTTCGACGCCTTCCTTGCCGAGGGTCCACTCGTGCAGTTCGACAATGACCATCCGAAAATTCCGCAAGGTCTCCGCAGAGGTTTCAAACACTTCGAGCTCCCCGCCTTCAATGTCCATGATGAGCACCGAGAAGGGGCCGTAGCGTTCATTCAATTCCTTCAGGGACCGTCCCGGCATGAGCACCGGAATGCCCTCCTGATTTTGAAGCGAACCGCCGGTGATGTATTTCGGGTGCAGCGAGAAAGTCACCTGCTTCTGGGTGGTGACGGCGCAGCTTTCGATCAGGAAGCCGCACTGGTTCAATTGCCGGTTGCGGTGAATGGCCGGCAGGCAGAACGGATTGCCCTCGACCACCACGTGGCGGTTGGGCTCGCGCAGCAGCTTGTTGGTGAGGCAGGAGACCACCCCGAGACATGCCCCAAACTCCAGCACGGTGTCGGTCGGACGCAGGTATTTGGGAATCAGCTTCCGTTCATCCACCTCGTAGTCGTTGGTCAAAAAGCAGGCGCGAAAACTCAGGCGGGTGAGCTTCTTGGGGATGACGAACACGCAGCCGCCCGCCCGGAAACGGCCGCCAAGCAAATCAAAGGTCAGCCCCATCAGCGGACGGAAGATCTTATCGACAATCTGACCGCAGACAACGCCCAGCGGTTTGCGGATGAACGGAGGCAGAAAACGACGGGCCAAGGCACGAATTTGATTTGTCATTCTGAGAAAATTATTGAAGCAGGCTGGCAGCTTGTCCGCATGGATGACAAGGAAAAAGCCGGTCAACCCCGGCTGCCGCGCCGGCCCTGGCTCCATTGCGACAGCAGCCGCAACCCCTGCGGACCGGCGAGGCGGACCAGGGTTTGCAAGACGGCGTAGCGGAAATGTGGCGGCGTGCTGTGAACGAACAGCCAGTGGTTGTAACGCAGCATCCGCCGGGAAAATCCATGCGCATACTGGAGCAGGTTGCGGGAGGGAATCGGACAGGGCTTGAGCAGCTTGCGCCGGTCAAAGGCGATGCGGATGCCCTTCTCGCGGGCCAGCAGCGCCAGGTTGCGTTTGCGTTGGACGTTGTCCACCGCCCATTTCCAGCCCATGCGTTCGACGCGCGAGGTGCCGCGGTCCGCGCCGTAATGCGAGCGCACGACCGAAACTTCCTCGGCGGTCTGCGCCAGTCCGCCCCGCAACGCCATGCGAAACCAGAAATCCCAGTCGCCGGTGAACAGGGAGACGGGACGAAAATTGCCGATGGCGCGGGAGTCCGCGATGGAAAAAAGCTGTCCCGGATACAGCACGGTGTTGAGGTCGGCAAACTCGGCCAGGTCAAGCAGCCGCCAGCCATCCTTCCACTCCACCGGCTCGGTCAACTGCTCCTGCGTGCCTTGGAGAATCGCGGACCGGCCGAAATAAATCGGGCAGGACGGCGCGCGGCGGTTCAAGGCGAGCATGGCTTCGACAAACCGCGGCCGCAGCAGGTCGTCGTCATGCAAAATGGAAAGCCAGGGGGTGGTGCAGTATTCGATGCAGGCGTTCCAGTTGTCGAACAGCCCCCGGCGTTTGGGATTCCGGATGTAGGTGATGCGGCTGCCGAAACGCTCCATCACAAAATCTTTCAGCGTCGGATCCGGGCCACAATCCTCCACCACCATCACCTTGACCGGAACGGTCTGGTTGAGGGCGCTTTGAACGGCGGCGCAGACATATTCCCGCCGGCTGTAGAGCGTGATGGCGATGGTGATGTCTTCGGCGCGCAGTTCGTTGGTCGGCATTTTTTCAATTATCCGCGAAATCTTTTCCAGTTCGCAAGCCGCAAGCGGGAGGGTGAAGCGTGGATTCTTTTTGAGAAAAACATTGCAGGTGTGCGGGGAGGCGGGAGTATAATCCGGCTTTAGACGAATGGCTAACACGTTAAGAATCCCCCGCGCCCATCTGGCCCTGGCCATCTGCCTGCCGCTGGCAATCATTTTGGGATATTTTCTCTCAGACCCGCTGGAACCCAACAGCCTGATGCTGGTCGGCTTTGTCTTCGGCGGGTTAAGCATCCCGCTGTTGATGAAATGGCATCATCCCTTTTTGATCTTCTGCTGGAATTCCGCGCTGGCCCTGTCCTTTCTGCCCGGCCAACCGGACATGTGGACGGTGGTTGCCGGCATCGGCTTGTTCTTCGGCATCCTGAACCGGTCGGTGGATGCCAGCAAACGGTTTCTGGACGTGCCTCAAATCCGGACCCCGCTGCTGCTGCTGGGCCTGGTGGTGATGGTCACAGCTTACTTGAACGGCGGCATCGGCATGGCGGCGCTCGGTTCAGATCAATTGGGAGGCAAGCGCTACTTTTATATTTGCGTCGCCATCATGGGCTTTTTCGCCCTGACCAGTCAGCGCATTCCAGCTTCGCGGGCGAACTTTTACGTCAGCATGTTTTTCCTGTCGATGATCACCGGCATCATTCCGAATCTGGCCTTCTACGCCGGCAGCAAGCTGGATTTCATCTATTATTTCTTCTCGGCGGCGTACTCTGGCGAACAGGTGAACGCGGCCGTCTCGGGCGGAACCGCCCGCATTTTCGGCCTGACCATGGTGGCGACGGGGTTGTTGAGCTATCTGCTGGCCCGGTTTGGCATCCGCGGCATTTTCCAGCCGGGGCGGATCTGGCGGATGCTTTTCCTGATTGGCGCGTTTACAGCCTGCCTCGCCTCAGGTTTTCGTTCGCTGCTGATCCTGCTGGGCCTGATTTTCATCATTCAGTTTTTTTTGGAGAAGCTTCACAAGACCAACCTGCTCTGGATGCTCGTGGGCGTGACGCTGGTCGGCGGAGTCATCGCCATCAGCCAGGCCCAGCGGCTGCCCTTCTTCGTGCAGCGCACCCTGAGCTTTCTCCCCATCGACATCACACCGGAGGCGAAATTGAGCGGCACGACGACGCTGGAATGGCGGTTTCAGATGTGGGAGGCCCTGCTGCCGGAGGTGCCGCCGCATTTGCTGAAAGGAAAAGGATATGCCATCGACCGCAGCGCGCTGTATTTCTCGGGCGATGCCAGCCGCCAGGTCAACGGCGGATTCGAATGGGCGGTGGTGTCCGGCGACTACCACAACGGTCCCTTGTCCCTGATCATTCCTTTCGGCATCTGGGGGGTGCTGGCGTTTGGTTGGTTCATCTGGTCATGCCTCCGATTTCTTTATGCCAAGCACCGAAATGGCGACCCGCGTCTGCAACAGGCCAACACCCTGCTGTTCAGTTTCTTTCTGGCGCGTTTGATCCTGTGGACCTTCTTTGTCGGCAGTTTCTACGGGGACCTTTACATTTTTACCGGCGTCATCGGCCTGAGCATCAGCCTGAACGGCGTTGCCGCCGAAGCACCGGAATCTGTCGTGGCAGAGGATGAAGTGGCCGACACCGGTTACCGGGATGATTACGCCTGAAGTTCGTGGCATCGTGTTTGCTTGATACTCAGGCTGCTTTATCAGTAGGCAAATTATACCGACGAATGTCTAACTCCACCGCAGTGGTCCGGGCGCTGGTCATCTACGGAATCATCCTTCCGTTGGCCATCCTGCTTGGCTGCATGCTGGTGAATCTGCCCAACATGGACCGCTCGGCCATGGTGGTTATCGGCGTTGTGGCGGCCGTCCTTTGCGCCCCCATCCTGCTGCGCTGGCATCACCTGCTGTTGTTCCTAAGCTGGAACACCCCGGCGCTGGTCTTTTTTTTGCCGGGCAGCCCAGAGTTCTGGATGTTCATGGCGATCACCAGCTTTACGATCACAATCGCCCATCGGACTTTGGACCCGACGGTCCAGATGTTTCCCGTTCCCTCAATTGTCTGGCCCCTCGCATTCCTGCTGGTGGTGGTGCTCGGCACGGCGCAGCTCAACGGCGGCATTCACCTGAATTCCTTCGGCGGCGGCGGCGGCATCATGGGGGGCAAGCGCTATTTCTACATCATCGCGGCCATCATGGGATTCTTTGCCATGACCAGCCAGTTCATCCCGGTGGAAAAGGTGGCGGGCTACACCCGGGTTTACCTGCTGGGGTTTGCCACCAATGCCATTTCCAACCTCGCGCCGTATGTCGGATCGGTCATTCCCATGCTGTTTTACATTTTCCCTGCCGACATGAACACATACGGTGCGTTGGCCGGCTCGGATTCCTCGGGCGAAGGCATCAGGCGCAACTTTGGCCTGAGCATTTCCCTTTGCTGGGGATTTTTCTACCTGCTGGCGCGCCATGGCATCAAGGATCTCCTCGCCGGCGGACACCGCAAGCAACTGCTCCTGGCGCTGGCCCTGTTCATCGGCGGCACCATCGGCGGATTCCGCAGCTTTCTGCTGATGATGCTGATGACCTCGCTAATCATCTTCTGGCTGGAGGGATTGTTCCGCAGCCGTTACGTCGGCGTCCTCATCGCCGGTTTTGCCATCGCCCTGTTGCTGCTGCCATTTGCCAAGAGTCTGCCCAAGCCGATTCAACGCGCCGTCTGCGTCATCCCCGGTGTGGAAGTCCAGCCGTCCGTGCTGCGCGAAGCCCAGGGCAGCAGCGAGTGGCGGATTCGCATGTGGACCTCCATGCTGCCGGAAATTCCCAAATACTTATGGCTCGGGAAAGGCCTGGGTATCAACGCCACCGAATACTGGGCCGAGGTCGCCCTGAGCAAACGTGCGGGCACCGAGGACACCACGACTTTCATGATGGCGGGCGATTATCACAACGGCCCGCTCTCGGTGATCATTCCTTTCGGAATCTGGGGGGTGATCGGCTGGCTGTGGTTTCTCGCGGCCTCCATCCGCATGCTTTACCTGAACTACAAGAACGGCGATCCCGCCCTCAAAACCGTCAACGCCTTTCTCTTCGCCCATTTCATCGCGCGCACGGTCCTGTTCTTTGCCGTGTTTGGCGGCTTTTACAGCGACATGGCCTTTTTCGCCGGCCTGGTGGGCTTCAGCATCTGCATCAACGGCGGCATGCGCAAAACCGCCGCGGTCCAGGCGCCCGCGCCCAAGCCGGCCCCGAAAAAATTCCGCGTTCCCACCCGGCTGGCTCCGGGTCATTGAGCGCGGCCCGGCCTGGGCGCCGCCGCCGGCCGAGAATTGCGCTTGCCCGCCAAGTAGGCGTCCGTTAAAAAAACGCCCACATGTCCCGACGCCGGCAATTTCTCATCATCTTCGTGGTCGTGCTGGCGTTGACGTCGGCCCTGTGCCACCTGATTGCTTGGAAGTTCAAAATTCTCACCCATGCCGGGGAAAACCTTCACTTTGGAACCAACCACACCGGCAAGGTCGCTTTCGCCGCCGGCTCCTCGCTCGCCTTCTACGGCATCGCGTGGTCCGATGTCGCCGCAACCTACCAGGCCGAGGTCGTCGGCCATGCCGTGCCCGGAGCCTCGGTCCGCGAGATGGAGGTGTTTTACCGCCGGCATCCCGAGGCCACGCTGACCTTCATTGGCATCTCCGCCTACGACATCAACGAGCATCACATGTCGAACTACCGGGCCCAGGTCGTGCCTTTCCGTGAGGAGGTCGCCCGCCTTTGGGAAGCCCGCGCCTCGTGGTCGCAGGCGAAAAAGGTATTGTCGCAATATCCCATGGAAGGCATCCGCGCCGTCTTTCCCACCGCCGGCGCCTACGGCGCGGTCATGGTGAAGACCCGTGAAATTCTCCGGTCGCTCGTCCGCCGCCCGGCCGCTGCCGCCGCCCCGCCTAAACCAGAAGGCGCAGTCATCACGGACAAGGGCAATCCGGAAACCAGCACCATCCGCGACTGGGACGATGCCCATCTGCAACGCAGCATCTCCGACATTCGCAGCCACGGCGGCGGCGAGTTCGAGTTTCAAAGCACCAAGCGCAAAGCCCTCATCCGGTTTATCCGTCAGGCCGCCCATCAAGGAAAAGTCGCCGTGATCGTGATTCCGGAATCGCCGGTTTACCAGCGGGAATTCCTGACGCCGGACGCAAGCCGTCGGTTTGAGGAGCTCGTGGCCGCGGCGCGGCGGGAAGTCCCCGAGGCGGCCTGGATACGGCTCGACCAGGTTCCGGAACTGGCGTCGAACAACCTCTACTGGGATTTGATCCACATGAATGCACAGGGCCAGGCGATCGCCACCGCGGCCTTGCTGGGCCAGCTGCGCCAGGCCGGACTCACGCCATGATTTTCACCTCCGTCGAATTCCTCCTGTTTTACCTGCTCGTGCTGCTCGGGGTGGCGCTCATGCCTTCGTTCCGCGCGGAAAAACGTTTCCTCCTCATCGCCAGCTACGTCTTCTACGTGAGCTGGAACCTGCTCTGCGGCGGGCTGATCCTGTTCACCTCGGCCTTGGATTACTACGTCGGCCGCGGTCTGGCGGTGATAGAAAATCCCGCCAAGCGCAAACTGCTGCTGGTGGCGAGCCTGATCGCCAATCTCGGGGTGCTGGTATTTTTCAAATACTCAAACTTCCTGATCTTCAATGCGCAGGTCATCCTGGGATGGTTCGGCTTTCATCCGTCCATCAACACCCTGCACATTCTCCTGCCGGCCGGCATCTCGTTCTTCACGTTCCAGAGCATGAGCTACACGATTGACGTTTACCGGCGTCAGCTGGAGCCATGCAAAAGCCTGTCTGACTTCCTGCTGTTCGTCTCCTTCTTCACCCATCTTATCGCCGGTCCGATTGTGCGCGCCTCCAAGCTGCTGCCGCAGTTTGCCGAACGTCCGAAACGAACGGCGCTGGATGTCGAAGCCGGCATCGCGTACTTCCTCGTCGGCGCCACCAAGAAGATGGTCATCTCCGACCAGATTGCGGCGCACGTGGATTTGATCTTTGCCCATCCGGAAAACTTCGACGGTGTCACGCTGCTGCTGGGGGCGCTGGGTTACGCGGTGCAGATCTACTGTGATTTCTCCGGCTACTCGGACATGGCCTTCGGCTGCGCACGGATCATGGGCTACTGGCTGTGCGAAAACTTCCGCATGCCTTACAGCGCGACCAGCGTCACCGAGTTCTGGCGACGCTGGCACATGGCGCTTTCGACCTGGCTGCGGGATTACCTCTACATCCCGCTCGGCGGCAACCAGGGCGGACGGGCGATGATGTACCGGAATCTGATGATCACCATGGTTCTGGGCGGACTGTGGCACGGCGCGAGTTGGAACTTCATCCTGTGGGGCGCACTGCACGGTGGCGCACTGGCGGCGCATAAGTTATGGGACGAAAGCGGCGGCGCGGCCTGGATTGAGCAGCGTCCGTCCCTGCGGCTGGCCTGGAAACCTTTTGCCTGGCTGCTCACCATGGGCGTGGTTCTCGTCGGCTGGATTTTCTTCCGCGCGCAAACCTTCCATGACGCCCTGGTGTTCATCAAGCGCATTGCGCTCTGGGCGGCGGACGGCACGCGGCTGTCTTCACCTTTCATTCTGCCGGCCGTGTGCGTCGTGGCTCTGGTGCATCTGTTCGTGAACAAGGATTCCAACTGGTCCGAATCCATCCCGCAGCAGGCCATGTGGAAACGCATCGCCGCCTATACGATTCTGCTCTTGCTGATCATCTGCCTGGGCGCCACCGACGCCTCGCCGTTCATTTACTTTCAATTTTAGCGTCGCCTCCGGTGGACGGTTCGCCGCCGGAAATAACCTGCTAATCACTTGACTCCGTTTGCCTGGTCACGCTAGATGGAACGTGACCGGCGCATCAGCAGCTTCAAGGAGCCGGCCAACAATCAACACGGTGACATGAGCATGGACGTTCATCACTTCCGGCCGCACTGGCTGGACTCGTCGGCGAGGCAGGCAACCCTGTTCCGGGATGCCGCCGCCGCCCTGCTCTCAACCTGTTCCCGAATTTTTTCATGAAACACAAACTCCCCCTCCTCACTTCCACTTTGCTTGCCGCCCTGGCGCTCGGCCTGGCGGCGGGCTGCAAATCGAAAAACTCCCTGAAGGATGACGCCCAGGGTCGCACGCCCGCCGACTTTCCGGAACTGGCCGAGGATGTCTTCAAGCCGATGGATGGCGGCATTGCCCTGAATCCCGACGAGATCAGGGGCCGCAACACGTGGAATCTCTGGTGCGCCGGCGACGAACAGTTCTGGGACCGCATGTCGCGCGAGAGCTACGGTCTCATCGACCTGCTCAAGACCATCGACTCCCGCAACCGCACTAATCGTTTCAAAAATCTCGGACTCATCAACCAGCCCGGCTACCGCCCGGCCGCCAAGCCGGATCAATACGGTCTGTGGATTGATGAAGCCGTCGAAGGACAGGCGGAGTCGAAGGCAATTGATCCCAAGGTTTATGGCCGGCCGACGGGCATCATGGGCTTCCGACTCTTTGACAACCCGGATTTCACCGCCGAGGCCGCCAAGGAATGGAACGCCGAGCGTTACTACAACGACACGAATTACGCCGTGAGCCCTAAGCTCGTCCGCCCCTACCGCGTCGGCATCTCCTGCGGCTCCTGCCACATCGCCTTCAACCCCTGCAACCCGCCGGCTGATCCCGAAAATCCGAAATGGGAAAATCTGGCATCGGCCATCGCCAACCAATACCTCCGCGAAGGAGCGGTGTTCGCCGGCAACGTGAAGCCAGGTGGATTTTTCTGGGAAATGCTCAAGACCCAGCCGCCCGGCACCTCCGACACTTCCCGCATCGCCACCGACCACATCAACAACCCAAACACCATCAATCCCATTTTCGAACTGGCCGCGCGCGTTTCCATGGCGGAGGACGAAGTCGTCGCCGGCGATTCGCTTAATCTCCCCGGCGTGACCAAGGAGATGAAGGTGCCGCACGTGCTCAAGGATGGCGCGGACTCCGTCGGTGTTCCCGGCGCCACGCTGCGCGTTTACATCAACATCGGCAGCTATTCCCAGCACTGGCTGCAGCAGCACAACGCGCTCCTCGGCCTTACGCCACAGAAGCCGTTCAGCGTGAAAACCGCGCAGGAAAACTCCGTCTATTGGCTCGCCACGCAGACCAAGTTCACCAACGTGGCCAACTTCTTCATGCACCTGAAGTCCTTCCGGCTCGAAGACGCCCCCGGCGGCCGCGAATACCTGACCAAGGATGAATCGGTCATGAACCGCGGCAAGGTGGTGTTCGCCGAGAATTGCGCCACGTGCCATTCCAGCAAGCGTCCCCCGGCGGGCGCGGATGAAAACGAATTCTTCCGCACCGAGGTGCTCAAGGCGGATTTCCGCGACAACAACTTCCTGTCGGACGACCACCGTTATCCCGTCACGAAGATCAAGAGCAACGCTTCGCGCGCCAGCGGCACCAACGCCAAGCGCGGCCATGTCTGGGACGCTTTCTCCTCCGAGACCTACAAGAACCTCACCTCGGTCGGCACCATCGTCGTGACGAATCCTTACACGATGCAGAACGAGGACTGGCAGGTTCCCGGCGGCGGCCCGGGTTACTATCGCACCCCGTCGCTGATCAGCTGCTGGGCGACCGCACCCTGGCTGCACAACAACGCCCTCGGCAAATACACCGGCGATCCTTCCGTGGCCGGACGCATGGAGGCCTTCAATGATGCCGCCGAAAAACTGCTCTGGCCCGAGAAGCGCGAGAACATCATCTGGCGCACCAGCGAGGATTGCCGGCTGCAGTTGCAGGTGGCCGCGCTGCCGGAACCGCTGCGCGCCGCCCTCAAGCCGTTTGCCGAATCGGATGGCTACTTCCGCATCGGCCCGATTCCGAAAGGCACGCCGGTCAATCTGCTGGCGAACGTTGATCCCGAGCAGAAGTGGGATGTGGCCAAGCTCTGTCTGGAAATCAAAAAGGCCCTCGCCCGCATCGAACTTGAACACCTGGATGCCGATGCCGCCCGCGAGCTGCTGCGCAAGGAGGTCGCCCCCGCCCTCTGGCAGGCCAGCAAATGCCCGGACCTCGTCGAGGACCGCGGCCATTACTTCGGCAGCGAACTGCCGGACGCCGACAAGCGCGCGCTGGTTGAATTCCTGAAAACGCTCTGAGCGAACCGTCCATCACCCAAACCAAAACCAAGAAAGGAACATTCATATGGCCGTCACGATTTCGCAGTTGATGAAGATGAACCAGGAGGAGCTGGACGACCTGTTCCAGCGCAGCAAGGCCGGTCCCATTCCCAACGGCGAAGCGGAAGGCACCGCCATCATCGCGCCCGGCACGGAGCTGGAAGGAGCGGCGGCCAAGTTCATTCATCTGTTCGCCTGGCAAGGCAAGGTGTTCGACGCCCGCAAAGGCGAGTTGCGCAACAAAATCCTGCCCCTCGGGGTGAAAGCCATCATCGCCAAGGTTTACAAGGACAAGAGCTGGTTCGACGGCAAGGAGTGCATCGTGCTCGACTACTCGAAGACCTCCCTGCTCGCCCGTTGGATTCGCGACGAGATCCGCCAGGTGGACGACGGCGTCTATCTCGGCATCGTCTATTGGGGCAAAAGGAAGCTGATTGATTTCGCGCTCAAGTTTCCCAAGAAGAAATGACGCGGCACCCAAGGCGATAAACATCATGAGCACCTCGGCCAAGGAAGTGGCATTGAATCGCTGTGATGAGCACATCAGCTGGTATTCCACCTCCTCCCGCAGAATGCGCTGGTGCTATTATTCCTCTCAATCGGCGGTGATTATGTTCACCGCCGCTGTCCCTTTGCTGGCTTTGTCAGCCCATGACTCAAACATCCTGCAAGCCAGCCTGTCGGCCCTTGCCGCCGTTCTGCTGGGCCTGTCCAACCTGTTTCAATGGCATAACAAATGGCTGGCCCGTGCCTTCACCGGCGAGATGCTCAAAAGTGAACGCGTCAATTTGAAACCCGCGCCGGCGAACTCTATGCGCCGGGCAAAAGCGAGGATGATGCCGCCCGCAGTTTTCTGCCGAGAATCGAGGAGATTGCCGTCAACGAACTTCAGGAGTGGAAAAGCCTCCAGCGCAGTTCGGGCGACAAGTGACCATCTTTGCCTCAAGGCTTCGGATTCAACAGTTCAACACCGGCCGGCAATGGCAGCGCCATCGCCAGATTCGTCGGACTCGCCTCGGCATGGCCGTCGGTGAAGAGGAGGTTTCCTCCAAACCGATGATGCTTGTTGCCGGGCGGGTTTCCAGTGGTGGAAAAGATGGCGTCGCCCGCCGCCTTGGCCCGCGTATCCACCTGGGCGTCGGACATCAGCACTGTCGCTGCGCCGCCGGATCTTCTCCCCATGTAGTAGGCATAGCTGATCTTGCTTGCCACCAGCGCGGCATCAGACGGCAGTGGCGCATCCTTGCTGCCCGGACAGATGAACACTCCCCGGTCGGCGGTGTATTGCGGCACCAGCAGGTCGAGCGGTTCCTCGGCCGTCAGGGCGTTTGAGACGGCGGGGAAGCTTCCGCCGTGATCGCGGGCATAAAGATCGGCGGCCAGAAAAATCTTCTGAAGGTTTCCCGCACAACGCTCCTTGGAACTCCTCTGCCGCGTTGGCGAACTGAACCCGAAATACATCGAGGAGATCACCAGCAGCAGCGCCAGGGTGACCAGCAGTTCGATCAGCGAAAAAGCGCGGCGCTCCCGCCGCCGCCGGGTCAAGGCGCCGGCAGCATCTGGGCAAACGATCGGTGAAAAGCTCAGCCGCATGCATCCCCACTCTAACCGCGCTGTCCGTTCACAGAAAACAAAAACCCGATCCCGCTGACGCAGGATCGGGTTGTGAATGCAGGAATTAATCAGGGAGCCGTCACGAGGCGGAAGAAGACCGCGCCCTTGGTCGTGTCAATCGGCACGTTGACCGGGCTGGAGCCGCCGCCGGGATAATCACCCCAGTTGCCGCTCAGGCCCGTGTTCAGGGTGTTGGTCTGGGCCTGCAGCTTATAGCTGCCCGTCCAGGTGAACTGGAGGTTGTTGCCCACCTTGGCAAAGTTCAGCGTCGGCTGACCGCCAATGGAAGCCACCGTGATGCTGCCGTCCACGGCGAGGTTGTTCGACCAGGTCGCGCCCGCGCCGGTGACGGTGATCGCGCCGCCGTTCAGAACAGGCTGGCTGAAGAGGGTGAACTTGTTGCCCACCGCCAGCGCCGGACCGAGGTTTGCCACGGTGAGCGTTCCCGTGCCGGAATTGGTCAGGACGCCCGTCACCGTCACGACGTCGTTGGAAGGCGACACCGACTTGTTGACCTCGATGGCCAGATTGCCGCCGATGGTGAGGTCGCTGTTGATGGTCAGCGTGCCGATGGACGCGCCCGGCGCGAGCGTTGCGCCGGACTGGACGGTGACCGGTCCGGAGAAGGTGCCGGTGCCGCCGAGCGTGCCCGCCTGCACCGTGGTGTCGGTGGCGTTGTTGTTGCCGTTGATGTAGAGCGCGCCCGCGCCCGTCTTGACCAGGCTGCCGTTCGAAATGTCACCGGACAGGATCGACTTCGCCGTGTTGTCGGCCTGGATGGTCTTGCTGGCACCACCCAGATCCACCGTGCCGGAGAGCGTCAAATCCAGCGCGCCCTTGATGATGAAGGCCTGGCCGCCGGAGTTCAGAATGATCGGATTGCCCACGGTCCGCGCCGCGCCGGAGGCAAACACCGCGGTGTAGGTGGCGTTGTCCTGACGCAACGTGCCGGTGCCAATCGGCCCGGAATCCACCGTCGGCGGCACCGAGGAAACGGAGCTGATGCCGAAGCCGATGCTGCCTTCGCGCAGCAACGTGTCACCGGTGTAAGTGTTGGCGCCGTTGAAGACCGTGGCGCCGTCGTTGGCGACGTTGCTGTCGGGCCAGCGGCGTTGATAGGTGCCGGAGCCGGAGATGACGCCGTTAAAGGTCTGCGTGCCCGTGGGGTTGTAGGAGCGCAGAATGAAAGTGCCCTGCAGGTCAATGGCTGAATCCAGGGTGAAACTGCCGGAGCTGAAGCGCATCTGCACGCCAGACAAGCCGAGGGTCACGCCGCTCGATCCGGAAACGGAGGCACTCGTCCATTGGATTTCACCGGCGGTGTTGTTGATAGTGCTGTTGCCAATCACGTTCAGCGCGTTGGGAATCGCAACCGCTCCGGCCGAAGCCGTGCCGCCCGCCAGTACCAACGTGCCGGAACCGAGCGCATTCGCGCCGCCGATGTTCAAGGTGCCGTTGCTCACCACCGTGTTGCCGCTGTAGGTGTTGACGCCTGACAGGGTCAAAGCACCGGAACCCGTCTGAATGACCGAGCCGGGACCGGTGATGACGCCGTTGTTCGCCGCCACGTCGCGGTTGAAGACCAGCGTGCCGGCGTTGGTGACGCCGCCGCTGCCGAGCGTGCCGGAGGAACCGCCGTTGCCGATCTGCAGCACGCCGCCGAGGATGGTGGTCAGGCCGTTGTTGTCATTGTCGGTGGAGAGGATGGCGATGCCGGAGCCGCGCTTGGTAATCACTGCCGCGCCGGAAATCTTGCCGCCGGACGTGGAGGCAAGCTCATAGTTCTTCGCGACGTTGGTGATGAGGACCACGCCGGGATTGACCGTGCCCGGGAGGTTGACGGGGACGTTGTTCGAGCCAGTGTCATTGAAGGTCACATTGTCACCGTTGTTGAAGACGGTGGCGGCACCGCCGGTGGTGCGCCAGTTGGCGGTGGCGTTGACATCCCAGTCGTTTGCCACGCCGTCACCGCGCCAAGTGAGGTCGCTGGAGGCCGCCCCGCTGACCTGCACAAAGATGGTCTTGGTCACAAGGTTCGTGCCGAGAGTGATGGTGCCGGGCTGCGGCGCATAGGTCAGGACGAGGTTGGAAAGATCGCCGGTGAGATTTCCACTCCAGCTGTAAATGTTGTAGGTGCCGTTCGGAATTGAAGGTCCGGTCGGGGTGAGCTTGACCACCACGGTGCCGGCGAGGGTGAGGTTGCCGCCAATGGCGATGCGGTCATTGACGCCCGTGCCGATTTCGAACGCGTTGGTCGTGGTGAGCAGGGTTCCGTCAATTGACAGGTCGTTGGTGAAGGTGAACGTGGCGACGCTGCCCGCGCCGAATCCGGGGCTGATGGTGCCGGTGGTGATGGCCACGTTGCCCGTGACCACGCCGCTGCCGGCCAGCACCTTGGTGTCGGCATTCAGCGTGAACGGCGTGACGAGGCCGGAGACATCCAGCGTGCCCGGACTGTGGACGGTAATGTTGGTCGTGATGGTCAGCGCGGCGTTGTTGGACAGGGCCAGCACGCCATTGCTGACGATGGTGTTGCCCGTATAGGTGCTGGTGCCGGTCAGAGTGAGCCGGCCGGTGCCGACCTTGACGAGATGTCCGACACGGTCCGCGGTGTTGTTGCGGTTGGCGATCACGCCTTCAAACAGCGTGGAGGTGTTCAGGTAGCCAATTTCCCAGAACAGCGAGGTGCCGCCGGCATTTTCGCTGGATTGCAGGCGGGAGGCAGGTCCGCCCATCAAGGCACCGATCATGACACGCGCCGGGGCAACGGTGGGACGGAAGTCGAACCGGCCGGCGTTGGTGCCGGCGTTCAAGGTGACGCCCACGAGATTGTATGGCGTCGCGCCGCTGCCGAGATTGAACCGTGTTTCATTGGCGCTCGTGGAATCGGTCAGGTCGATTGTGCCCGTGAAACCGGCAAAGGTCGTGTTGGCGCCATTGCCCGGCGTCAGCCGGCCGGTGGAGTGGATTAATATCGTGCCAGAACCGAACCACGGACCGTTCACGGCGTCGTAGTTGCCGTTGGAACTGATAAGCGTGGCGGTGGTCACCACGATGTTCGTGTTGGCATAGGTGGGGCCGCCCGTCCAGAAACGCACGCCGCCGCCATTGAAGTTCACCGGGCGGTTGCCGCTGCCCAGGGCCGACGCATTGCCGATGGCCACGATGCCCTCATTGATCTGCGCGCTGCTGCCTAGCACGTTCGCACCGTTCAAGGTCACCGTGCCCGGTCCGTTCTTGACGAAACCCTGCGGGCTGGTGATGACCGAGCTGATGATCACGTCGTTCGTCGCATCCAACCCTGGCACCAGCTCGTTGATGTTGCTTACCGTGATCACCGGCGTGGCGAGGCTGTTTGACAGCGTCAGACCGCTGCCCGAAAGAATCCATCCCCCGGAGTTCAATGCCGCGTTCGCATTATCAAACACCAGGTTGGCGTTCGTCCGCGCGGAATCCACTGTGACGATGTGCACGCCGGTGATGGCGTTGGTGAAATACGCCGTGCTGCCCGGACCGTCAGCGATGACGTTGCCCAGCCAGTTGCCAGCAGTGCTCCAGCTGCCGTCGGCATCGACGTTCCAGGAGCCGGAGGCGGCACGGGAAGTTAAAGTCGCGAACGCCAGCGCCACCGCGGCGAGGTTCGCACAGAGGGATCGACAGTTGATTTTTAACATAAGCCTGTGGAGTTTTTTTGAGTCGTGACACGACGAAGAAGCCCACGCAGCTTACGCCGTGTCTGTTAGTTGGATTACGGGCATCACTTTAGCATCCGGCGCCTGTGGGTGGAAGTTCTTTTTAAGGAATCAGGCTTCAAAAACCCAGCATGATCCGGGAGCGGCAGCTCAGAGATGCCGGTCTTTCCCGGATCCCCGGCTGAGCGAGCCCGCCATGCCGGCGGGTTCTGCCCAGCTGAAGCAAGCGAGGCCGACTCTGATGCTTGCCCAACGGGCGCGGTGTTCGCATACTCCCGCGCTCATGGCTGAAAAACGCAAAAAAGAATCCGCCCAACCGGAACTGCCGATCCCGGGTGCCAAACCCGCCGCCGAAGCCGCGGCGCCGGCCAACGGCAGCGGCGCCGCCCATGTGCAGGCCGAAGAGGTCCCGGCAAACATCGTTCATCATCCGTTCGTCCCCGGCAAAATCGAGCTCCCGCTGCATCGCCGCGTCAACACGAGCTTTCTCGAATACGCCAGCTACGTCATCCGCGACCGCGCAATTCCGCATCTCTCCGACGGCCTGAAGCCGGTGCAACGGCGCATCCTCTGGGCGCTGCACGAAAAGGACGACGGACGCTTCATCAAGGTGGCCAACATCACCGGCCATACGATGCAGTATCATCCGCACGGCAACGCCTCCATTGACGACGCCATCGTGGTGCTCACGAACAAGCGCTACCTGATCGAAGGCCAGGGAAACTACGGCAACATTTTCACCGGCGACCCCGCCGCCGCGCCGCGTTACATCGAGTGCCGGCTGACGGATCTGGCGCGGAACGAATTGTTCAATGACGAGATCACGGATTTCGTCGCCAGCTACGACGGCCGCAACAAGGAGCCGGTCACCCTGCCCTGCAAGCTCCCGCTGACGCTCATGCTCGGCACGGAAGGCATCGCGGTCGGCTTGAGTGCGCGGATTCTGCCGCACAATTTCCCCGAACTGCTCCAGGCGCAGATTGCGATCCTCCGGAAGGAGTCCTTCAAATGCCTGCCGGACTTCCTGACGGGCGGGCTGATGGACGCGCGGGATTACCAGGACGGCAAAGGCTCTGTCAAAGTCCGCGCCAAGATCAAGGTCAAGGACGACTCGACGGTGGTCATCAAGGAAATCCCGCCGACAACCACGACGGATTCGCTGATTGCTTCCATTGAAGACGCCACGCGCAAGGGCAAGCTGAAGGTGAAGTCGGTCAATGATTTCACGTCCGAGGAAGTTGAGATCGAGATCAAGTGCCCGTCCGGCGTGGATCCGGAAAAGCTGGTGGACGCCCTGTATGCCTTCACCGACTGCGAAGTCTCCATCGCCAGCCGCATCGTGGTCATCAAGGACAACCGCCCGGTCGAAATGACCGTGAGCGAAGTCCTGCGCGAGAACACCGACCAGCTGCTGGTCATTCTCAAGCGCGAGCTAGATCTCCGGCTCAAGCAGCTGGAGGACGAGCTGCATTTCCGGACGCTGGAGCGCATCTTCATCGAGGAGCGCATCTACAAACGCATCGAACAGTGCAAGACGAACGAGGCGGTCATCGCGGCGGTGTATGAGGGCTTCAAGCCGTTCCGCAAGCAGATGGTGCGCGACTTGGTGGATTCCGACGTGGACCGCCTGTTGCAGGTGCGCATCCGCCGGATTTCACTCTTCGACATCAACAAGCACCGCGAGGAGATGGACAAGGTGAAGGCCGACCTCGCCGAAACGCAGAAGAATCTCAAGAACCTGACCAAGTACGCCATCGGCCATCTCGAAGCGCTGCTGGAAAAATACGGCCCGCAGTATCCGCGCCTGACGACGAAGTCCGCGCGTCACGAAGAGGTGGACGTGAAGGCCGTGGCGTTCAAGGCGTTCAAGGTTTCCTACGACCGCGAGACCGGCTACGTCGGCTACAAGGTGAGCGGCGAGGAGTTCAAGACCGAGTGCACGAAGTTCGACAAGCTGCTGCTCGTGTTCAAGGACGGCACCTACAAGGTGAGCGAACTGCCGGAGAAATTGTTCGTCGGACCGGAGCTGTTCTACTGCGGCCTGCCGGACCGGGAACGCATCTTCACCTGCGCCTACACGGACCGGAACGCGAGCTACCTGAAACGGTTCCAGTTCGGCGGCACGATCCTGAACAAGGCCTACACGTGCATCCCGGACAAGTCGCGTATCCTGTTTTTCACGCCGGACACGCCGAAGGTTCTCTACGTCCGCTACAAGCCCGCCCCGCACCAGAAAATCGGCCAGCAAACCTGCGACCCGAACAAGGTGGAGGTGAAAAGCCCGAAGACGCGCGGCCGGCAGATTTCGATCAAGGACATCTCGTCCGTCACCGCCGAACCGACCCGCGGCTGGGATGACAAGGCACCGACGACGGAAATCGTGTTTGCCTGATCAAGCGGGGAAAATTAGATGCCGGGGGAGTTCGCCTCCCCCGGCTTTTTTGCTAGTCCTTGAACGGCGACCAACCGTCGCTGCCGGCCAGGATGTTTCCGACCGTGTATTGCGTGGCTTCGGCGTCAGTCAGCGTCTTCGCCCATTTCACCCGCGCCGCCGTCGCCGCTCCCGGACCGGTGCTGCCGTATTCGGCGTAGCGAGCGGTGGATTCGTTCTCGACCTTGCCCCAGTTATGCCAGCCTTCCGGACGGATGTGCGCCCCGAGTTCGCAGTTCAGAAACGCCACGCTGGCGGTTGAACGCCACGGCCGGCCGAAGTAGGCCCGGGCGTCTCTCGACGGCTTGTTGGTGATCGCGCCGGAAGGATCCACCCAGGGAATCGAATCACCGGTCAGCCGACAGTTTAGGAACACAAATCCGAACGGCTTCTCCAGCGGCGTGCTGGCAGCCGTCAGATAACCGCCGTTTCGGCTGTGAATTTCGCAGCGGTCAAACACCGCCGTCGCCGAGCCGTAAATGAAATCTACTCGTCCCGCGACATGGCAGTTCGTGAAGTAGTGCCGGCCGTTGTTGACCATCAGCGTGTCCTGCCAGCCGAGGATGCGGCAGTTGCGGAACGCCGCCCGGTCACCATCGACGCGCAACGCCAGCGCCTGTCCGTGATCGCCCGAGGAATTTTCCACGGTCAGGTTCTCCATCTGGAAATGTTTGGCAGCCACCACGAATCCCGGGTCAAATTGATAGGGCTGGTTGGTTTTACGGTCATTGACGTTGTAAGGCCAGGTCAGAACCGTGCCAGCCCGGTCCTCGCCGATGATCCGCACGAACGGTTTGCGGACAATCACCTGCCCCTGGTAGGTGCCCGGTTTGACGAGAATCGTGAACCAGTGCGTGCGGTTGGTCGGCGCGGCGTCCACGGCGTCCTGCACCGTCTTGTGTGTGCCGGAGCCGTCAAACGCCACCACGGCCTGGTATTTCGATTCCATTGCCACGGGCTTTTCATCCAGCGGCTGCCCGCGGAGAACCGGCGAAAGCTCCGGTGCCGCCTGGCGCAACTCCTCCACCACCAGGCGCGCGAACAGCACATAGCCGCCGCCCTTCAAGTGCGTGCCATCGTAGGCGGTCTTGCCGTCCTCGCTCTTTTTGATCGGGCTGAACTCCAGGCATTTTTCCGGCCCGAGCGATTCGCACAGTTCGATGCTGCGCGCCTGCAGGTCCACGAGCGGAACCTTTTTGGCGGCGGCGATCTTCCGCACCTCCTCGGCATACGGCGCGAGGCTGGATTTGATTTTGCCGGGATGCTCCTTGTCCCACTGCCGGCGCGTCAGCGGCGTGACCAGCACGGGCTTGGCCCCGATGGCGCGCGCCTCCTCGACGTAGCTGACCAGGTTGCTGACAAAGGTCGGCATGTCCGTCGAACGGCCCGGCTTGCCCGGCTCGTTGTTGTGGCCGAACTGGATCAGGTAGTAATCGCCGCGCATAGCCAGCGCATTGGTCCAACGGCCTTCGCGGCGGAAACTCTCCGAGCTGCGTCCCCCTTGGGAGGTGTTGATGCACTCGGCGCCGGCGGTCAGAAACTGCTTGAAGCCAAGCCCCCACCCGGCGTTGTCGGTCACGGTGGAATCGCCGACAAGAACGATTTTGATTTTGGGTGCCGCGTTGGCTTCAGCAATGGTGTGGCTTGCTGCCATCAGGGCCAGGGCGGTGATGAGTGCGAGTATGGGCTTCATGTTCAAGAGAGGAGACCGTCAAGGCCAGGCAATGGTTTCACCGGGGTTCAATTTCAATTCCTGAGCTTTCTCCCGGCTGCGGACGATGCAAGGATTGCCAAGCAGAGATTGGATGTTCGCGCGAACGAGTTTGCCGTCGGCCCAAGTGATATCCACTTCGAATCCGCCGCGCGCGCGCAGGCCCTTCACGGAACCATTCGGCCACGCTTTGGGCAACGCGGGAAGCAGATCAATGATGCCGCGATGCGATTGCAACAGCATCTCGGCGACGGCGGAACTGGCGGCGAAATTACCATCAATCTGAAACGGGGGATGCGCATCAAACAGATTCGGGAAGGTGCCGCCGCCTTGCGAACCACCCTTCGGCGGGGTCAACTGCGTGATGAGCAGTTGGTAGGCGACATCCCCCTGGCGCGCGCGTGCCCAGAGATTTTGCTTCCACGAGAGCGACCAACCGGTGGCGCCCATGCCGCGCCCGGCGAGGGAATTGGTGGCGGCAGCAAATAGTATTGCCTCACCCTCCGGCGTGATTTGTGCGCCGGGGAAAAGTCCATAGAGATGCGAGAGATGGCGATGACCATCGCGGGCGGCGTCAATGTCCTCCAGCCATTCCTGCAACTGACCGTGCTTGCCGATCTGATACGGCGCCAGGCGACTGCGGGTGGCCATCACTTGCTTGCGGAACTCCTCGTCCACTCCGAGCACTTCGCTCGCTTCAGCGGTCTGGGCAAAAATATCGCGCAGGATCGCCATGTCCATCGTGGGACCGGCGACCAACCCGCCGTGCTCCGGCGACATGGAAGGGCACGTCACCAGCCAGCCTTTGGTGGGATGCTCGACCAGAATGTCCATGAAGAATTCCGAAGCGCCTTTGAAGATCGGATAGCTTTCCGCGAGAAACTTTTTGTCGCCGGTGAACAGGTAATGCTCCCACAGATGCGTGGTCAGCCACGCGCCGCCCATCGGCCAGAAACCGACCGCGGAATCAATCGGCCCCGTCGCCCGCCAAAGATCCGTGTTGTGATGCGTCACCCAGCCGCGCGCGCGATACATCACTTCGGCCGTCCGTTTGCCGGTCACCGAAATATCGCGAACCATCTGGAACAGCGGTTCGGCACATTCGGAGAGATTGCAGGTTTCCGCGGGCCAATAATTTTCCTCGGTGTTGATGTTGATGGTGTATTTGCCGCCCCACGCCGCGCTCAAGGCGTCGTTCCACAAACCTTGAAGATTCGCCGGCTGCGTGCAGGGACGGGAACACGAGACCAACAGGTAACGGCCGAATTGAAAATAGAGCGACGCCAGCGCGGTGTCTTTGCCATCAAAGGTGCGCACGCGTTCATCCGTGGGCCGGTCGCTGCCGGGGCTGGCGCCCAGATCGAGACTCACGCGGTTGAAAAGCTTTTGATGATCCTCAACGTGCCGCTGACGGAGCTGGTCGTAGCTTTGCGTCGCCGCCGCTTGCAGATCGCGCACGGCGCGCGCATGGGGATCGCCGCTGACATCGCGATAATTCACAAAGCTCGTGCCGCAGGTGATCAGGAAGGTGACGGCATCCGCGCCTTTGACGGCGATGGAATCTTCGCCGACCGTTATGCTGCCGCCCTCAGGATTCACCTTCACGAGCGATTCGAAGCGCACCTGGCCGGGCTTGCCGTTGAACGCGCCGCTGGTGCCGGTCAGCTTCAGCAAACCATCCGCCACGGTCTTCTGCGCCTCGGTGAACGGCGTCATCATGTGCGCCCGGAGATTCAAACTGCCCGGGCGATCCGCCGTCAAACGGACCACCACCGCCTGATCCGGTGCGCTGGAAAAAACTTCGCGGGTGTAGGTGACGCCGTTGCGCTGGAAACGCGTGGTGAGCACCGCAGTGTTCAGATCCAGCGAACGGGAATAGTCGAGAACCGGCGCGGCTTCGTTGCCGAAATCGAGCATCAAACTGCCGAGCGTTTGATAAACGCCCATCGTTCGGGGCAGGCCCATCGCCGAACCTTCAATGACTTGTTCCGCTTCCTTTTGCTTCCCGGCGAAGATGAGTTGCTGTGCTTTCTTGATGGCTTCCGGTGCGGCGGGATTCGCCGGGTCATACGGATAGCCGGTCCAGATCGTGTCTTCGTTGAGTTGAATGCGCTCAAGTTCCACGCCCCCGAACACCGTGCCGCCCAAACGTCCGTTACCAAATGCCAGCGCCTCCAGCCATTCCCGCGCGGGCTGTTGATACCACAGCATCGTCGCGCCATCGAACCGACCCACTGCTGCTCCGCGAATCTCCGGCGCCGCGATCAAACTTCCCTGCCCTTGCACGGCCGGAATGCGCCGCGCCGTGGCAGACGATAAATCCCATGCACCGATGAATGCGCTCAAGCCGCTGGCGTTCGTCGCCAGCTGGCTGACATCCTCTGGCTTCAACGCCCGATTGAAATAGGCGAAGCGATCGAGGCGTCCATGAAAGCGGTTGCCGCCGGAGAAATCCGCTCCGAGGCGGAACGGCGTTTGCGAACCGATGATGACAATGCGGTCCTTGGCGTTCATGCCGAGTTGGCCCACCACTTGGCCATCGAAGAACAACGTCGCGTTCTTTTCCCGCGGACTAAACGTCGCCACCACGCGCGTCGGTTTGTCGGTCGGCAATGCAACCTTCGAAACAACCACCTCGGGCGCCGAAGAGATCAGCCGCACTTTGCCATCGCCGGTGAGTTCCAGCTTGATGCCTTGCTTGGTGCCCGGCCCGATCTTATCCACGAGCACCGCGCCCGCCGGACAATTAGTCGCGGGTTGCACGATCAATTCCACACTGTAGGCATCGCTTTGGTTCAGCGAGGCGGTTTCCAGTTCGAAGATGTCGCTGTTGGCAGTGCAAACCATGGCCGACGCCGACGGAGCCGGCAAACCGCCGACGAGCATGAGAGCGGAGATCCAACGGATGAGAACTGCCAACTTCATGAAAAATAGTTTCAGTCCGTCCTGGGAGACCAACCGGCCAGAATATTGGTTACGGAATACTGTTCCGCCTGGGACGCCGACAAGACTTTAACCCAAGGCGCCCGCTGCGACAGGTCGATGGATTTGCCATCGAGCGTTTTGCTGCCGTATTCCTCGGCGCGACAGGTTTTCTCGCGGCCATCCCATTCGCTCCAACCTTTGGGCGAGATGTGATCATCCATCGCGCAGTTGAGGAAAACACTGTGACCGTCATCGCGCCACGGCCGCATGAGCGTGGTGCTGTTGGTCGCCACGCCAGCGGCTCGGGTGAGCTGGCAGTTGAGGAATACGAGACCGAACGCTGTTTCCTTGGGCGTGCTGGGAGCGGTGAGCGGACCACCAGAGTCGCGGATCTGCTTGATCTCGCAGCGATCAAACAGCGCTGTGCCGCCGCTGTAGATGAAATCCACGCTGCCCCAGATCTCGCAGTTGTGGAAATAGGCGATGTTCCCATTCCATGAACCCAGCGTATCCTGCCAGCCTTTGATCAGGACATTCTCGAACACCTGACGTTTGCCATCGCAGAACAACGCCATCTGCGGACCGGCTTTGGGTCCGGCGCTGTTTTCAATGGTCAGATTTTCCACGCGCAAATCGTTGCCGCTGGCCGAAAGCACGCCGCGTTTGCCGGCACCATCGGTGATCGTGACGTCCTGCCGCGCAGCGCCGGTCCCGCGCAAGGTCAGAAAGTTTTTCCCGCGCGGCACCGTGACGCGCTCGGCGTAAGTTCCCGGCGCAATCTCGATCACGAGGCGGTTCGTGTTCGGGTCCGGAACGGAATCCACCGCGGCTTGAATGGTCGGGAATGCGCCGGAGCCATCGCCCGCCACGCGGATGCTCTGCTGAGCCGCTGCGGCAAAAGCAGTGGAGGCGATGAACCCGCAGGCCAGTCCCAGAAGCTGAACAAATCCCAGCCTCGATGCACACTGAGCCGGCGAATCAGCCGGCAGAGAGTTTTGTTTCATAGAACGAGGATTGGCGCGATCACGGATAAACCATCCGGTAAAAGACCGCGCCGTGGAGAATGGAAACCGGCACCGTGATTTGATTGGTCGTCGTGGAACCGGCCAGGGTCACCCAGTTGGTTCCAAGACCCACGCCGGGTGCATTGGTTTGCGACTCGATCCGCCAGCCGATGCGGTCAGCCGGCCAGGAGAGCTGGAGCTGATTGCCGACCACGCTGAAGACGAGATTGGTCGGGGCGGGATTCACCGGCAGCACCACCGCGAGCGTGCCGTCCACGGCCAGCCTGTTGGTCCAAACAAGATTTCCCGTCAGCGCGGGCAACGTGATGCTGGTGAACGCACCGCCATAAGTTCCGGCGTTGAATAGCTTGAAGGTGTTACCCGCTGCGAACGTGCCGCTGAGATTTGTTACGATCAATCGTCCGCCGTAACTCACACTCGTCATGCCGGTGATAAGGTCATTGGTATGAGTTGTGGCATTGATCTCCATCACATTCGTGCTGCCGGGTTGGAAGGTCAGCGCGTTCGTGATGATGAGCGTGCCGATGGAAAATCCTGGCGCAACGGTCGAGCCGCTGGCAGCGATGACGCTGCCGCGCACCGTGCCGTTGCCGAGAAGTGATTTGTCGTTCAGCAAAGTCTGCGTGCCATCGGCGCGGGCAGATACGTCGAGAACGGCGTTGTTGCTGAGAATGATTTGCGGGCTGTTCGTGAGCAGGCCAGTAGAGCTGAGCGCGAGTGTGCCTGCCGCGATGAGTGTGTTGCCTTTGTAGTTGTTCGTGGCGTTGAAGGTCAGCCTGCCTGTGCCGAGTTTGGTCAATCCTCCGACGCCGTTGTTGCCGATGCGATTCGAGATTGTGACGTTGTTCGCGCCCACGTCGAACATCGCGCCGTCGGTGGCGATGGCGATGACGATGCTTACGGAGATGTCCGAAGTGTTGCCTGTCGCCCATTGCAATCCGCCGCCGTTGAAGTTGAGATTGGTGCAAGCACCGAGACTTCCTGCGACATTCGTGTTTAGGCTGCCGAACCGGACGAGGCCGCCATTGAAATTAAAGTTGCCGGGAAACGTGTTGATGCCCGCGAGCGTCAACAGTCCTGCGCCGAGTTTTGTGACTGAATAATTTCTCCCGTAACTGCTGGTGACTCCGGCAATCCGGCCGTTGATGACGAGCGAACCATTCGTCGCGCTGACATTGAAAAATCGGTTCGTCGAGAAATGATCGGCGGCGTAGGTGAAGTCGAGGTTCAGATTGATCGTCTGTACCGCGCTGCTGTCGTTGGTGATTCCCTGACCGAGATTGAGCGCATTTCCGCCGAGCACGAATGCGCCTGCGTTGTTGCTGAAGTTGAGCGCGGCGTATTCGTTGTTAGCTGTGAAATTATTGTTCGGCGTGAGGCGTGTGCTGCCGGAGAAACGGATCACGTCGTATTCCTTGGGCGTCTCGTTGTAACCACCTGAGTAACCCCAGTTGTTCGCCGTGTTCAGATTGTTGTCCGTGCCGCCGCCATCCCAAATCTTCGGCGGGAACACGACCACATCCGCGCCGGGTGCGCCCGCGCCGTTGGTCACGACATTGGGAACGCCCGCCGTAGCATCCAGCGTGTAGGCGTATGGCGGCGTGAACACCGCGTCCGTTCCGGGATGAATCGTGCCTGTGCAGCCGGCGTAGATGTTTCCGGTGGTCTTGATCTTGCCGGTGGTGCCGGAACTGACTCCCACGGGATCGTTCACGCCGGAATAATAGTTGCTCTCGATGTTCAATTCCGCTTCCTCGCGCGCGTTGGAGCAGTAGGAGTTGTTCGTGCAGTTGAAATAGTTGTTGTAGTAATGCACCAACGCGTCACTGGTGGCCGCCATGCGTTGGTCTGCCCGGCTGCTCCACCAGTTGTGATGCAGCGTGATGTGCGCTGTCAACGGTCCCAAGTCCTTCGGACCATCGGCGATCATCGTGAACCGGTGTTCAAGCTGCGTGGGATAAATGAACTTACACCATGACACCGTCACGTAATCCGCCCCCACGCTGATGTCGCACGAACCGTCGCCGCAATCGTAGAACGTGACGTGGTCAATCCAGACGTGATGCGAGCCTGGCAACGCGCCGTTCTCGCGGATGGTAAGTCCGTCGCCACCGGGATTGCTGATGCGGAGGTTTTGGACGATGACGTTGCTGACGCCTGAGATGTTGATGTTGCCGAGTAACGCGGCGTTCGTGCCAAGGCCGACGATGGTTTTGTTCGCTGCGCAATTGATGCGTCCGATGCTGATCGGGCCAGAGACTTGGACTATGCGTGCTCCGGCCATGTTGATCTGCGTGTTGAAATCCGTGCCATTCGTGACGGTGACCGTTGGCCCACCCGCACCGCCGGTGGTCGTTCCATTGACCATGCAGTAACCGTCCTGCGCTCGACTACTTAGAACGCACATTAACAACGCAAGCGCGACAAAACAAAACCGGCTCATAACGTCTTCGGATTCCTTTGTGATTTTCGATCGTTCACTTCCTGATTATCGGCGACCAACCATCCTTGCCTGCGAGAATCTTTTCAACTGTGTAATCCTTCGCCTCGTCGGACGTGAGTTGTTTCGCCCACTTCACCCGCCCGGCGAAATTCGCGCCCGGGCCGGTGCTGTTGTATTCGGCGTAACGTGCGGTCAATTCATTGGTGGCATTTCCCCAGTTGTGCCAGCCTTCGGGTCTGACCTGCGCTGGCAGCTCGCAGCGCACGAATGCCGTCGCCGCGAACGGTCGCCAAGGGCGTCCAAGATAAAACCCTTTCTCCACAGCCGATCCGGCGGTGATTTTGCAATCGAGGAACACGTAGCCGAACGGCGACGATTCCGGTGTGGACGCGGCAGTGATGTAGCCGTCCGCCTTCACATGGATGTGGCAACGGTCAAACACCGCCGTGCCGCCCGCGTAGATGAAGTCCACGTGACCTTCGATGTAACAGTCGGCGTAGTATTGTCGCCCCGATCCACCGCGAGACGCGTCGGCACGCAGCGTGTCCTGCCAGCCGAGAAAGCGGCAGTTGCGGAACACGGCGCGATCCGCCTCAGCGTACATCGCCAGCGCCTGAACCTTGTCCTCGCGAGTGGTGGTGTTCTCGAACGTGATGTTCTCGGCAGTGAAATTCGCTCCCTGCACCAGCACGGTGGAACTGTCGCGCGTGCTCACGGTCTTGCCGCCGGGCGTGGGTGTTTTGACGTTCACGCCATCCGTGATGACGGTTTGATTCACGTCGTCCGGTTCACCGCGAAGCGTGATGAAGGGTCGGCTGGCGGGAACAAACACATGCTCCAGATATCGCCCCGGCTTCACAAGAATCACGAAGGGCTTGGTGGTATTTGTGGGCGACGCATCCACGGCTGCCTGCACCGTCGTGTGCGTGCCCGAACCATCGGCGGAAACGACCGCGTCAAACCTGGCTTCGGTCGCGACCGGATTTGCGTTCGCCGGTTCGTTGCGCAAAACCGCCGTCAGCTCTGGCGCATTCTTTCGCAACTCATCCACCACCAATCGCGCGAACATCACGTAGCCCTTCGCGTTCAGATGCGTTCCGTCAAAGCCCCCGGTGTTTGTCCCATCCACAATTTTCGGCGGGCTGAACTCCAGGCACTTTTCCGGCCCGAGGGATTCGCACAATTCGATGCTGCGGGCCTGCAAATCCACCAGCGGCACTTTTTTCTCGGCGGCAATCTTTCGCACTTCATCCGCGTAAGGCGCGAGGCTGGATTTGATTTTGCCCGGATTCGCTTTGTCCCATTGGCGGCGCGTGAGCGGCGTGACGAGCACGGGCTTTGCCCCGATGGCGCGCGCTTCCTCGACGTAGCTGACCATGTTGCTGACGAACTTCGGCATGTCGGTCGAGCGACCCGGCTTGCCCGGCTCGTTGTTGTGACCGAACTGGATCAGATAATAATCTCCCTTGAGCGCCAGGGCATTCGTCCAACGGCCTTCGCGGCGGAAACTTTCGGAGCTGCGCCCGCCTTGCGACGTGTTGATGCACTCCGCGCCGTCCGTGAGAAACTGTTTGAAGCCCAAGCCCCAGCCGGCGTTGTCCGTGACGGTGGAATCGCCCACGAGAACAATCTTGGTTTTGTGTGATGAACTGGCGTGCTCATTCGCGCCAGCCATAAATGCTGATGCGAACGCGATGAGTGCGACGAGAAGTGCTTTCATTTTCTATTCCTATGGCTCAAAGATCATGTCGGACACGTTGTTGGTGGTGAACACGGCAGGGTTCGCCAGAAGCGCGGCGTCCAGCAGCGCTCCGTTGATCCGGACATTCTTGAACGTCCAGTATTTCAGCTGCGTGTCGGCGTCGCCCATCAGCTTGTTCGGCCAGCCCCAGGTGTTGGCGTGCTGATAATCAACGTTCTCAAATCGCAGACCGCGCCAGTCGCCGACCTTGTTTTCGTTTTCCGACGGAAAAGCGCCATGGAATGCGAACAGCATCTTCTGGGGACGCGGATCGGAAACCGTGAAGTTGCGGAAAATAATGTGCTGCGCGGTGTTCTCTGTTCCGTCGGCGTAAGTGGCGTTCGCACCCGCCCATTGCGCGATGATGCCATTGCGATCCGCGCCGGCTGTTCCGCTCGTAGTGAAAACAGCGCGGGCATAGAGCACATCGCAGTCTTCGACGATGAGATGCTTCGGGAGCGATGACGGATAACTCGCGTCACGATCGCTGTTGATGAAGCTGCAACGAAACGGGTGACCATTCACATCCGTCCAGTAGGTCGTGCGGCGAATCGCCATGCCGCGGAGATAGCTCCCATCATCCTGATGCCGCAGGAAAGAGTCCTCGATGTAACTGTTCCCTTGGGCCGTCATGCCATCGTTGTTGACGCGCCAGGAAATGGACTTGCACCACTTGACGAAATTCGGCGCGTAGGCGCGGTCGTTGTCCGCGACGATCGCGACGGTGTGGCCTGGGGGATTCGCCAGCGTCAGCCCCTCGAAGACCACATTCTCAGATTCATCACAGCCCAGCATCCATAGCCGCTTTCCGTCCACCGAGTTGGGAACGGCAAAATCCTGCTCGTGGGGAATTTTTGCGCCGCAGATCGTTCCATGTCCGAAGATGCGGATGTTCTGGCTCAAAGCCTGATCCGCGCCATCACTGAAATTCCCATACACGACAGCGTCACCCGGAATGTAATAACTCTTGCCGCTGATCGGCGTGATTCGGTCGGCATCAATCCACTCGCGCTCGTTGCCGTTGGTGTCCACGGACAGCTTGTGGACGCCGGGGGCGAAGTAGAGAACTGACTGGGTGAAATTTGTCGGCGGCTTTTGCCCGGGTTGCACGACACGGACGTTCGCGGTGTCGTTGGTGTTGGGTTTGTCCTCGATGAACGGGTTGGCGAAAATGGTCACGGCATGGGTGGCGTTGCTCTCGTATCGGAACGGGAACGTCGATGCGCCAAAACCGGTGGGCAAATTTCGCGGCGCGTCCCGACCGTCCATCTGTCGGTCAATGTCCACCGCGATCAACGCCGGATTGCTCATCACCACATACACATCGCCGTTGATGATCTGGCAGGAATCCACTTTGCGCGTGGGATACGCGACGGCGTTGGTGATCGGGCCTTTGGCCGCCTGACTCACGATGCCCAGGCTGTTCATCTCGGTCTGGGTGCGCCGATGAATCTTGATCGCTATGGGCGTGTGCGGATCGAGTTCAAAGTTGCAGTAGGTGTGCGACCAACCGCCGATGTAGGAATCAAAGAAAGCATTCGTCGCCGTGGAGTAATCCACGCAGCGGGTGAAGAACGCGAACGGTGTCTCCCAGTTGGTGGCGAGCGCAAAGTTCGTGTGATTCAACTGACTGAGCTTCTGCACGCCGTAAGTGTAGTAAGGCGACTCGGTCCATTGATCCTTCGTCAGCTGCGCCCAGTTGTTCGTCATGCTGAAACCCGGCACGGGCGGATACACGTGCAATCGCCCTTCGGCTTTGCTGGCGGCCAGACGAGCGAAGAGCTGTTGATCAGTGCGCCCATTTTGCAATCGCACGCTGAACAGGCCGTTGCCTTGGGAAATGACTTCGCCCACCGTGATCTCCGCGTTGTCAGTCTGCCAGCTTCCATTCGTGTAGAGCAGCGTGACCGGCTGCCACGATCCACCGCTAAGGCTGGCCGAAACGAGAAGTTGCGTCGCCAGCCCGGACTCCGCCCGCACTTGAATTTGAAATTCAGCGGCCGGCGCATTTGTGCTGCGCTTCAGATCAAATGGCAGCGCATCCTTGGACTGCGGATGCATCCCGGTCGCATACTCCAGCAACGCAGGAACTCCATCCGCATCCTCGTCAGCCCCCAGCGAACTACCCAGCGCGGGAAATTCACGCGAGACCAAAAACCGCCTCACCTTGAACAGATTCCCGCCCGCGCCGCCGACGAATTTCAAATAAAGATGATTCGTCCCGCTGACCGCCGGCGACAACACGCAATCGAAATCCTGGTAATGCACATCGCTGCCGGTGTGGCGAACATCCGCCGTCCCCACCAGCGAACCATTCGGCGAACCAAGACGCAGTTGAATCCGTCCGCCCGCGAACGGCGTGGCGGCTTCGATGGAAAACCGGTTGGCGTTCTCGCCAAAATTGAAATTGGTGTAAGCCACCCAGGATTGGTCCGCAACGGCCTCCAGCACCTCGCCATTCGCCAGGATCGGGGCGCCGCCCGGAGCCGATTCCAGATCAAACTGCACGGAACGGAACGAAACGCCCGCGGCTTTGGGAACGAAACTGGCCGGACCGCTCAGCAAAAAGCTTCTCACATCGAAAAGAAAGCCCGAGCCGGTACCGAGAAACCTCAGGAAGAGATGGTTTGTCCCGGCTGGCTGAGGCGACAGCGCCGTCGAACGCCACTGGAAGTTGGTGTTCGAGCCGGTGCTCGTCACCGACACGGAGCCGATCAGCGCGCCGTTCGTCGCGCCAAGCCGAAGCTCAATGCTGCCGCCCGAACTCGTGCCGGCGGTCTCGATCATGAAATTGGTCGCCCCGGCCCCGCAATCAAACCCCGAATATCGCACCCACGAACCATTCTTAATGAAGCCAACCCGGCCGCCGGACATGGCGCGAACCAGATTGTTATCGGCCGGCGCAATCTCATCGTCAAAGTCAGACGAGTTGACGGGCGCGTTGACCGCGAACGCAGCCCGAAGGTGAAACGGGCGAACGAAAGCGAAAAAGGCAAGCAACACAACGAAGGCAGCGCCTGCGCCTCGCGCCGGCCGCGAAGGCGGATGTCCTTCCTGCGCCTCGGCCGGTGGACGTTGTTCGCGGCGGATCATGGATAAACAAGCCGGAAGAAGACCGAGCCATTTGTTGAACCCGTCGGCACGGACACTTGATTCGTGGAATTTGAATTTCCATACGGCTGCCAGTTCGTGGTCAAGCCGACGCCAGGCGGATTGGTTTGCGCCAACAGCCGGAAGCCGGTCTGGCTCGCCGGCCAGAAAAGACTCATCGCCCCGTTCGTGAACGTCGGTGTGATGCTCGTCGGCAACGCAGGAATCGTCAGCACGGCGTTGCTGCTTGTGAGCGTGCCGGCCGAGTTGGAAACAACCACCGAGTAAGTCCCGTTGTCCGCGAGCTTCGCGCTGGAGAACGAAAGCGTGGCGTTGGTCTGGCCGACGACGTTCGTTCCGTTCTTCCGCCATTGATACGTCGGCGTAGGCTGACCAAACGCCGCGACCGTGAAAGAAGTTGCTGAACCCGCGCTTGCCGTTTTGTTTGTCGGTTGCGTCGTGATCGTCGGCAACGTTGTCGGACGCCAACTACCCAGTCCGAAGTATGAATGACCAAACATCGCATCAAGCGTGTAGTCGTTGGTGTTGACGGTCACGTTGGTGCGATTGAGATGGCCGGTCGGCGGAAAGAGCAGCGCGTTTGTCGGATTCATCGAGGAACTTGTGTAGTCGGGATCAGCGGTGTTGAGCCAGTACGCGCCTGCAGCCTGACGCTGTGCGGGTGTCACTGTGCCGCCGCCGATCTGCGTCGAACCGACTTCGCGCGCGCGGCACGTGGTTTCACGGCCGTCCCATTCCGCCCAGCCTTTCGTGGTGAATTGGCTGCCAAGCGAGCAATTGATGATCGCCGTCTGTCCGTCCTGCCGCCACGGACGTTGGAACGTCGTCGTCGCCGTGCCGACGTCATAAGGATAACCGTTGGCGATGAGAGCGCGCGGGAAGTTACAGTTCAGAAACACCTCGCCATAAGGCTGCGCGTAGGGCGTGCTCGGCGCGGTGATCGGCCCGCCGGTGTTGCGAATCTCGATGATGTCGCATTGATCGAAAACCGCCAGCTGATCGCCGTAGATGAAATCGACGCTGCCCCAGATTTCGCTGCGATAGTAATACGCCGTGCCGCTGTTGGCGTAGAGCGTGTCCTGTCCGCCCTTCATCAGCACGTTGTCAAAGACGATGCGGTTGCCCGCCGTAAAGACGGTGTTGATTGGTCCGGCGAACACCACGCCGTTGTTCGTCAGATAGACTTTATTATCTACGGTCAGGTTGCGGACGTAGATGTCCGACGTGGTGATGCTCATGGTCGCCGCACCGGAGCCGGATGGGTAGAGGTAGATGAGCTGGGCATCCGTGCGGCTGGCGCCAGTGCCGATGAAGGCGATGTTGTTGCGGCTCTGGCGCAGGCAGAGGTAATCGCGATAGATGCCGGGCAGGACATTGAACGTGCGCTTGAGGGTGTTGTTCTGCGGCACCCAGTCAGCCGCGCCTTGAAACGTCGCGAAGTCCCCCGCCCCGTCCAGCCCGATGGTGAGATTGGTCAGACCGGTGGATGTCGTCGGCGTGGCGGGTCCGGAGGTCTTGGTGGAGAACCGCCAGGTGTTGGTGGTGCTGATGGCCGGATACGAGGCGTTGGCCGCATCGCGAAACAGCCCGGCTTCCAAGGTCACGTAGTAGGTTTTGTTGTAGGCGAGCCGGTTCGAGAAGGTAATCCAGGCCTCGTTGCCGTAGAGCGCGATGGGCTGATAGAAATAAACCGAGCCCTGCACGGTGCGGGTGAAGTTGTTTGTCACGGTGGCGCCGAACAGCGTAATGGTCTGGAACAGGTCGGTATCGATCGTCTCCAGCAAAGAGTTGTTCGAGGCGTCCCGGAGGTAAAGCCGGCCGCCGCCAATTTTCGGGGTGGCGGAAAAAACCATGCGCAACTGTTGATCGGGTGCGATGCCGGCCGCGTTGTTGGTCGGCAGCAAGGCGCCGGTCATGGTCGAAAGCACGGTCAACTCGGCATTGCTGCTGGTGAGGGAGTTGACGCTGTTTGTGACGAGCACCGAAAAGACCGCATCGTTGTCAGCACCGGTCACGCTCGCCGGCGAATAAACGGCGTTGGTGGCATTGGCAATCGGGCTGCCATTTTTCATCCACTGATAGCGCACAGTGGGCACGCCGCCCGCCACCACGCTGAAACTGGCGGAAGAGCCGGTGACCACGGTGAGGTTGGTCGGATGCTGGGTGATCGCCGCCGGCACCAGCACAGACAGCGTGGCTGAGTTTGTGACCATGCCGGCGGTGTTGCTGGCGACAAGCGAGTAAACGAAGCCGTTCTGCGCATAGGCCACGTTCGACACGATGAGCGAGATGTCCGTCGCCCCGGGGATGTCCGTGCCGTTCACCCGCCATTGCAACGACGGCAGCGGCAGGCCGGACACGGAGGCGGAGAAGGTCGCGTTGCTGGTCTGGATGACAGTTTGATTAGCGGGCCCCACGATCGACGGCGGCAAGTCGCTGGCCGACACGGTCAGGGTCATGCTGTTGGTCACCACGCCCGCGCTGTTGCTGGCAACGAGCGAATACGTTCCGCTGTCCGCCGCCTGGGCATTGAGGATGACATAAGAACTGCCGGTCGCACCGACGAGGTTGGTGCCGCTGCGACGCCATTGCAGCGCGGGGGCTGGCACACCGGTGGCCGTGCCCGACAAGGTGACATCGGTGCCGATGGAAACAGCCTGATTGGTCAGGCCGGAAATGGCCGGGGTGAAAATCACACTCAGGGTCATGGTGTTGGTCACCTTGCCGACGTAGTTGCTGGCCACGAGCGAATAGGTGAAGCCGTTCTGGATGAATTGCACGTTCGGCAAGGAAAGCGTGGCGTTGGTGGCGCCAACGATGTTGGTGCCGTTCGATCGCCATTGGTAAGTGGGAGCCGGCGTTCCCGTGACAGTCGGAGCCAGGAGCGCCGTGGTGCCGGCGACGACGGTCTGGTTGGTCAATCCGGCGATGGCCGGCGGAGTGAGCAGCAGCAGCTGGAAACCGTTCAAATAAGCGCGGCCGCTCCCGCCCGTGCCGGATTCATTTCCATTCAACTGCACGACGCGAAACGTGAGCGCGCCCGCCGCCGTGGTGGTCGCGGGAACTTTGACCCAGGAAATATTTTGATTGGAGGCCAGCGTGACGTTGCGGTCGCCGAGCGCGTAGTTCGCCGTGGCGCTGGCGGTGGCGTGGCCGTTGGCGGTGTCAATCCACCACGTCGAGCCCTGGCCGGATTGATTGCCATTCCCGAGCCCGTAAAGGAAATACGTGCGGTTCGTGGCCAGGCCGCTGAAGACAAAGGTGAAGTAGTTCACTCCGGCGTTTTCATAAACGTAATGGCCCATCAGCAGGACGGGGGTCGGACTGAAGGCATTGTTGTCGGTAAAACTGTCGAACCCATCGCCGCCGCTGAGGGACATCTGCATGGAAACACCCGCGAGCAGATTGCTGCCGGAGTCCCGGAAGGTGGTGGCATTCGTGACCACGCCGCCGCCGCTGGCACGGCCGCCGAGGTTGGGGAAATAATTCCAGACATCCGTCCCGGCGTAACCGAAGGCCGCGGTCCCGGTCGGAATTCCCGGACTGCCGCCGGCGACGCGCACATTGATCAGGGTCTGGGCCGCGGCGGCTCCCGCCAGCAGTGCGAACAACAACCCCAGCCCAAGATGGCAGATCAATTTTTTCATGGCTTTGTCATTCTATCATAAAAATGGCGGGCAACCGACCCAAACGGTTGCCCGCCACTATACCCAATCCCAACTCCGAAGGCTTACAATTTCAGCCGGAAAAACACCGTGGGATTTGCCGGATTGATGGTCACATTCACCGGGCTGGTTCCGCCGCCGGGATAATCGGACCAGTTGTTGCCAAGACCGGTGGTGAGGCTGTTGGTCTGAGACTGGAGCTTGAAGGCGCCGGTCCAGGAGAACGTCAGAACGTTGCCGGCCTGCGAAACGCTCAGGTTGGGCGGAGGCACCGGCGCCACGCTGAGAACCTTCACGCTGCCGAGTGAGGCCACGTCGTTCTGCCACGTGTAGTTCACGCCGTTGACGATGTCCGTGGTCGGCAGGGCGACCGTGAAGCCGCTGACACCGGCCGGGAACAACTGGAAGGTGTCATTGACCTGCAGGGTGGTGCCGATGTTGGTGACGGCCAAAGTGCCGCCGGCCGTGAGGGTGCCGACCACAACCAGACTGTCCGCGTTCGGAGAAGCCGCACGATTGACTTCCATGAGCAACGTGCCGCCCAGCGTCGCATTGTTGGAGACGGTCAGGGTGCCGATGGAGGCGCCCGGGTTCACCACGGAACCGGCCAGGGTGACCAGGTTGCCGTTGACGCCGCCGTTGCCCTTGAGGGTCTGGCCGTTTTGCAGGTTCAGGCTGCCATCGTTGCGGGTGGTGACATCCAGCACCGCACCGCTGCTGACGACGACCGAGGTCGCGTTGCTGAACGAGCCGTCCGCGGTCAAGGCAATGGAGCCTTCCGCCACAGTGACTGGACCGGTGCTGGTGCTGTTGGCAGAGAGCGTGAGCGCTCCCGCACCAACCTTCGTGACCCCCAGAGAAGCGGCTCCGCCATCGGCGAAGAATCCGTCAAAGGTGGAGGATGTGCTGTCCGCGCCGACTGACAGAACCGCGGCGGTGCTGGCCGAACTGTTGAGGATGGAACCGCCCACCGCCGTGCTTTGCAGCCGGCCGAGGGTGTGATTGTTGCCGTTCAACGCGAAGTTGCCATGGGCGCCCAAGGTCAGGGCGTTCGTGCTGATCGCACTGGGAGTCATGGCCGTGATCGTGAAGGCACCGCCGCTCAGGTCCGGATCAATGATGGTGTCCGCCCAGTGGTTGGGGCCGCTGACCGAGCCAAGCTGCAGGTTGATTCCCGTGCCGGGACCGCGGCCGTTCGCGAAGGTGATGGTGCTGACGCCGTTGGTGTCGATGAGGCGTCCGGAAATCCGCGAGATTCCAATGAACCCGCCGATCGTCGCGCTGGACAGCACATGGACGTCACCGGCAATGGTCGTGATCGTCGGCGCGCCCAGTCCTTCAATTTCCAAAGTCACCGGCGTGCCGGCCGAACCGGCGCCGTTGCCCGCGCCCTGAATGACGAAGGTGGAGAGGTAGTAGCCGCCGCGGTCAAGATAAACGCTGCCCGTGTCCTCCACGTAAACCGTGGAGCCGATGCCGAGCTGGTTTGTGCCGTTCGACAAATCAGGGGTGTTGAGACATACGTACGGGTTGACGTGGAAGGTGCCGGAAAAGCCGGTGTTGGTGACCGCATTGGCGATGGTGAACTTGCGGGCGGACAAGGTGCTGTTGATGAGTTCCACCATGCCCGTGCCGCTAAGCGAATTGTTGATGTTTGCGGCATTGTTGTAGTTGTAGGCGACCGTGGCATTGTTGGCCACGCGACCGGCAACCGAGCCGCTGATGCCTGTGCCGTCACCAAACTGAAGGGTGCCCGCATTGGCAAAGACCGTTCCGCCATAGGTGCTGTTGGCCGTGAGCGAGAGCGTGCCGTTGGTGCCGTTGTGGATGAGTGTGCCCCCGCCCGTGATGGCGCCGGCAAATGTGCTGGCATCCGACCGGTCGAAGATCACCGTGGCATTGGTGCGGATGTCCACGGCGCCGCTGAGCACTCCCGAGGTGCCGTTGGTGCCGACCCGCAGAGTGCCGGCGCGCACCAGTGTGGAACCGGCGTTGTTGTTGTCGGTCAGGATCGTCAGTGTGCCCGTGTTGGTCTTGGTGAGAACGACGGTGCCGGTGAGCCGGCCGCCGACCGAGGAGGCGAACACGAAATTGCTGGCGGAGCTGACCGTGATGTTACCAGGATTCAGGTCACCCTGGAGATCGACCACCAGACCGTTCGTCGCGCTGGTGTCATTGAAGGTGACATTGTCGAAGTTCGTAAAGGTCGTCTGCACCCCGCTGAGGGTCCGCCAGTTTGCGCTGCCTTGAACGTCCCAAAGGTTGTTCACATCGCCGCGCCAGGTCAAGTTCGTGCCCGCGCTGCTGACCACGCGAATCATGATGTCGTTACCATTGCCTGCGCCCATGTCAAAAGTGCTGCCTTCGGCGCGGTAGCTGATCTGCAAGTTTTGCCCGGAACTCGGCTCGATGAAGGTGGCGCCCTGCGAAAGATCGGTCACCGCGCCGTTCAAACTGCCAAAAATGCCGACGTTGTTCGCCGCACTGGTGCCCTGCACCTGCACAAGCGTGATTTTGTCACCGTTTTGCGGCGTATAACCCAGAATGATCTTGAGGTTGGCGTTGTTGTTGGACAGCGAACCGGCGCCGGCGATGACCAGCTGGTCGTGACTGACGCCGGCGGAGGTGCCGTTGACCTGCATTTCCAGGGTGGACGTGGAGGCGTTGAGATTAACGGCGTTGCTGATGGTGAGGGTGGCGATGGAATCGGCAAACGTGGCGGCATCCGCCAAGTCGGCACTGAGGGAGCCGCCGGGGGCGATGAGGCCTTGGCCGTTGATGTTGATCACGCTGGCGGAAATGATGCCGCTGCCGTTGAGGTAGGCGAAACGATCCACTGCGTTGCCGTTGACCGTGTAAGCTCCGCCGCCGATGTGCGCGCCGTTCAGAATGTAACGGGTGGATCCCGCGGTCTGGACGTTGTTGACCAGCGTCACACCCGTGTAGGTGTTGGTGCCGTTGAACTGCTGGAAGTTGTTGCCACGGTAGACTTCAACGTTGATCACGCCCGCCGCGCCGTCACGGACGGTGCCGGAGTAGATGGCGCGATGGCCGTTGCCGCCGCCGATGCGGACGGTGTTGGTGGAGGCGGCCAGGCCGCCCTCGACGATGCTGTTCAGGTTCGAGCCGCTGAGCGACGCAATCTCCTCCAGCTTGGTGGTGGTGATGCTGTCAAAATGTTGCAGTTGCCATTTGCCGCCGTTCATGATCACACGCGTGTTGAAGTGAATCTGGTCGACGTGCCCCGAGGCCCCGCCAACGATGCGGGCCGTGCCGTTGGTGTTGACCAGGATGTTGCCGGCGAAGGCGTTCCCCGCCGCCTTGGCCATGATCACGGTGCCGTCATTGACGATCAGCCCCGGCGCGGAGTTGCCGGTCGGGCCACCGGTGGTCAGGCTGAACGCGCCCTCCTTGATCACGGTGTTGTTGCGGAACACACCGGTGTAGACCAGGTCGCCGGCAAAGGCGTTGTGGACCTTGTTCGCGCCGTTGTTGTCGATGTTGGCCGAAATCGTCTGCACGTTTGACGAGAGGTTCGTGACGCCGGCGTTGGCGGCAAGATCGATCTCGCTACCCGAGATGGTGAACGCCCCGGCGCCGGGATTGAAAGTGATGCCACCGAAGTCCGTGTCAGCGGCAAAATTGTTGTTCGGGAAAAGCCCGATTCCGCCATCGAAAAAGAGCCGGTCATTGGCCACCGGAGCGGTATCCAGATCCCAGTTGGCGGGCGAACCGCTCCAACTGCTCTGATCACCGCCGCCATCCCAGGTTTTGTCGGCGGCAAAGGTGGACTGCAGCATTCCGGCGGCGATACAAAGCAGCGCAGAGAGCCGCCCGGTGGTGCCAAGCGCTGTGTGAAGTTGGGACAGTTGTTTCATAGGTGGAGGGGTTTGGTTGTGTATTTGATGTACTACAGGCAATTGAACACTGATTCAGGAAAATATCAGGGCGCGGTGGAATGCTGAAAAAACCAGTCCGTGTCGGCACTTGCCGGGATATCGGGTCCATTGACACCGTTGATGAACGTGCCAATCCGCCACTTGTGCAGCTCCGCATGGCCGTCGGCGAAGGAAAAGGCGGAACTGGCGTTACCGTGATAAATGGCAGGCAAATCGCGGATGGACGACCGGCTGCTGGGACTCCAAAACCAGCCGTCATTGATTGAGTTCGGCCGCTCATCCAGAAACACGATGGCGTCAACCGGCTTGAGCTTTCGGAAATCCGCCATCTTGATGTACCGCTCCTGCGTGCCGGCCATGACACCGGCGCTGACTCCGCCCTTGTCTGTGATCCCAACATAGCCGTTCATCGAGCAGGAACGCACCCGCGGCAGCCCGTTTCCGCCATCATTGCTTTTGTCCGAGGGGCAGTGGTAGATGCCTGCGTTTTTGGTGTAACGGCCAATGGAACCAAAAGGCTCATACTGCGACCCGACCAGCTTCTGCATGTCCGTATTGTCAGGATTAGAGCCGGTGCTCAGCCGGCCCGCCACCCATGCCGGCGCCGTGTTGTTTTCACCCACCACATTGCCATTCGCCCCATCACTGCTCGGATTTTGCGCCAACCGGCTTGCAAAATCATCGGCATACATGATCCACGCCAGGCTCAGCTGCTTCATGTTGCCTACACAGTAAATCCCCTGCGCCTTCGCCTTCGCCTTGCTCAAGGCCGGCAGCAGCATCGCCGCCAGGATCGCGATGATGGCGATGACGACGAGCAGCTCGATCAGGGTGAAAGCGCGGCGGGGCGGACGCGAAACAAGTCTGGTGCGTTGATTCGAGGGGACGGCAATGCAAAGGTTTCGCGCTTTCATGTTTTGCTTTCGGGAAAACCTACCAGCCCAAAGAAATTTCAGCTTCTCTGGTTTAGGCGAAGAAGTTTGAAATTTCTGCGGTCCGCGCACGAGGAAGGAAATCGCCGCAGCGGCGTCAGAAAAGTGGCTCAACTCCCTTTAAAACAAGGCCGCCACTGGCCCAATCACTTTTAAATCCGGCGGCTCAGTCCCCGCCTGAGGTGGTGAACTGGGTCCTGAATTTCTTGGGCGAGATACCGCAAGCCTGCCGGAACGCAACCCAGAAGCTGTTGCCGCTCTGATAGCCGCACATCTCGGCGATGGTGTCGATTTTCTCGTTCGAATCGGTGAGCAGCCTCTTTGCGCGCTCAATGCGGATACGGTGCAGTTCCGCGCCCGGCGGCCGCCCGAGATGCTGCACGAAGGCCTGATGAAAGTTGCGGATGGACATGGCGGCCGCCTGCGCCAGGTCGTTGACGCCGATGGGTTCATGGCAATGATCCCACATGAACCGCAGGCTCCGGGCGATGCCCGGATGATTGATGGCGACGAGGTCGCTGCTTTTGCGCGCAATCAGTCGAAACGGCGGCACGCGGACCGTCGTGGCCGGCGCAGCCTTGCGGCTGATGATCTCGTCCAGCACGCGCGCGCCTTCGTAGCCGATCGATTCCATGTTCACGTCCACGCTGGAAATCGGCGTGCGCATGGCATCGACCGCCAGCAGGTTGTTGCCCGCCCCGACAATCGCCACGTCCTCCGGCACGGCCACGCCCATCGTTTCGCAGATTTCCAACAACTCCAGCGCCAGGCCGTCGCTGGCGGCAAAAACGCCGACCGGCCGGGCCAGCCGCGCAATTTCCCCGGCGAGCCAGTCGCGCTTCCGCTTCCACGCCTTGCGGTCCGTGCGAAAGGCGGACGACTCGTGCCACTTCAGCCATTCCGCGGCACGGCCGGCGTCGGCCAGAGTCTTGGTGAACGCGGTGCCACGCTCGTCATAAATCCAGTTCGCCGAGTCGCTGTAAAAAACGAAGTTGGAAAAACCCCGGGAAAGAAAATGGTCCGCCACCAGCCGCGCCGTCTCGGCGGTGTCCTCCAGCACGCGGGCAAAATCGAGCTGACGACGGCGAAAGCTGAAGTCCACCGTGGGTTTGTTGGTGTGAACCACAAAGTCGGCGAGATCATCCCCCGCCCCGAGCCACGCCAGAATGCCGTCGCCGTCCCAGCCCCACGGAATGACTTTCTCGCGGGCCAGGTCCTCGGACAAATGCCAGCCGTGCTCCTGCGCATACTTCTCGATGCCCCGGTGCAGCCGGTAGTCATACCAACCCAGCACCAGCAGGACGCGTGGAGATTTTTTGCGCATGGGCGGAATTAAATCCACAGGTCGAAGCCGTTGGCAACATCTTCATGCGCCCGGCCGGCGGATTTTTGATTCAAGGCAGGCCGAGGCGGTAAAAGCGCGGCGAGGCACCGGCGTTTATTCCGTTGGTGATCACGAAACCTCCCGTGGCGGAGAACTGGTTGGTTCCGATCCGTGCCCACTGGCTCATGGGCAGCGCGGCGTTCGTCGCGGCCAGCAGGTAGTTCGTCCCCCCCGCCGGGCCGAGGCCGGAGGTGAAAATCAAATTTGTGCCGCTTTTTTGCAGCGAAAAGGTCGGCGGCGGACGACCGCCATATTCAAACGCGCCGAGGTCAGGAGCGCTGCCGGCAAAGGCAAAGCCGGCGTTCGTGCCGGCATCGACCAACTCGCTCGCGCCGACCAGCTGGGCAAAGGCGAGGTAAGGCAGATTCCCGCTCGCGTCCCGTGGCGAAGTCAGCAACGACTCGTCGAGCGAAAGGAAATCCGCGGCAGAAACCGTGACCGGCAGGGTGAAGTAATTGAAGCCGATGTCGCTCCGGTTGCTGTCGAGGTTGCTGACGCTTTTGGAGCCGAGGTGGCCGACGTTGTTCCGCAGATGGTGGTTGTAGCCCGGGCAATCGTTGGTGCCGCTGACGTTGTTTGAATTGCAAAGCATGTTGTAGTCGGTGCCGTTGCGATAGGCGGTGTTGTTGATCCAGTCCAATCCGTCCGGATGATGGTTGGCGTAAAATCCCGAGGCACGGTTGCGGACCGCCAGACAGAAGCGGATGACATTGCGCGGCACGGGTGTTGGATAGTTCAGGTTTATCGAGGTCCGCGTGATGCCGTAGCCCCCGGCCTTGAACCCGTTCGCGTCCCCGCCGGTCGAGGTGAAGTTGGTGAAGTAGCCGCTGTAGAGCGCCCAGCAGTTTTCCATGACCACCGCCGCCTTGTTGTTGATGAAGTCATAGCCATCGTCGCTGTTAAACCAGGCGCGGCAGCCGCGGATGACGTTGCTGACGCTGGTCGTGTGGCCGGCGTGAAAGCCGAAGCCGTCGATGTTGCCATGAGAATTGGCGTTCACACCCGAGTTGTTGTAGGCGTCGCAGTTCAACACCAGGTTGCTCGCCCCGTCCGTCAGATAAAATCCGATGCCATGACCGTCATGCATCCGCAGCCGCTCGAACAAGTTCTGGCTCCCGCCGTCCACCCGGAAGCATTCCGACTGCGTGCCGTTGGTCAGAATCACGATCGGCACACCGACCACGTCGAAGCCGCGAAACACACAGCGGCTGGCGGCGACGCGGAAGGCGGTGACGCGGTTGGTCGGCGGCTCGGGCAGCACGGCCGAAAAATCAAACACCGGGAGTTCATTCGAATAGGCCAGATAGCTGATGCCGCTCTTGCTGATGTTGTTGACGACGCGCCAGGGGTTGTTGGTGAAGGAAATGTCCGAAAGGTCCAGGTAGTAGTTGCCGCCGCGGAGAAAAACAGTGTCCCCGGACGAGGCCGCCGATTGCGCCCGCATGATGGTGGCAAACGGCGCACCGATCGAGCCGGCATTTCCGTCAAGGCCGTTCGTGGCCACATACCACGTCGCGGCGCGACTGCTGATGCCGCTGAACAGTAAGACCGAGGCCAGCAGCAGAAAGCATTGAACAAGAGCGGGACGCATGACGTTGATGCCGCCAGATTATCACGCCGACAGAATTTCACAACGCCGCCGCCGTCCGTACATCAACGAACGCCGCGTCGGGTTGGTTGCAATTTCGCGCCAATCTGCAATAACTCTCGCCATGTTCACATCACGCAATGTCTCCTTTGCCGCCCTGCCCTGCTCGCTGCTGCTCGCCGCCGGGACGGTTCGCGCGGCGCTGCCAGCGCTGCCCGTCATTCCGCCAACCACTTTCAACGTCACCAACTTTGGCGCGCTCGGTGACGGCATGGCAACCAACACCGCTGCGATTCAGGCCGCCATCAATGCAGCCAGCCAAGCCGGCGGCGGCCTCGTGAAAATTCCGCCGGGCGTTTACCTGTCCGGTCCCATCAAGCTGGCCAACCAGATCGATCTCCACCTCGAGAGCGGCGCCATTTTGCGGATGCTGCCTTTGGGGAAATATCCCGGCGGCCTGGTCGATCCGCAGAACTTCATCACCGGCTCGGGCCTGCATGACATCGCCATCACCGGCAAAGGAGCCATCGACGGACAGGGCGCGCCGTGGTGGCCGTTCGCGAAAACCTCCAAGAACGCCAAGCGTCCCAAGATGATCACGCCGTCGGGCTGCGACCGGGTGCTGATCGAAAACGTCACCATCAGCAACTCGCCCATGTTTCATATTGCGATCGGCGGGCGCTCGCAGAACGTCACTGTCCGCGGCGTCACCATCCGCGCCCCCGCCTCGGACGATCCCGCGCATCCCAGCCACAACTCGGACGCCTGCGATGTCAGCGCGCGCAACGTGCTGATCCAGGATTGCGATGTCAGCGTGGGCGACGACAACTTCACCTGCGGCGGCGGCACGTCGGACGTGTTGATCACCAACTGCGTTTACGGCTACGGCCACGGCGTGAGCATTGGCAGCCCGACCTCCGGGGGGATCTCGAACTTCACCGTGGTCAACTGCACCTTCAACAACACCGAGGCCGGCATCCGCATCAAGTCCGACCGCGACCGCGGCGGTTATTTGCACAACCTCAATTACCTGAACCTGCGGATGACCAATGTGAATTTCCCCATCCTGATCTACGGTGCCTACATGGCAACCAACCGCGAATATCGCGACCTGACCAAACTCACCGCGGCGACTGCGGCGGCGTATCCCGCCATGCCGGTCGGTCCGCGCACGCCCATCTACCGCGACATCACCTTCAGCAACATCACCGGCACGGCGGCGGCCGGCCGGCGCGCCGGATTGATCTGGGGGCTGCCCGAGATGAACATCACCAACCTCGTGCTGCACAACGTCAGCCTCAAGGCGGACAAGCCGTTCGGCATCTTCGAGGCGCAGCAGGTGTCCCTGATCAATTGCCGCATCGTCACGCCCGAAGGCATCAACCAGATCGCCACCACCAACGCCGACATCCGCATTCTCAACCAAGCACCCTGACCCCCAATCATGCGTATCAAACGAAACACTCTCGCGCGGGCAGCAACTTTTGCCTGGCTCTTAGCTGCGGCCACTTCGCCGGCGGAAACGAACACTGCGGCCACCACCGTCACCAACACCCCCGCCGACCAAATCACCGCGCCGCCCCCCAAACCCATCCTCGCAGGCTTCACCGCCGATCCGTCGATCCGCGCCTTCGGCGACACCTATTACATCTATCCGACCTCCGACCGGCCGAACTGGAACACCACCGAGTTCGCCGTGTGGTCGTCCAAAAATCTGGTGACGTGGAAAAAGGAAGGCGTGTTCATGGACCTCACCAAGGATCTGACCTGGGCCACCAACAAAGCGTGGGCGCCGGACTGTGTCGAACGCGACGGCAAATACTTCTTTTACTTCTGCGCCAACCACAACATCGGCGTCGCCACCGGTCCAACGCCGGTCGGCCCTTTCAAGGACGCGCTCGGCCAACCGCTCGTCGAGGATGCCAAGATCAAGACGTTCACCATCGACCCGTGCGCGTTCATTGACGACGACGGCCAGGCGTATCTGTATTTCGGAAATGGCACGCCGACCGTGTTCAAGCTGAACCGCGACATGATTTCCTTCGACGGTCCGCCGGTGGAATTCCGCTTGAAACAGTTCCGCGAAGGCATCGTCGTGTTCAAGCGCCTCGGCAAATACTATTTCATGTGGTCGATTGACGACGCCCGCAGCCCCAACTATCGCGTCGGCTGGGGCATCGCCGATTCGCCGCTCGGCCCGGTGCGTTCGCCGGACACCAATTTCATCGTGCTGCAAAAGCACGGACCGGCCGTGGCCACCGCGCATCATGGCGTCGTGAACGTGCCCGGCACCGACCGCTGGTATGTCGCCTATCATCGCCACGCGATTCCCAACGGCAGCGGCTACCAGCGCGAGGTCTGCCTTGCCCGGATGGAGTTCGACGCGGACGGCAACATCAAGCCGATGGACCCGATGGTGTCGCCGTTCCAGCCCGGAGACATCGGCGAACCGATCATCAACGGCAAAGGGCGGACGTTGCCCGGCGAGACAGAGCCGGCAAGGTAATTTATGGACGACTTGCGGGCAGAATTGCTGGATGCGATTGAACTAACGCTTCAAGGCCAGTGGGAGGCCGCGCACAATCTGGTCCAGCTGCACGAGGACGATTCAACCGCGGCGTGGATTCATGCCGTCTTGCATAAGATCGAAGGCGATCACGGCAACGCCCGCTATTGGTATCAGCGCGCGAACCAGCTCGGCCATCTCCGTGATGAACCCCATGCGGAGCTGGCAAAAATCCGCGACCGGCTCGGTTGGAACAAATAGCAACCAGCTGTGGGCAAATGAGTTTGCCCCCTTGCCCCATCCGGACTTCCGTTGCATCTTCCCGGGTATTTCAGAAGGTTCCTATTCAACCGATTAAAAACCGCATGAAATCAATCAAGTCATTTTTCATCGCCGCCATCTGCTCTTTGCTCATCCCCTTTCTGGCGCAAGCCCAGGCACCGGTCATCAATTCCTTCAGCCAGAACGGCACGCTCATTGCCACCAACCTCATGCCAGGAACCGCCGCCGCCGTGGAGTGGGCCTCGTCTTTGGCCGGTCCATGGCACACCAACTGGAACGGGTTGGATGTGATCACGGTGGCAGGCAATGGGACCATCACCTCGAGCGTGCCGATGTTTTACCGTTTGCGCGGGCTGCCCAGAATTCCTCCAACCGCCAGCACTGCTGCCGCCAGCGGCGTGACAAGCTCCGGCGCGACTTTCAATGGCTCGGGCAATCCCAACGGCGCCTCGGCCACGGGCTGGTTCCGTTATTCCACCGTCAACCCCGGCACGGGCAACGATTCGTTCGGCACCCGCGCGCCCTCCAGCGGCGGCAGTGCGCTTGGATCAGGAACCGTTGCCGTGGCCTTCTCGCAGTCCGTCAACGGACTGCTGCCGGGTGCGACCTATTACTATTGCGCGATTGTCCAGACCGCCGAAGGCACAGCGTTCGGCGCGATTCAATCCTTCACAACACCGGTCTCAGCACCTTCGGCCGCCACCTCTGGAACCAGCAACCGGACCGGCACCAGCGCAACCTTGAACGGCTCAGTCAATCCCAACGGCGCCAACACCGCCGGCTGGTTCCGCTACTCGACCATCAGCCCCGGAACACCCAACGACACTTTCGGCACCCGCGCGCCAGCCAGTGGCGGAAGTGCCGTAGGTTCCGGAAACAGTTCCGTCGCCTTCTCGCAGAACATCGCCGGCCTCACGGCGGGCACGACTTATTTCTACTGCGCCATTGCCACGAACTCGGCCGGGACAGGCTTTGGCTCCTTGCAGACCTTCACCACGCCGCTGCCGCCGACCACCACCACAACAGCCGCCAGCGCCGTTTCAGGAGTTTCGGCAACACTGAACGCCTCGGCCAATCCCAACGGTGCGACCTCGACTGGTTGGTTTCGCTATTCAACCAGCAATCCGGGCGTAGCCAATGATGTTGCGGGAACTCGGGCGCCATCCAGTGGCGGCACGGCGCTGGGATCCGGCACTGTCGCCCAAAACTACTCGCAAACGCTCAGCGGGCTGATCGCGGGCACGACCTATTATTATTGGTCTATTGTGAGCAGCCCCGAAGGCACGGCGTTCGGCGCGGTCTTGTCCTTCACCACGCCCTCTCCGCCAGCGGCGACGACAACAGCGGCGACCGGTGTGACGGCTTCAGCAGCCACCTTGAATGGCACCGGCGATCCCAACCTCGCCTCGGCCACCGGCTGGTTCCGCTATTCGACAAGCGATCCCGGCGTGGCAAGTGACTCGTTTGGCACCCGCGCGCCTTCAAGCGGCGGCAGCGCTCTGGGCTCGGGAAACAGTGCCGTCTCCTTTTCCCAGGCCATCAGTGGTTTGCTGCCGGGCACGACCTATTACTACTGCGCGATTGTCCAAACCTCTGAAGGCACAGCGTTCGGCGCGATTCAATCCTTCACGACGCCCGCGAACCCGCCAACGGCAGCAACCAGCAGCACCAGCAATCGAACCGGCACCAGCGCAACCTTGAACGGCTCAGTCAATCCCAACGGCGCCAACACCGCCGGCTGGTTCCGCTACTCGACCATCAGCCCCGGAACACCCAACGACACTTTCGGCACCCGCGCGCCTGCCAGTGGCGGAAGTGCCGTAGGTTCCGGAAACAGTTCCGTCGCCTTCTCGCAGAACATCGCCGGCCTCACGGCGGGCACGACTTATTTCTACTGCGCCATCGCCACGAACTCGGCCGGGACAGGCTTTGGCTCCTTGCAGACCTTCACCACGCCGCTGCCGCCAACGGCCGCCACTGCCACCGCAACTTTGGTCACGAGCACCACGGCAACCCTCAACGGCACGGGCACCCCCAACGGCGCATCCGCCACCGGCTGGTTCCGCTATTCCACCAGCAACCCCGGCGCAGGCAATGACGTCGCCGGCACGCGCGCGCCGGCCGCAGGCGGATCGTCGCTGGGTGCGGGAAGTTCCCCGGTCGCCTACTCGCAGGCGATCAGCGGGCTGACACCGGCGAAGACTTATTTTTACTGGGCCGTGGTTCAAAGCGCGGAAGGCACCGCCTTCGGAGCCGTACAATCGTTCACCACGCCTTAAACCAGACGCCCGCGATTCCTCCTCATGAGAAAAGTTTTTCTGCTCTCATTGCTGGCGCTGGCGCACACCGTCGGCGCGCAATCAAACCTCAGCGGCCACGCCGCCGAATTGTTCAAGAAGGCGCAGGCAGGAAAGTTCTACGCCACGGCCGCGAAACTTCAGCCTGACTATCTGCCGACCAGCGACGGCCAGAGCTTTCTTTGCGTCTGGCGCACCACCGGCACCAACACGCCCCGGCACTGGATCGTTTCCCTCACCGGCCACGAAGGCCTTGCCACCGACGACCTCGCCATCTGGTCACCGCACCTCCAGGGCCGCGACGTCGGCTTCGTCTCCGTGCAATGGTGGATCGGCAACGACAACGAACCCCATTCCTACTACACGCCCGAGCAGGTCCATCGCGAGATTGACCGCGTGCTGCAAAAACTTGGCGCAACACCCGGCACAGTCATGCTCCACGGTTTCAGCCGCGGCTCGGCCAACGCCTACGCCGTTGCCGCGCTCGATCAAGGACGCGGGAAGAAATACTTCGCGCTCAACGTCGCCAGCTCCGGGCGCATGGTGGCCGATTATCGGCCCAACCGCACCATCATGAACGGCGGCTACGGCGACCATCCCCTGCGCGGCACACATTGGGTCACCTCTGCTGGTGCGAAAGACACCGAACAATCCACCATCGAAGCCATGCGCCGCACCGCCGCGTGGTTGAAGGAACAAGGCGCGACCGTGGACCTCGCCATCGAAGACCCGAATCTCGGCCACGGCGCGCTGATGCTGAATCCAAACAACATCCGGCAGGTTCTTGACCTGTTCTTCGCGGAGAAGAAATGACCTGCGGCCCAACCCTGGCGGGTGGACTTTCCGCTTACATAAATCCAACGGGCAAAATCGCGCCGCCCGTTCTTCCCGGAATCAGTTCGGCGGATGGAAGCACATGTTCTGGTTGGTGGCATTGTCATCCAGCACGGGAGCATTGTAGCCCACCATGAACGCCGCGGCGTTCGCGCCCCCCGGAGTTTGGAATCCAAAGGTGGCGCCGCTGCCGCGGATGTTGGCACAACCAGAAAAACCCGAGTAGGTGACTTTCATCAATCCGGAGCTTTCATGGATGGAGATCATGAGGTTGACCGCATTGGAACCGCAAACCGCCGTGTCATGCAGCCGGCTGCGGAAGTAGAGGTTGAACACCCGTCCGGGCGCGGTTCCGAACGTGGCATATTCAAGGTATTCTCCGGTTCCAAAATCTTGCAGGTCATCCCAAAAGAAAAACAGCATGGCATCGTTGGAAATGTTGGCGGGCAAGCCGGTGTTTATCCATGAGGTGCTGGCATTTTGACCAAAAAACAAAACGCCATTTGAACTCAGGCTGATGGTGGGAGTGTTGATGCCA
>JAXMHO010000013.1:0-62565 GCA_046346715.1 Verrucomicrobiota bacterium
TCAACGCCTCCGCCGCAATCTTCACTGCCGGCTTCGGCTCCGCCGGAGCCGCCGGTGCAACTGCCAGCACAGGCTTCGGCTCCACCGCCGCCGCTACCACCGGCGATGCGGCCGGCCGGGGAGCTGGACTGACGGGCGGCGTAAAGGGATTCTTCACGGGTCCGAATTTCGGCAGCAGGCTATTGGTGGGAATCTGATAACGGCTCGTCGAGCGCTTCACATCCACCAGTGTCTTTCCGTTGGTCAGCAATCGCATCAAGCTCATGGTTACTCCATCATTTTGAACGCTTCCTGCGCCATCACGGCGTCGGCCGCGCGTACCTTTTCAAAACGGTCCGGGTTCCAAATCTCGAACCGGTCCAACAACCCCACCAGCACCGCCTCGCTCTCGGCCACAATCCCCGCCGCCGAGGCCATTTGCTCCGGCAGACAAATCCGCCCCGCCTTGTCCAAGGCCACCTGGATGGATTCACTGCCGATAAATCGCTTCAACACCACCTTGTTCGGATCACTGTTGGGCATCGCATCAATGTCCCGCATCAACTCCGCCATCTCCTGCGGCGGCAAAACGCGCAGACAAGGACCTTCCTTGGACTTGGGCCAGAGGATCAAAGTGAACTCGATGCCTTCCTGCGCTGGACGCCACTTGGCGGGAATTTGCAGACGGCGCAACTTATCCACCCCATGTCGATAGGAGGAGTTGTAATACGTCGTTTCGTTGGCCTTCTGCTGTTCCATTACCGCTAAAAGTTGTTCACATAACCCGTTTCGACCGTCATTTTTAACCCTTTTCACCCCTGAACACGACTCTTTGTCCCATATTCCCACTCCCGGCGTCAACATCTAAAAAGCAGATTTACTCAAATGTTATTCACATTTGATCAACGGCTTGGTGGACAACCCCAAAAACTCCGCTTTGTGGAATCGCCTTCCCTCCTGCTAGGCTGACCCGGACATGCAGACCGTCGATTTCCATTTTGAGCTGCCGCCGGACTTGATCGCCCAGGTTCCGGCGCTGCACCGTGACAAATCCCGGCTGCTGGTCTTGAACCGGACGACAAATCAGATTCAACACCGGCAATTCAAGGACGTGCTCGATTATTTCCGTTCGGGAGACGTGCTGGTGATGAACAACTCCCGGGTCATTCCCGCCCGGCTTCGCGGCCGCAATGTCAAGACGGGCGGTCAGTTTGAAATTTTGTTGCTTGAAGAAAATTCCACCAATGACTGGTGGGCCATGCTGCGGCCCGGCAAACGAGCACAGATCGGGACCGCCATAACGCTGTCAACCCCGACGCATCATCCACATCAGGTCTCCGCTTTCGTGCGGGAGGTGAATGCGGAGGGACATCGTCGCCTGGAGTTTCGGGGAACACCCAACATCCTCGATGAACTGGACGCCATCGGGGAGGTTCCGCTCCCGCCTTACATTGCGCGGGAAAATTCTTCGGAGCAAAGCCAGCAGGACCGGGAGCGGTATCAAACCGTGTATGCCGCGCCCGCCGGTTCGGTGGCCGCGCCGACCGCGGGGTTGCATTTCACCGAAGCGCTGCTCGCCGAGATTCGTTCACGCGGCGTGGAGGTTCACTTCGTCACCCTGCACGTCGGCCCGGGAACGTTTGCGCCGGTGAAAGCCACGGAGCTCTCCGGCCACAAGATGCATGCGGAGAAATTCGAGGTGAGCGATGCCACCGCACGCGCCATCAACGCCGCCAAGACTGAGAAACGCCGGGTGATCGCGGTGGGAACCACCTCGGTGCGCGTGCTGGAAAGCGCCGCCGCGCAATCCGGCGGAGTGCTGAGATCAGGACGCGGCCGCACGGACATTTTCATTTATCCGCCGCGCGATTTCCGGATGGTGGACGCGCTCCTGACAAATTTCCATCTCCCCTGCTCCACGCTGCTCATGCTGGTGAGCGCCTTTGTCACGCCCGGAAAAATTGACGGCCGGGAAATCACCTTGTCCGCGTATCGGGAGGCGGTGCGCGAACGCTACCGCTTTTTCAGCTACGGCGATGCGATGCTGCTGTTATAAGATGAGGCCAGGATGACTGTGAAAGGCAAAAACCAAAAACCGCAGCACAAAAAGAAGCGATCGGAACGTCCGTTCGTGTTCGTGAATTTCGCCATGACCGCCGATGGCAAGACGGCGTTTGCCGATCATCGCTTCAAACCGTTTGCCTCCGTCCGCGACCGCGAGCACATGCTGGAACTGCGCGCCACGGCCGATGCGGTGATGTCCGGGGCCCGCACCATTGACCAGGGGCCCGTGACGCTGGGAACGGGCGGAGCGAAGTTTCGCCGGCGGCGCCAGCAGCGCGGGCTGTCGGCCTGCCACCTCCGCATCATCGTGACCGGCTCGGGCTCGGTCAATCTCCGCGCGGAAATCTTCAAGCACGACTTTTCCCCCATCGTCATTCTCACCACGCGCCGCGCCGGAACCGAGCGATTGAAACAACTCCGCGCCCTGGCCCAGGTGAAAATCTGCGGGGCAAAGCAGATCAACTTTCTCTCGGCGCTGCGCTGGCTGCGCTCGAAATGGAACGTTAAACGGCTGCTCTGCGAAGGCGGCGGTGAACTGAGCGGAGCGCTGTTTCGCGCCGGGCTGGTGGACGAACTTCATTTGACGGTCAGTCCGAAAATGTTCGGCGGCCGGACCGCCCCCACCATCGCGGAGGGGAAAGGATTTGAGAAACTGTCTGCGGCAGCGGCGTTTCAATTCAAGTCTCAGACCCGTGCCGGCGACGAAATGTTCTTCGTCTTCACCCGGAAACACGGCTGACCGCGGTCATTTTTTACGCCGGGCCTTTTTCGCCGGCGCTTCGGCGGCCCGGGCCAGCAGCCAGAGCAAATCCGCCAGGCGGTTGAGGTAGATGATGATCTCGGGATTGTGCAGCTCGCCGATTTCCTGAAGGCGGCAGACGCGGCGCTCGGCCCGGCGGCAGACCGTCCGGGCCACGTCAAACGCCGCGGAGTTCACGTTCTCGCCCGGCGTGGCCCAGCCCTTGAAGGAGATGTTTTTGGCCTCCAGTTCCTTGACGTGCGCGTCGAGCTGCGCCGTGAGCTTGGAAGTCACGAGCGAATATCCGCCCTGCGTGTAACGGCCTAGATCGGCCTCCACCACGCCCAGTTCGCCCATCAGAATGACAAGCTCCTTCTGGATGTGGAAAAGATTCTCACGAACAGCCTTCGTTTTGGCGGTGGCGCGCGCCATGCCGATGGCGGAATTCAATTCATCGACCGTGCCGCACGCCTCAACGCGTGGATGACACTTGGAAACCCGGCGGCCAAACATCAAACCCGTCGTTCCCTTATCTCCCGTCTTGGTGACAATGCTCACGCGGTGAAGGTAACGTTTCAAGGAGGCGTTGGCGAGGAATTCAAAACAGCTCCGGCTCGCGGGCACGAATGGGCGCAAAGGTCTTCCGGTGAATGGCACACGGCCCCAGCTTCGCAATCGCCGCCAGATGTTGCGGCGTGCCGTAGCCTTTGTGCTCCGCAAAACCGTATCCAGGAAATCTGCGGTCGTAATCCAGCATCAGACGGTCGCGCGTGACCTTGGCCAGCACGCTCGCGGCGGCGATGGAATAACTTTTGGCGTCCCCCTTCACCAGCGCGGTCTGCGCAAAACGCATGGTCTTGACCGGCCGGCCGTCCACGAGCACATGCTGCGGCGCGGACGGCAAACCGGCCAGCGCCTCGTTCATCGCCCGATGCGTCGCCTGCAGGATGTTGATGCGGTCAATCGTCGCCGCATCCACCACGGCAACCGCGGAACGAATTTTGGGATGCCCGGACAGGATGCCGAAATAATTTACGCGCTGCGCTTCCGTGAGCTGTTTGGAGTCGTTCAAGTCGCGCAGACCTTCCTCGATGCCCGCGTCGCCCCAGTGATCTGGCAGCACCACGGCCGCCGCCACCACGGGTCCGGCCAGCGGTCCGCGGCCCGCCTCGTCCACGCCGGCCACCAACGACAAACCTTGCCGCCAGAGGTCGCGCTCGTAGCTAAGCCGGTCAGAATATTTCGCTGCCATGCGATGTCCAAAATGGCGCGGCGTTTTCACTGAGGCAATCAAAAGAAACTCGCGGCCGTTCCTTCCCGGCAAAAATCCGTGTTCATCCGCGCCGGGTCGTGGTTAAACTTTCCCCATGAAGACTGACGCTTTGCACATCGGCATGAGAGTCCGCCACCCGCAATACGGCAAGGGCGTGGTGAAGACGATTTCGGAAACGACCGCCGATATTTTGTTCGACGACGGCCGGCGCACCATCGCCCCGGAGGCCGCCGGCGTGGAACCCGCCGAACCCCACGCCGCCGTGAGCGGGCTGGACGTGCCGTTGAAACAATTCATCGAACAGACCGTGAACACCGCCGTCCGCCAGCTCGGCCTGGAGAAACCCGACTCCGTGGTGGAGAAACTCGGCGCCCGCTGGCACGGCGGCAAGCTGGTGATGCATCCCGCCGATCCGACGCTGCAAACCAAGGAAGTCCCGCTCGAAGTTTTCTTCCACAAGATCGTCGGCATCCGCAATCAACTGCGCGTGCTCGAACAGAAGATCAACGCGCACGAGAAACTTTCCGACGGCGAAAAGGTCGAGATGCAGCAATACCTCACGCGCAGCTACGGCTCGCTGACGACCTTCAACATTTTGTTCAAGGACAAGGAAGACCAGTTCTGATCCTACAAAAGAAATCCCACCGGCGGCGCGCTGCTGCTGGTGCTGTAAAAATTTCCGATGTTGGGAAAGATCAGCGGCAGGCTGCTTTTGCCTACGCCCAGCCACAAGGCGAGTTCGGCAAAAAATTGATCACAGCTCGTCGTGGGGATGAACCGTCCGCGTCCGGTGTCCAAGGGGTTTTGCTCCGCGCCGACGTCGGGGTTTAACGCGAGGGAGGGATAGGACCCGTAGATTTTTTTCCCCGCCACCGCGCCGCCCACCACCAGTTGGTTTCCGCCCCAGGCATGGTCCGAGCCGCGGCTGTTGCTGGTCAGCGTCCGCCCGAAGTCAGAAATTGTGAACAGCGTCACCTTGCTGGCCACCCCCAGCGCGACGAGCGCGTTGTAAAACGCGCCGATGGCGGCGCTGACTTCCGGCAGCATCGCGGCCTGGTTTTCCAGAACGTCGCTGTGATGATCCCAGCCCCCCCATTGGACGAAGAACGTCTGCCGCGTCGCGCCGATCGCCGCGCGTCCTTGAATCGCCCGGGCGATCATCTGGAGCCGGATGCCGAGATACGTTCCGGGGAAACTGACGCCGCTCGGCAGGGACGGCGCGGTGGCGTTGGCGAAAATGTTGTACGCATCGAGCGCCTGTTTTTTGCGGACGTTGAAAGTCTGCGAGAGCAGGTTGGTGTATTGCAGCGCGAGCTGGCTGTCCACCGCCGAGCTCATCGCATTCTGCAAATCCTGATATTGCTGCCAGGCGGCGTTGTAGCCGGTCAGCCCGACCGCGCCCGTTGGCGTGATGGAATATTCCGCCACCGTGTTGCCGGTTTGAAAAACATTGCTGCCATCAAGCGAAATGTTCATCGGCACGGCCTGGTTCGCATTGAGGTCTTTGAGCAGGTCCGCCACGCGCCCGCCCCAGCCGATGCCGCTGCGGGAATGGGGGATGCTTGTCTGCCACTGCTCGATCTGGTCGGAATGGGAATACAATCCCAGCGGCAGGCGCTTCAGGTTCTGGGAGACCTGCGTGCGATTCTGCACCGGCTCGATCAGCGAACCCACGTTGGAGACGAAGGCCGCCTGGCCGGCTTCAAAAAGACTGGCGACCTCCGGCATGAGATGATGCACGCCAAAAGTCCGGCCCGGCGTGTTCGTCGGATGAATTTCAATGAGCTGGTTGGAGGCTTTCAGCAGCGCAAGATTGGACCGGCTCGCGGAATACTCGGCATAGGCATCGGCGGCCGTGGAGGACGGTCCGCTGAAAGGCGTGAGCATGTTGAAGGAGTCGTTGCCGCCCGCGAGGAGGATGCAGACCAGCGCGCGATACTCGCCGTTCAGCGGCGGCACGTCCGCCGAAGCAACGCCTTCCATCAGGCGCAGGTTCAAGAGCGTGTTGAGCAACGGCAAGGCGCTCATGCCGGCGCAGCCCGCCTGACGAAGAAACCGGCGACGTGAAATCGGTGGCGTTTTCATGTTGTCATCTAAGCACGTTGAAATCCGGCGAGGTCACAATCAGATAGATTGCCAGCCGCAGCCGCTCGCGATGCCATTCCCAGGTTCCCGGCCCCACCCGCAGCATCGCCTCCCGGATGATTTGAAACTGCGGCGGGGAAAGCGTTCCGCCGGTCAGCGCGAGGTCGAGCCGGCGGATCAACGGATCAGGATCCGCCGCCGGACCAGCGGGAACGTCATCGTTGATTTGCGCCGCCGGACAGATCATCGCGAGCTCATTCGTCACGTTCAGACGCACGACATAGCTGGCGGTGCCGTGGCCGTAGCGATGGAGGTCCCCGGGAATGGCGTTCCAAAAGTAATTCGGCCCGGTCACGGCGGTGCTGGCGTTGACGATCTGAAATTCCGGCGCCACCAGCCCCAGTTGGGTAATGGGCCCGGGCGGGCTGTGCGCGGGCAGGAAGAAGTTGAAGACACTCGGGGAGTTCATCGGATCCTGGCCATGATCCAGCGTGAACTGGTCGAGCGCAAAATGTCCGGACGTCGAGGACGCATCGAAGGCCCGCGCAAAGTTCACGACCCGCAGGACTGGTTCGCGCAGCTTCCCCCACGTCGGCTGGCCCATCATGGCCGGGTCCCGCGCTTCCGGATCGAGGAGCACGGCCTTGACCACCGCCTTCAGATCACCGCGAATGCCGCCGCCATTGTCGGCAAAAGCGGCCGCCACGCGGGCGACGTAGCCGGTGCTGGGATTCGAGGTCACGAGCCGCTGGATGAGTTGCTTGCCGATGAACGGCCCGACATTGGGGTGTGCGAACAAGTTGCTGACGGCGATGTCCACGTCGGCCAGGCCGGCGGTGCCGGTGTTGCCTGGACTCGGCGTCCGCGCCGGCAGTTGCAGTCCGCCCAGCAAGGTCTTCGCGTTGCAATCGTGGAAGTCGTCCCAGCATTTCATGGGCTGCGTGAAATCCCGCGGATAAAGATCAAAGTTGACGTTGTTGCCGAACGAAAGCCCGGTGAACACGCGGGCCAGCTCGGTGATGTGGCTGTTGTCGTAGGTGGCAATCGGCTGGCCGTTCGTGCCGGCAACGCGCGTTCCGTCCGGGTTCAACTGCCACAGGCCGATGGTGAACAACTGCATGATTTCACGCGCAAAATTTTCGTCGGGATAAACGTTGCTGCCCGGTGCGTGCTTTTGATTTCCCAGATGGCTCAGGAAGATGCCCATGACGGGATGCGTCGCGACGTCGTAGAGCAGCTCGCGGTAATTTCCAAAGGCGTGCCTGACCATCAGGTCGTAGAAATTCGCCATGCCCTGCTGCTCCACCGCCAACTGCTCCGGGCGGTCCGACGCGACGAGAATTTCGCTCAAGGCAAACGCGACCCGCTGCCGCAACGGATCCGGAACGGTGTTAGTCAAGGCGTCAGGACGCAGCTTCGGGGCGCCCATCGCCCGGCTCCACCAGGAAAATTCCTTCCAGTTGCCGTACAGTTCCAGGCCCTGCGCATTGACCGCCGCCCAATCCACCCACGGCTGAAGACAATTCACGGGCCGGGTGAACTGGTCGTCGATCCAGCCTGTGAATCCCAGCGAGGTCACCTCGGAGAGGTTGGGCGGCAAACCATTCGTCGGCGCGGAATCAGGACCGTAAGCGGCCTGGATGAGGAACCGGGCGGCCGCCTTGGGATTCGGCAGGCTGGTTGCCGTTTCGTTGGCGAGCGTCAGGTTTGCCACCGTGCCGCTGCCCAATGAATACCCCGCACCGGCCTGCGCCGTCACCGTGATGGTTTCGGTCGGTTCGGCATCATTCGCATCGGCCACCGGATGAAGTTCCAGCCAGACTTCCCGAGCGCCCGCAGGGATCAAAATCGTATTGGTAGCCGAGGTCGTGTAATCCACGCCGACGGTCGCCGTGCCGCCGAACGACAGGTTGACCGTGACCGGCAGCAGCCCGCCGGTGCGCCGCACCGCCACCACGCCCGGGTCCGGCCAGCGTTCATACATCAAGGGGTCCAGCACTGAAAGGGTCACGACACTGGCGACGCTCAGGCCGTTCGTGATGCGAACTGAATCCGTGAGGTCGTTCCGGTCCGAATGCGACGCGTTGGGATCAAACCCCAGCACGCGTTCCTCGTAATCCGCCACGCCGTCACCGTCCGTGTCCACGTCGTCAATGCTCAGCCGGAAAAACTTTGCGGGCAGGGTGGCGACCACGTTCGTTTGCAAGTTTCCAACCGAGGCCACCACCTGCATTTCGTTCGTCCACGCCCCGTTTTGCAGATCGAGCCGCGATTGGATGGTGTAGCGCTTGCCGGGAAACGCCGGCCAGGACAACTGCTCGCCGGTGGAAAGCAAGGTGAACTGCAGCCGCGGAACCGAGCTGGGGTCGAACGGATTGGTGCCGGCCTGGGATTCCGCCAGGTTCGAAAAGCCATCCCCGTCCGCGTCTCCGTTCGCCGGCAAAGCCGACGCGCCGTAAACCATCTCCCACACGTCGCTCATGCCATTGCCGTTGCGGTCCACGGCCGACGAGAGGAACACCGGGGTGGCTAGGAGAATGAGCGATGCGATTTTGGCTTTCATGTCCCGTCGAGGCTCCTATTCATCGCGCCCGCTGTTCCAAAAGTCAACCGGACGATTTCAATCCGCCGATTCTCAATCTTGCCCGGCCGGTTGTTTTTCACAACCATCGGCGGCAGTTGATGAATGTTTTCACTCCAGGTCAGCGGTGGCTCAGCGAAACCGAGCCCGAACTCGGTCTCGCCACCGTCGTGCAGGCCGGCGGCGGCCGGGTGCAGGTGGAGTTTAAATCCGCCGGCGAGACGCGCGTCTATGCTTCGGACAACGCGCCCCTGAAACGAGTCCGCTTCCGCGCCGGCGACCAACTCAAGACCCAGGATGGCTGGGAATTCCGCGTGACGGAGGTCGTTGAGGAAAACGGTCTGCTGATTTATCTCGGCGAAAAAATCCGCTTGCCGGAGGCGGAACTGAGCGACCGGGTCAGCTTGCAGGGACCGCAGGAGCGGTTGTTCGCCGGACGCTTTGATGACTGGAGGACTTTTGAACTGCGCCGCCGCACCCTCGAATGGCAGCATCGCTCGCGAAAATCTCCGGTGCGGGGATTTGTCGGCGGCCGGATTGATCTGATTCCCCACCAGCTTTATCTCGCGCAGGAAGTCGCCAACCGTCATGCGCCGCGCGTGATGCTTTCCGACGAGGTCGGCCTCGGCAAAACCATCGAGGCCTGCCTGATTCTGCATCGCCTGCTGCTGAGCGGCCGGGCAAATCGCATCCTCGTTCTGGTGCCGGAATCGCTGGTGCACCAGTGGTTCGTCGAGATGCTGCGGCGCTTCAACGTCTGGCTGCACATCTTCGACGAGGAACGCTGCGCCGCGATTGAAGCGGGGGAACCGGGCGTGAATCCGTTTCTCGACGACCAGTTGGTTTTGACGAGTATCGGCTTTCTGGCCGGCAACGAAACCCGCGCCGCCCAGGCCATCGCCGCCGGCTGGGATGTGCTCGTGGTGGACGAGGCGCATCATCTCGAATGGTCCGCCGCTGCGCCGAGCCAGGAGTATCAAGTCGTGGACCAGCTCAGCCGCCAATCGCAGGGACTGCTGCTGCTCACCGCGACACCGGAGCAGCTCGGCGTGGAAAGCCATTTCGCGCGGCTGCGGTTGCTGGACCCGGATCGTTACCGCGACCTTGCGACGTTTCAGGCGGAGTCCAAGGATTATCGGGCAACGGCGGAGGTGGCGGAGAAATTGTCGAACGGCGGCGCGCTTTCAAAAAACGATTTCGCCGCGCTGCGCCGCCTGCTGGCTCATGAGGAATCCTTGGAGCCAAGGCTGGCCGGGCTCAACACCGACCCGGGCGAAACGCGTGCCGGTTTGCTGAACGATCTGCTCGACCTCCACGGTCCGGGCCGCGTGCTGTTCCGCAACACCCGCGCCGCCATGAAGGGATTTCCCCGACGTGTCGCCCGACTGGCGCGCCTCGACGCCAGACGCGACGCCGGCGATTGGCTGGACCAGGTCTCCACCGAGTTTGCCGAGGATGCGGGCGACCTAGAGCTGCGCGCGGCGGTGGATTTGTCCAAGGATCCGCGCGTGCTCTGGCTCGTCCAGTTGCTGCAATCGCTCGATCCGGAGAAGGTGCTGGTCATCAGCCGCAGCGTGGAAAAGGCGGAGGCCATTGACGCCGCGCTGCGAAAACATCTCAGCATCAAGACGGGAATTTTTCACGAAGGCCTCACGCTGCTGCAGCGCGACCGCAACGCGGCGTGGTTTGCCGAACCCGATGGCGCGCGGCTGCTCATCTGCTCGGAGATCGGCAGCGAAGGACGAAACTTCCAGTTCGCGCATCATCTGGTGCTGTTCGATCTGCCGCTGAATCCGGAACTGCTCGAACAACGCATCGGCCGCCTGGACCGCATCGGACAGACCGAGAGCATCCAGATCCACGTCCCGTTTCTGGCGCGCAGTCCGCAGGAAGTGCTGGCACGGTGGTATCACGATGGCTTGAACGCTTTTGAAAAAAACCTTGAAGGCGGCAACGAACTCTTCCGCCAGTTCAACCACGCCGTGCATGACCTAGCTTTGGAATTTCCCGCCGGAGAATCCGCCGCCGCCGAGGAGGAGCTGGGACAGTTGATCAAAGAGACCGCCGCCGCGCGCAAAAAGATTCAGCGGCTGCTCGAACAAGGTCGCGACCGGTTGCTCGAACTTAATTCGTTCCGCCCCGCCGTTGCCGAAACCATCATCAGCCAGATGCGCGCCCAGGACGACCAGACGGAGCTGGATGAATATCTCCTCGATGTCTTCGAGCACTTCGGCGTGCAGGTCGAGGAACTCGCGCCGCGCACCTGGCGGCTGAACCCCGACGGCGTCATCACGGATTCCTTCCCCGCCCTGCCCGCCGAGGGAATGATCGCCACCTGCCAGCGCAAGCGCGCCTTGTCCCGGGAGGACGTCGCCTTCCTGACGTGGGATCATCCGCTGGTGACCGGCGCCATGGAGCTGATGCTCGGCGGCGAAACGGGAAACTGCGCGTTCGCCGTGCTGCCCGCCGCCAAGGAGCGGACGATGGTGCTGGAACTACTCTATGTGCTGGAAGTTGTTTCCGCCGCGAATCTTCACGCGGACCGTTTCCTTCCGCCCACGCCCATCCGGCTCATGGTGAGCCACCGACTCGCCGAGATCAGCGCGAGTTTTCAAAACCACGACTGGGAAAGCCGTCTGCAAAAGGGTGCGCCCCACAAGCTGGTGGAAAACGCGGATATCGCCAAAAAAACTCTGCCGGCAATGTTTGACTTCGCCGCAAAGCTGGCGGAGCAATCAGCCCGGGACACCCGGTCCGTGGCCTTGAACGAGATGAACCGCCTGCTGGGTCATGAAGTGGAACGGCTGCAGCAGCTCGCCCGCGTCAACGATCACATCCGCCCGGCGGAAATCGCGCTGGCTCGGTCGCAGCAGGAAAAGCTCGGCATCGCCCTGCAACAATCGCGGCTGCGGCTGGATTCGCTGCGCCTGATCTGGCAGGGACCGCCGGAGGCGTTGAAGTGAGAACGGGATTGGATGAGATGGTGCGCGCTGCAGGTTTCGAACCTGCGACCCCTACCGTGTGAAGGTAATGCTCTACCACTGAGCTAAGCGCGCGTTCCTTGACGCCCGCCAAGCTAGAAGGATTTCAATTTCGCGGCAAGAATTTTTCGTGCCGGCAACGGCCTCAAGGAATGATAGCGTCATGATATTCGTCCGTGCCACGCGCAAAGCTGCGCAGATAATTTTTCTGCGAAACCCATTCGGAGTGTCCGTCGCAAAACGCCACATTGGCTCCCTCGTTGCCGTGATTGTCACCGGGATCAGGATAGTCGCCGTTTTTGCGCGTGGGATCGCTGCCCGTGGGCGAGGCCGCGTCATCGGCGTCATAGACTATCCACATGTCCGTCGGTCCCAACCGTTCACCGGCAGAGATCAGCCGTTGGCCGGCACTGGTCGTTTGATCCAACTTGGCAGTATAGGCGGCAATAGCTGACTGGGTTTTGCGGGTTGGAGTTGGATTTGATCCTCCGCCCGTGGTCCGCGCATTCAAATAGCCCGCCACCTCATAACTGGTGCCAATGGCATCTTCCCGGCCGGAATTGGCATTGTTGACAAGATCACCATTGAAGGTGGTGCCGCCATGGATGCGATCCACGTAAAACTGCACCCCGGACTGATTTAATCCCGGTGAGTAGGGACCCGCGTAAAACGCCGGTATGTTGACAGCGGTTGTTTCCCGGACCGTGTTTTTGGTGGACGGGCACTGAAAGGATTTCAGATTCGGCACATAGTTGGGAAACAGCCAGTTCAAGTCATCGTCGGCATAATTGATCACTCCGCTCAACGCCTTTTGTGGATCCTCATCTGAGAACATGACGCTCCCCAGGCTCATCTGTTTGGTATTGTTGAGGCAACTGATGCGCCGTGCCCGTTCCTTGGCCTTGCTCAGCGCCGGCAAAAGCATGGCGGCCAGAATCGCGATAATTGCGATGACCACGAGCAGTTCAATCAATGTGAAGGCGGAATGTTTCGTTCGTAAAGCGGGCAAGTTTTTATTCTTCATAAGCTGCCTGGCTGAAGTTCTGAACTAGCCGCTAACTAGCATACCCGTCGAGACGTTGCAAAGCCTGTTTTTGATGCGTGTCCCTTACGGACAGGCATAACCGTTCAAGCGAAACCATTCCGCAGCGTCGGCCAGGGCCTGGCGCGGCGGGGTCTGAGGCAGGCCGAGTTCGCGGACGGCCTTCGCCGGGTTGAAGAACATTTTGTATTTGGCCATGCGAACGCCGGCGAGCGGCGCCTTGGGAGCCTTGTGCGTGAGGGCGGAAACCGCCTCGTTGACGTAGGCCGCGGCGAGGGCCACGGCGTAGGGCACGCGCATCTTGGGCGCGGGAACGCCGGTAATTTCCTCCAGCATCAGGAAGGCTTCGCGCATCGTCCAGTTTCCGTCCTCATGCCCGAGGATGTACCGCTCCCCGGCCCGGCCTTTCTCCGCCGCGAGAATGTGCCCGATGGCGACGTCGCGGACGTGCACCCAGTTCAAGCCGGTGTCGAGATAGGCCGGCATCTGGCGGTTCAGATAATCCACGATGACCTGTCCGGTCGGCGTGGGTTTGACATCGCGGGGACCGACGGGCGCGGTGGGATTGACGATGACCACCGGCAGACCTTGGCGGGCGAGTTCCAAGGCGACCTGCTCGGCCCGCCATTTGGAACGTTTGTAGTGGTTGCTCATCTGCGCCTCGGACACCGGCGTAGTTTCGTCCGTCGGCGTCACCTGACCGTTGACTTCCTTGGGCAGGCCGATGCAGCCGACGGTGCTGGTGTAAACAATCCGGGAACAACCGGCTGCCCCTGCCGCCTCGATCACATGGCGGGTGCCGTCCACGTTCGCCGCATACATCGGCGCGTAATCACGGAGCCAGAGGTGGTAGCTCGCCGCGACATGAAAGCACCAGTCGCAGCCGCGCATGGCGGTTCGAAGAACCGCCCGGTCAGAAACGTCGCCCGGCACGGGTTCGTAATCCACGCCGGCCAGTCCGCGCCGGTCGCTCTGCGGACGCAGCAAGGCCTTCACCTCGTGGCCGCGCGCGCGCAGTTCGTGGACCAGATTGGCGCCGATAAAGCCCGAGGCGCCGGTGACGAAACATTTCATGGGCTGGGATATTCGTTCGTTTGCGAGGCGGAATTCAATTCATTTTGCAGCCGCCACAGGGTGCCGCCGCCCGTCCGCTTGACATCGCGGAGTCCTTTGCGAATGATTTTATTGTCGTATGCCGCAAAAAAGCAGTGCCCGAAAAAAATTAAGCCGCGAGAAATCGCGCGACCTGGACATCAAAATCCTGTTCATGGAAGGACTGGTGCGGCGTGACGGCCAATACACGGAGGCGCTCCAGATTCTCGGCGACCATTACACCCAACGCGGCCGTTACGAGGAAGGCCTGCTGGTGGACGAGAAGCTCGCCGCGCTCGAGCCGCAAAATCCGCTGGTGTTCTACAACCTGGCGTGCAGCTATTCGCTGACCCGGCAACTGGACCGCGCCGCGCAGGCCCTCGAACAGGCCATTGATTTCGGCTATCGCGATTTCAAATGGCTGTCCAAAGATCCTGATCTGCGCAATCTCCGCGCCCATGAGCTGTACAAGCCGCTGCGGGCCAAAATCCGGAAGCTTAAGGCCGGCCCGTTGTGAGATTTTCCCCAACCGTTTTCCCCTTTCACCCATGAACGTCACCGTCCGCGGCCAGACCCGCCATTATCGCACCGTCACCTTCGACACCAAAACCAACACGGTGCAGCTCATCGAACAGCGGCTGCTGCCCCATGAGTTCAAAATCGTGGCCGTCCGCGATTTTCGGGAAACGGCCCGTGCCATCACCGACATGATTGTGCGCGGTGCGGGAGCCATCGGCGCGACCGCCGCCTACGGACTGGCGCAGGGCGCCCGGGCATTTCGCGGCGGAGATCTTCCAAAGTTCACCCGGCACGTCGATGGGGTGTATCAGACATTGAAGGACGCCCGGCCCACGGCGGTTGATCCGGTCAACGCCATGAACGATGTGCGCGCCGCCATGAAGGCCGGCGAAACCGTGGCGGAGCAGCAGGCGATTGCGCTCGCCGCCGCCGAGGATTTCGCAAATGCCGACGCGCGGCATTGTGCGGAGATCGGCGAGCACGGGGCGAAACTGATCCGCAGCGGCATGCGCGTGCTTACCCATTGCAACGCCGGCTGGCTGGCGTTTGTGGACATTGGCAGCGCCACTGCGCCGTTGTATGCCGCCCAGGCGCGCGGGAAAAAGTTTCATGTGTATTGCGACGAAACCCGCCCCCGTTCCCAGGGCGCGACCCTGACCGCTTGGGAGCTGGCGCAGCAAAAGGTTTCCCACCAGATCATCGCCGACAACGCCGCCGGACATCTGATGCAGCGCGGCGAGATCGACCTCGTCATCGTCGGCAGCGACCGCACGCTGGGACGCACCGGCGAGGTGGCCAACAAGATCGGCACCTACACCAAGGCGGCGGTGGCCGCGCGGCATGGGATTCCCTTTTACGTGGCCATTCCGCTTTCGACGATTGACTGGAACCTCCGGCGCGGCTTTGACATTCCGATCGAGGACCGGCATGAAAGCGAAGTGCTGGGCGCCTGGGGCACGACCCGTTCCGGCAAACGGGAATACGTCCGGGTGGCCAACCCCTCCAGCGGCGCGCGCAATCCCGGCTTTGATGTGACGCCGCCCGACCTCATCACCGGCATCATCACCCCGGCGGGAATTTTCAAGCCAAAGGACCTCTGGAAACAGCGGCGCCAACTGGGCTTTAACGGCTGATTTTTCCGGAATTAATCCTTGCGGCATCACGGGCAAATGATATTTTCCACGCTCCTTAATTTTTAACTGAGACTGATTTTATGGCGAAATGCGAATTAACCGGCAAGGGCCCCGTGAAGGGCAGCATCATCTGGCGCAGTGGTAAATCCAAGAAGAGCGGCGGCATCGGCACGCACATCACCGCGATCACCAAACGCCGGTTCCTCCCGAACCTCCAACGGGTGAAGGCTCTCATGCCCAACGGCGAAGTCCGCTACATCCGCGTCGCCGCCAGCACCCTCAAGAAGGGGCTCGTCACCAAGGCGCCGAAGCGCACCTGGAAGAAGACGGACGCCGCGGCCAAGAAGGCTTGATCCAATCTCCCCACGATCAAAGCGAGGTGTCACCCACCTCGCTTTTTTCTTTGCCTATTTGGCCATTGCCGCCAGTCCTGCCTTCTGACGCAAACGGTCAATGTCTGCTTCCTCAAGATACTTGACCAGGTTCTGCCACGCCGGGCTGAATCCAAACCCGCCCTCCCTCATTTCTTCGATGGCCTCCGCCTTCGGCCAGCCGCAGACGGCGATGCGATAGAGCGCGCAGAGGGTTCCGGTGCGGTCGGCGCCCCGCTGACAATGGATGAAGATGGGCAAGTTATTGGTGTCGCCGACCAATTTCAGGAACTGAACGGCCTGCTCATCATCCAGGTGCCACGGCTCCAGTTTGAGATGCCGGCGGTTGAGGCCGGTGTCGGAAACCAGTTCACGGTCAGAATGAAAGCTCCGCAGGTTGACCACCGTCTTGACGCCCATTTCCTTCAGGGTCCTCATCCCGGCCGCCGTGGGCTGCGCGCCGCGGTAGAAATTGGTGGTGAGCTGAAAGCAGTTGGGCAAGCCCGGCCGGCTGATGGCGACCGCCCAATTTCCCGGACGCGCCCTGGAAACATTCGTCGTCCGGGAAAACGCGGTGAAACTCAGGAGGCATCCCGCCAGCACCGCCAACAAGACCCTGTGACTCATTTTCCCTTGGTCCATTTCATCGTGGCCCGTTTCAGCTCCCGGTCCGATTCGCGCTGATTGATGTCCGCGCGCTTGTCAAACTCGGCCTTGCCCTTGCCGATGCCGAGCGTGACTTTGACCTTGCCGTTTTTCCAATGCAACGACAGGGCGACGACGGAGTGGCCCTTCACCGCCGCCAGCGCGGCGAGCTTGCGGATTTCCGCGCGATGCAGAAGCAGCTTGCGCGGCGCCTTGGGCAGGTGGTTCTGGACGTTGCCGTGGGAGTATTCGTCAATGTGCGCGTTGTAAAGCCAGACCTCGTCCTTTTCGATGCGCGCAAAGGCGTCGCTGATCTGCCCCTTGCCGGCGCGCAAGGCCTTGACCTCGGTGCCATGCAACACGATGCCCGCCTCGTAGGTTTCGAGGATGTGATAGTCGCGCCGGGCCTTCGAGTTGGTGACAATGTCCGCCATAAACAAAACCAGCCAGAAGGTCGCCCCTCTGGCTGTTCATGAAAAATTGCCGCGGGCCTCAGTGCTTCTTGCGTTTCTTGGGCGCGGAAACACGGGTCAGCTCGACGATTTCCGGCAGTTCGAAACCGATCTTTTCCTCGATGATTTCCGACAGGGCGATGTCCGCCACCCCCATCGTGCCGGGGTCAACCAGCGGGCGGCTGATGGCGCCGGAACCGGAATTAAGCTGGCGCACACGGCGTGAAACCAGGTTGATCAGAACGTTGGGGTTGCCAACCTTCTCCAATGCTTTCTTTGTAAGTTCAGCGTTCAAGGTATTAAAAATTCAGCCGCGCAGCTTAATCGCTGGCTGGGTTAAAGCAACCCTAAAATCAGGCGGCGGCGGACTTCCGAAAGCCGGTTACTTGGAATTCGCCGGGGCCTGAGGCTCCGGCTGCCAAACGTAGGCTTTGCCTTTCCCGATGGTCACGTGCCGGACGGAGGTTCCGTAACGAATCCGGCAGGCGCCGCCAGTCTTTGAGGCAATTGTCGCCGACATCAGCTGCCCGCCCTTCCATGCCAGCCCCACCTCGAATCCGCCCCGCGCCCGGAGCCCCGTCACGTTTCCATCCGGCCACGCCACGGGCAGCGCAGGCAGGAGTTCGATTTCACCCGCCTGGGATTGCACCAGCATTTCCGCGATGGCGGCGGTGGCGCCGAAGTTGCCGTCAATCTGGAACGGCGGATGGGTGTCGAACAAATTGGGCAGCGTGCAGTTGGCCAGCAGCGAACTGAACAGCTTGTGGGTGCGGTCGCCGTCATGCAAACGCGCCCACATCGCCATGCGGAAGGCCGTCGCCCAGCCGGTGCTCTTGTCGCCGCGGACGTTCAAGGTTTTCCGCGCGGCCTCGGCCAGCTCCGGCGTGGCCGTCGGAGAGATTTCATCGCCGGGATACAGGCCCCAGAGATGCGACGTGTGACGGTGCTGGGGATCCTGTTCCTTGTATTCCTCGAGCCATTCCATGACGCGGCCATCGGAACCAATGCGCGTCGGCGGCAGCCGCAGCGACTTGGCCTTCAGCTCCCCGCGCAGTTCCGGGTCCACGCCAAGGATTTCCGCCGCGGAAACCGTCGCGCCGAAAAGGTAACGCAACAACTGGTTGTCCATCGTGGGCCCCAGACAGATGTGCGCTTTCTTGCCTTCCGGGGTGATGAAGGCGTTCTCGGGTGAATTCGCCGGCGCGGTCACCAGCCAGTGATGCGTCGGCTCCTCGATCAGCATGTCGCAGAAAAATTCGGACGTGCCGCGCAGCAGCGGATAAACCCGGGCGAGAAATTGCTTGTCGTTGGTGAACAGCCAGTGATCCCACAATTGCGCGCAAAGCCAGGCGGCATCGGTCGCCGTCGCCCCCCAGGACGCGCTCTCCCCCGGCGACGTGAAGCCCCAGGCGTTGGCCAGCACATGCGCCACCCAGCCGCGGGCGGCATAGTATTCCTTGGCCGTCCGTTCACCCGGTGCGCGCAGGGACTCGACGTAGGCGAACAGCGGTTCGTTCAGGTCGGTCAAATTGCAGACCTCGGTCGGCCAGTAAATCATCTGCAGGTTGATGTTCAGATGATAATCCGCGCCCCACGGCGGCGTGGTGGTGTCGGCCCAGAGCCCCTGCAGATTCGCCGGCATGTCACCCGGACGCGAGGAGGAGATCAGCAGATAGCGGCCGAAATTGAAATACAACGCCGCCAGCGACGGGTCCGCGCTGTGGCCGGTCGCGTCATACTCCGCCTTGGCGGCGGCGATGCGCTCCGGCGTCGGCTTGCGCGAAACCTCGGAAACAGGAGCCCCCAAATTCAGCGACACGCGGTTGAAATAGCTCTGGTAATCCGCGACGTGCTTCTGCTGGAGCCGCTCCCAGCCCCGGCGCGCCGCCCGTTTCAAATCCCCCGCCGTCGTGCCTTCCAAGTCTCGGCGAACCACCTTGGCGAACCGCTCATAGTCCGTCGCCGCCGACACCAGCAGCACCACTTCATCCGCGCCCGTCACGGAAAGCTTTCCATCCTTGGCCGTCACGGTTCCGCCGCGGTTCACCAGCCGCAGGCGGGCGGCATACTTCATCCCGTCGCCATCCACGCCGTTCGTCATGGCCCCCGTCATCAACAGCTCGTTCCCGGCCACGGCCCTCGTCTGAAACCGTTCGGGACGATCCAGCGTGGCGTCGAAGTTCAACCGGCCCTTCTGGCTGGCCGACAGGCGCATCACCACGACCTGGTCAGGTGCGCTCACAAAAATCTCCCGCCCGAACTTCACGTCCCCGCGCCAGAATTCCGTGCGGGCCGTCGCCGTGGACAGGTCCAGCTCCCTCCGATACTTGGTCGGTTCGTTGGTTTCCGCGTAATGGAACTTCAGGCGGAGATCGCCCAGCACCTGATAGGAACCGTAAGGCAAATCCCGGCTGCGGCCGCGGCCGGAACCCCGACCCGCGCAGGTGAAGGTCTTGTCCACCAGCGCTTCGGCCTCGATGTTTTTTCCTTCGAGCAGCAGGCGGCGGATCTCCGGCAGCGCGGCCGCGGCGTTGGTGCGGTCGGCATTTTGCACGGAACCGGACCAGAGCGAATCCTCGTTCAAAGCGATGCGCTCCTCAACGATGCCGCCAAAGTCCATCGCCCCGAGCCGGCCGTTGCCGAGCGGCGACGATTCGGTGAACACCTTGGCGGGGGCGTCCAGCCAGATGGTGGTGTCCGGAGCCAAGCCCGCCGAGGCGGTGAAGATGGAAAAGCCAAGGATGGCCGTGGAAAGGATGCTACGATGCAGGCGTGTTGACATGGGGGAATTCTCCCTGTCTTCACAAAGACCGGCAATGGAAAAGATAAGCCAACCCAAAGGAAACGTTTTTTTCCTAGAATGTTACGCCCGCTTGTCGCAGACTGCGCGCCGCTAATTTTATGGACGTCAAACTTCCAAATCTCGGTGAAGGCTCGGATACTGGCACAGTGGTCAACGTGTTCGTCAAAGAAGGCGATCACGTGGCCAAGGACCAGCCCCTTCTCGAACTCGAAAACGAAAAGGCCGTCGCCACCATTCCGTCCACCGCCGCCGGCACCGTTGCCAAGGTGTTTGTGAAGGCCGGCGACCGCATCAGCGTGGGCCAGAAGATCGTGACGCTCTCAGGCGCGGGCGCCGCAGCGGCCCCGGCCGAAAAACCCGCCGCCGCGCCGGCTCCCGCCAAGGCAGCCGCGCCGAAGGCCGCGAAGCCCGCGCCGGTCATCGAGGAAGCCGTGGAGGAAGCGCCCGCGGACGAGCCGAAGTCCGATGCGCCCGTCGCGGCGTCGCCATCCATCCGCCGCATGGCCAAGGAGCTGGGCATTGATTTGACCAAGGTCCGGGGCAGCGAACACGGCGGACGCATCGTCATCGAGGATGTCCGCGCCTACATTCAGCGGCTGCAACGACTCGCCGCGCAGCCCAAAGCCGCGCCCGGCGCTCCGGCCAGGCCCGTCGCGGAGTCGGTGGATTTTTCCAAGTGGGGTAGCGTCACCAAAAAACCGCTCACGTCGCTGCGCCAGATCATCAGCCGGCGCATGACGGAAAACTGGAACGCCATCCCGCACGTGACGCAGTTTGACGACGCGGACATCACCGCGCTGCTGCCGTTGCGCAAGAAGTATCTCGCCGCCTACGAGCAGAAGGGCGCCAAGCTCACGGTCACCTGCTTCGTGCTGAAGGCCGTGGCGGACACCTTGAAGAAATATCCCATCTTCAACTCCAGCCTCGACGAGGCCGCGTCGGAGATTGTCTTCAAGGAATACATCCACCTCGGCATCGCCGTGGACACGGAAGCCGGCCTGATTGTGCCGGTCATCCGCGACGTGGACAAAAAGGACCTCGTGCAGCTTGCCAAGGAACTGGAGTCGCTCGCCACCAAAGCGCGCGAACGCAAAGTCACGGGCGAGGAGCTCAAGGGCGGCACGTTCACCATTTCGAACCAGGGCGGCATCGGCGGCGCGCACTTCACGCCGATCGTCAACAAGCCTGAGGCGGCGATTCTCGGCCTCGGCCGGGCGGCGGCAAAACCCGTCGTGCGCGAGGGCAAGATTGAAATCCGCACCTTGATGCCCATCGGCCTGTCCTACGACCATCGTCTCATCGACGGCGGCACGGCGGCGCGGTTCACGGTGGATTTGCTGAAGGCGATTGAAACATTCCCCGAAGCGTCAGTGAAGATTTAAGACTATGGATCCCATCAAAACTCAAATCGTGGTCGTCGGCGCCGGACCGGGCGGCTACGCGGCGGCATTTTACGCGGCGGACCTGGGCATGAAGGTCATCCTCATCGAGCGCGATCCGCGCCTCGGCGGCGTCTGCCTCAACCGCGGCTGCATCCCTTCCAAGGCCCTGCTCTACGCCACGCATCAAATCACGGCCGCCAAGGATTCCGAGCACCGCGGCATCACCTTCGCCCCGCCGACGGTGGACCTCGCCAAGCTGCGCGCCTGGAAGGAATCCATCCTGACCAAGCTCAGCGGCGGCATCACCCAGCTCGCCAAGATGCGCAACGTGGAAGTCATCAAGGGCCGGGCTCATTTCGAAGGCTCCCAGACTCTTCGTGTCGAAACCGAAAAGGGCCAGCAGTTCATCAGCTACGACACGGCCATCATCGCCGTGGGCTCCGTGCCGGCGCTGCCCAAGGCGTTCGACTTGGGCAATCCGCGCATCATGACGTCCACCGAGGCGCTTGAAGTCGAGGAGATCCCGGAGAACCTGCTCGTCGTCGGCGGCGGCTACATCGGCATGGAGATGGGCACGGTTTATGCCGCGCTGGGCAGCAAGATCGTGATGGTCGAGGCCATGGACGCCTTGCTCGCCGGCGCCGATGCGGATCTGGCCCGGCCCGTGGTGGCGAACGCCAAGAAGGCCTTCAAGGAAATCCGCCTCAAGGCCAAGGTCGGCAAAATGTCGACCGTCGGAAAACAGATCAAGGTCGAGATGGAATACGACGGCAAGAAGGTCACCGAGCTTTACGACCGCGTGCTGGTGTCCGTCGGACGCCGCGCCAACAGCGCCGATCTCGGCCTGGAAAACACCAAGGTCGTCCTCGACGACAAGGGCTTCATCAAGATCAACTCGCACCAGCAGACGGACGACCCGCACATCTACGCCATCGGCGACATCGCGGGCGGCATTTTGCTGGCGCACAAGGCGCACAAGGAGGCGCGGGTGGCCGTGGAAGTGATTCACGGCGAGCCCAGCGCGTTTGAGAACGTCATCATTCCCGCCGTGGTCTTCACGGATCCAGAACTCGCCTGGTGCGGTTTGACCGAAGCCGAGGCGAAGGAGAAAGGCGTGAAGTATGAAGTGGCCAAGTTCCCATGGGCGGCCTCCGGTCGCGCGCTGTCCTTCGACCGCACGGACGGCGTGACCAAGATGCTGATCGATCCCGACACGGAACGCGTGCTGGGCGTCGGCATCTGCGGCGCGGGCGCGGGCGAACTGATCGCCGAAGCCGTGCTGGCCATGGAGATGGGCGCGACGGCCCGGGACATCGCGCTGAGCGTACATCCCCACCCCACCCTGTCCGAGACCCTGATGGAATGTGCGGAGACCTTCTACGGCCACGCCACCCACACGTTCACGCGCAAGAAGGCGGAACACTGATCAGCGGCTCAATCTAAAAACGGAAAAGCCGCGGGAATTTCTTCCCGCGGCTTTTTTGTTGAGTCAATGATTACGGAACCAGGTAGCCGTTGTCCGTGGTGCCATTGTCATAGTTGTTGTTGATGGCGTTCAGGACGTTGTTCAGGTCCGTGAGGCTGCAGCCGGCGGGCAGCGCGGAGGAGTTGCCGCCGAGAACCTTGTTGGCCAGCGTCAACACCTGCGTCACGGTGTAGCCCGCCAGTTTGCCGGAGGCCACCTTCAATGAACCCAGTCCGGTGCGGGTGAGGCCCTTCGCGGAGAAGTCGAGGTTCAGCTTGAGGGCGACAACCTGGCTGCCGAAGGTCTTCGCAGCGGTGGTCGAGGGATTGACGTGGCTGCGGGTGAGCATCGCCGGGGCGCCGCCGTCGGGCAGATAGTCCTGCACCGCCGAGGCGCTGGTGAGCTTGATGGTGTAACCGCCGCCCACGATCAATCCGCTCGGATAGACGGCGCAGAAGTTCTTCGCCAAGCGGCTGGCGATGTTGTTGCCGTTCGGGCACGCGCCCCAGCCGCCGATGGTGTAAGTGGAATAGCCGGGATTCAGTTTGACCGAGGCGCAGTCCGAATCATCGCACCCGCCGGCGTTCGTGACTTTCACACCCAGGCTGACGGAACAGTTGTTGCCGGCAATCCAGGTGATGACGGGCGTGCCCTGACCGCTGATGATCGTGCCGTTGGAGATGGTCCAGACGTAGGTTGCACCCGCCCCGGCGTTCGCGACCGATGCCGTGTTGGTGCTGCCGGCATTGACGGATTTGGCGGCGGAAATGTTCGCATTGGGTGCGACGCAAATCACACACAACGTCTTGCACGCGGTCGAGGAGCATCCTCCGGGCGTGGTGACCTTGACGCTCAGCGTCGTTGAACCGGCGGCGTTTGCCTTCCATTTGATGCTGGTCGTGCCCTGACCTTCGAGGATGGTGCCGTTGGAGACCGTCCATTCATACGTCGCGCCGACGCCGGCGTCCGTCACAGAGGCGCGGTTGGTGGAGCCGACCGAGATGTAACAGGCGGAGATGGAGAGGCAAATCTTCGGCGCGACACATTCCACGACGACAGTCTTGGAACCCTTGGCGCTGCAGCCGCCGACAACCGTCACGGTGACTTCCAACGTGGTGGTGCCGGAGCCGGCAGGCTTCCATTGGATGTTCGTCGTGCCCTGGCCGGAGACGATGGAACCGTTGATGACGTTCCAGGTGTAAACCGCCGCGCCGCTCGCGGCATTGACTGAGGCGGTGTTCGTGGAGCCGAGGCTGACGGAGACCGGCGCGGTCACAACCACGGTCGGAGCCACGCATTGCAGCGTGACAGCCTTCATGCCCTGGGCATCGCAGCCGTCAGCCTTGGTGACGGTCACATTGAGAAACGCCGTGCCGCTCGCTCCGGCCGTCCAGGTGATGCTTTCCGTGCCCTGGCCACCCGTGATGCTGCCGTTGCTGATGGACCAGTTGTAGGTCGCGCCCGCGCCGGCGTTCGGAACGGAGGCGACGTTGTTCGAACTGCCCGCGTAGATGGAAACCGGCACGGTGATGGTGGCGTCCGGAGCCACGCAGGAAACGGTCACGGTATGGGAGCCGGTCGCATTGCAACCGCCGACGTTGGTGATGGAGATGCTGATCACCGTGCTGCCGGGATTGCCGGCGGTCCAGGTGATGTTCGTCGTGCCCTGGCCGTCCGTGATGCTGCCGTTGCTGATCGTCCAGGAGTAAGTCGCTCCCGCGCCGGCATCCGGCACCGAGGCGCTGTTGCCGGCCGCACCGGCGTTCACCGAGATGGGCGCGGAGACGGTTGCCGTCGGCGCCGTGCAGGCCACGCGGGCCAGCACCGGTTGAACGGAAGGTCCGACGCTGCCGTCGTTGTTGATGAAGTTCAGGTTGAGCACGCCGACGTTGTAGTCGCCGGGATTGTTCGCCGCCTTGGCCGCGGCCAGGCCGGCGAGGCCGCCGCCGAATTGATTGGCCGCGAGAGCCACCCAGGGATTGTTCAGATCCTGGTTGGGATCGTTCAAAATGGAATACTGGCCTTCCAAGGTCCAGAACGCGAACTGGAGGAGGTAGGCGTCCTCGGCGCGCTGCGACAAGGTGTGGCCCGGATCAACGATGGCCGCGCCGCCATAGCGGTAGCCCGGCAGCGTGCCGCTGGTGAACTGGTCGTAGAGCCAGGCGCTGCCCTTGGAGATGGCGACATTGTTCGGCTGATAAACACCGGCGGGATTCAACGAGGCGAAGTAGGTGCCGGGAATCGTGATGCCGGCGTCGCGGGAGATGCAGAACGTTTCGTAACCGCCGCCCACGAGGACTTGCGCGCTGTAGCCGGAGCCTTGAACCGGCTCGACGTTGAATTCGCCGTCGGCCTCGTGATAACCAGGAACCTGGATGATGTTGACCGTCTGCGCCTGCGCGCCCGCGGTAAGCGCGCCGACGATGGCCGCCATGGCCAGGTATTTCAATGTTTTCAGTAGTTTCATTTTTTGGATGTCTTGTTGTTGACTCAGCGATCACCGGCCTGAAATCTGCCGGCCTTGCTCGGCCCGGCGGTTTCCGATCACGGTGATCGTTTGACCTGCAACTGGTTTAACACACCCCCCTCCCGCTGCCTATTTGGCAACCCACCGGAAATTGACCCGGGGAATCCCCGGAAAAGAAAAGGGCCTCAGATTTCTCTGAGGCCCTTGATTAGCTTTCAAACGCTGTCCGGCAATCCTGCCGGAGGCGCAGAATTAGTAGTCGCAGCGGGTCTTCCAATTGGACTGACCACAGGCGCTGGTGCCATAAGCCTGGGTGCAGGTCACTTTGGATTCGCAGTTGTAGTCACGACCGCCGCTGTACCAGTTGACGGTGCACTTCTGCGTCAGGACGCAGGATTGACCGGGGCTGAGGGGCGGGCATTGGGTGGTGAACGTGCAGGGGGTGCCGTGCCAGCCATAGGAGCCGCAGCTGCCGATGGTGTGGCAGACGGTGCCGCCTTTGAAGCAGACGTTGCCGGTGTTGGTGACGGTGCAGGTGTAGGTAACGGTCTGGCCGCACTTCACCGAGCTCGGACCCTTGACGCAGACTTCAAGCTTCGGAGTGGTGCCGGTGTAGGCGAAGTTCACGTCGAGCTTGGTCTGGCAGTTGGTCACCGTCACACAAAGGGTGTTGTCGTAGGTGGTGACGTTGCAGGTCTTGTAGCTGATGGTCTGGCAGCGGTAGTTGTTGTGGCTGTCGCGCCAGCAGTCACGACCGTAGCTGTCCTTCCAGTGGACGTAGCCGTCCTTGCCGCGCCAGCATTCGACGCCGTTGTCAACGCAGTGGGCGTTGCCGTCGTTTTCAACCCAGCACCGGCGGCCATAAGAATCCTTCCAGTAGTGGCCGGAGGAGGCGGCGGTCTGCTTGTAACCGGTCGGCGGGGTGACCACAACCTTGTAGGAACCGGCCGCGAGACCGTTGAAGCAATAAGAACCGTTGGTGTCCGTGTTCAAGGAACCAACCTGCACGCCCGAGGCGTTGAACAACTTGACGAGCACGGTCTTCAGGCCCACATCCTTGACGGAGAGGTCGCCGCTGCCGTCGCAGTCCGCGAACACGTTGCCGCAGACGCTGGCGCTGCAGACGACGGGCTTGTAGGCGCCGGCGTCAACCGTGTCGTCATACTGGCCCGCCACGAGGGTGCGGCAGTCGCTTTCGCCGGTGGCAACGTTGACGTTGCTGTCCTTGGCGGCGTCGCCACCCTGGAACCGGGAGGTGAACGTGTAGCCGCTCGGCAAAGTCACGTCGATGCGGTAGTTGCCGGGGGCGAGGTTGTCGAACTTGTAGAAGCCGTTGGCGGCGGTGACGATCGGAAGGACGGGGTTGCCGTCGCGGTCCACCACAGCGTTGCCGTTGCAATCAGTCAGCACGACGGTGGCGCCGGCGATGCCGGGTTCGGTCGCGTCTTGGACGCCGTTGGTGTTGTTGTCTTCCCAGATGTAGTTGCCGATGGCCGCGGGAGCGGGCTTGTGGGCGCCGGCATCGACGGTGTCGTCGTTTTGTCCGGCAACGAGGTTGCGGCAGTCGCTGACGCCGGTGGAGGTGTTCACGTTGCTGTCCTTGGCGTCATCGCCGCCCTGGAACTGCTCGGTGAAGACATAACCGCCGGGCAGGGTCACGGTGACCTTGTATTGTCCGGGGATCAGGTTGGTGAAGGTATAGAAGCCGTTGGCCGCCGTGAGGTACGGGGCAACGATGTTGCCGTTGGCGTCCTGGACGATATTGCCGCTGCAATCAGTGAGGACGACCGTCGCGCCGGGCAATCCGGGCTCGGTGGCATCCTGCACGCCGTTGGTGTTGCTATCTTCCCACACGTAGTCGCCGATGGACGCGGGGCGCAACGGCAGACGGACGAGCACAGGCTGGGCGGTGGCGCCGACGGTGCCGTCGAGGTTGACGTAGTTGAGGTTCAAGACACCGACGTTGTAGTCGCCGGGATTGTTGGCCGCCTTGGCCGCAGTCAAACCCGCCAAACCGCCGCCGAATTGGGCGGCCGCCATGTTGACGTAGGGATTGAGGAGGTCTTGATTGGGATCATTCAGCACGGAGTACTGGCCTTCCAAGGTCCACAGCGCGAGCTGCAGGAGGTAGGCGGTTTCCGCGCGCTGTGACAGCGTGTGGCCGACATCAACGATGGCCGGTCCGGCATAATTATATCCCGGAAGCGTGCCGCTGGTGAACTGGGAGCTGCCAAGCGCTGCCCTTGGAGATGGCGACGTTGTTCGGCACATAAATGCCCGCGGAGTTGATGGAATCAAAATAGGTTCCCGGCAGACTGATGCCGGCATCACGGGAAATGCAGAAAGTCTGGAAGCCGCCGCCGACCAGCACGTCGGGCGCATAGCCGGCACCACGGATCGGGGTGACGTTGAATTCACCGGCATCAGCGTGATAACCGGGGATTTGGGAGACGGTGACCTGCTGGGCCACCGCGTTCGACACCATCAAACCAGCCACGGCGGCCAGCGTACAGTGTCTCATTGTTTTAGTCATTTTCATTGGGTCCTCTATGTTGTTTATGTTTTAGATCGCATCTGTCTTTAGAAAGTGCTCAACCCCAGTCCGGACAAGCGACAGGTTTTGCCCGTCTTCGTTTGAACTGCTTGAGCACCTCTTCTGTCCAGTTTTGAACTGCCAGCTTTATAGCAAGTCATTCGCATAAATACTATTCCGTAAATCTACGGGTTTAAGCCCCGGGAAAACCTTGCTTGCTGCCAACCTCCTGCTGACTCCGCTGAATAAAATGATGCCCGCCCCCGTTAACCGGGCCGGCCAAGTCAAAAAGCCTTCTCAACCAATGCCCTTATTTAGGACGGGAAACGGCGCGGCTTTTCCAAACTCCCGGCGGCAGGCAGCCCAGGGCAATCAACGCCAGCTGGCTGCCCACGAACAGCATCAGCCATTTGAACGCCGCATCGGTGAAGCCGTAGCTGTGGAGGCCGATGCCGAGCATGTTCACGCCAAACCACGACCATGCGGTGACGATGTTGCCGCCGATGGCACAGTTCATCAATCCGCGCTCCCGGATCAGCCCGCCCCAGCGGAGATGCAAAATCAGCGCGTTCCACAGCACAATGATCAGCGCGCCGTTCTCCTTGGGGTCCCAGCCCCAGAACCGTCCCCAGGATTGGTCCGCCCAGATGCCGCCCAGCACCGTGCCGACGAAACTGAACAGCGTTGCAAAACAGACAATCCCGTAAACCATTCGCGCCAGAGATTTGCCCGTGGCTTCATCCAGCGTTTTCGTAAACACGCCGCGCACGATGTAAATCATCGCCAGAAAACCCGCCACGAAGGTGCTGGCATACCCCAGCGTGACGACGACCACGTGCGTCGCCAGCCAGAAGTTTGTGTCCAGCACCGCCCGCATCATTTCCATGGTGTCGCCTTCCAGGGAGAGATGATGCGCGATAATGAGGGTGATGAAGCCGATGCCCGAGGCCACCACCGCCCCGATGCCGTTCCGGAAAAATCGTTCGAGGATCAATCCCAGCACCACTGCGCCCCAGCCGATGAAAATGGCCGACGAATAAAGATTGGTCACCGGCGGACGTCCCTCGATGACCATGCGGAAAACCAGACCCGTGGTGTGAATCAGCAGCGCCAGCCCAATCAGCCAGACCGCTGACCGCCGCAGCGGTTCGGACACGTTGAACCAGAACAGGAACGCCAGCACACCGGCCAGGGTGTAGATGACCATGGCGTTGTAGAACGGCTCCAGGCGGTTGAAGAAAATTTCGCCGCCGCACTTTTTCACCTCCGCCGGGAATTTGCCCGCCAGCCCTGATTGATAGCCCGCGACGAGGCGGTTGAACTCCGCCGGCTGCCGCGCCTTGAACGCCCCCGCCATCGCGGCATACGTCTTCGCCGCGGCATCCACTTTTCCGACACGCACCGCCGCGATCAACGCCTCGCCGGTCCGCAGCCAGTGATCCTTTGCTTCTCCCGCCGCCGCCGGCGGGATGATCAGCGGCGGTTCAAAGCGCAGCATGGCGTCAAAGCGCCGGGCAAATCCCACGAACCGGCCAAAGACCGCCTCATCGTATTTCTGCCCCGCCTCCTTGGCCTGCACCGCGGCCACGCCGGCGGGAATCATCCGCTCGTAGTCCGCCAGCTCCTGCGGCCAGTTCTCCGCGTCGGCCGGCTGCACGGCGTTTTTCAGCCGCATGTAGAGCATCATCTGCTCGCGCAATTTCATGACCGCCCGTTCGTAGGGGCTGCGGCGGGACGATTCCACCTGGCTGATGCGCTGGCTCTCCCGGTCAAAGCCCTCCAGTTCGCCGGTGAGCTGGTTCCAGGAAAAATGCTTTCCGTCCGAATGCGGCTCGGCGTCCTTGGTCGGCAGCTTCATGAGCGAGACGACATCTGGATGATCCACGCGAAACACCGGCCAGGCGTCGGCCGTTTCCGGGTCCATCATCACGGTCACCAGCCATTCGGTCGCCGGAATGATCCTCGGTTTCTGGTTCCATTCCTTCCACGGCTCGGTGTTGAGCGTCTGCTTCTCGCGGATTTGCAGCAGCGAACTGCGGGCGAGGGAATCCATCGGCTTGAGCCGTCCGTTGAACACCAGCGGCAGCCTTCCAAATTCATTGAAAGCAAATCCCTCGTCCCTCGGCGCGCGCAGCTTGCCCAGAAACCACGCGGCCATCACCACGGTCAGAATGATCGGCAGCCACTTTTTCATCGCGCGCTCCTTTTGGAAATGAACCCGACCAGGTGCTGCAGGAACTGGATCGTCAACCCCAGGCCCACCAGCAGGCAGCCAAGATACGGCGTGACCCAGCCGGGATTGCGCACGACCTGCAAGGTCGAGGACGGACGTTGTCCCGCCGCCATCGCCTCGGCACCGGCGCCCATCTGAAACTGGTAAAACGTCAGTCCCGCATAACGCAGCGGATTGTTCATGTAAATTTCCGTCTCGCGGTTTTCCTTCGTCTGCGAATTTTGAATCAGCACGCGGCTGCGAAAATCTTTCGGGATGTCCGTCCCCGGATAAACCGTGTGCGTCGCCTTGAGCAGCGTCAGCGTGAAGGGCAGATACAGCCGCCGCGGACGCAGCACGAAGCTGAACCGCCGGCCATCCACGGTCACCGCCTGCGGCACGGTCATCTTCGCCACGATGCTTTGCGCCATTTGCGGACCGACGCTGCGCGCGTAGCTGGCGCCCAAGGCTTCCACCATCGCCTCGTCCCCGGACCACCCCGAGACAAACCAGTCACCCAGCGATCCCGTCGGCCCGCTCAATTCCACCAGCGCCGTCGGAATGTTGCGGTCGTCAGTTCCCTTCGCCTCCACCACCGGATGAAAATCAAACCCCGCCGCAATGCCGTTCGTGGTCAGCGCCGGCTGGTTCTTCATCATGGGCGCGCGGAAGGACGGCTCGGAGTTTTTCCAAAATTCTTTCACGCGGATGATGAACGGCAGGTTTTCGTTTTTGATTTCGCCGCCGGCCTGAAGGAGTTCTCCGGGAATCGCCACCACCTTTTCGTCCCGGCCGCCGGCGTCGGTGGTGAAGACCAGCTCGAATGCCTGGGCGCTGGTCGAGTAGGACTTGGACTCGCCCTCGACGAGCCGGATCTGGGTTTCATGCGCCAGCATGTCGGTCAGCAACTGGCCGACGAGCAGCAGGATGATGCCGAGGTGCGCGAACTGGATGCCGATTTTTTTGGTGGTGAGCTGGAAGCGGTAGATATGCGCCGCGACGAGATTCGCCAGGAGCATCGTTCCCAGCAGATAGCCGCCCGGCAAAACAACCGGCAGGCGTTTGCCAAACAGGTCCACGCCCAGCACGAACCATTGCCGGAAGTATCTCGCCTGCGCGTTGTAAAGGCCCTCGTCCACCTGCGCGACCGTGCCGATGAACACCAGCACGATGCCGAACGCCAGCAGGACCGCCGTCAGCCGCAGTGACGTGAAGAACTGGACCAGACGCTTAATGACCATGGGGCAGCTTCACGCTCTCGACGAATTTCAGGAAGGCCTCCTTTTCGCGAGCCACGGTTTTTTCGTTCCCCATCATTTTGAAAAACCACGTCTGGCCGCCCTGCGGCAAAATCACCCCGACCAGCCGGCCGGACGCGCTGTCCATCTCGACCACCGACGCCTTGCCGGCGGGAAGTTCCAGCGGCTTGGCCGCCTGCACGGCTTCGGTTTCGCCCAGCGGCGGCAGGGAAATCTGCTGGCGCCACCGGTTCACATTCGCCGCCAGCCCGCCGACGTCTCCGGGAAAAGAACTCACCGTGACTTCCGCCCGGGCCGTGGTTTCGCCGGCCGCAAATTTCGCGATCAACATGCGCGTCGCCGGCTCTTCGGCCCAGCCCGACGGCAGCGTCCACGTCGGTTTCGTTCCCTCCTCCGGCGCGATCTGCGGCGAGTTCATCGTGATGACCGGATGATCTGCCGGCAGCGTGCTGGCGTCCGCGGCGACCGGCGGATGATTCGGCGGCAAACCTTCGCCCGTCTCAAACTTCACCGACTTGAGGAACGCAATGAAGCTGCCCTTCTGTTTGCCGACCAGTTCGTCGTCCCCGGTCATTTTGAAAAAGTAGGACGTGCCATCGCGCTGGAGCGAGGTCACGAGAATGTGCGACTGCCCGCCGGTCAGGTCGTATAGCTTTGCCTCGGTCCCGGCGACCTGGAGGCTCTCGCCGAGCTTGGACAGTTCCTCCTCCGTCACCGGCGCGAGTCCGACCTGTCCGCGCCAGCGGTTCACATTGCTCAGTTCGCCGCCCGCCGCGCCGCCGAGCGGAATGATGCTCACGTCCGCCTTCTTTCCGTCCGCGCCGTTCACGGCAAACGACGCCAGACGCATCTGGGCCGCCGGAACTTCCTGCCAGCCTGCCGGCAGGGTCCAGACCAGCCGCGGTTGCGCCCCCGCCTCGGCCATCATCGGCGGCAGGGCGGCGGGCGCGGGTGCGGAGGACTCCTTCGGCACCTGATAAACCTGCACGGCCTGCCGGTCACAACCGGCGACCAGCGCGGCCAGACTGACGGCGAGCGAAAGACGGACAGACGAAATCAATTGCATGCGATTCATAGGTTCTTCGGTTCAAGAAAACCGAAATCAGTCTCGACGTTTTCAAAACAAACGGCAAGCGCGGGTTTGGCCGGTCGGGGAGCGCGGCGGTGTTGATCAATCCGCCCGGGAGGAAAAACTTTCCAAGCCCCTCCCCCTGGCGTATTTTCCGCCGCTGCTTTCAGCACCATGCCGAGCGTCTATATCAAAACCTACGGTTGCCAGATGAACGAGCGCGACAGTGAAGCCGTCGCCGCCCAGCTCGTCGCCAAGGGCTATGCGCTCGCCGCCTCCGAACACGTCGCCGACATCGTCCTGCTCAACACGTGCAGCGTCCGCGACAACGCCGAGCAGAAGGCCATCAACAAGATGGAGAACATCGCCGGCGACATCCGCAAGAACCGCCCCAACGTCATCCTCGGCTTCATGGGCTGCATGGCGCAAAGCCGCGGCAAGGAGCTTATCGACAAGCTACCCGACGTTGATCTCGTCCTCGGCACCCAGAAATTTCATCGCACGGCGGAATACCTCGACGACATCCTGGCCGGCCGGCAGAAGAAGGTCGTGGACATCTCCGAGGAATCCGGCAGCGAAGGCACCATCCGCGAACATCTGCTCACCGGCAATGCCAAGAAGTCCGTCACCGCCTTCGTCAGCATCATGCAGGGCTGCAACCAGCATTGCACCTTCTGCATCGTGCCCTCCACCCGCGGCGAGGAACGCAGCCGCACCATTCCCGACATCCTCGCCGAATGCCGCGAACTCGTCGCCGGCGGCGTCCGAGAAATCACCCTGCTCGGCCAGATCGTCACCAGCTACGGCAAGCGCGACCTCCCATTGCGCGATGGCAAGTCCGCCTTCGTCCAACTCCTCGAAGCCGTCCATGAAATCGACGGACTCGACCGCATCCGCTTTACCTCACCGCACCCGAAAGGCTACGGCGACGACCTGGTCGAGGCCTACGCCCGGCTGCCGAAGCTGGTCGAGAGCGCGCACCTCCCCTTGCAAAGCGGCAGCGACCGCATCCTGAAACTGATGCACCGCGGTTACACCCGCGAAAAGTTCCTCGGCCTCATCCGCAAGCTCCGCGCGGCCAAGCCGAACATCGGCCTGACCAGCGACATCATCGTCGGCTTTCCGGGCGAGACCGAAGCGGACTTCGAGGAAACCCTGTCCCTCTGCCGCGAGATCGAATTCGACAACGCCTTCCTGTTCAAGTATTCGCCGCGCAAGGACACGCCCGCCGCCGCAATGGCCGATCAGTTGCCCGAGGACGTCATCGAAGCCCGCCACGCGCGGCTCCTGGAATGCGTCAACGCCATCGGCAAACGACGCTACGACGCGCTGGTCGGGCAAACGATGCAGATTCTCGTCGAGGGACCGAGCAAGAAAAACCCCGCGCGCTTCACCGGCCGCACCCGCTGCAACAAGCTCGTGCTGTTCGACGGCTCGGAGCGTCATCGCGGCGAACTGATGGACGTGAAAATTCTCCGCACCGGCTCCTTCACGCTTTACGCCGACCCCGCCATCGTCAATCTGTAGGGCATGAAATGCCTCCTCGGTCTCGCCTTGCTCGCGGCGGGAATGCTTCTGGCCCCCGCCCAGCCCGCCTCCTTTGCCTACGTGCTTCAGGCGGACTCTTTTGCCAAGACCCGCTCCAATGCCGTCGCCCGGCTTGCCGCGTGCGGACGCGACTGGCTGGTGTTGGATGCCGCATTTTCCGGTGATGAACCCTGGACGTCCGCCGACCTCGCCGCGCTCCGTCAGGGAAAATCCGGCCGCAAAGTCATCGCGTATCTGTCCATCGGTGAGGCGGAGGATTACCGGGCTTACTGGCGGAAAGAATGGGACACCAACCACGACGGCCGGCCCGACGCTGGCGCGCCGGATTTTCTGCTCCCGCAGAATCCGGAGTGGAAAGGCAACTACCGCGTCAAATACTGGAAGACCAACTGGCAGCAGCTCATTCTCGCCGACGTGGACCGCATCATCGCCACGGGCTTCGACGGACTTTACCTCGACATCGTGGACGGCTTTGAAACGTTTGAACAGGACAGCGCGAACTTCATCGACGACCGGCCCAATCCCGAGAGCGGCCAGACGTATCGGCGCGACATGGTGGACTGGGTGAAGGCCATCGCCGTGCGGGCACGCCAGACAAATCCCGCCGCCCTGATCATTCCGCAGAACGGCACGCAGCTCCTCATCCACCGGGACTATCTCGCCACCGTGGATGCCGTGGGTGTCGAGGACTTGTTCACGAATGGGAACAAGCCGCAGCCGGCCAATTCAACGGGCTTTGTCTTGTCATTCACCAAGGAACTGACCGCCGCGCACAAGCCGGTGCTGGACATTGAGTATCCCAAGCAGCCGAAACTCCGCGCCTTGGTCCGCGAAAAAGCGACGGCCAACGGATTCATCTGGCTGACCACGGACCGGCAGTTGAAGACGTTGGGGGAGTCGGGCGCAGGCTTGTGATGTAGCCAGTAAGGTTTCCGCTGACCTGCGCCGCCAGTTCTTTGGGAGGCGGCCAACTCATCGCCGAGTCCTGAAAGTCATCAGTTAGACAGCGAGGGTAAACACGAACAGAACTAAGTAACCCACCTGCAAACCGCGATGACCTCATTTCGAAGCCTCCGTCTGTTCCGGCACGAAGTAGAATGCTTTCATCGGATGCCCCACGACTGGCGGTGCAGATGTAGAACCGGACCGCGTAATCCAAGTGAGCGACTGAATGACTCCCGTGGAGAAATACTCCCCGCGCGAGTCAATAATGGTGACGGGTGATGGAAGTTGGGCAACCGCATACTCGTTCGTGCCGTCACGCATCTTCACAAGATGCGTGACCACCCAAGGACCATCCTTCGCGGAATAGATCTTAAGGCTCTCCCCGCGCCATGTTGCTTTGAGTCGGTATGTCTTCTGAATCGTGTAGCGTACCAGAGCAACGACCACGCAAGCGAGCAGTAGAATGCCCAGCAGTGGAATCAAAGCTTTTTTAGTGGTCGAAATCACGATACGCGCTATGCCGTCTAAAGGATAAAAGCTGAGCCACGGCGGAATGAACCATCGTTCGCGACAGCAGAACTGCCAGACGTAACCGCCGTCGACTCCAATGATGGGTCAGGCTGGATTTTGTTTCTCTAAATGCCTCTCATATCTGGCCCGAAAATCCATCCACTTGCCAGAGCCGACGAGATCGGGATAATCACGACAAACCCCAGCATACTCCTGCCAAAACCAATCTGTGTCAAAGCTCCGAAAATCCGTCGCGGCATACTGCGCGAGGTTGTGCAACCAATCCGCAAGTGCGCCAGCAACTCGTCCTTGATGATACTGTCTGCGCCAAACTAACGGATTGCGACTGACTCGACCTCGTGGCTGGCAAAGGTTGCGAATGTCCAGCATGGCCTCGTATAACAAATTCCGGTAAGCCTTCCGCTCGCCATTTGATAGCGGCTTAAATTCGTGTGGCCAGATTGCCATAGCGTGTGAGGCTGCCTAACAGTGATTAAGCGCCGTCCTTTGCAGCCAATCTAGTTTCATGGAGTGACTCTATTCCCGAGGTAATCCATTGTCGAAAACAATCTTGGCCGGGAGCGCGCCCGTCTCGGGAGCAGCAAGGTCATCCGTGCGAGCGCGACAGAACTTGGCGGACGGGTCGCTGAGTAATGTGGCTGCGGCCGGGGACGGCGCGCACTCCGGGGTGGACGGGAAGTTCGGCGGTGATTCAAGGCATCCGAAATATTTCCGGCAAAGATTTCTTGCCAAAGATTTCCGCGCGGCGTATTTCACCATCGCTCTTTGAAATCGCGAACCCATGGTTCGCTTTGAATGCAGTCAAATGTCAGGGAACTCCGTGAGAATCGGAGACGGTTGCGCCACTGTAACGGGCTACAATCTCCCAAAAGCCACTGGTCGTCAGATCGGGAAGGCGGGAGTGAGGTCAGGCCCGGAGTCAGGATACCGGTTTGATTGTGCTCGTCTGGGAAGCGGGTTGATGGCTTCAGTTGCCGCCAACCGCCTCCCAACTTCTCCGCAAAGAGAAGGATGAGGCCAGCCTGACGGACTGTTTCCGTCAGGATTCGTTGAAGCCTTTGTTCTCGTTTTGCCGGGGATGAAGGCTTTGTTGTTTCAAGGTCGAGGTGAGAAGTTCGAGGTGGTCAAGGAAGCGTCAGACCACGAACTTCGGACTGCAAACCCTGAACCCTCCGACGCCTTTTTTCCCCGCGCTGGTCCTCTCTGAAACCAAACCCGCTCCGCCATATGTCGGCGGAGCTTGAAGAAAGATCAGTGCATGCAAAAAGTTCGTCTCGTGCTGGCCATTGCCGGCGTGCTCACCCTGCCCTCCCCGCTCCGCGCCCAGTTCGCTGACAGCGTCGTCAGCTTCAGTTCCGGTGCCGGCGCAATTGCCGGTTACAACGTCGCCGGCTCCGCCCTCGGCGCGCCGTCCACCCAGACGGTGGATCCGGACCCGCTTTACGGCGGAACCTTTCCCGTCGATCCGTTCAACGCCGCGTATCTTCCCAGCCAGGTGGTGTCGCTCGGCGCGGGCGGTTCGTTGACGGTGCATTTCGCCTCGCCGATTTTCAACAGCGGCGCGAACCCCTTCGGCCTCGATTTCATCGTCTTCGGCAACAGCGGCTTCATCGACAACGACTGGCCGAACGGTTTGTCGGACGGCTCGCTCTATGGCGCGAACAACGGCGTGACGCGCGTCTCAGTCAGCGCCAACGGCCTCGACTTCTTCACGCTCAATCCCGCGCTGGCGCCGACGGTGGACAGTTTGTTTCCCACGGACGGCGCGGGCGATTTTCAACTGCCGGTGAATCCCGCGCTGACCCCGGCGGATTTCGACGGCAAAAACCTGGCGGGCATCCGCGCGCTCTACCACGGCTCGGGCGGCGGCACCGGCTATGACATCGGCTGGGCGCAGGGCGCGTCGCTGGGCAGCATCAGCTACGTGCGCATCGAAGTCCTGAGCGGTCATTCGGAGATCGACGCGCTGTCGGTGGTGCCGGAGCCCACGACGCTGTCGCTGGCCTCGTTCATCGCCGGCCTGGTCCTCGTGAGGCGTCGTCAAAAGCGTTGAATGAACCCGCGCCGGTGCCGGCATCCCGGGACCGGCGCGATTTTGACATGAACACCAAGTCCATAGCCTTCGCGGACTTCACCCAGCCGGTGAATGCCGCGCGTTGTCCGCTGTGCGGCCAGGCGAACCAGTGCCAGCTTTGCACGGGCGACGCCTACAAGGGTTCCTGCTGGTGCCTCTCGCTGAGCATCCCCGACGAACTGCTGGCCCGCGTGCCGGCCGAGCAGCGCAACCGGGCGTGCCTCTGCGCCGGCTGCGTGAAGGCGTTTCATCGCGAGCGCGCCTCCGAACCACAGGCCGCCGTGCCCGGCGACTATTACTTCGACGACGCGGGGTGGATGGTCTTCACCGCCGCGTATCATCTGCGCCGCGGCTACTGCTGCCACAACGACTGCCGGCATTGCCCGTATCCGAAGCCGCGATGAGAACCTTCCGAGTCATCGCCCTGCTCTTGCTGTTCACCGCCCGGCTGCCGGCCGCGACGTGGTCGGAATCCTTCGCCACGTCGCCGTTCGCCGGCGGCTGGACCGCGTATGGGAGCACAAACCTGTTCCAATGGGCCGCCACGAACGCGAACCTCGCCGTCACGTGGGACTCCTCCCAGACCAACAGCTTCCTCTTCCATCCGCTGGGAACGATCCTGACCAAGTCCGATGACTTCGGCTTCGCCTTCGAACTGACGCTGGCGGACATCGCCATCGGAGTTAATTCCAACAAGCCCTACACGTTCGAGCTGGCGGCTGGTTTTGTGAACCAGGCCGTCGCCACCAATGCGAACTACCGGCGCGGCGTGGTCGCCGCTGGCACGGGCGCGCGCAACCTCTGCGAGTTCGACTACTTCCCGGACTCGGGCTACGGCGCGACGATTTCGCCGACGATGATTTCAACCAACAGCACGTTCAGCCAGTTCATCAGCGGCTTCAGCTTCCCCCTCGAACTGGACACCGGCGCGGTGTTCACCGTGTCGATGAACTACACCGCCGCCGACAAAACGCTCCGCACCATCGTCACGCGCAACGGCGAACCGTTCGGGCCGGTGGACGACGTGATCCTGCCGTCCGGGTTCAAGGACTTCCGGCTCGATCAGTTTGCCATCGCCAGCTACAGCGACCTCGGCGCGGACGGCTCCCTGCTCGCCCATGGCACGGTGGACAACGTGGTCGTGACGGTGCCGCCGCCGCCGGTGAAAAACCTCTCCGGCCTTTTCACCAACCAGGTCTGGCGCGCGGGCTTTGTCAGCCGCAGCAACTGGGTTTACACGCTGGAACGCTCGGCGGATTTTCGGACGTGGACCAACGCCTGTCTGCCAACCGCGGGCAACGCGACGAATCTTTTTCTGGAAGACCTGCAGCCGCCGGCGGGCGGGGCGTTTTACCGCGTGAAAGGAGAGCGGCCATGACAACAACGCCAAGACTCCGACGGGCCTTCACGCTGATGGAGCTGCTGCTGGTCATCGCCATCATCGGGCTTTTCTCTGCCTTGATCCTGCCGGCGTTGAACCGCGGCAAATCCTCCGCGCAGCGCGCCGCGTGCGTGAACAACCTCCGCCAGCTCGGCCTGGCGACGCGGCTGTATTGGGATGACAACGCCGGGACGTGCTTCAAGGAATGGTCGAGCAACACGAACAACGGCCGCAACTGGTGGTTCGGCTGGCTGGAAAACGCCACGGCCGAGGAAGGCCAGCGGCGCTTTGATTTGTCCGCCGGGGTTTTGTTTCCCTACCTCAACGGCAGCGACGTGCGGCTGTGTCTGTCGCCGGTCTGGGCGTCGGCGCAGTTCAAACCCAAGGCCACGAGCGTCGTTTACAGCTACGGCTGCAACTCGTATCTGTTCGTCCCCAACAACCGGCCGGTGGTGAGGACCACGGCGATTGTGCGGCCGACCGAGACGGCGCTGTTTGCCGACGCGGCGCAGATCAATGACTTCCAGACGCAAAGCCTGGAGATCTTTCCGATGCTCGAAGAGTGGTATTTCCTGACCGTCGAAACCAACCAGACCACGGCGAACTATTATCCCAACGGCCATTTCCGCCATGCCGAAAAGGCGAACGTGACGTTCGCCGACGGCCACGTGGCGATGGAGAAGATGGTGCCGGGATCACGCGACCCGCGGCTGCCGCACATGAACGTCGGCCAGCTGCGTCCGGAAATTTTGTTTCCCTGAAGCCGGTTACTGCAACTGCAGGAAGGCCTTGCTGCCGGAAGCCTTCAGGTTGCCGGGCTGTTTTTCCGTGATGAAGATTCGCTCCGGCTCCACGCGGCCTCCTTGCTGGAGGTAATCCCGCACCGCCCTGGCCCGTTCGGCGGCAAGCGTCTCGAGGTCGCTCTCGGTGATTTCAATCCGGCCCAGCAGCACCTGCTCGGGCGTTTGCGGGGAGACCACGACGGTTTGGCCGTTGGTTGAAGTCTGCACCAGGACCGGAACCGCCGGCTTCAAATTCATCTGCGCCGTGGCACCCTTGAGCGGAACGGCGGCGCGGCGGTTGGCCGGCGGTGCAGTGACAGCCATCGCCGGCGATGCGTTGGTGGCGATGACATTCGTCGGGGTGGTTGAAGCCGTGACCGGCAGATTGTCGAACAGCCGCCGCACCCATTTCTCGCGCTCCTCGGCGGTCAGAGAGACCTGGTCGGGAGCCGTGGTGGTGCGCTCGGACTTCCGCAGCGACTGCCATTTCTCGGCGCGCAGCTGCTTGTCGAGCGCCACGCGCCGCAGACCGTCGCGGTCGGCTTCCGGGTCCACGCTGCCGGTGATTTCCAACTGCAGGCCGGGACGTTCATACAAACCCTTCACCAGCACTTCCAACTTGTTGGTGCCTTCGGGCTGCAGCGCAAAACTGCCCGGCGCGAAATCCTGGAAGTTCATTTCCTCGCCCTTGCCGCCGAACGCCGCGCCCAGCAGCGAAAACGGCGACGTCGCCACCTTCACGAGAATGTTTTCAATCGCGCGCCAGATGACCTTGCTCAGCTTGAGCTGCGGATCGTCAAGACTCCCCTCGATCGGCACGTCGAGTTCGATCTTGCCGTTGCGGTCCTTGAGAATGGCGATGCCGAGGCGCACGGGAAGTTTCGTCGCGTCGGGGCTGGCGACCTTTTCGCCAAACGTGAACTGGTCGAGCACGATGAGGTTTTCCGCCCTGAGGTTCCGGCCCTGCAAATGATAGCCGAGCGCGAGGTTCAATTTCCCCTTGGCAATGCGGTAGCCGGCGAACTTGCCGGCATAGGGGCTCGTCGGCGTCAGGTCGATGTTGTTCGCCGTGATCTTGATGTCGTTGGTGGACGTGGCGCTGAAGGGATTGATCGTGCCGGTGATTTCCGCCGGGCCGATGCCGTCCACGCGCGCCTTGAGATTTACGTCGGCGTGCTGGAGTTCGCGGGTGGACAAGCCATTGACCGAGCCGGTCGCCTGCTGGATGGAAAGGTTGACGGCGGGATGGATGGAACGGTCCGTGAAGCGGAGCTGCGCGTTGGAAACCACGACGCTGGCGATGGAAAGGTCCGGCAGGGAATTGGTCGTCGCGGACTTGGGCGCGGACGCTTTTGCTTCAGCAGCCGGGGCGTTGGTTTCGTTCAGGCGCAGCGCCGCCAACAGATTGATCGTGCGGTTGGTTTCGATGACCACGCGGGCGTAGGCGTCGCGCGCGGCCACTTCCCGGATGGCGACGCGCGGCGGATTCAGGCTCGCGTCAATGCCCGAGACGCGCAGCGAACTCCACTTGAGCAAATCCTCGCCGAGGGCGCCGTCCACGGTGGCGAGATCATCCACCCAGGTGTCGCCGGTGAAGGTGATTTCCGGCAGGGCATCCGGCGCAGTGCGGACGCGCAGACGGCCATCGAGGCCGAACTTGCTGTCGAGGATGAAAAGGTTCAGCCGCGATTCGAGATAGGGATCGAGCGGACGCAGCGCGAGCGCGTCCAGCGCCAGCCGGACGTCCGCCGTCAGGGGCGAGAAGGAAAAGGTCGCGTCGGCGCGGACGGTGCCGTTGGTCTGCCAGCGGACGAACAACGAACTGGCGAGGTCGCGGCCGGAGAGATTGGAGATGTTCGTGGCGGTGAAGGCGATCTGGTCGAGGCTCAACGTCACCGGCCGCGCATTGACGAGGTCGGTGAGATTGAGCGCGCTGTCCTGGAAGTTCACCTCGCGGATCAAACCCGTCCAGGCATTGGTGCTGTCGAGGAGTTGCGCGACGACGTTGGTGACCGAGCCGAGAATGAATTGGATGCCCCCCGGCAGATTGGTGGCCGTGTCCGCCGGCTTGGCAAGCTCGACCACGTTGATGGCGGCGGAGGCGTCACGGACCAGCTCCAGCCGGCCGCCGCGGCCCGCAATCAGCCCGATCTCGCCGTAGCGCGCACCGAGGTCGCCGGCAATGCCCGTCACGGAAAACTCCGGCATCTCCACGAAGGGATGGTCGGCGCCCGGCGCGGCAACCTTGAACGAACGCAGTGTGAATGCGCCGTTGGTGGCGCGGGCGAGCCGGTTGGTGGCGTCGAAGTCGAACTGGTATTGCGTGCGGAAGCCGACGACGCCGTCGCGGATTTGGAAGCGCAGCAGATCCTGATAGAGCGCGGCGAAGTTGGTCAGCGCCAGATTTTCGATGGCGAACTCGCCCTGCGACCGCAGCGGGTCGAGGTAGAAATGCCCGGCCCAGGAAATCTTCTCGCCGGTGGCGGTGGTGCCGGTGAAGGCGTGCGGATTCTTGCTGCTGCGGTCAGTATGAAAGTTTTCCATCGTCAAATGCATCGGCCCGGCGACGTGCCGGAACGGCGTGCGCGTCGTCAGGTCGGCAACCGCCGCGCTGGCGCCAATGATCCGCAGCTTGTCGATGCGCAGGCCCGGCGGCGCGGAGGGCTTCGGGGACGGCGCGGTGTTGGTGGAGAACTTGGCGATGAGGTCGGAGAAGTTCAGGGTGCGGTCGGGGTTCATCTGCACCCGGACGAACGTGTTGGACGTCATGATCTCGCGGAAGACCCAGGGATGCCCGACCAAGGACGAGAGCTGAAAATTGACGTAAACTTCGTCCCAGGAAATGAACGGCTGGCCGTCCTTGTCCTTGATGAGCAGGCCGCGGATGCTGGTTGAAAGCGCGTAGGGATTGATGCGGACCTGCCGGATGGAGACTTCGCGGTCGAGCTGGGCGGACAACTGTTTCACCGCCACCGAACGCACGATGGCGGGCAGGATGAGAAAGCCGAACACCGTGTAAAACAACAGGAGGCCGGCGAGCCATTTCAATCGTCTGGCGCGCCGGGTGGATGGGTTTTTGGAATCGGATCTGCCCGCGTTCATCGAAAAGACTGTGCGGCGGAACGCGGCGGTTGGCCAGTCAAAACCCGGTGAAGCCAAGCTGCTTCACCGACCGGCTCATTGGTAGAGGAGGTATTTGGCGCGGCGGCGTTCAAAGTCCCGCCGCTCGGGTTTCCACGAAGCCTTGATGTCGCGCAACGACTTGTCCGCCTTTATGGCCGTCAGGGTCTCGAGATGCAGCAGCAGCCGGCCGAGCTTGTCCACTTTGAACTGCTGGGGATGTTCGCGGCACAGCGTCTTGGCAATGAGCAGGCCGATGTCCACGACGTTGCAGGCGTTGCGGTCCGTGAGCAGAATGTGAACACCGCCGCAGGCTTCGCCCTTGTGAATGCTGGCCGTCGGCGTGAACCGCACCGGCACAAACCGCACGCCGGGAAGTTGGGCGCGGTTGAGCTCCTCGGCAAACTTCAGGTCGTCAATGTAAGGCGCACCGACAACTTCAAACGGCGAGTCCGTCCCCCGCCCCACCGACAGCGCGCTCTCCAGCAGGCCGACGCCTGGATACAAAATGGCCTCCGTCAGATTGCGCATGTTGGGCGACGGATTTGTCCATGGCAGCCCCGTTTCATCGAACCACTGGTTGCGACGCCAGTTCTCCACGCGGATGACGGTCAGGTCGGCGTTCAGCTTCTTCTCGGCGTTGTACATCAGCGCGAGTTCGCCGACGGTCATGCCGTGGCGCAAGGGCACTTCGTAAAAGCCGACGAAGGTTGGTTTCTCGGCGAGCACCGGACCTTCGATCTGGGAGCCGTTGATGGGATTGACGCGGTCGAGCACGAAGACGGCCTTGCCGTTTTCCGCCGCGGCCTCCAGCGCCAGTCCGAGTGTGGAGGGATATGTGTAGAACCGGCAGCCGATGTCCTGGATGTCAAAGACCAGCGCGTCGAGGTCGCGCAACTGCCCGGCGGTGGGCTTGCGGGTGTCGCCGTAAAGGCTGCGGATGGGCAGGCCGGTCTTTTCATCACGACCGTCGGCCACTTTTTCATCCGCCAATCCGCGGATGCCGTGTTCCGGACTGAACAGCGTCACCAGCGTAACCCCCGGCGCCTGGTGGAGCAGATCGATGGTGGGATTCCGGTCGCGGTCCTGGCCCGTGTGGTTGGTGATGAGCCCAAGGCGTTTTCCCCGAAGCGGAGCGAACCGGTTCTTCACGAGCACGTCAATGCCGTTCAGGGACCGCGCGGACGTTTCCGTCGTGCGCCAGCCCGCCGCCGGCAGGGATGCCGCCAGCAGCAGGACGATGCCGCCGATCAGACGACACCATCCTGTGCTGAATTTGGGGCGCGGGCGCATGGGTCAGCGCGGGGCTATTTCTTGGGAAACGCCGGGTCCGCCTTCACTTCGTTGAGCTGCTTCACGTGCCGTTCGCTGTGCGCGCTGATGAACAGGAACCATTGATAGCCGTCGAGCTTTTTGCCCAGCGGACTTTCCAACGCATGGTCACGCAGGCCCTTGGTTTTTTTCAAGGCCTTGATGGTTTCGGCGCGGCTGGCCTTGAAATGCTTGAGGCTGTCCTTCGGCGAACCGAAGCGGTTGTTCGGCTGCAACGGCTCGGGCGCGGACACCTTGTGGGAACGGTCCGGCACGGCCTGGAGCACAAACTCGTCGATGGCCTTCACGTCCTCGCCGGCCGCGCGCGCGGATGCGGTCATGACCTTGTTGGTGAACATGTCCCGGAGAAAATCCTCGGCGGCGGCGATGTGTTCGGTGACTTCCGCCACGGACCAGCGGTTGGTGGCGGGCTTGAAGTTCCACTGCGCGGCGGAAAGCCCCTTGGTCGCCGCGAAGAGATCGGCGCGGGTCTTCTCCAGATATTGCACGGCGCGCTTGAGTTCTGCGGGGGAGACTTCTTCGGCGCGCAGCGCCGGGGCGAGCACGACCGTGAGGCAAAGGGCTAGGAGCAGCTTTTTGATCATAGATGTGGTTGTTTGATTTGTTCCGGGCGCGAATGTAATTCGCCGTCCCCGGGGGACAAGGCAAAAAAGGCCAAGGGATTGCCAAGCCTCGCATGGCGGCGCGTCACCCAAAGGCGATGCTGTGCCGGAAGCCAGTCACCATGCTTCGGTTATGGAATTGAACACGCCCGCCTCAGATTCGAACGCCCACGGAGAACACCTCCTGCGCGATCCCCTGCGCAACAAGGACGCCGCCTTCACGCTGGAGGAACGCCGCCGTCTCGGCCTCGAAGGACTGCTGCCACCCTGTGTGCAGACCATCGAGCAGCAGGTCGCCGTCGCCCTTGGGCATCTCATGGCCAAAAGCGATCCGCTCGAAAAATACATCGGCCTGATCGCGCTGATGGACCGGAATGAAACGCTCTTCTACCGGCTGCTGCTGGAAAACCTCGAACAGCTCGCGCCCATCGTTTACACGCCGACCGTCGGCCGCGCCTGCCAGCGTTACAGCCATATTTACCGGCGTCCCCGCGGCCTGTTCATCACGCCGAACGACCGCGGACAAATCGCCGCGCGGCTCAGCAACATCAGCGACCGCGACATCCGCCTCATCGTCGTCACCGACAACGAACGCATCCTCGGCCTCGGCGACCAGGGCGCGGGCGGCATGGGCATCCCCATCGGCAAGCTCATCCTCTACTCCGTCGGCGCCGGCATCCATCCCTCGCATTGCCTGCCCATCAGCCTCGACGTCGGCACGGACAACGCCGTGCTGCTGGAAGACCCCGCATATCTGGGCTTCCGCGAACGCCGGCTGCGCGGGCCGGAATACGACCTTCTTGTCGAGGAGTTCGTGGAGGCGGTGAAGACCGTTTTCCCGCACGCGCTGCTGCAATGGGAGGACTTCAAGAAAGGCAATGCGCTGCGCCTGCTGGAGCGTTACGCGCGACGCCTGCCCAGCTTCAACGACGACATCCAGGGCACGGCGGCGGTCGCCTTGGCCGGCGTGCTGGCGGGACTTTCATTGACGAAACAATCCCTGCGCGACCAGCGTTTCCTGCTCGTCGGCACCGGCGCGGCGGGATTTGGCATCGGCAACCTGCTGTCGGCGGCGTTGAAGGCCGAGGGCCTGGACGCGGCGGAGATTCGACGACGCAAGCTCTTCCTCGACTCCGGCGGCATCGTCAGCACGTTGCGCTCGGATTTGGAAACCCACAAGCGCGCCGTGGCCTGGCAGCCCGAGGATCTCGCCGCGGCGGGATTCAGCAATCCCCTGCCCGTCGCGCTGCAGAAAGTCATCGAGACCTTCCGGCCCACGGTGCTCATCGGCACCACCGGACGTCCCGGCGAATTCACGCCTGCTGCCATCCGCGAAATGGCGCGCCACTGCGAACGTCCGCTGATCTTTCCGCTCAGCAATCCCACCAGCAACACGGAATGTACGCCGACCGAGGCCATCCAAAACTCCGACGGCCGCGCGCTCGTCGCCACCGGTTCGCCGTTTGAGCCCGTCACGTTCCAGGGACGGAAACATCTCGTCGGGCAATGCAACAACGCGTTCATCTTTCCCGGCGTGGGACTCGGCGCATTGATCGGCCGGGTTGGCCGGGTGACGGATTCCATGTTTCTCGCCGCGGCCAAAACCCTGGCGGAGTTCCGCTGCCATCAGGAGTGCTGCGAAGGCTCCCTGTATCCGAGCCTGCGTCATCTGCGCGACATCAGCCGCGCGATCGGCTTCAAGGTCGCCCAGACCGCCCGCGAGGAAGGCGTGGGACGAGGCTACGAAGATGCGGCGCTGCTCGCCGAGATCGACAGGTTCATGTGGTTCCCGGACTACGCGAACATGCGCTGAACCTTAGCGCGACAATGACGGGAGCAGCTGCGGATTCAGGCCGGGACTGAACGTCAGCGTCATCCGGCCGGTTTCGGAATGCACCTCGAGCCGGTTGAACCGTTCGTTCTGCCCGTTCAACAGCAGCAGATGAATCGGCTCGACGATTTCGTGACGCAGCGGCTGCGGCGCGCCGACCTGGAGGACCAGGAGGTTGCTGCATGGATTGCTCTGGTCGTCCAGGACGAGGCTTTGCAGCGGCGCCTGGTCAATGAGGGTGCGGGGCGGTTTGCCGTCAGGCGGCGTTTCCGGAAGTGTCACCAGCGCCCCGCGGGCGCTGGCGGTGATTTCCTCGCACAGTGATTTCCAGCCGGTGGCGGCGACTTCTTTGGTTTTCATGTTCGTTTCAATGATGAAGGACTCCGAGGGTTGAATATCCACGCATCCGGCGATTGCGCAAAAAAACTTTGGCCGGCGTTGCGCCCCGGAATTTTGCTTTTCAAACCGGACGCCGGACTCTCACACTCTGCCTCACTGATGAAAGTCCAGATTCCCGACAACCTGAAGGCCGACGTCCCGCAAAGCACCTGGGGCAAACTCCTCACCGCCACGCCGGTCGTCATGACGGTCATCGCCACGATGCTGGCCGGACTTTCCTCCAGCGAGATGACGCGGGCGCAATACGACCGGTCCCTCGCCGCCCAGCAGCAGTCGAAGGCGGGCGACCAGTGGAGTTTCTTCCAGGCGAAACGTCTGCGCGGCGCGATGCAGCGCAGCACACTGGATGTTCTTCAAGGCACAACAGAAATTCATCCACTCGCACTTTCCGCCCTGCCTTCGGCCGGTGAACTTTCCCCGGCGGTCATTGCCGCCTTGGAGAGGAATGAGATACCCGCCGTGGCCGCTCCCGCGCTGGCTGCCGAGGTGAAAAACGCCATCGGCGCGCTCGAAGGCCAGAAGTCCGAGGCGGAGATTTTCAACATCCTTGAGCCGGTCAGCGAACAAACGCTGGCGGACTCCCTCCGGCTGGCGATCGACAACACCATCGCCCTCGATGCCGCCACGAAACCTGTCAACCAGACCATTGAGCAACTGGAAAAGTCTGTGCGCGGCGACAAAACGATGAGCCGGGATTTCTTTGCCGCCCGGCTACGTTACAACGCGGCGCGCTACGACGCCGAGGCGCATCTGAACCAGACGGTGGCGTTCGTCTATGAATTGCAGGTCCGCAAAAGCAACCACTCCGCCGAACGTCATCACGCCCGCAGCCAGCGCTTCTTCTATGGCATGCTCGCCGCGCAGCTGGCGGTGATCATCGCCACGTTCGCCATCGCGGCGCGCCAGCGAAACCTGCTCTGGTCCATCGCGGCGGTCGCGGGCCTGGCGGCGGTGGTTCTGGCGGTTTATGTTTACGTTTATGTCTGAACCATGCGCGTCCTGATTGCCACCATCACTGCCGGCGGCGGACATCTCGCGGCGGCCTCGGCTCTGGAAGAGGCGTGGAAATCCGTGCGGCCGCAGGACACCGTCGAGCGCGTGGATTTCCTGAGGTTCTTTTCGCCGCTTCACAAAAGGATCCACCTCGACGGTTACATGAAGCTGGTCGAGCGCGCGCCGGAATTGTGGGGAATGGTCTTCAAGAAAACCGACAGCGCCAAGGCGACGCGCCGGATGAACCGGCTCAAGCTCGCGCTGCCCAGCGGCTCCCGTCTGCGCATCCTCCGCTACCTCAAACAGTCCAAGCCGGATATTGTCCTCTGCACCCATTACCTGCCGCTGGAGGCGCTGGGCGTCCCGCGCAAAAAGCGCGACGGCCTCCGTCCGTTGACGGTGAGCGTCATCACGGATTTCGAGGCCCACGCCCTGTGGATGAACGACTGCGTGGACCTCTATTGCGTGGCCGCCGAGGAAACCAAGGCGCGGCTCGTCGCCCGCGGCGCGGTGGCCAGCAACGTCGTGGCCACCGGCATTCCGATCTCGGCCAGGTTTTCAAAAACGGTGGATGTGAAGGCGGTCCGGAAGAATTACGGGTGGCGCGACGACTTGCCCACCCTGCTGGTGTTGAGCGGCGGCTTCGGCATGGGGCCGGTCGCGGAAATTCTGGCGGAACTCGACAAGGTGCCTGGCGCTTTTCAGACCATCGTCGTCACCGGCCGCAATGAAGAACTGCGCCGCAAGCTGGCGACGCAGGATCGCAAGCATCCCACCCATGTGCTTGGGTTCGCGTCGAACATGCACGAGCTGATGGCCGTGGCTGATCTCATCATCACCAAGCCCGGCGGGCTGACCTCGTCCGAGGCGCTGGCGCTGGCCAAGCCGTTGTTCATCCTGAATCCCATCCCCGGCCAGGAGGCGGCCAACAGCGATTTCCTGCTGGAGCGCGGCGCAGCGGCCAAGGTCAACCGCGTCGAGGATCTGCCTTTCCGCGTCGAGCAGCTGCTCGGCTCGAAAAAGCTTTCCGACATGGCGAAGGCGGCGAAAGTTCTGGGACGCCCCAACGCGGCGGCCGACATCTGCGAGGAAGCCTTGAAACGGAAGACAATTTAATCGTGGCCAAACCCAAAAACATCGAACTCCCCACCGGCGAAATCATCCCGATCCTGTACGAGGACCGCTCGGTGATCGCCATCGACAAGCCGCGCGGCTGGATGCTCGTGCCGTTCTCGTGGCAGAAGACGACCAAGAACCTTCAGGCCGCGCTGGTGTCCTCCATTGCCGCCGGCGACTTCTGGGCGCGCTCGCGCAACCTGAAGTTTCTCCGGTTCGTTCACCGGCTGGACGCGGAAACGACCGGCATTTTGCTCTGCGCGAAAAGCCTCGGCGGCGTGGATTCGTATGGAAACCTGTTCGAGAGCCGGAAGATGGAAAAGGTCTATCTCGCCGTCGTCCACGGCGTGCCCAAGCAGAAGGAATGGACCTGCCGCCTCAAGCTCGCGCCGCAGCCGGAGTCGCACGGCCGCATGATGGTGGACGCCCGCAACGGCAAGGAGGCGGAGACCACGTTCAAGGTGTTGCAATTCGGCACGAAGAATTCCCTGATCGAGGCGCATCCCTTCACGGGCCGCACGCATCAAATCCGCGTGCACCTGGCCGAGTCCGGGTTTCCCATCGTCGGCGACGAGCTTTACGCCACGGCGCATCCGAACGATGACCGGCAAATGGGATTGCGCGCCGTGTATCTCGGCTACACCGACCCGTTCACCCGCAAGCCGGTGCACATCCGCGCGCCCCGGGAAAAGTTCTGCCGTGATTACGGTTTCACCCTGCCGCCGAGGCCCGCCGCCGCGCCCGCGGCCAAAGCTCCGCCGGCCACCGGTCAAAAATTGTAGATGAATGAACAAGAAGCGTGGAGTCGCCGCCGGGCAATCCCCTAGCCTTTGAGCATTGAATTGATGACAACCATTTCCAATCGTCAGCGTTTTGTGAATGCCTGCCGGTGCCAGCCCGTGGACCGTCCGCCGATCTGGCTGATGCGCCAGGCGGGACGCGCGCTGCCCGAATACCGCAAGCTCAAGGAGACCTACACCTTCGTCCAGCTCGTCCAGAATCCCGAGCTGGCCGCCGAGGTCACGCTCCAGCCGATCCGCCGGTTTGGCTTCGACGCCGCCATCCTGTTCAGCGACATCCTCGTCATTCCCGAGGCGCTGGGACAGACCTACCGCTTCAAGGAGACCGGCGGCGTGCAGATGGATTTCGCCATCGCCAACAAGGCGGACATCGACCAGCTTTCCGTGGCGCAGGTCTGCGACCGGCTGAGCTACGTGGACAAGGCGCTGCGCCTGTTGCGCAAGGAACTCGGACAACAAACCGCATTGATCGGCTTCAGCGGTTCGCCGTGGACGCTGGCCACGTTCATGATGGAGGGCGCCAGCGTTCCGAAATACAGCCGCGCGCTCGCCCTGTTCCGCGAAGACCCCAAGACCTATTTTGCCCTGGCGGAAAAGCTGACGGAGGCCGTCACCGCCTATCTCAAGATGCAGATCGCCACGGGCATCGACGCCTTGCAGATCTTCGACAGCCACGGCGGTCATCTGGCGGCGGAAGATTTTCAGGAGGCCTCCGGACGGTGGATGAAGCAGATCATCGCCGCGCTGGGCGGCAAGGTGCCGGTGATTCAATTCTCCCTCGGCACGCATGGCAACTGGCCGGAACTCGTCGCCACCGGCGCGAATGTCATCGGCATCGACTGGCAGACCCCGCTGGCCGAGGCGCGCAAGATCGTTCCCGGCGGCATCGGGCTGCAGGGCAACCTCTCCCCCGCGATGTTGAGCGATGTCACACCGGACGTGGCGGCGCAGGAAACCCGCGCGGTGCTGGAAACCATGCGCGGCCGGGCGGGACACATTTTCAACCTCGGGCATGGCGTGACGCCCGCCGCCAAACTGGAAAACATCTCCGCCGTGGTGGAGACTGTCAAAGCCTTCAAATGAAAACGCTGAACGTCGATCTCGATCTGGTCCGCAAATACAACGTCGCCGGCCCGCGTTACACGAGCTATCCGCCGGCGACCAAGTTCGTGGACACCATCTCGTGGGACCAGCTTTCCCAGAAGATCGAGGCGAACAACCAGTCGCCGCGCGACCTCTCGGTTTACTTCCACATCCCGTTCTGCGAGACGCTCTGCTGGTTCTGCGGCTGCACCACGGTCATCACACTGAACCACGACAAGGGCCGCGACTATATCGACTACCTCGGCAAGGAAGTCGCGAAGATGGCGACGAAGCTGAACAAACAACGCAAGGCCGTGCAGCTGCATTTCGGCGGCGGCTCGCCGACGTTTCTGCGGCCCGACGAACTGCGCCGGCTCGGGGAAATCATCCACAAGCACTTCACCTTTTCGCCGGACATCGAGGCCAGCGTGGAGGTCGATCCCCGGCGGCTGACGCGGGATCATCTGGTCGCGCTGCGGGAGATCGGCTTCAACCGCGCCTCGATGGGCGTGCAAGATTTCAACCCGGACGTGCAGAAGGCGATTCACCGGATTCAGCCGCGCGAGATGACGCAGCAGGCGATGGACTGGATGCGCGAGCTGGGCTTCAACTCGATCAACCTCGATCTCATCTACGGCCTGCCAAGCCAGACGCCGCAGACCTTCAACGAGACCCTCGACATCGTGCTGACGATGAAGCCCGATCGCCTCGCCGTGTTCAGCTACGCGCATGTGCCGTGGATCAAACCCGCGCAGAAAATCCTCGAGGAAAAAATTCTGCCCACGCCGGAATCAAAACTCGAAGTGCTCAAGCTCGTCATCGAACGGCTGACCGCGGACGACCAATACGTTTACATCGGCATGGACCACTTCGCGAAGCCGAACGACGAGCTGACCATTGCGCAGCGCAGCAAACAGCTCCAGCGGAATTTTCAGGGTTACAGCACGCGCGCCGGCTCGGACATCTATGCGTTCGGCATGAGCGGCGTTTCGCAGGTGCCCGACGCCTATTGGCAGAACGAAAAGGAGCTGCCGAAGTATCAGGAAGCCGTGGACGCCGGCAAGGTGCCGCTGCACAAGGCGTATTTCGTTTCCGACGAGGACAAGATCCGCCGCGAGACCATCATGCGGACGATGTGCGATCTCTCGCTCGACTTCGCCGCCATGTCCCAAAAGCTCGGCATCAACTTCGAGCAGCACTTCGCCAAGGAGCTGGCGACGCTCGCGCCTTACGAAGCCGACAGTCTCGTCAAGCGCACCGCCGGCGGTCTGGAGGTCACGGACTCCGGCCGTCTCTTCATCCGCAACATCGCGATGTGCTTCGACAACACCCTCGCGCCGGCGGGTGAAAGAAGGCACTCCAAGACCATCTGATTCCAAGGCCTTTCGGCACCGTCCATCAACGACGACATCGTAAAGTCACGGACGGGTTTTTCCTCGTAATCCCAGGACCGCCTGCTAGGGTTCATCCAACCTATGAGCCGGCGTTTTTGGACCATTGTCCTTCCTGCCTTGGTCGCATTTTGTTTCGGGATGAATCCCGAAAGTTCGACGGCCGCGACCGCCAACCTTGCCCTCGGCCAAAGCGCCCAGCCGTCTCCCGCCAACATCAACGAACTCGTCATCTGGCGGCTCGGCATCACCAACCTTGGACCGAACACCGCCACCAGTGTTCTGCTCACCAACTGGCTGCCGGCCAACGCCACGTTCTTCGGCGCGGCCTCGTCGCAGGGCTCGATTGCCACCAACGCCGGGCTGATCCGCATTTCCCTCGGCACACTCGCCTCCGGCGCCGCCGCCAGCGCGGACATCACGGTCTATCTGGGCACGAACGGTTTTCTGACCAACCGGGCGTGGGTTGAATCCGCCGTCGCGGATTCCCAGACGGGCAACAACGGCGCGACGAATGTGGCGCGGGTCGTCACCGGCAAATTCCAACTGGTCGGCAACATGAACCGGGCGCGGAGGTATCACACGGCCACCTTGCTGAACAACGGCAAGGTGCTGATCACGGGCGGCGGCAGCACGAACGGAAACACCTACACCGCCGAGCTGTTCGATCCCGCGACCGGAACGTTTTCCGTCTCCGCCAGCCCGCCGGGCCAGCGCGTGCTGCATCTGGCGGCGGCGTTGACCAACGGCAACGCCCTGGTCGTCGGCGGAGTGCCGGTGGCCTCGGGCGATGTCTATGACGCCGTCAGCGGAACGTGGACCAACACCGGCACCATGCCCGTGGCAATCTCGGGCGGCAACGCCATCTCGCGGTTGAACGACGGGCGCGTGCTGCTCACCGGCGGTTACGCCACGCCGACGACCGCCCAGGTTTACAATCCCGCGGCCAACTCCTGGTCGTCGGCCGGCGCCATGAATTTCACCCGGCAGGATCATGTCGGGGTCACGCTGACCAACGGCACCGTGCTGATCGCCGGCGGTTTCAACGCCGGCACCAACGCGGAGCTGTTCTATCCGTCCACGAACGGGTTTGCCCCCGCCGGGGTGACGCTCCGCGCGCGCGCAAACGGGGCGGCAGTCCGTCTGATCAACAACACCGTGCTGCTGGCGGGCGGTTTCACCGGCCTGGAAAGCGGCATGATGAATGACGCGGAGATTTACAATCCGGCCACCCAGTCTTCAGTTTCGGCCGGGCAGATGAACACCGAGCATTGGGATTTTTCCGGCGCGCTGCTCAATGACGGACGCGTGCTGCTGGCGGGCGGCGCGGGCAATTACGTCGGCTATTACGTCGTGACCGCCGCCGCTGAGATTTTCGACCCGTCGAGCCAGACGTTCAACCTGACGGCGATGATGAACTTCCCCCGCCGGAATCACACGGTGACACGTCTTCAGGACGGACGCGTGCTGGTCACCGGCGGCTTTGATTCCTCCCCCGCCGGCGATGAAATTTTCGGGAGCGCGGAAATCTTCGACCCGACCAACGCCGCCACCCCGCCCTTTGTCTCCATCGCCAACGCCACCGCGGCCGAAGGCAACACGGGTTCGTCGGTCATCACCTTCAACGTCGCGCTCTCCACCCGGATGGGCGTGCCGGTGTCGGTCCATTACTCCCTGAGTTCCGGCACGGCGGAGGCCGGCGTGGATTTTCCGGCCACGCCCGGCACGGTCATCTTTCCGCCGGGCGTCACCAACCAAACGTTTTCCATTCCGACCGGCGACACTGTTTACGAGGCCGACGAGGACTTCACCGTCTCCCTGTCAAATCCCACCAACGCCGTGCTCGGCCGGAACCGCTCCGCCACGGGCACGATTCTCAACGACGATCCGCTCCCGACCATTTCCGTGCTGCCGGCGAGCGTGGTGGAATCAAACGTTTACACCACCACGCTGGTTTTCCCGGTGGTGCTTTCCCATCCGTCCTCGCTGTCCGCGCAGGCAAACTTCAACACCATCAACGGCACCGCCCTGGCCGGCATTGACTATCTCACCAACAACGGCGTGGTGGGCTTCGCTCCCGGCGAAACCAACCAGTCCGTCACCGTGACCGTGATCGGCGACATCGACGTCGAACCGAACGAGACCTTGCAACTGGCGCTAAATTCGCCGGTCAACGCCCTGCTCGGTGCGAACGGCACGGGCACGATCCTCAACGACGACGGCCTGCCGGGCGGCATCCATCATTTCAACTTCGGCACGGTGACGTCGCCGCAGCATCACAGCGCGCCGCTTTCCCTGACGGTCACCGCCAGGGATGTTGCGAATGCCGCCGCCAGCTTCAACGGCCCGGTGCTGGTGCGCGCCGTGTCGAACACCGCGCCGTCCTATTTCTTCGACATGGAGCATGATCCCGGCACCAACTGGATTTCCGCGATCACCAACACGCCCTACGCCAGTTGGTTTTCATTCACGCCGTTCGATGTGATTGGTCAGGGAGAAACCACGATGGCGATGAACATCGTGCCGTTCTTCGGCTGGAGCTACGGCATCAAGCGCGACTTCTCGCTCAGTGCTGGCGTGACTTACTCAATCCGCCTGGACGCCGCGCAGGCGAACGGGACGTACGATCCTTTCTTCGATTACTACCTCCAGGTCGGCGGCGCCACCATCGCCCAAATTCCCATGCACACATTTGGACTGCCGCACGGACAAGTGGATCGCCGCGCGGTGGCAGGCACTTTCACCGCGCCGTCCAACGGCGTTTACACCGTGACGTTCCTGCTGGATGCGGGTTCCTCGGCCGTCTATTCCAGCGTTTACATCGACAACTTTCGCATCGACTCCCTGCCGTTCACCCCCGCCATGATCACGCTGACCAATGGTGTCTGGAACGGAACCGCGCAGATTGCCGGCGTCGCCACGAACATTTTCCTGCAGGCGTTCGACCTCGAAGGCCACATGGGTTTTTCCAATCCCTTCGACATCGCGCCGGGGGCGGATGTCGTCGCGTCAGTTCTGCCCGGCGGCCAAACGCCGCGCTCGTTTGATGCGTATTCCTTCCAGGCCTACATCTCCAACCTCGGCGGTTCGCCGGCGAACAACGTCCTGCTCACCAATGTCCTGCCGGCGGGCTTCAGCCTTATTTCCGCCGTACCTTCACGGGGACAGGTTTCCATCGCCGGCAACGTCGTGGTGCTGTCAGTTTCCAACGTGCCGCCGAACACGTCCGAATTTGTGACGATCACCGCGAAGTGCGGACCGACGGGACTCTTCACCAACCGCGTCGCGGTGGCGGCGGATGAATTCGACCCCAATCCCGCCAACAACCCGGCGGCGTTCGCCATTGATGTCCAGCCGCCGCGCCTGGCCGTGTTGGGGACGTCGGTGACGGAAAGTTCCTCCGGCACTAATGCGGTCGTCACTTTCCAGCTTTCCTCGTCAAACAGCGTGACCGTCTCCGCCGATTTCAACACGCAGGACGTCACGGCGACGGGCGGCTCCGACTACGCGACGACCAATGGCACCCTCGTCTTTCTGCCGGGCGAAACCCTCCGCACCGTGCCGGTCCGGATTCTCGACGACGCCCTGGACGAATCCACCGAATCCTTCCAGATGCAGGCGGCGAACTACGTCAACTGCGTCTCCGGCTCGCCGGTGTTTGGCAACGTGGACATCGAGGACGATGACGCCGCGCCGCTGCTGGACATCGCCGACACGTCGGTGGCCGAGGGCGATGCCGGCCAGACCGGCGTGGCGTTCGTGGTGACGCTGTCCGCGCCCAGCGGCAAGACCGTGGTGGTGAATTACCGCACCGCCGACGGCACGGCGCAGGCCGGGACGGACTTCGACTTCGGCTACGGCTCCACGCAGTTGGTTCCCGGCCAGACCAACGCGTTCATCCCCCTCACCGCCCTCGGCGACACGGTCAACGAGCCGGACGAAACCTTCTCGCTGCTGTTGACGAACGTGCTCAACGCCACCGCCGTCCGCACCCAGGCGGTCTGCACACTGCTCAACGACGACGCCGTGCCCGGAAAGTTTGACCACTTCGCCGTCGATCCGATTCTGCCCGCCCGCGTGCTGGGCGTTCCGTTTGCCGTCACGGTGATCGCGGTGGATTACCTAGGCGGACCGCACACGAACTTCAACGGCGCGGCGCAGCTCACCGCCACCAACTGGCCGAACCCCGGCCAGGCTTCGGTCCTTTCCGGCACGCTGTCGAATTTCACCAACGGCATGTGGTCGGGAAACATCACGCCGATCCACAACGCGGTGACCAACGTGAACTTCCGCGTGCGCGACAGCCTCGGACGTTTCGGCCTCAGCAATCCGTTCAACGTCCTGCCCTATCTGCCCGTGACTGTCGTCGTGCCGGCGGGAGTGAACGAAGGCGCCGGCCTGCTCGCCGGCGTGGCGGCCATCCGGACGATTTACCCCAACGACGTCGATGCCACCTTCACCGTCACTTCGGGAAACACCAACCTGCTGCTGACCTCCGCCACCGTTTTGCTGCCGGCGGGCCAGACCAACGCGCCGTTCAACCTCACGGTGCTGGATGACGCGCTGCTGAACGGCTCGCGGACCGTCAGCATCACCGCCACAGCCCCGACGTATGCGACCAATGCCGCGTCAATGAAAGTCCACGACAACGAAACCGCCGTTTTCTCGCTGACGCTGCCGGCAAGCGTCGCCGAGAAAGCGTCCAACCCGCAGGCGACACTGGTTTGCAGCGCGCCGCCGGCCGCGAACGTGACGGTCACATTGACCTCCAGCGACACGACGGAAATCACCGTTCCGGCGTCGGTGACTTTGCTGGCCGGCCAGACTTCGGCCGTGTTCACCGCCACGGTCGTTGATGACACGTTGATTGATGGTCCGCAGAACGTAACGGTCACGGCGCATGTGGAAAACTGGACCGACGGAGTTGCCGGCATCACCGTCCTCGACAACGAGACCACGAACCTTTCGCTCACCTTCAACGGCCAGTTGCCAACGGAGCCCTCTGTCCGGGAAGGCAGCGGCGTGGTGACGAACCTCATGCGCGTGACGCTGTCGGGAAGTCTGCCGACCAACCTCACGGTCAACCTGTCCTCCAGCGACACCACGGAAGTCATCACCCCGGCCAGCGTGACGATTCTCGCCGGGCAGACGTTTTCCAACATCAGCCTGACCTTCCCTGATGACGCCGAATACGACAGCACGCAGCGCGTGGCGGTGGTGGCGTCAGCGTTTGGTTTTCGTCCGGCGACCAACAACGTGTTGGTCACCGACAATGACATTCATCATCTCGCCCTGAGCCGCATCACCTCGCCGCGCACGGGCGGCTCAGCCTTTGGCATCACGGTGAACGCGCGGGACATCAAAGATGTGAACATGAACGGCATGATTTATCCCGTCGCCATTTCCGCCGTCGGTGATCATGGTCCCGTGCTGATCTCGCTGACCAACGCGACCATCGACGCGCGCAATTCCCTCTCCCTCACCTTGAACTCCTGGGACACGAATGTGCGCCTCACGCTGCTGACCACCAACGGCGCGGTCGGCGTCAGCAATCCCTTCGACGTCAGCGCGCCGACGGTTCAAACCTTTGCCCTGCCCGTCACCGACATGGCGTTCGACCGGACCAGCGGAAAAATCTTCGCGCTCATCAACACCAATGGCGGCACCCGCAGCAACACCCTGACGGAAATTGACCCGACGCGCGGCATCATCGGCAGCTCCTATTATCTCGGCGACGGCGCGGACCGCGTCATCATCGGCGACCTCGGGCAATACGCCTACGTCGGCCTACCGGCCTCGAACTCCATCCGCCGCTTCAACCTGACCACCCGGACGGTGGACTTGGAAATGCCGCTCGGTGCCGGATTCAACGCCGAGGACTTCGACGTGCAGCCGGGCAATCCCCACGTTCTCGCCGTGTCACGCCGCCAGGCCGGAGTGGAGCCGCACTTCGCCAGCCTGGTGATTTACGAGGACGGCGTCGCCCGCGGGAATGTCCTGACGCGGGCCAGCTCAAACAACTTTGCCGCCAACGTCATCGAGTTCGGGAGCACGGCGGCGCGGCTTTACGGCTATGAATACGAGACGACCAACGCGGGCTTCTCGCGGCTCATTGTCGATGCCGGCGGCGTGAGCATTGAAAGCATGAACACCTATTTCCCGGTGTTCGGCCCGGATTTCCGCCATGGCGGCGGGCTCGTTTATGGGACGGTCAGCGCCACGGTTTATGACGCCACGTCGTTCAGCCTGGCGGGTTCGTATCCGATCATCGGCATCGTCTGCACCGAGCCGGACACCAGCCGCGGCTTTTATGTGCGCGAACTGACGCCGGGCACCTGGGAACTCGATGTCGCCACGCCGCCGAACATTGCCGCTATCACGACTGTGTCCGGCGTCACCGGACCGGTAGGCAAAATGATCCGTTGCGGCGACAGCGGCGTTGCTTTCAGCACCATCTACAGCCAGTTGTTCATCGTTCGTGCCACGACCATCACAGATGCCGATGGCGACGGTCTGCCGGATTCCTGGGAGCGGCAATACTTCGGCAGCACCACCAACACGAGCGGAGCAACCACGGCGGACGCCGACGGCGACGGCTTTTCAACCTTGCAGGAATGGCAGCTGGGCACTACTCCGACAAACGCGGCGAGCGGCCTGCGATTCTCCGGCGGGGTGGCGGGCGGAAACTCGGTCGCGCTCAGCTTCGCGAGCGTCCTGGGCAAACGCTATCAGCTTTACGCCGCGACCAATCTGCCGCCGGTCTGGCAGTTGTGGCAGCAGGACATCACCGGCAACGGCGGCATCCAGACCATCAACGTAAGCAACTCCGCGCCGAAACAGTTCTTCAAGCTCCAGTGGCAGCCGTGAAATTCATTCGCCGGCAGGTCGGCGTTGCTGCGCCGCCTCATTTGGGCAAAGCGGCAGCTTTGCCCTACCAGGAATGGGGAGCTTCCCCGCTCAACCCTGGATGATCTCGTCCAGCTTCTGCCCTTCGATGTCCGTGTTGATCTGGATCCAGAGCGGGAAATGGTCGGAAAGCTGGAAGGTGAACTTCTCCTTCGTCATGCTGGGAAACAATTCCCCGATGTGCGCCTCGTCAATGTAGAAGTCCACTTCGCCGCCCTTGTTGCAGAAGTTCTCCGGGTAGTTCGGATAGTGCAGAATCTGGTCGTAACGCTTGTCCTTCTCCAGGTTCGTCCCGTGCGCGCCGAGCAGCACCTTCGGAATCTGCAGGCCGTGCTTCGTGATCGCCTTGAACAGCGCATCGTCGCGGGAGGCAATGTTGAAGTCGCCCATCACGATCAGGTCCTTGTCCTCGCAGTTCTTCTCCAGCCGCTTGGCCTCGATCCAGTCCGCGAGCATTTCAATCTCCTGCCGGCGCGCCTCGGTGCTGTCGCCCCAGCGGATGTGCGTGGTCAGCACGACGAAATCAAAGCTGCCGGCCTTGAACGACGCCAGGTAAGGACTCCGCCAGAAGGATTTCTCGGAAAGATATTCCTGCCCCTTCTTCGCACGCGGCGCACTGGCCTCCGCGGCGAGACCGTTAAACACAATCGCGCGCTTGTCGTAGATGAACGCCAGCCGCTCGCGATTCCCGGCATCGTCCGGAATGGCGTCCGAGTAAACCGCGCGCCAATACGGCCCGAGAATTTGCAGCACCCGGCCGAGGTCGGTGAGGTCGTCGCGCAGTTCGATGACGCTGATGAGATCGAACTGGCCGAGGATTTCCGCGATGTAATGCACGGCGGCCTCGGTGCGGCGGCTCTTGCCGAACTCGCGGATGTTCCAGGTGGCGATGTTGAGCGTCTCGTCGATCTTGGACGACGGGATTTTTTCGGCGGCGATGCGTTTCTTGAGCGCCACCAGGCCAGCGGCGATTTCTTTGGAGACTTTTCCGTGGTTCATGGTTGGGGGAAATGCGATGGCGGGACGTTAACAATCCGCCGGGAAGCGACAAGGGAAATGTCGGATGCAACCACGGACGGACACGGAGGAACACGGATTTGGACGGACGAGTTAAACGAGTTCCCATTTCAACCGCGAAAGACGCGAACCACGCGAACAGCCGTTGGATCAATGATCCCATCAAGCCCAGCGGAACGCGGATTGACGTCGCCTTGGTCAGCCGAGTCTGCCTACGGTTTGCCGGGCCACGATTGTTTTCGACAAGGGATTCCAGCGAGAATAGAGTCGCGCCATGAAACTAGATAGGCTGCAAAGGACGGTGGCTACTCACTGTTAGGCAGCAGCGCTCATTTATTGGTTATGCCAGCAGATTACAAATACGAGTTCATCAGTTTGGGACGCTCGAAAGCCTTGGCAGAAGCGTCGTCAAGAGCATCGGATTTATATCAAGATTTGGCCGACTCGAAAGTGATCGCGCCGGAAGTTATCGAGCGCCTTCGCGTTTTACGCCTACTCATCAATCGCGCGGCAGGACGCCCACTTGATAGCATGGATGATGTTCCTGAGCTTGAGAAAATTCTCGGCAAGGATTCGGGCGACGAGAGACAGTGAGTTGCGACGAAGTTGCCACCTAACTTGAGATAGGCTGCAACTACACAGTCCGCCACCAAACCGTTCACCGCTTCGGCATTTTTTTACCTCGTCGCCACCACCAAACGTCGGCGCTTGGTGGTAGCGTCGGCCATCTTGGCTGACGTAGAGCTGGGCATCCTGCCCGGCGGAACGGGCATTGGTCATGGCAAGGGTCTCGGGCTTTTTCTAAGTCGCGGGATTGCTGCACCCCTTCTCCGGCGGCTGGAAGCCGGCCTCTACGACAGGGAGGATGCCCGCCGCTACCTGGGGTCAGGTCGCTCTTAACGGCTGTTGATCTGGAAAATTCTTTGGCCTGCGGTGGCAAGCGCAGCGCGACACCGCTTTCATCCACGCGGCAACCCTAGCGGCGTGTCCTAAAGAACTAAGCAGCGCATCCGCCCCTGTTGTCAGCCGGCCCGAATCCCAAGGGGATTCCGTCCTCCAGCCCAAGGTTGGCGAGACGGCGAGCCTACCTTGGGTCTTCGGCGTTTCGTTCCTTACAACCACAACGTGGTTGCGCCCAATCCCGGCCACAACCGCGTTGCGGTTGAAACGGATTGGGCCATGCACCCGGGGTAGTCGCTGCGCTCCAACCCCGGGCTGAAGGCCATTGCCCCTTTGGGGCAAATGTCAGCGGCAATACTTCGTGAGAGGAATCATTTTGAAACGGAGCTTCACGCCGGATTGATCTAACCGGTTTCGCCGGGCTGGAAGCCTCGGCTCACTGGCAGGCAGGATGCCCGCCGCTACGGACGCCGCCGTCATGGGCATGCGAAAGGATCGCCAAACACCAGTAGCGGCAGCCATCCTGGCTGCCAGTGACGGCGGCTTCCCGCCGCCAGTTCAGCCAACCCAATCCCTTAACCACTTTTATCCCCGAAACAAAAAAACCGCCGGGACGGATTGCGTCCGGGCGGTTTTGAAAAGACAAACGCTGTTTAGACTTTGCCGTAGAAATCCTCGACGACCTGGCGGAAATGGTTCTCGCCGGGTTTGACAATGCCGAACTCGCGGGTGGCGCTCTCTTCGGAGTCGCTGGCGTGGGCGGCGTTGATCATGATCGTCTGGCCGAACTCGCGGCGGATGGAACCGGGCGGCGCCTTGGAGGGATCCGTCGGTCCGAGGACGTCGCGGATCTTGCGGACGGCCTCGACGCCTTCATAGACGAGGGCGATGCAGCGTTCGCTGCCGGGCTTGGACCAGTCGGCCTGCGGCATTTCCGAGGGCGCGCCGCCGGACATGAACTTGACGATGGTTTCAAACTGGTTGTCGCCGAAGACCGGGCCGAGGATGTCGCCGAGTTCCTTTTCTTTTTCGCCGGCGAGCTTGAAGCCGAATTCCTTTTCGAGGGCGGTCTTGGCCTTGCTGGCGACCATGTCCTTGAGCTTGGTGCGGAGGACTTCGCGGACGGGGCCGTAGAATTCCATGGCCTGGGCGACGCTCATGCGGTGGAGCTTGATGCCGACGATGTAAAGGCCGGTGCGGGAGAAGAAATCAATGACGTTGCCGGGACGGCCGGAGGGGAAGCGGAAGTTCTCGGGCTTGATGAGCACCAAGGTGCGCTGCGGCTTTTCACCCGGCAGATAGGGGATGACGTTGTCCACGACGCCGCCGTCGGTGTCCGAGTATTTGGTCCAGAGCTTGAGCTTGGCTTCGGCCTCGTCGGCGGTGGGCGGCGCGAGCACGGCGGGCTCGAAGTAGCGCACCTGGTTGTCCTCGCTCATGATGAGGTCGCCGTAGGTGTCGCGGATGGTTTCACCGCCGCGACGGTCGATGGCGATGTTGCCGACGACCGAACGGACCTTGCGCACGGCATCGTCGCCCTTGAACAGGAGCATCATGCAGCGGCGGCGGCGGCCGGTCTTGGGATCGGGGGAAAGGTTCTGGAGGATGTAATTCTGGAGCAGTTCCTGTATGCGGCCGTCCTGGGGATCGTTTTTGGAGACGATGGCC